>QWHC01000029.1 GCA_021404685.1 Chloroflexi bacterium CFX4 | reverse complement strand
TCCACTTCATCGACAGCACGGTGGTGCGCGCTCACCAGCACGCGGCAGGGGCAAAAAAAGTACCCAGCAAGCCGAGCAACTCGGACGCAGTCGAGGCGGACTGACCACCAAAATCCATGCCCGCGTGGATGGTGCGGGACGCCTGTTTACCCTGCTGCTGACCCCCGAACAACAACATGACAGCACGGTCGCTCAGCAGCTCATGCAACAGGGTGCGATTCGCAAGCTAGGGCGCGGCGGCTTCTTAGATCGCTCGTGGCGAGAAGCAGATGAAATAACCATCCTCGCACCAACCAGTGACAATCCCAATCAGACAACAAAACTGAAATGTAATCAATACTGGTTAGGATGCCCTGATGCCACTGAGCCACGTGAAGCACGCTTCACGTGGATGGATTCACAAATGAATGAAATTGTTGGGTTGTTACTAGAGTAGTTGCAGGTCAATAATAAAAGGAAATCATCGATGATCAATATCGCAAAACGAAATTTGCTAAGCGTTATCTTAGTATTTTTGATAAGCGTTCCAACCCTAGCCTATGCCCAAGAGTCAGGTATAGGATCTGATGCAAAAGGTGTGTGGAGCCCCGATGGACGTTACATTGGAACAATAACCAAAAATGGTTATGTGCGTATTTTTGATACGATTAATAACACTGAGACAACGATTTATCAAGGCAGTAGTAGCTATAGCATGACGATTGCGTGGAGTCCCGATAGCAGCCGATTGGCAGCTACTGCTGAGGATAACGACATTGCTGTTTGGGAAATTGCAACTGGACAACGGCTGTGGAGTCTGACCCTATATTCCTCTTATGCTGTTGCGTGGAAACCTAACGGATCACAAATTGCGCTTTTAACCAGTTTACCCCATGAGCGAATGCAAATTTTTGACACTGTTTCATGGCAAAAAGTTGCCGTTGCATTGACTGGTGGAGACAACTTCGACATGGCATGGTCGCCGGATGGGCAGAAGATTGCTATCGGCAGTCTGGGTTTAGTGGAGTGGTTCGACGCCAATACCTTAACTTTGCTGCATCGCTCGGCTACAGCAATACTCCCAGAATTAACCATTGCCTGGAGTCCTGATAGCAGCCGCATCGTCAGCGCCAACTTAGATGGCAACCTTCGCATTCGCAACGCGGCGGATGGGGCAATCGAGCAGGTGTGGGCTGCCCATGAAGATGGCGCTTACAGTGTGGCGTGGCATCCCGATGGGACGCGGTTGGTCAGCGGTGGCGAGGATGGCACGGTGAAAGTCTGGGCGGCAGCCAGCGGGCAACTGTTGCAGACGATTCAAGTCGGTCAGCCAGTTTGGTGGGCAGCATGGAGTCCTGATGGCGGGCGCTTGGCATACGGCACAGAGACAGGCACGCCACAGATTATCTCGGTGCTGCCAACTGCCACACCCACCCTCCCGCCAACCGACCTGCGCGCTTTGTACGCCGCCTACAACAGCGCGCCCGTCACGCCTGTGCTGCATCCGAGCGTCGTCATCCGCAACCACGGCAACACGCCCGTCCCGCTGGGCGAGGTGCGCCTGCGCTACTACTTCACCCGCGATGGCAGCGCTGACTTGCAGGCGTCCTGCACCTTCATCCCGTATTATCCGAGCGGCGTGCTGCCCGACATCATCCCTGAGCCACAACCATGCGGCAGCAGCGTCATCGTCGAGACGGGCGCGCTCACCACACCGACCGCCACCGTCGATAGCTACGTTGAGCTGCGCTTCACGGATGGCACGCTGCCTGCCAATGGCTACACCGTGCAGTACATCCTCGCGGTCAACAAGGCGGACTGGAGCGCTTTCCAACAGACGAACGATTACTCATACAGCGCCTTCGGGACGTATCCGCTGTCGGAGTGGCATGAAATCACGCTGACACGGCAGGGTGTGGCGGTCTGGGGCAGTGCGCCGAGGTGAGGGCGGTGTACGTATCGCCTACGCCTGCCCTACGCCCGCTTGACTCGTCCCGCCGCGCCGCGCTAGGCTTGGTGCATGGCAAAAGAAAGCGCGTAGCGCACCTAGCCGCCGCGCACTAACTGCGCTATAATGGCTGCGCCTTAACTCGTTCGGATAGCTTAGTGTGAAGCATTGCATGTTTAGAAAAACTCTGATTGCCCTGATCACCGCCACCGCGCTGACCTTCGGCGCGTTCGCGCACATTCGGGCGCAAAGTTCCATCGTGATCACGCTCAATTTTGAATACATTCGGCAAGGCAGTGCCGGTGTGATCAGCCTGAGCGGTGTGGATATGGTGGGCGGCGTGGTGAACGCCTTCGAGCGCACCTATCCTTTTTTCCCCGTCACCGGCGGTTTTGCGGCACTGCTTGCCGCGCCGATGGATCAGCGCATCCGCGAATATCCGATCACCGTCACCGTTTACCGCGCCGATGGCGGCACGCTGAATTGGGAAGGCACTGTGAAAGTGGAATCGGGCGAGTTCATCCGCGAACCTGCCTTCAGCATTCCCTCAGATAAATTCCATCTGCTGGATATGTCTGTCCAAGAGAATGAGGACGCACGCCTGAGCAGCATCTACAGTGTGGTGACGCCAGAACGCTTCTGGGAAGGGCAGTTTAGCCTGCCTGCCAACGCGCCAACAACCTCGCCTTTTGGCAGCGTGCGCGATTTTAACGATGGTTCGACGCGGCGGCACGGCGGCTACGATTTTCGGATGGCAACTGGCACGCCCGTGAAGGCAGCCGCCAGTGGGCGCGTCGTCTATGCGCGTGGTCTGGATATTCACGGCAACAATGTGATCATTGATCACGGCTGGGGCATTTTCAGCAACTATTCGCACCTCAGCCAAATTTTTGTGGTGCCGGGTCAGATCGTCTTGCAGGGCGAGGTGATCGGCTTGAGTGGCAATACAGGGCGCAGCACCGGACCGCACCTGCATTGGGAAATTGCCGTCAACGGTGTTCTGGTCAATCCCTTAACGTTCATTCGGCTAAAGCTGCCAACCTAGCCCGCCAACGTTGGCATTTTGCAACAGACTCGTTAGAGCGCACCGCTTGCCAAGCAGTCCAAAATCTGCTTAGCTATAGGCAGTGCTAGTGCTAAGGAGAGTAACAGCGCATGTCAGACGCTTTCGAGAAACTCAAGGCAAAACTCGTGGAAACAGGCTCGCTGACGGATGAGGAGATCGCTGCGGCGGAACTGACAGAGGAGCAAAAGCTGTGGCTGAACGCCGAACGCTATGCCAAACAGCGCGATACCAGCGAAACGGTGACGCTTGAACAGTACCTTGAGGCGAACAAAGTCCTCGATAGCACGGCGGAAGATAGCCCTGAGCATCAGGCGGCGCTTAAGATTGTAGAGCGCTACGAACAGCAAGCCTAGCGGCAGCGGGCAGTTTTTAAGGCTGCCCGTCGCCTTTCATCAAGATTTCTGGCTGAGGCGCTTGGCGCGCTTGGCAAATTTTGCCTCAATCTCTTGGATCGTCTCGCGGGCGGTCGCTTCCAGATAGGGGAAGGCAAGCCATGCGTTCATCAAGCCGAACAGCAAGCCGGTGATCACGCGAAACGTCGGTGTGGTCTCGCGCAGTTCCCACAGCCTGCCGCTGAGCAACTGCGAAAAGCCATCTATGCCAATGGGCGCCAGCCCAAGCAGCACATATAGCCAAATGGGCACCGGGCGCAGTTGCCGCCGCACACGCGGCACAGCATAGATCACGCCGCCAATGAACAGCCCTGCATAAATCGCAATATCGCGCTGGCAGATTGCCACCTTGTAGCCAAGCTGCGGATCGCCCAAGAATTCCCGCGCATACCATTGATCAGGCGGGATGGGTGAATCAGGCGGCGGCAGGCGGTTGAGGTTCGCCATGATCTGCGGCAGGATCGCCTCATAGCTCTGCGCCGCACCCAGATTAGCTGCCTCACGTGGGTAGATGGTCTGTTCTCCATACAAAAACCACGACCGAAAGGCAAAGGTATGGCACAGCGGACGGTAAACGCTGTAGATGACCTCTGCGGCGCCTGTCGCACCAAGGCGCATAAGCGTTGGCGCGGCAAAGGGCAGCAGCAGGAAAACGCCAAGCACACTCAGCAGCACTTTTAAGTAGTGCCGCGACCATGCCAACGCCCAACGGTTCAGGCGCACAGCCCACGAATTATCGGATTTGGGAGAGTTGCTCATGCGGCTGATAATAGATCAGGGCGTGCCGTTTGGCAAGCGATAGATACCTTGTGCGTTGTGAAGAACGCATCCGCGCTTTTCGCCACGCCCTGAAAGCGGTTGCTGAGCGGCGCGCCTACTCGTAGCGCAGCACCGCCAACGGCGACTCGCTGGCCGCCGGTGCGGCGGTCACGATGGTTGCGCCCAACGTAACACCGAGCGCCGTTAACAGCATCAGCACAATCAAGTCCCACGGCACAGGCAGTTGCACAAAGTTCTGTGTTAACGCTGGCACAAGGGCAAGGATTAGCATGGTTGGCAGCAGGCTGACGATGCCGCCCAGCAAACCAACCGCGCCATTCTCTATGAGCAATTGCGAAAGCACCTGCCGCCGCTTCACACCGATTGCCTTCATCACACCGATTTGGCGGCGGCGCTCTAGCGTGGCGAGCGAGACGGTGGTAGCGATGAGCGCTGACGCCGCAAAGAGCGAAAGGACGGCGATCAGCAGCGGCAGTGCGGAAAGCTGCGTCAGCAGGCGCGTGATGATCGAGTCGAACAGGCTGATGTCAAAGACGAAGATGCCCGGCACGGTGCCAACTTTGCCTAGCGCAGCGTTGAGCGCTTCCTGTTCCACATCAGCGATGATAAGATCGAACGGCGCGGCGGCTGGAATCGAACTCAGCGGCGCTTGCACAGCGCTATCGCCCAAGCTGAACGGGATCAAGCCTGCTCGTGAGTCGGGTGCAACCAAGCCGATCACTTCAAAGGTGCGCTCACGGCGTTGTGTGTTGCCACTGCTCATGCCCGATGAAATGCGATATGTGAAGGTGGAGCCAACCCGAACACCCAGCCCTTCCAGCAGCGGATCATACGGCACGACGATATAATCCTTACCGTCGTCCTCAGGTGTTAGGTAGCGCCCTGCCACTAACTGCCCGCGTTTCGGCGCACCGTAGACGTTCACGCCAAGCAGCGCGTTAAGCTGTGCGCGCAGGAGTGCCGCTTGTGGATCACTTTGTGAATTGATCTGCGCGCTGGCTGAGGGCATTCCGCTGCCCTGAAAGCCATCAACAGGCAGCAGCGTATCGAGGTCGCGGTTGCCATCAATGGCGACCAAACTGGCATTGGCAAAGCGCACTTCGCGGTAACCACGCACACCTTCGGTGCTATCCAGTTGGTTGCGTATCAAAGGCTGCACAGGCAGCAGCGGCAACACGATCACATTGCCGCCGAGCGGCTCTGCGATGCTGGTATACAACAGTGTATTGATGCTGCGCGTCATGATCAGCGTGCCGCTCAGGCTAGTCATGCCGATGATGAGTGCCAGCAGGCTGAGCGAGGTGCGTAAGCGGTGCTGTGTAAGTCCGCGCAGCGCGAGGCGCACATTGGCGTTGCGGAAACTTGGCAGTTTTCCCAACAGCCAGACCAACAGCCACATCATGGCGATCACCACCCCTAACAATAGGAATGTGATAAAGACGCCGAAAATGCCCGGCGAAACAGGCAGCGACCAGAGCAGTTCTTGGGCAAGGCGGTTGCTGTTGATGATCAGGTCTACCAAACTGCCCAACCCAACAATCAGCACGCCCATACTGAGCAGGCTGGGCAGGCAGCCCGCACGCGCCAAAGGAATGCCGCCTGCTCGCAGCACATAAATCGGGCGGACGCGCCCCGCCAAAAGGGTTGGCAAAAAGGCGAAAAAGACTGTGATCGCCACACCGAGCGCCACACCGATCACCAACGGATCGAAGTAGACGCGCCACGGTAACGCCACATTGAATGCCTGTTCGCCAAAGTTGCGCGCCACAAGGCTCAGCACCACGCCAAAGGCAACACCCAGCAAGCTGCCCAGTATGCCGAGCATGATCGCCTCGACCAGAAAGACGAGCGAGACCTGCCCACCTTTCAAGCCGAGTGTTTTCAGCACCGCGATCTCGCCCGCCCGCCGATTGACATTCACGAACATTGTATTGATGATGCCAACGCCGCCGATCACCAAGCCAACCAGACTCAGAATCAGCACAAAGCGCGAGATCACATCCGAGACCAGTACGTTGCGCTCCAGCACTTCTTGCGCGCTATCCACACGGAAGGAACTGGGGAAACCACGCATGTTGCGCCAACGGCTTAGCGCAAAGCGCGCATCGCCTTCGGTGGCACCTTCGGGCAGTTTCAGGTAAATCTCGTTAGCGGATTTCGGGTCTAGCCCAAAATCGCTCAGGGCGGCACGGTTGATGTAGATAAAGCTGAAGAATATGGTATTGGCGTTGTTCAGGCTGCTCTCAACCGCATCTGGCACAATGCCCGTCACCGTCTGAAGTTCCTGCGCCGTGCCAACGCGCAGCTTATCGCCAACCTTGATGCCAATTTGATCGGCAAGGCGCTGCCCAACCACCACTTGATTGGGCGCGGTGATCAGCGCGCTCAGCAGTGCGCCGCGTGGCGACTCAGCACGGATCACGTCGTAGAATGGGTAGACTTGTGGATCGATAAAGTGACCGACCACAAAGGCAGGTCTGCCGGCGCGTGGTTCGCCGTCCACTTCCGTCACAACAGCTGCCTGCATCAGTTCGCTGGTCAGGGCAAAGGTGATTGCATAGTCGCGTTCAGCCGCCCAGCGCACGATGTTATCGTAACTGGTGCTGTCCACAAAAGCACGGCTGCTGTTGTTGTTGCCGTTGTCAAAGGCAGCGATTTGCAAACCGCTGCGTTGCGAGATAAAGACATCGCCGCGCAAGGTTGCCTGCGCGTTGCTGGTCAGTGCATCGGTCAGCATCAAGCCGAGTGCGCGCAAGGCAACCACCGTCGAGACGCCAGCCGCAATGCTAATCAGGGCGAAAATGGTGCGCTGTCTATCGCGGCGCAAGTTGCGCGCTGCGTAGCTAAGGGCAAAACGTAGAATACGAAACATCAGGGTTTGAATACCTTCACTGTGATCGTCCGTCTGCCTATTGTACGCGCAGGTAGTATCAAGAGTTGCAAACAGGGCATGGGTTTGCGCGCCATGCCCTGTTTGCTCAGCGATTCATACCGATTTGCCGCCCGCCACCCAGCGGTGTTGGCGTTGCCGACGGACTGCCGCCGCCGTTGCTGCCACCACTGCCCGGTGAGGTAATTGCCCATGATGGACTGTAATCGCTGGCGCGGTTGCGCGTCAGGTTTCGCACGCCGCTGCCATCAGCGCGCATGGCGTAAATTTCCTCATAGCCATCCCGATTGCTGGTGAAGGCGATCCAGGTGCCGTCTGGTGACCATGCAGGCGCGAAATTGCGCGTGGTGCTGTCCTCCACCACTGAAATCAGCTTAACATCACCGCCACTGCTCGTCATGCTGAAGATTTGCAGTTGTGCGCCTTCACGCTCCGAGACAAAGAGCAGCATCCGCCCATCGGGCGACCAACGCGGCGCACTATCCACGCTCGGATCAGAGGTCAGGCGGCGCATATTGCTGCCATCAGCGCGCATGACATAAATTTCAGGGTTACCGTCGCGCTCCGAGACGAAGGCAATTTGGCGCCCATCCGGCGACCACATAGGCTGCGTCTCTGCCGAGTCGGTCTCCGTCAGACGGCGCACACCGCCGCCATCAGCGCGCATCACATAGATTTGGGGAATACCGTCGCGCTCCGAGACGAAAGCGATCTGCCGTCCATCGGGCGACCAAGCGGGTGATTCGTCGGTAGCGACGTTGCGTGTGAGGCGTATCAGGCTGCCGCCACTGGCATTCATGCTGTAAATCTCACGGTTCCCATCACGCTCCGAGACGAAGGCGATCATGCGCCCATCCGGTGACCACGCTGGTGAGTCGTCCCTTGCGTTGTTGCGCGTCAGGCGCCGAACGCTGCCGCCCGTCGCATCCATCACATAAATTTCAGGGTTGCCGTTGCGTTCCGAAACAAAGACAATCCGCCCGCGTGCAAGGGTTTGCGCCTCAGCAGCGCGCTCCTCACCTTGCCAACGCACCAGAGTATCGGTTGTGTTCAGCGTGGGCGCTGAGCCTGCCACACCGCTAAGCCACAAGATGCCGATCAATGCCAGTCCCAACCATGCCATGCCCAAAGCACGCTTGCCCCAAGGAATCATGAGTCCACTTCCTCACTTGCTCAGTCTATAGTGTTATTGTAGTCATTCTAAGGGCAAAGTGAAATAAAAGATTGCTAAAGGAATTTCAGGTAGGCGGCACGCGCAGCACCTCACCACGCACAAAAGCGCCTTGCTCATAGAACAGGCGCACACCTTCGCAATAGTCAATTTCGCCGCCCCACGCGCTGAGATCAGCGTTGGGCAGCGCACCAAACGCGCTTAGCTCCACAATAGCACCGTGCGAAACGACCAAGACTGCCTCGCCCTCTTGGGCATTTCCAATCAATTCAACGAGCAGAGCAGCCAGCTCAGCCGCGTAGCGCGCCGTCGCACCGCCGCGCCGCACGACGTCTACGTAGGTGGCAAAAGCCATCGGATAGTTCAGCTCACGGTCTACAGCATCGGGCATACTTGCCAACAGTTCGCGTTGCTCATGGACGGCGTAGCCCATCGCAATCGCCGTCTCGTAGGCGCGTGGCAGCGTGCTGGTGACCACATAGGCAAAGCGTCCCATCCCTTCACCAACTTGCCGTGCCAGCGTCACGCCTGCTTGCGTAAGATGTGGGTTCGGCTTGTTCCGCATGGTGTGGCGGCGATGTTCAATCACGCGCATGGGCAGAATCCTTTCTAGGTAGCGTGTGCTGCGGCGCATTATAGCGCGCCCTGCCAAGTTTCCGCATACCGTTTTGGGTGCTTCACGGCTAAAATGAGGGTATGCGTAATGTTAGGCAGAGTGGAAAGCCTTATGACGAACTGGACTCCTGATTTGATCGTGATCGGCGGCGGCTTGGCAGGCTGCGAGGCTGCCTTCCAAGCGGCAGAGCGCGGCTTGCATGTGGCACTTTATGAGATGCGCCCGCAGCGCAGCACACCTGCTCACCAAACCGATCAGCTTGCCGAATTGGTGTGCAGCAATTCGCTCGGCTCTAACCTGCCCGACCGTGCGCCCGGCTTGCTCAAAAACGAACTGCGCGCCTTGCATTCGCTCTTGCTGCGCTGTGCAGCGCAAGCCGCAGTGCCAGCCGGCGGCGCGCTTGCCGTAGATCGCCAAGCTTTCGCCGCTGCGGTCAGCGCCGCCATTGAGGGGCATCCGCGCATTCGCCTGATCCGTGAAGAAGTGACCCGCGTTCCCGATCTGCCCTGTGTGATCGCCTCAGGTCCGCTCACCTCAGAAGCGCTATCTGCCGATATTGCGCGCCTGATCGGTGGCGACTCACTCTATTTCTATGATGCGATCTCGCCCATTGTGGATGCCAGCACGCTGGATATGAGCATTGCCTTTCGCGCCAGCCGCTATGGGCGCGGTGAGGATGAGGCGGGCGATTACATTAATTGCCCGATGAACCGCGAAGAATACGAGGCATTCATAGATGCCTTGTTGAGCGCTGAGACGTATCCGCTGCATGATTTTGAGCGTGAAGACCCTAAGTTTTTCGAGATGTGCCTGCCCATCGAACAGCTTGCCAAACGCGGGCGCGAGGCGCTTGCCTTCGGTCCGATGCGCCCGGTTGGGCTGCGCGACCCGCGCACGGGCAAACGTCCACAGGCGGTGGTGCAGTTGCGGCAGGATAACATCGTTGGCACGCTCTATAACATCGTCGGCTTTCAAACCAACCTGAAGTGGGGCGAGCAAGAGCGCGTTTTCCGCCTGATTCCGGGCTTGGGTAACGCCGAATTTCTGCGGCACGGGCAAATGCACCGCAACACATACATCAACGCGCCGCGCCTGCTGCACCCAACGTTGCAATTCCGCCAGCGCGCCGATCTGTTCTTTGCCGGGCAGATCACGGGCGTGGAAGGCTATGTTGGCAACATCGGCACAGGCTGGCTGGCGGGCGTGAATGCGGCGCGCCTGCTGAAGGGCGAGTCGTTGCTCACGCTGCCGCAGACGACCATGCTCGGTGCGCTGTGTTGGTACGTCACCCATGCTGAGTCGGGCAACTTTGAGCCGATGAAGGCGAACTATGGCATTCTGCCGCCGCTTGAAAATCCGCCGCGTGGCAAGCGTGAGCGTGCGGCTGCCTACAGCGGGCGTGCGTTGGCTGATCTGGCGGTGTATATGGCACAGGAGATGATCTCACATGCTCAGTGATGAAGAATTATTGGTACTGCTGCGCGGCGGCGAGTCGGATCGGGTGGAGTTCAAAGAAAAGCTGCCACGCGACCGCGATAAGCTGCGCGCTACAATCTGCGCCTTTGCCAATGATCTGCCTAACCATCAGCAGGCAGGTGTGATTTTTATTGGCGCAAAGGATGATGGCACATGCGCTGATCTTGAAATCAGCGATGGTGATCTCACAGCACTCTCAAGCCTTGCTCATGAGGGCAAACTGTTGCCTTTTCCGAGTATAGAAATTGCCCACAAAGTGTTGGCAGGTTGCCCGCTGGTTGTCGTGTTGGTTCACCCGGCTTTGCAACCACCTGTTCGCTTTGAGACGCGGATTTATGTTCGGATCGGTGCTGCCACCCAACTTGCCAGCGCAGAGCATGAACGGCGTTTGCTTGAACGACAGCGCGCCAATAACTTGCCATTTGATATTCGTCCTCTCCCAAACGCAACGCTCGACGATCTTGACCTTGATTTTTTTCGGCGAAATTTGCTGCCAAACGCCATTGCCGAAGAAGTGCTTGCAGAAAATGATCGCTCTTTATCTCAACAACTCGCCTCATTGCGTTTGGCAACCTATGGCACACCACCACAACCAACCACACTTGGCATCCTAGCCTGTGGGAAAGAACCACAGCGCTTCCTTCCAGGCGCTTATGTTCAATTCGTTCGTTATGAGGGTATAGATGTAGATTTGATCAAGGATTCTGAGCGCATTTCAGGTGTTGTTTCAGAGGTTGCCAAACAACTTGACATCTTGATTCGGTTGAACATCACCACAGCGGTTGATCTAAGCGCATTGCATGAAGTGCGCGTTAGCGATTACCCTGAGGAAGCACTGCGCCAAATTGTGATCAACGCGCTTTTGCATAGAGATTATGAGAATACCAATGCACCTGTCCGCATTGAATGGTTTGCAGATCGCGTCGAGATTACCAGTCCGGGCAAGCTATATGGCAGAGTAACGCGGGAAAATTTTGGCACTGGTGCTACGGACTACCGCAACAAAAATCTGGCTGAGATTATGGAACGGCTTGGTCTCGTGCAGCAGTTTGGTGTTGGTCTGCGGCGCGCCAAGATTGCGCTAGAGCGAAACGGCAATCCGCCGTTTGAGCTAGATGAAATTGAAGGATTCGTAAGGATTATCATAAGGAGACGCCCATGAGCGTACCCGTTATTGCCTTCTTCAATAACAAAGGCGGCGTCGGCAAAACGTCGCTTGTGTACCATCTGGCGTGGATGTATGCCGATCAGGGCAAGCGCGTGCTGGCTGCCGATCTTGATCCGCAAGCCAACCTCTCCTCTGCTTTTTTGGATGAAGACCGCTTAACAACGCTGCTTTGGACGGAAGGCACAGCCCATGAGTTTACGCTCTACGGTGCAATCAATCCGTTGTTGGCAGGTGAAGGCGATATTACAACGCCGCATGTTGAAGCGGTGGATGAAAAAATTGGTCTGCTGGTAGGCGATCTGAACCTCTCCGATTTTGAAGATGAGCTTGCCGATAGTTGGCTGAATACACTCAGCGCCAACAAGCCTCGCGCCTTTCGGGTAATGTCTGCCTTTTGGCGTGTGATGCAAAAAGGCGCCGAAGATTTTGAGGCAGCCTTTATCCTCGTTGATTTGGGTCCGAATCTCGGTTCGATCAACCGAGCGGCACTGATCGCCTCTGATTATGTGGTTGTGCCACTGGCGCCTGATCTCTTCTCGCTGCAAGGCTTGCGGAATCTCGGTCCGCGCCTGAGGAGTTGGCGCGCAGAGTGGGCGCAGCGCACTGTACGTAATCCTGATCCTGCAATCTTGCTGCCGGCTGGCAAAATTGAGCCGCTTGGCTATGTCGTCATGCAGCCCGTCATGCGCCTTGATCGCCCAATCCGCGCCTACGAATATTGGATCAATCGCATTCCACAGGACTACGCACACTATGTGCTTGGACAAGTGGAAGCAATTGCTCCTGTTCGAGAGGACAACCACCAACTAGGCATCATCAAGCACTACCAAAGCCTTGTGCCGATGGCGCAAGAGGCGCGCAAGCCGATGTTCAAGCTGAAGCCGGGTGATGGCGCGCTCGGCTCGCACATGCACGCCGTGCAGAGTGCCTACCGTGATTTTAAGACGCTTGCCGATCAAATTTACGCCCGTTTGCAGCTTTCGCCCGAAGTGAGTACCTGAGGAGCAGTCCCATGATCGCTCGTGAAAAGACGACCATTGCCAACTTTGAGGCATTTCTTGCACTGCCAGAGAACGCCGAGAAGCACTTTGAGCTGTTTGATGGAGCTATTTACGAAATGACGCCCACCAGTGAACTGCCCGGTATAATCAACATGCGCCTAAGCGCACGCCTACAGCTTTTTATCGAAGAAAATAGTCTCGGTCTCCTCACCAGCCCAGAGAATGGCTTCCAACTCTCGCCGCTAGATATGTTGGCGCCCGATGCTGCCTTCATCGCCAGCGGCAGGCTGAAAGGCTTGCGTAAGCGAGGCTTCTTCCAAATCGCACCCGATCTGGCGGTCGAAGTCATCTCGCCCTCTGATTCTGTGACGGCAGTTCAGCGCAAGGCAGCCCGTTACTTGGCGCTTGGCGTGCGCGAAGTCTGGATCATTTATCCGAGTGAGGGGCGGGCTGATGTCTGCCGTCCTGATCCAAGCGGCGAGAGCGATATGCGCGTCAAGCAACTTAACAAAGGTGACGCTTTTGAAGGTGGCGATTTGCTGCCCAATTTTCGCCTGCCGCTCGCCACGCTCTTTGATGTTGGGCTGCCCATTCTGGACGATGAGGCTGACACAGAGGCGGATGCCGCGCCCTCTGAGCGCTGACGGCTGCTTAGATGGAAGGCGGGCTTGCCACACTTGCCAAGCCGTGTTAGTTTAGAAGCGCGTGAGACTGCCAAAGGATTAGACTGTGGTCACCATTCGGCTTGCCACATTGCAAGATACCGCCGCCATCAGCGCCATCCATCAGGCAGATGTGCCGCGCTGGACGCGCCTTGCCCCTGACGGACAGCTAATCCCTGCTGACTACGCCGATTTGAATCTGTATGAGCGCTGGCAGCATGGCGGCGCCTGGCTGAGCATCGAGACGTGCGCTGTTCACCTGAACCGTTTATTAGCAGGCTCAGGCTTTCCGTTGGTGGCGTGTGTTGGCGATCAAGTCGTGGCAGAGGCAGAGGTTTACGAGAGCTTTGAGGCACTGCCTTTCGGTCATAACCTTGAAATTAGCATCATTAACACACATGCTGACCACCAGCGGCGCGGCTATGGGCGTGCGTTGGTTGAATATATTTTGCAGATGGCGCGGCTGATGGGCTGTGAGCGTGTCTGTGTCTCGGATGCCGACGCGCAGGGCTTCTATGAAAAACTTGGCTTTCGGCAGACGAACAGCGGCTACGGCGTGCGTTTTCCCACTGAGACAGGGCGTATTGTTTATCAGGCGGTTGAGCTAACCGAGCGCGATCCGAAACAGGTGAAAGGTTGGCACATGCCCTTTGGACGCTATCGCGGCAGCCGCCAAGAGTGGGACAAACTTTTTCCGCAGGATTGGGCAGGCGGCATCCCTGAACTGCTCAACCGCAGCACGATTCACCTCAAAATGACCTTGAGCGGCGGTCAGCGTGCGTTCGTCTTTCTGAGCGAACCTGAACATGCCGATGCACTGCACGGCGAGATGCACCTTGCCTGTTGGTCAGAGCGCCCACCCACGCCCTTATTGATGGCAGCCTTGCGCGATTGGGCGCATCGGCAGGGCATTCCGTCGCTGCTCACCTATATCTGGGAGGCGGAGGCGCACCTTTTGCCAAGCAGCGCCACACCCACAGACTACACGCAAGTCTTTTATGAGTGCAAACCGTAGCCAATTTACCAAGCGCAGCGCGCCAGTAACATCTTTAGCCGTGCCTGCCAACAAGGGAAAGTGGGGTAACCATGCCCAACGCTGAAACCGAGTCCCCAAACGCGCCGCGCCGTGAGCCGCCCGCCAGCAGCGGTGGCATTCCGCTGCCCGAACCCCCCGCTTGGATGAAGGCGATCACGCCGCCCGAACCAGACACACCGACGCCGGCACCTGCTCCAGCAACACCGCCACCCACAGCAACACCCCCTGAGGTACAGCGCCCTGCACCTGCTGAACTGCCAACACCAACGCCAGCTAAAGCGCCCTCAACACCTGCGCCGCAGCCGCCTGAACCTGCCACTGTAGCTGATGAGACTGGTGCGGCTGACGATGCGGCAGAAGACTTTGAGGATGACGAGGCATTTGAGGATGATGAACGCCTGCTAACGCTCGATCCGCTGTTCATCTATGGCATTGCCCTTGTGGTGACGGTGCTTGGCTTGGGTGGTATGCCGCTGGAGGCGCGCCTTACGCTGGTTTGGACGGCGATAGCAGGCGTTGGCTTGATGGCGATCTTGGTAGATGAGATCGAGGTGCTGCGCCCTAGCGTGCGCGATTTGGCAATTGGCGTGGGCTATGCGACATTGGTTGGTGTGCCAATCTTGGTCATTGGTAGTTCGCAGCTAGGGCGTATTGCTGCCGATTTATTCAGCGGCATGAGTCCGACGACGATCTTTCTGCTGTTGGTGTTTGCCATGCCCACTGCCGAAACGCTCTTTTTCCGCGGTGCGTTTCAGGCATCACGTGGCTTGATTTTTGCGGGTGCTGCGGCGGGCATCTGGTCATGTTTGCTGCTGTTAGCGGGTTTGACCGTCACAGCCTACCCGCTGGTTGCCATTGTTATTGGCGTGGCAATTCTGGCGCTGAATTTCCTCTACAGTTACCTTGCCGCAGTCTATAACCTTTTCACTGCTTGGGCGTGCCAAATTGCCATGAATGCGCTACTTTTGTGGTTGCCGAGTTTGCTCTAAAGCGCTAGGCATGTGCGCGAATCGCTTCGATGAGGAACCAGCCAAGCATCAGCAGAATGATCGCCGCACCCTGACTCATCACCAAGGCGGTAACGCCTAGCCCACAAACCAATAGGACGGTGAAGATTCCAATGATAACGCGATCAGCGGTCATGCTTTTACCGCTAGAAGCGCGCACAGTTTCGGTCAGGAACCAAGCGAGGATAATCGGGATAAGCGCCGCACCCTGTTCCATCACAAGCGCAGTGATGCCCAAGCCTGTCACGCTCAACATGGTTATGATTTGCAGCACCGCAGCGCCAGCCGCATTATGCCGTTTTTCTTCTTGTTCGGCATGTTTGCGCTTGCCTTCCCTGTAGTTCTCCAAACCGATCATGTCTGCCTCTTGTTCTTCCAGCGAATGCCCACACTTGCGGCAGAAGCGCGAATCAGCAGGATTTACCGCGCCGCACTGGGTGCAGTAGAGCAGTTCGCCTGCCTGCGCTTCAATCAGTTCTGGCAGTTCGCCATCATCACCAAGCCGTGCGCGTCTTTGTGCATCAGACATGCTTTTTCCCTGAATTCCTCATGATCAAGCTTCACCTAGTTAAGTGTACCTAACTACGCAAGATTCAACGATAAAGTTGCAGCAGGGCGCGCTGAAGATCAAGGCTATGCGCTGTCTACGTAAAGCACGGCTTGGCATAGGGTAGGACGTCACACCCGCTGATTTCCTTACCCAAAATTGATCTACCCGTTCCCACCAGCGCGGCAGACAGCGCTTTTCCGCCGAGCTTTTTCGACTCATTATTTGTAACTTTTCACTAAAATGCTTGACAAAGCTATCAAGTTCATCTAAACTGTTTGCGTGCCTTAAATGACATTAGGAAAAACTGATAGCTTATGACGCCCGAAAAGCGCGCCATCCCAAATATCAGCCTGTGTACGCCCATGTGTATGTGTGCGATGCTGTGTTGTCGTGCCGCAGTCGGGGTGTGTGCTGCCTAGTGTCTTGTGTGTGCTGTGCCAAGACTGCCCCGACCAAAATCGGGGCTTTTTGTTGCCCAGCCACAGCCAGAAGCGAGAGGAGATTGCCTATGGACGCATGGTGTAGTGGCTTGTTTAGCCACACCTTAAAGGGCTGTATCGCCTGAGGCGTTTTGTCGGTTCCGTTGGAGTTCGTCCTGTTGGTCTTGTCTTAACCCTAACTTTGAAGTGAGGAACAATCACATGGCTTTTCGTCGCATTTTGACTCTGTTCGCCCTTGCGCTGCTGGTATTGAGTGGCTTTGCTGCGCCTTCGCTGCGCGCCCAAGCCGAGCTGCCCGAAAGCGCCGTCGTCAGCACTGAGTGGCTTGCCGCACGCCTTGATGATCCAAAGGTGCGCGTTGTGGAAGTGAGCGTTGTCCCCGGCTTGTTCGAGCGTGGGCATATTCCCGGCGCGGTCAACTTTGTGTGGCACACCGATCTGGTTGATCCCGTTATCCGTGATATTGCTTCGCCAGAGGCGTTCCAAGCATTGGTGCGTGCTGCCGGCATCAACGAAGATACAACGGTAGTGCTGTATGGCGATAACAACAACTGGTTCGCTGCTTGGGGCGCTTGGATTTTCTCCATCTATGGGCATGAGGATGTGCGCCTGCTAGATGGCGGTCGCGCCAAGTGGGAGCGCGAAGGTCGCGCTGTTTCGGTGCGCCCGACCAGCCATCCAGAGGGTAACTTTACCGCGAAGGAACTGCGCCGTGAACTGCGCGCCTTCCTGCCGGACGTGCTGGCAGTAGTGAAGGGTGAGAACGAAGGCGTGATCGTGGATATCCGCTCGGTTGCCGAATACGAAGGGCGCATTTTCGCACCCGAAGGCTTCCAAGAGCTGGCGATCCGTGCCGGTCACATCCCAACGGCGGTTAATGTACCGTGGGGACGCGCCGTCAATGAAGATGGCACCTTCAAGTCGGTAGAAGAGCTGCGCGAGTTGTATGCCGCAGTCGGTGTGGATGGTAGCAAGAAGGTTTATGTCTACTGCCGCATCGGCGAGCGCTCTAGCCACACATGGTTCGTCCTGAGCAAGATTTTGGGCTACAATGTGGCGCAGTACGACGGCTCGTGGACGGAGTGGGGCAACGCAGTCGGCGTGCCGATTGAAAATCCCGCCGGCACGGTATGGGGCAAACAATAAGGTTGTATGTCTGAAACCACCATCGGGGGCGGCGCGCAAGCCGCCTCCACTTCATTACGGAATCCCAACACGGCGGCGGCAGTGCGCGTTGGGCTGGCAGGGCTGATCGCAGCCGCGCTGCTCGCCTTAGCCTTCAGCCTGCACGATACACCCGGACGCGGCGCGGCTGCGTCGTTTTCGTTATTGGTAGGCGTGGCGCTCGGCGTGATTTTTCAGCGTGGGCGCTTCTGCTTTTTCTGCATCCTGCGTGATTATATCGAGCATCGCAACAGTTCGGGTCTGTTCGCCATCCTCAGCGCATTGGCAGTCGGCGGTATTGGCTATGTGATTGTCTTTGGCGCGTTCATGCCCAACCCTAGCGGGCAAGGGCTGCCACCGGACGCACACATCGGACCTGTGAGCTGGGTCTTGGTGGCGGGTGGCATTGCCTTTGGGCTTGGCATGGCGCTTTCTGGCGCGTGCATCAGTGGGCATTTATATCGGCTGGGCGAGGGCTATACACGCGCACCGCTTGCGCTTTTCGGCGCGCTGATCGGCTTTGGCGTCGGCTTTTTCACGTGGTATACGCTCTATGTGGAGACGCTCTCGGTGGCGCCGATTGCCTGGCTGCCCAAGACCTTTGGCTATGGCGGCAGCTTGGCAGTGCATCTTGCCATCCTGAGCGTGATCGGCATTTTTCTGCTGCGGCGTGCGCCAGAATTGCCCGCCCAAGCAGGCGGCAAAATCACCTTGCAGCGCCTTTACCAAAGCCTGTTCGTCACACGCTGGAATCCGTTGGTGACGGGTGCGCTGGTCGGCGTGGTGGGCATGTTTGCCTATTTCCGCGTCTCGCCATTAGGCGTTACCTCACAGTTGGGCAGCCTAACGCGCACAACGCTAAACAATGCTGGACTCTTGGCAGATCGGCTGCCGGGCTTGGATACCTTCGCCGGCTGTGCAACTCGCGTGGTGGAGACGATCACCAACAACGGCTTCCTGATCGGCGGCTTGGTGGCTGGCGCATTGGCAATCGCGCTCTTTACCAACCGTTTTCAGCTTTCACGGCTGACGCTGCGCGGCGCCCTCACTGCCTTGCTTGGCGGCGCGCTGATGGGCTGGGGCGCCATGGTCTCGCTAGGCTGCACGGTTGGCACGCTGCTTTCGGGCATTTCCGCCTTCGCCCTTTCGGGTTGGGTGTTCGGCGGCGCGGTGTTTGTTGGCGTGTGGCTTGGCATCAAGCTGCGCTTGCCCGAATAAAATAAGGGCGGCAAAAAAGCCGCCCACACCTACGCTAGGCAATTGGTTTTTCAGGATCGTTGCCCCAATCTTTCCACGATCCATCGTAGACGGCGGCAGGCACTTGAATATCGGCTGCGCGCAGCGCCAGCAAGCCAAAGCTGGCAGAAACGCCCGCATTGCAGTAGAAAATGACCTCCGCTGAGTCTTCCGTAACGCCGAGTGCCGCGAACTTTTCGCGCAGCACTTCAGGCGGCAGCAGCGCACCGTCCTCACCAAGCAGATCGCGGCGTGGCTGATTCACTGCGCTGGGAATGTGTCCCTTGCGGACGGCACGCGACGCCTCGCCGCGAAATTCTTCCGCGCCGCGCATATCCACAAGGCGTGTTGGGCTGTTCAAGGCAGCCAAGACTTGTGCGCCGTTTCGATACCACGTTGGATCAGGGCGTGCGGTGAAGACGGTTGGCGCAAAGGTTGGCAGCACGTCCGAGACGGGACGCCCTTCTGCAACCCACTTCTGCCAGCCGCCATCCAGCACTGCCACTTGGGAATGTCCATAGTAGTTCAGCGCCCACCACAAGCGCGCCGCGAACATGCTGCCTGCATCATCATAGACCACCACGAAGGTATCATCGCCAATGCCTGCCCGTCCCATCGCAGCGGCGAAGCGCTCCGGTGGTGCAATCTGGGCATGGCGCGGATCGGCAGGATCGGTGATCTCATGCACCCAGTCTATAAAGGCGGCGTTGGGAATATGGCTGATCAGATAATCGGCATGGTGGTTGAAGTAATGCGGCGGCGGCTCTGAGGCAGGCAGCACATGCCCGCGGATATCCACAACGCGCACATTTGCCGCCTGAAGGTGTTCGGTAAGCCATGCCGTGCTGACGATTCCGTTGGTTTCCATCCCTGAAGATTGCTCCTTACATCCTAGCCTGAACTAGGCTAAAGTATAACGTTATTGCGAAGGTATTGTGCATTGATGAGGACGCCAACGCCATGGCTGTTGGTCCTGCTTTTCTTGAACTGGTGCAGCTTCACGAACGCACATGGGGAACTGAGCAGTATTTGAACCGCCCGACGCTTGCGGAATTGATATCGGCGCATATTGTGGTGATGTGGGTAGATATGCAAGGCACCGCAGCCTCTGAAACGCGCCGCGCCTCGCGCCAAATCGACTCGAACAAAAAATTTACCCTTGAATGCTTCGATTCGCCGCAAGCGCTCAACGATGTGTTAGCATCCATGGTGCTGCTGAACAGACCCAGCCGCCATGGCTGGCGCAAAATTAGCCGTGTGTTCATTCAAGGCAAGCCTATTGAGATTGAAGGCGTGCGTCTGGTGCAGAAGAAAGAATAAGGCAGGCTGCACTATGGCTTGTTGTTCTATATAAACTTCAGGCAAATTTCACACGGATTTTACAATGGATAGATGCTTTAAGGTGATATACTCTAGATAAAGTTGAGATTTAACATCTTGACAAAATAATTTTTCATCTGCCAAAGGACGCACTATCATGCATTACCCATACCGATATGCACCCGGCGTCGAAGTGCTTGGCGCAGCCGCCAGCGCCATTTTTAACCATCTGTTAGGCGATGAAGTGATGGAATCACTCCGTAAGCACGGCGTGGACCAGCTTCAGCCCGATCAGTGGTACCCTGTGGATAAATTTATTGAAGTTTTCACAGACTGGTTCAAGAATCCAAGCAACACTTCTAACCAGTTGGTCAGCGTTGGCATGGCGATCATCAACAACGCTGTGCTGCCGCCAGAGATGGAAACAGCGCCACTGGAGCAAAAGCTGTTCCTGCTTGGTGCGCTGCACCAGATCAACCACCGCAACGGCGATCCGGGTGGCTATCAGATTGAACAAGTCAGCGAGAAGCACATCAAATATACCACCAATACGCCCTACCCTGATGATATGATCTACGGCTACATTTACGGCGTAGCGCGGCGCTTTCTGCCACGCGGCACGCATTTCACGGTCAGCTATGATGACACGGCGCGCCGTCAGCATGAGGGCGGCACACACACCATCTATCACCTAAAGTGGGACTAGCGCCCAAGAAACGCAATTAGGTCGCGGTTGAAGGCGTCGGGTGCTTCTTCCATCGGCTGATGCCCGATGCCTTCATAGTGAATGAATTGTGCGCCCGCCATCAAGTCTGCCAACAAACGCCCTGTCTCGAAGGGCGTGACCGTATCCGCCTCGCCCCAGATGATCAAGGTGCGCGGCGCAAAAGCGGCAAGCTGCGCCACCTGATCATCGCTCAGCTTGTTAGCGGATGAATCACGGGTTAGCCCGATCAAGCCGATATCCCAGCCCGCCGCCTGAAACGAACGCCAATAGCCCGCTAAATCCGCCGCCGTGATCCAGTCTTTCTTAACATAGAAAGCCTCTACTGACTCGGCAAGCCGTTCTTCTGTCAGCAGTGCGCCAACCAGCACCCGCGCCCAACGGTTGATCGGCGGGAAGGCAACCAACGCGCCAACAAAGGGCGGCGGTCCGCTGGCGCCGATAATTGCGCCGTCCACAATGACCAACTTCTCAACGCGCTCGGCGTGGCGCAGCGCAAAATGTGCCAGCACATTTCCGCCCGCACTGTGACCAACCAACACAGCACGCTCAATCTGCAAGGCGTCCATCAGCGCGGCGGTGAGGTCTGCGGCGGCGGCGTGCGAAAAATCGAGCGTCTCGCGCTTATCGCTCAGCCCTGCGCCAAACCGATCAAAGGCGATGGTGCGGTAGCCTGCCGCTGCCACTGCCGCCAGATTTTTGCGCCATGTGAAGGTGCTGCCGAACAAGCCGTGCAGAAAGATGACCGCTGGTGCGTCGTCCGCGCCGTAGGCAACGTAATAGAGTTCCGCCTCGTTCACGCTTAGAAAGACGCCATTCGGATCGGCAAGCGCGCGCGGATCGGCATTGGCGGCTGTGATGGGCAGCACATATGGCAGCAGCATGAGCGCCACCAACACGACCAAAAGAATGCCTAACCAACGCGGCAGGCGCCGCCTTTTTTGTGTAGCTGTCATGATATATTCTCTTATAACCAACCCAGTGCGGCGCGCAGCAACCCAACGCCAATGCCAAGCGTTACCAAGAGCAGCGGCGACCACTTCAAGCGCTCTAGGGCGAAGAATGCCATTGCCGCCAACAACAGCGAGAGCCAATCCACACTGCGATCAGCCCTTACGAGCGTACTCCACGCCAAATTCAGGAAGGTTGCCAACAACAGCGCAATGACGCCTGCATTGACGCCCTTCAAAAAGTCGTTGATGAAAGTATAGCGCTGAAGGAGCGGCATCAGCCTACCAACTGCCAGAACGATGAAAAAGGCGGGCAGAAAAACGCCTACCGCTGAGATAACGCCGCTTGGCACGCCTGCCCATAGGTTGTTCGGATCAGCAGCCATGATATAGCCCGCCGCCGCAGAGGTACTCAGCACCGGCCCCGGCGTGGATTGCCCGATTGAGAAAGCATCTACCAATTGGCGCGCTGTCAGCCAGCCCGCCTCGGTGACAAAAGTGCGCTCCATATAGGCGATCAGCACGTAGCCGCTGCCGAAAAGCGTGCCGCCGATGATCATGAAGCGCAGGAACAAGTCTAGCAGGCTTGGCTTGAGTGCCTCCGCGATCTGGTTAGCTATCCCAAACAGCGGCAGCACAAAAAACGCAGCCGCAGCGTTGAAGCGCCGCCGCCACAGCATGTAGAGCGCGCCTGTCGTCAGCAGCAGCAGCAGTTCGGGGAAATCCAGCGGCAACGCACCGAATAAGGTCATCAGTGGCAGCACGCCCAGCGCGGCGACAAACAGCGCAGCCATGCCTAGCACGCGCATTGCAATGCTATCCAGCGCCTTCAAGGCAAGGTTATAGGCAGCGCTCAAGATCAAGACCAGCACAATCGGTTGCACGCCGATCAAAATGCCCTGCACAGCAGGCAGCGTGCCTGCCACGACATAGATAATTGCCAAGAGGAGCGATAGAAGCACCGACGGCAGGATGAAGGCAACACCACCTAACACACAGCCCCAAAAGCCGCCTGTCACCAAGCCGATGTGAAACGCCATCTCAGTAGAATTCGGCCCCGGAATCAGGTTGATGGCAGCCAACAGGCTGAGGAAATGCTCACGGCTGAGCCAGCCGCGCCGTGCAACAAGCTCACGCTCCATCAGTGCGATATGGGCTGCCGGTCCGCCAAAGCCGATGATGCCAAAGACGAGAAAGGTACGGAAAATCTCTGCGCGTGGAATACGTTTCGCTGCATAGTGGTTTAGTGTGGGAACTGGCATACACACCTTTCAGCAGGCAAACAAAAGCGGGAAATTCTTTTCCCGCTTCAACCAATTGTGAGAAAGGCGCTAGTCTTCGTCGCCATCATCGGTCTTTGTGGTGGTGCGCCCTGCCTTGCGGCGCAAATTGCGCGCCAATGTCTCCAGTTCTTGGAAGTATTCCGTCTCGGTAATTTCCCGAACTGCCTGATCTTTCTTGCGCTCATCAATCTGGATGCGAAGTTCCATCACTTCCTGCTCAGCGCGGTGCAAATCTGCCTTCACCTGCGAGAAGCGCCGAGCGTTATCAATGGCAATGGCTGCCTGTCCGGCAAATGCCAGCAGCACGGGCATGATCTCGTTGGTGAAAACGCCTTGCGTGATAGGATTATCCGCATACAACACGCCGATCACCTCACCACGCAGCAGCAAGGGAATCGCCATAATCGAGCGTAGGTTGTTGACGGAAACGCTCTGCATTCCCTGAAAGCGCGGATCGCTTTGGGCATTGCTGGTGATGATCGGCTGCGCCTGATCAATGGCGGCGTGGGCAATGCTGCGGCTGAAAATCACATCGTCATCAGAAAGGGTGCGGCGTCCACGGTTGCGCGAGGTGCGGATGGCAAAGGTATCGCTCTGATCATCGTGCAGCATCAAATAGCCACGTTCGGCATTGGTTAGGTGGATGACGGTATCCATCACCTCTTCAAGCACTTGTTCTGGTTCCAGCGAAGAGGTGATCAGGGCAGAAGTCCGCACCAATTCTTCAAGTTGGTGCATTCGGATGGCATCTTGCGCGCTGCTGCGGCTGATGACCTGTGCATCGCGGCGCATTTCGCGCACCAAGGAGAGCATCTCTGGCGAAAGCTGCGCTTCGTAAGTTTTCTTGAGCCAACGCGAGAGCTGATCAACCAGCTCATCCATGCGCGCAATGCTGCCGGTTAAGCGCGTAACCGCAGCTTGTAGCTCACTGGCATCCAGATTAGGTTGATCGGTGGCTTGGTCAGTCATTCCCGCCTCGATTTCCGCTGCGTCTCGGCATCAGCACCGTGTGCGCGTATCTCATTTCTTCTATAGTACCATCAAATCGGCAAGCAATCCAACTTTTGGGCGCAAAAAAATAAGTAAGGCAATTATAGCACTTAGGTATTCCGGAGATGGTAAAATCATGGATAAGGTCTGACAAAACTGTGCGAATCACGCCGGTTCCGATTGCCTTTCCCTGCTGGTGGGGAAAGGGCTAGGGCTACACACCACACCCCTATGCAACCTGACCTGTATCGGTCTTAGGAATAATGCTATACTGTATCAAAATCGAGAAGATTGGTTATCGCTTAGCGCGTGGTAGATGTGCAGCAGAGTTTTTGAAAGCAGGCAACCAAGATGCCTATTGATCCTGAACTTCTCGACCAACTGCGTATGTGCAGCCGCGATACGGCAGCCCTAGAACGCCTGGTGCAGCTTTTTGAGGCGCATGCCGCGCCTGCCGAAGCGCTTGCTCAGCAGCAAGACCTTTATGCCCTTTACCTGCTTAGCCTCGAACTCACTGGTATTACTGACCTAGACCAACTCTGCCATCAGACCGTCACACAAGGCTTGGCAACCTTGCGCTTTGATCGCCTTGCGCTCTTTCTGATTGACTATCAGCGTGGTTTGTTGATCAGCACCTACGGCACGGATATGCAGGGTAATGTGCGCGACGAACACCGCTACGAAGCACCACTTGCTGAAACAACCTGGTTAGATGAGGTCAATAACGCGCCTGATCATGTTCAGATGTGGCCGGATGCGTCACTCTATGATTGGGATACGATAATTGGCACCGGCTGGAAAATTTCGGCTGCCCTATGGGACGGTCAGCAAGTGCTTGGCTACTTACTGGCAGATAACTTTGTGAACCAGCAGCCGCCGCGCCCTTACGAAAGGCTGTTATTTTCCCTATATGGCAGCATGGTTGGGCGCCTGATTTCGCTGTGCTATGCCAATGCTGCCTTGCGCCACACGCAAGAACTGCTGCAAAGCACCGAACAGTTGGCGCGCATTGGCAGTTGGGAACTTGACCTTGCCACCATGCAGCCCTACTGGACGGAGCAAGTTTACCGCATTCATGGCGTGCCAATTGCCACGACCGTTAACGTTGCGGACGCCATTAACTTTTACGCGCCTTCGGCACGTCCCATCATTCAAAGCGTGATTGAGCAGGCGGCACAGCATGGCACAGCATGGGATGTCGAGTTGCCTTTCATCAACGCGCAGGGCGAGGAACTGTGGGTGCGCGTGGTTGGCAGAGCGCGCTATGAGAATGGCAAAATCACGCGCTTGTACGGCTTTTTTCAGGATATTACCCTTCAGCGCCAAGCGCAGCAGCAGGCACTCGACCTTGCCCTAGAGCGCGAGAAAGTTCACTTGCTTCAGCGCTTTCTGCAAGATATGTCGCACGACTTCCGCACGCCATTCACCACACAACAAAATGCAATCTATCTCATCAATTACTATGTGGAGAAACTGAACGAACAGATGCTGGAGCTGCAACAGTACGCCAGCGGCAGGCTGCCACTCCAAGTGCAGGCAACACTCACTGCCTGTGCAGAGCTGGGCAAAAGCATTCTTCAACAAGGTGCGGTGTTAAAGAGCAGCGGCAAACGTGCCGTGAAATTGGTAGATCAATTGCTGGACATGGCGCGTTCTGAGTATACGAGTAGCCTCAACCGCCACTTGTGCGACTTGAACGCGCTGATCAGCCAAACGGTTGCCATTTACCAGCCGTTGATCACGCCGCAGCAGATCAGCCTCTCGTTCCTGCCCGCGCCAAAGTTGCCATCCGTCTTACTGGATGAAGATGCTTTTGGGCGCGTCGTTGATAACCTGTTGGATAACGCCATTCAATACACGCCTACCAAAGGCACCATTGTGCTGCGAACTGCCTACCATGATCAGCAGGTCATCTTGGAAGTGCGGGACAGCGGTATTGGAATTGCCGAAGAAGACTTGCCGCACATCTTCAAGCGCTTCTACCGTGTGGATAAGGCGCGTGCCAGCCACAGCGGCGGCAGCGGGCTAGGGCTGGCTATCGTCAAGCAGATTGTGGAGGCGCACGGCGGAACAGTCAGCGCCAACAGCCAGCTTGGCAAAGGCACAACTTTCACGGTCAGCATACCTGCTGCCGACCCACACAGTGATGGCGTCGGCAGCACAGCCAACGCCGGCGTCTTGGGCTAAAAATGCCCTAACTCAGAGAGTGAGTCAGGGCGCTTTATCGAAATTTCTGCGTTGGGCAGTTTATTCCAGATCAGGTGTTGCCGCGGCGGTTGGTTCGGCGGTTGGTTCCGGCGTTGCCGCAGCGCGCTCCGCCGCCTCGATGCGCTCTAACAGCACCTCGCGCAGCGCCGCAAAGACGTTCGCCTCAGCGCCGATGACGCCTTCCTGATTGAGGATGGTCAGTGAGTCGTCGCCCAGCAAATACCACGCATAAGCGCGCACTTCCGGACGGTTCAAACTGCTGAGGTTGAGAGCAGCGAACAGCGAACGCGCCAACGGATAGCTGCCATTCTGGATGTTGGCGAGCGTTGGCGAGACGCAGCCGTTACCTGCATCAATCTGAACAGCCTGCACACGCGCTCCGCTCCGCATGAAGTCGCTATAGCGCATGAAGGTGACGCCGCCGAGTGTATTCTGAACGGCAACCGCACGGAAGATCGGATCGTTGCTCTGTGCGTTCTCGGCAATATCGCTGCGGAAGATCGGCGCGATTTGATTGCGCGTTACAGCGGTCAAGAGCGCATCGGACTCGATGCTGCCGCTGCGCGGCGTGATCGCTACAATCTCTAAGTCTGGGAAGCCCTGTGCCACTTCTGACCAGCGTTTGGCAACGTAGCGGTCGTTGAACAAGCGCTCCACATTTGCCAGCGAAAGGCAGCGCGCAAAGGTATTCTCGGCGTTCACCACGATCAGATCGGCATCGAAGCCAAGCGGCATTTGCAGGGTCTGAATGCTGTTGTTCTGGCAGAGATCGGCTTCTTCACTGTTGGGCTGGCGCGTGGTGAAGATCAGATCGGCACGGTTTTCGCACAGTTTGCGATAAGCAGTTGCATTGCCCAACGGCTGGTTAAGCAGCGTGATGCTCGTGTAGCGCGGTGCAAACGGCGCGTTGATGTCTCGCACCAATTCGGAGAGCAGCGGCGTGCCATCCAATGTGACGACGCCTGCTGTGTTGGCAGGCACATTGACCACCTGCACACGGCTGTAGGTGCGCCCTGTGCGGCGCGTCTCAATATAGCTCAGTCCGCGTGTGTAAAGCACTTCGCTCGGCGGCACGTACTTCAAGGTGATCAGGTTGCGGCGTCCATCGCTGCTGAGCAGGTAGCGCAAGAAATCTGCCAAAGGCGGCTTTGCCTCAAGGCGGGCAGCATTCACATACAGCAGCAGCGACTCTGCCAGTGGGTAGCGCCCTTCGTCAAGGTTGACGGCGTTTGGCTCGATGCAGGCGGTGCCGCTCCGAATTTGGATGGGGCGGATCGCTTTGCTTGGCGTGCGCTCCACGATCAAATCTTGCAGCGGCATAATGCCAATCGCACCACGCTCCACATTGATTTTATCGCTCATGGCGGTGGCAGTTTCCGCCACTTGCAGATCAGGGCGCAGACCATCGCCTGCCAATAGGCGATCAAGCAAAAAGCGCGGCGGACGCTGCTCATTATCAGGCAGGATGTAAAGTGCCTCAATAGCAACATCGCCCAGCGAGGCATCCACCGCCGACCAGACGTTTACATTGGCGGCACCGGGCGCCAGCAGTGTGCTAAGCTGATCAATGCTGAGGCACTGCGCCGGCGAAACAGTATTGGCAACCAACGCCACCGCGTCATAGCCAAGCAGCAGTTCAACGAAGGTAACGCCTTTGGCGGTGCAATCGGCGATTTGGGCATCGCTAATTGCGCCATATGCCATAGCGACATCGGCAGCACCGTTGCAGAGCTGGTCAATGCCAGTGCCTGTGCCAGAGGTGGTGAGCGTGATCTGCGTTTGCGGCGCACGGGCTGCATAGCCCGTCTTGGCAGCCTCTAGGACGGCTGCCACCAACGCCGAGCCTTCAAAGGTGAGTTGATTAGGATCGGTGCTGCCTTGTGCGCGCACCGGAGAGGCATTTGTGAAAGGGAAAGTTGCCAACAGCGCCGCGCAGGTCATCAACAGCACCCACACGCGCCGAAAATAGGTTAGCACGTCTTCTTAGCTCCTTCGGAAAGTCTTGTTTGCCGCAAGGGATTGTACACAATCACTGCAAAAATGAAAGCCTAGCGTGTGGCGTTTGAAAGGACGGGGGAAAAACACACAGCATTTGTTTGGGCGAATCACAGGCATCGGTTATTGCATCGCTTTACAGCTTCTTTACAAAATCTCATGCGCGCACTATCACGGTTTGCTCTTATACTAAACGTGATTTATGAAGCATCATACCTAGCATGAGGATGGTCAAATGTTTCGGTCGGGAATCAAACAGATTACAATTATCGGTCTAGCCATGCTGCTCAGCCTGGTCGGCTTAAGCGTTGCCTTCGCGCAAGGGATGATCATTCTCGATATTCAGCGAGTCTCTATTGCAAGCAATGGCACACAAGGAAATAATGTTTCGCTCTTGGCTGCTATCTCCGGCGATGGGCGCTTTGCGGCATTTGCGTCATCTGCCAGCAATTTGGTGAGTGGTGATACGAATAACGCCTTCGATGTGTTTGTGCATGACCGCCAGACAGGGCAAACCACTCGCGTTTCGGTTGCCAGTGATGGCACGCAAGGGAATGGTAACTCGAACCGGGCAGTGATCTCTACCGATGGACGCTTTGTGGCATTTTCTTCAGCCGCCACCAACCTTGTAGGCGGCGATACGAATAGCCGTGAAGATGTCTTCGTGCATGACCGCCAGACAGGGCAAACGACTCGCGTTTCGGTTGCCAGTGATGGCACACAGGGAAATGAGCATTCAATACGCCCTGCCATCTCAGCGGATGGACGCTATGTGGCATTTTTGTCAACCGCCACCAACCTCGTGAGCGGCGATACGAATGGTGTTGATGATGTGTTTGTGCATGACCGCCAAACCGGGCAGACCATTCGTGTTTCAATTGCCAGCAACGGCACGCAAGCTAATAGCAATTCGTTCAGATCTAGCATCTCTGCGGATGGGCGCTACATAGCGTTTACATCGGTTGCCAGCAACCTTGTGAGTGGGGATACGAACGGTGTTGAAGATGTGTTTGTGCATGACCGCCAGACAGGGCAAACGACCCGTGTTTCAGTTGCCAGTGATGGCACACAAGGCAACAACATCTCATCAGAATCCACTATTTCCGCGAATGGGCGCTATGTGGCATTTGAGTCGTTTGCCAGCACCCTCGTGAGTGGCGATACGAACGGTGTGCGCGACATTTTTGTGCATGACCGCCAGACAGGGCAAACCAGACGCGTCTCAGTTGTCAGTAATGGCGCACAAGCGAACGCAGAATCCGCCAATGCCGCCATTTCTGCTGATGGGCGTTATATGGTGTTCGAGTCCTTTGCTACCAATCTCGTGAGCGGGGATACGAACGGTGTTTCTGATGTTTTCGTACATGACCGCCAAACGGGGCGGACTAATCGCATCTCGGTTGCGCTTGGCGACGCACAGGGTAACGATACATCTCGGCGATCCGCCATTTCCGCCGATGGGCGTTTTGTAGTGTTCGAGTCGTTTGCCAGCAACTTGGTGAGCGGCGATACGAACACTTTGATCGATATTTTTGTGGCCACCTTGCTAGAGACAACGCCATCGGTTGTTAGTGTTTTGCCGCCTAATGGATCGTCAGGCGTGGAACGCACAACCGCTATCAATATCATCTTCAGCGAAGTGGTCAACTTCAGCCCTACTGCGTTCACGCTCACTTGCAATGGCACGCCGCGCACTTTCAGCTTGAACCCTACGCCTAGCTTCACTGCCATCCTCACGCCGACCATCCAACTGCCTGCCAACGCCACCTGCACCGTGACCGCCATCGCCGACGCAATCACAGCCGTGTCGGATTCAGATAAGCTGACGGGCAACCTCACCTTCAGCTTCAGTACCGCCGCACCGACGGGCAAACTGGAGACCATCGGCATCTTCCGTCCCAGCGATTCAACCTTCTACCTCCGCAACAGCAACACCACCGGTCCCGCCGATTTCTCCATCCTGTTCGGCAACTCGTCCGATCTGCCCGTGGCAGGCGACTGGAACGGTGATGGCATCGCCACCATCGGCATTTATCGCCCCAGCACCGGTGAGTTCTTCCTGAAGGATG
>QWHC01000028.1 GCA_021404685.1 Chloroflexi bacterium CFX4 | reverse complement strand
TCTCGGTCGGACAACCCGGGTCGTCCCTGCTTCGTCGTCTTTTTCGGGAGCAGCGCCTCAATTATCTGCCACTGTGTTTCGGTCAATTCATGCCGTCGCTTCATGCTTCAGAGTATACTTTATCTTTTGCAGACACACTCTAGGCGAGATCAGCTAGGACGAGTAGCGTCACTACGGCTACTGAGTGAAAGTCTTTTCACGGACTTTATCGAAAATATACCGCTCAAAAACTGAGATGAATCAATGATAACTCTAAGTGTGTGCCATGATGCAATTTTGCTAGGGATGGTGAATTTTGAAGGTAGAACATATTCAAATTTAGCGTCAGTCAGCTATTGAACGCAGCCCCAAGCAATTCGCGCTTCCTTCAGCGCCTTTGGGACGTATCCGCTGTCGGAGTGGGATGAAATCACGCTGACGCGGCAGGGCGCCGCGGTCTGGGGCAGTGTGCCGCGGTGAGTGGAGGAGGTAGGTGCAATTGACCCTGCTGATGCGGAGACACGGAACAAAATCACCTATCTGTTGTAGATGTGTGTGATAGAATACAACCTAAAAGTCGTTCACGCGGGAGCGCTTTTGGAAATGCACAAAAACCCTATTCCCACTTTGGCAGCACTGCGCGCACGCCGTGCAGAAATTTTAGCGATTGCAGCGCAGCATGGCGCATCAAATGTGCGTGTTTTTGGCAGTGTGGCACGCGGCGAAGCAACTGAGATGAGCGATGTGGATTTGCTGGTTGACCAAGACTGGTCGCGGCTTTCGACGTGGGGCGGCATGGGCTTAGTAGTTGCCTTAGAAGGGCTGCTCGGTTGGCGTGTGGACGTGGCAACACCTGATGAACTCAAACCGCGTATTCGCGGGCGTGTGCTGCGCGAGGCAGTGCCGCTGTGAGAGATGACCGCACTTTCCTAGAGGACATCCTCGCCCGCATTGACTTGGTTGCCAGCTTCACAGCCGAAGGGCGTGAGGCATTCGCGCAGTCACGCCTTGTTCAAGAGGCGGTTATTCGCAGTTTGGAGATTATTGGTGAGGCAAGCCGTCATCTTTCCGAAGCACTCCGTGAAGCGCATTCCGAAGTGCCATGGCGCCAAATCGCTGCCTTCCGCAATTTTGTAATCCACGCCTACTGGGAGATTAAGCTAGAGCGCGTGTGGGAGATTGTTGAGCGGGATTTACCACCACTCCGCAGCGCGGTGCAAGCTATGCTCGCCACCTTACCCACATCAGACACACCGACATCTCTTTCTGAGAGCTAACCTTAGGTCGCTACGCAAAGTGTGAGCCACAGTCCACCGAGTATACACACCCTGACACTCGCCGAGTCACAGTGCATTTATGAATCGCTTGACACACCCTTAACTTGACAAGCGCCGCGGACGCGCTATGCTTAGTATGCGTGCCGCGCTGCACAGGGAGTGAACAAACATGCAGCGTCCGTCTGTCCTACGCCTCGCCGTAGCTGCCAGCTTGCTGGTTGCGCTGCTGTGCCTTGCCATGGGCAGCCTGCCCGTCGCCTCGCAAGGCGCACCGACTCTTACCTCCCCCCGTTACAACGCTGCCTGACAGCTTCCTCGTCCCTGCGGGTGACAGTTGGGCGTTGGCAAACCTCTTGACGCACGCCAGTTTCAGCGCACCTGACCTGCCCATCACGCTCTATTTAGGCGGCGGCGACTATCACTTCACCTATCCCGGTGATGCGGCGCACCCGCGCCTGCCGCCCATCTTGGGCAGCGTCGTCATTCATGGCAACGGCGCAGCCCTGCACCTGCACGGCAGCAACACCGAGAGTCCCGCCGACCGCCTAGTGATTGGGCAGACGGGCAGCCTGCACCTGCACCATCTGCACCTGAAGGCAGGACGCGGACGCGCCATCCTAAATCATGGGACGCTGCACCTGACCGACAGCAGCCTTGCCAACGAACTCGGCGCACCTGACTACTACCTACCCGATGGCGGCGGTATTGAGAATCGTGGGACGCTGACCCTAACCCGCAGCCGTTTTGCACGCAACCGCCTGCTGACCGAGACAACGCCCGGTGGCGCGCTGGCGAACTTTGGTACGCTGGCAGCGACCTGCGCCATTTTCGAGGACAACCGTGCCGCGCAAGGTGGCGCGCTGTGGAACGCGGTCGGCGGGACGCTGCACGTCAGCCACAGCCGTTTCAGCGGCAATCAGGCGAATGGCGGCGCGCTCTACAACACGGACACGAGCGGCGCGCTCATTGTGGAGGGCTATTTCGGCGGCGGGTTGCCTGTCATTGACGACCTCTACTTCGGGACGGACACCCTCAGCGCGCGGGTGACCTACAGCGTCTCGTCGGTGGACTACACGCTGGAGGCGGGTTGTGCGGCGGCGGCGCCCGTGCCACCGCCCGCCAACGTGACGGTTGTGCCTGCCAGCAGCAGCGCGCCGCCACCAGAGGTCGTCCCCATCGAGGGTGTGGCAGAGGGCAACGTGGCGTTTGTCCGCAACGGGCAAATCTTCATCAACAGGCTGGATGGCGGCGCGGAGAGGCAGATTACCTTCCCTAGCAGCGATAATGCTTGGCATAGACTACCCAAATGGTCGCCTGATGGCACGAAACTTGCCATCATTCGGTTCATTAGCAATAACCACCAAATCCTGATCGCTGACCTCTCAACAGAACCGCCCGTGCTGACAGCGGTTGGTCAGCCTTACTATTACGTATCTTCTTTGGAGTGGTCGCCTGACGGCAGCCAACTTCTATTCGTGCTGCCATACAATGAAGATCATGGCGCCTATATGATTAATTTAGATGGTAGCAGTCGCACGCGCTTACCCATCAGCGATCCCAACGGCACGCAGCGCGTGCGGAGTGCGGCATGGTCACCTGATGGTGAGCTTCTCGCCTTCACGCACGGCGGGCAAAATTTACAGTTGTTCGTCATGGGCGACTCGCAGCCATTGATGTGGTGTCAAATGCCCTCACCGGTCTTTTGGTCACCCAATAGTCAGGAGGTGGGCTGTATCTCTAATGAGCCACCTTTATTTTCACAGTCCTATTTGCGCGTGGCTACGGTCAATCCGCCGTCTACCGCACGCATTCTTGCGAATGGGATTGGCTGGGCGCGCTGGTCACAGCATGGGCAGTTCATCGCAAGCGACTATAACGGCATGTATACTTATCTTTTTGATGAGACGGGCGATTTCGAGACCACCAAGCGTCTGATGGCGCAGAATATCTCCCAAGCCGACCTCTCGCCCGATGCGTGTGTGGGCTATCGGTATCCTTTCCCATCCGGCGTGCGCTGCCGCTTGGTGGAGACCTGCACTAATCTTCAATTGGTAGCAACCAACCCTGCTCAAATTGTTCTTGATGATATGCTGGTCAGTACCGATCAGGGCTTGCAAGTGCTAGGTGCGCCCAGCATCAACGCTAAAAAGCAAGGCTTGCTGGCTTGGAACACTCCAAACCTTCAGGTGCTGGAGCGAATCGCCTTTCCGCCTGATGCACCGCTGCAAGTTTGGTATCACATCACCGCACCGATAGACGGTTGGATAGTAGCACAGTTTGGTGATGCTGATTTTATTGTAGGAGGCGATCTTTGCTCTAATAGACCAGCGCCAACACTATTGACTTTTGAGTATGATCGCGTTGCCGCCGCAGCTTATGCTATAGCACAATCCTATGCGAACGATACACGCGATAAAAGTCTATTACTTGAACCCGGGGGTAGGGTAAGTTTACCAATTGTGAGCGAATTTATGATCCTGTTGCTTCTGGATGGCAATACTGTGCTAGTGATGGAGATAGAATTTCTCATAATTGGGTAGGTCATGAAGGTGCTATTTCACAGTTCTCAGACAATTCAACCGTTCCTGCAGCAGGCAATAATCCTATTTTTCTTCAAAAAGGAACTTTACGAGTAAAAATTCTTAAACCGTCTGATTTACGGGATATGGGTTACTTCAACCCAAGTATGGAAAAAGACGGACCGATTAATGCCGATTCGCTTAATAGATTTCTTTCGCAAAATACTTACAGAAAATTCGTGGAGATTAAAGCAGGAGATTATGTGTTTATAAACTCAGGTTCAAGCACTAGTGGCTCGAATCATGGATTTCTGGTTGCTGGATGGGGTCCAGTACTGCCCTGTAATATTGCACTGAAATTAACTTTCTCGCCGGTGCATCCAGTACCACAAGGCGCAATTGAACTTAAAGTAGAACGCCCCACTGAAACAATTCCACTCAATTGGGAGCAAAGCAGTGACATTTTGGAAGAGTGGAGTAGAAGCAATGTAAATAGAGATGGATTTTATGCTGTCCCCTATGTGGTGGATTTTGCAGGTCCTGCACCGAAAACAAATAGGACCCAACGCCCTATTGCTAGACCATTTTACTGTAGCATGTATCATGATCCTGACGGATCTTCACCGGGCGGCAACGGGTTTTTCAGAAATCCACACAATTGGTGGTTTATTGAAATTCCAGATAGGGTTCAACTGAGCATTGAGAATTTGTACCTTTTATCATCAAGGTGATGAGGAAAATAGAAATGCAGATGCCAATGTATAAAATGAAGTTACGTATTTTGGTGGTGGTGCAGACGATCTTTGCAATAGCCTTTCTTCATTTCACGACTACTTATGGGCAATCAAATGCCGACACCTACACGGAGATTATGCAGCTTGGGCAGGGATCCGTTGGCGCAATTACATGGAGTCCGAATGGGCAGTTTTTAGCAGTTGCCACACACTACGGCATTCAACTTTACACTGCCACATTTCAAAAATACCAGCACCTCACATTTCCAACAGCCCTCACACAAGGCAGTCCATTAAGGATTGACGCCATCGCGTGGAGTCCTAGTGGCGACCGTCTGGCAGCAAGTGGTGGTGGTGAACAAAGCGATAATGTATTTCATAGCTTTGTGCAGATTTGGGATGCCAGCACGCTCAATCCAATAGTTTTCATAACCGATGTGTATTCTGATAAATATATGTTCGCTTGGCATCCAGATGGCACACAGATTGCTACAACTAGTTTAGGTGTGAAGATTTGGGATGCTGCCGGTGGAACACTCATTACAACCTTTGAAACAGCTGCAACAAGCACCGCAGTGGCTTGGCATTGGAGTGGTGATATTTTGCTTGGCGTAACAAGCACAACAGTGTATTTATGGGATGCAGTGAGCGGCAGCATACAGTTCACACTACATACTCCAGACGGCGGTTACTACAGCTTGGCATGGCACCCCGATGGATCGAAGTTTGCACTTAGTCACTACGAAAAAATTGAGATTTGGGAGATCGGCGGCACGGAACCGATAGCCATTTTGCAAGGGCATGTCGGACAGGTTTGGGCGCTGGCGTGGCACGGTGATCTTCTCGCTAGCACTGCCTTAGATGATACAAGGCGTATTTGGAATACAAACTCTAATCAGCTTATCAAAACAGAAGATAATCTAGATTGGGCAGCATTTGTGACGTGGAAGCCTGATAGCACACAACTTGCTTTTGCAGATACAAAAGCTGTGGTTATTTGGTCAGACCCTGCATGGCAAACAATAGCATCTCTAGGTGATTACACTACTGCGTTTGCGGCAGTCACTTGGAGTCCTAATGGCAGCAAAATAGCAACAGCTAACCATGCCATCCAACTTTGGAATGTTCTAAACGGTGAATTGCTCGCCACATTTGGTGATTTTGGAGTGCGCTCAGTAACTTGGAATGCATCAGGTAGTCAACTTGCTGCAACTGATGGTAGCCGTATTCAGATTTGGGATATTACTAATATGAACCTTGTATTAGCTATTCCAACACCAGTAGTGGATATTGCATGGCATCCGAATCATGCTCAAATTGCCAGCATCAGCAAGGATGGTCAGATAAGTATCTGGGACGCAATTACTGGACAAGCCATTTCCATACTAGGAGTCCATCCTGAGTTATCCTCTCGCATCACATGGAGTGCTGATGGCAATTTGCTGGCAATTTTAGGACAAGAGAGTGTTAGTATTTGGAATGTTGCTCAACAAACACTGGAACATATTCTATCACCCGTTTCACCTCAACTAATTGGTTTGTCGTGGAGTCCTATCGGTGCTGATCTTGCTATTATCAATGGCATCTCAGTTGAAATATGGAACGCTACTGCTGGTACATTAACTGTTAAACTGATAAACCAACAAGGCACACCTTTAACTGCTGTAGCATGGAGTCCACGTGGCACAAAAATTATGAGCGGCTCCATCGAAGGGCAAATCTTAGTGTGGGATATAACAACACAGGCGGCACATGCTACCTTAAATGTTCACAAAGGTAATGTGACAGGGCTGACATGGAGTCCAGATGGGGAAAAATTTGGGAGTGTGGGTTTGGATGCGCGGCTAAATATCTATCAAGTAATACCCACTCTCCCGCCCACCGACCTGCGCGCACTGTACGCCGCCTACAACAGCGCGCCTATCACACCCGTCTTGCATCCGAGTGTGGTCATCCGCAACCACGGCAACACGCCCGTCCCGCTCAGCGAAGTGCGCCTGCGCTACTACTTCACCCGCGATGGCAGCGCCGACTTGCAGGCATCCTGCACCTTCATCCCGTATTATCCGAACGGCGTGCTGCCCGATATTATCCCTGAGCCGCAAGCGTGCGCCAGCAGCGTCATCGTCGAGACGGGCGCCCTGACCGTGCCAACCGCCACCGCCGATAGCTACCTCGATCTGCGCTTCACGGATGGGACGCTGCCTGCCAATGGCTACACCGTGCAGTACATTCTCTCAGTCAACAAGGCGGACTGGAGCGCTTTCCAGCAGACGAACGACTATTCCTTCAGTGCCTTCGGGACGTATCCGCTGCCAGCGTGGGATAAAATCACGCTGACACGGCAGGGTGCCGCGGTCTGGGGCGCGGCGCCGCAGTGAAGGCGGTGTACGTATCGCCTACGCCTGCCCTACACCCGCTTGACTCGTCCCGCCGCGCCGCGCTAGGCTTGCTGCATGGCAAGAGGAAGGGTTGGCGAGGTGTACCAGACGGCGTTCTACGGGCTGGCGGGCGCTTCCGCCGCTTACCCACCGCCTGCCCTACACCCGCTTGACTCGTCCCGCCGCGCCGCGCTAGGCTTGCTGCATGGCAAGAGAAGGTGTGGGCGAGGTGTACCAGACGGCATTCTACGGGCTGGCGAGCGATGTGGCGGTGGTCGGCGTGTGGCGGGCGTTGAGCGCGGACGAAGTCCCGCCGCCGGTGGTGTGTGCGGTGCCAACGCCTACCCTTCTCAGCGGTTTCGTTGAACTCTACATAAATGATATTCCTGAAACACGCCAACAAAATGGCGTGCGTTGCCGTCAATTGCCCAACGGTGCAGAAATCACTGTTGTGCCAGTTTGTAGTGCGGTTCAAGCTACAGGTAATATCCAAAACACGAGAACGCTCACTTGTAATAGGAGAAGTTGGTAGTATCCCTTGGACACGCGGTGAACGCGGTTGGGGTAGCGGTCCTGCGCGACAGCCTGGCGGCGGGTATCTTATTACGGGTTTCCAACAACATCCAGCTTTTGTAAGTAGTAGTGTTTCCAAAGTAAAAGCGGTTGGTGAAGCTGCCGCTGATATGTTTTTGAATTGGGTTTATCGAGGGGTTTCCGATTACCGATTTGCTCCTTGTCTGGAAGATTATCCGGGGATGTATTTGAGTTTCCGAAATGAAGATTGGAGAAATATGACGAGCTATCTTGCCATATCAGGTACACCGGATAACACCAAACCGGGCGCAAAAAGGCAGTCATGGTTTGAAAGCATCATGGTTAAAATATTTGCTGCACAAGTGTGGTAATTATTTTTGCACAGAGGATAATCATGAAATATCGCTTTAACCGTATGCTCAGCACAAGCATAGTAATCATTGTTATTAATATCCTCTGTTCAACCAGCAAATGCTTTCCAGTAACTTTTTGAACAAGTGAGCGCAATAGCATGGTCTGTTGATGAAAAGAGTATCGCAGTCGGGCTTTCCAGTGGCATTATTCAGCTTTGGGATATTTCAGGAAAAGCAATTAAGCATATTCTTCCGGATCACACTCAGCGTGTCAGCGGTCTTGCTTGGCATCCTGATAATACTCAACTTCTTACCGCAAGTCTTGATGGAAGCATTAATCTATGGAATGCACAAAATGGTGAATTAATCAAGTGCTTCTCCAATCAAGGGATGGTAACTGCCATTACATGGAGTTCTGATGGCAATCGGTTTGTGACAGCATCTGGTTCAGAACGACAGGATATCGTTGTCTGGGATGTTGCAACGGGGGAAATTTTAGCAAGACATAGTGGCGGCACTATTGTACAATTTGCATGGAGTCCTGATTATCAACAATTGGGCGTTGTTCAATTTCCTGGTTCAATAGATTTTGCGGATCCTAATACATTCAGCTTAATGATCGGTAATCTTCTTCAACCCGAAGATATGACTGGTGAACTGTTCATCAATACCCTGAGTTGGTCGTTAGACTCACGCTATATAGCTACAGGTAGCACAAAAGGGATTGTACGAGTTTGGGATGTTGCAGAGAGAAAACTGCTTTTTACACTTCAAGGACATGATGCCACTAAACACACTCTCGGAACAAGTGCCATTGTAAGTGTGGCTTTTAGCGCAGATAGTAGCCAACTTTATAGTGTGAGTACAGATGGTACTTTTCGGGCATGGAATACTGAAACGCAGCAGGTTTTAGAAACAAGTGTTATCAAATCTCCTAATCTTGCCTATGATATTGTTTGGAGTGCCTACAGAAGAAGGGTAGCTGTCAGTGGCGTAAACTACTCTAGTTCTAACGTATTGGCTGTCCAATCATTTGGAGATATATTCCAGATCGTTGTGCCATTACCTTCTATCCAAAAATTACAAACTCTTACAACTCTATGTGTGTCCAATTTATCATCTAGTCAAAAACTAACAGAACAAATTAGCACATCGGAATTAACAACATTTGTGAAATAATATACAAATGCTTTCAGATGCCATCCCGCCCGCAGGCGCGGCGGCATTACAGGGGAAGTAGGCGCTTACCCAAGTCCCAGCAGGTGGCTCAGTTCGCACGGTGGGGCAGTGGTTCGCCGCGCACACCGGCAGCAAGGTTCGCCACGGCAAGCTGAGTCATGGCGCGGCGCGCCTGCACGGTAGCACTGCCCAAATGCGGCACAATCAGGCAGTTGGGCAAGCCAACCAATGGATGATCGGCAGGAATTGGCTCAGGCTCGGTCACGTCCAGCGCCGCCATGCCGATTTGCCCTGTGTGCAGTGCCTTGTAAAGCGCCTGCGGATCAACCACCTCACCACGCGCCATGTTGATCAGCGCAGCGTCCCGCTTCATCAGGGCAAGCGCCGCAGCATCAATCAGGTGGTGCGTTTCAGGGCGCAGCGGCACATGCAGCGAGAGGAAATCGCTCTCGCGCAGCAGCGCTTCAAAATCAACAGCGGTCACGCCGTCCTGTGCAGCGCGCTCAGGGCTAAGGCGGTGCGCCAAAACGCGCATGTCAAAGCCTTTGGCGCGCCGTGCCACAGTTTGCCCGATTCGCCCATAGCCCAGAATGCCAAGCGTGGCGCCTTGCAGCGCTTTGCCCAGCAGCAGCATCGGCTCCCAGCCGCGCCAACCGCCCGCCCGCACCAGATCCGCGCCTGCTACCACATGCCGCGCCGCCGCCAAGAGCAGCGCAAAGGTCATATCGGCGGTCGCATCGGTCAGGACGCCCGGCGTATGCCCAACGGCAATGCCGCGTTCACGCGCTGCTGCCAAATCAATGTTATTGACGCCTACCGCGCACTGGCTGATGACGCGCAAAGTTGGCACAGCATCCATAAACGCTGCATCTATTGGATCAACAACTTGTGTTAGGATGCCAACGCAGCCTTGTGCTTTTTCAAGCAGTGTGGCAGGCGACGGCGCACCCTCGCCTTCCCAGATTTCCACCTGAAAAGCAGCCATCAGTCCATGCTGCGCCAGTGCCTCATCTAGGCTGATGGTGCGCCGTGTGATAAAGAGTTTTCCGCCGTCGTTTGCCATGTTGTTCCCCACCAAATGCCAAGCCACCAAAAGGTAAGCACGCGATGCGGATGCACCGCCCATGTGTAGTTATCAAACAAACTGACTACCACCAACGCCAACACGCCACAGCCCATGATGAAATAGGCGGCGCCACGCACCGTCTGAAGTTGGATCAGATTGATGAGCCAAGCTGCCGCGAAGATGAGTAGCCCGATCAGACCCGTCTCTGCCCACACATACAAATAAACGTTGTGAACAGGCAGCTTTGGTTCTAGTGTTATGCCGACGTTCAACCAGACCTCATGCATTAGGTTGCCCGCGCCTACGCCCAAAATCGGCGCACTTTGAATCACGTTCCACGAGTCTGCAAAGAAAAACTCGCGCCCACTGAAAAAGCGTGTCATCACATCGCCGCGCACGGCAAACACCGCGAACGCAACTGCGGCAAGCGCACTGACTGCTGCTAGGGCAAGCGCCACACGCCGCGCCTTGCCATGCAGTACGCGCCAAGCGATCAGCGCCAGAGGCAAACTGCCCACCGCTGTGCTGAGCAGCGCGCTACGCGAAAGCGTGCCGATCAAGCCCGCCACACACAGCGCACCGAGCGTCAGTGGCAGCCAGCGCATCCCTTTGCGCTGCCAAGCCTGAAAAACAAGCCACACCGCCGCGAAACATGCCAACATCAGGTAGCCACCCAAATAGTTTGGGTGCATGGAAAGCCCAGAAGCGCGAAAAAAATCGGTTGGTTCATAGTAGAGGCGCTGTGTTTCGCCAAAGGCGCTTAAACCGAGTGTGTCGTTGTTCAGCACTTGCAAAATGGCGATCACGGCTTGCAGCGCGCCGCCGATCAGCAGCGCCCACAGCACACCGAACCCACGCGCACGCACCAAATCCGCCGCGATGAAGACCAAGAGCAAACACACCGCATAGTGCAGCGTTGTAAAGAGCAGCAGGCTGGGCTGTTTTGCCCACAACACACCCAAGAGCATCAGGGCAAGGAACGCCACAAACAGCGCGGCGCGACGCGGTGCGAACAGCGCCTTGATCGTTTCGCCCAAGCGCAGGCGATAGTCATCTTCAGCAAAGGCGCGCAACCCACTCACAACGACTAAGAGCAGCATAAACAAATCAGCGTAGGAAAGTGTGATCGCCTGAAAATCAAGCGGCACGTTCAAGCCTTCAAAGGCATTATAGAAACTAGCACGCGGGCTGGAAATAACGCTCACCATGCCTAGCGCGCCCAGCAAAAGCAGTTGAAATAGTTCCAGCAAGTGGACATCCTAACAGTGTTTTGTGCAGCCGCTAGTAGCTTATCGAAAAGCGCCGTAAAATGCCACACCTTACCCAATCAGAGAGTAGCGCAAGCCCGCTTGCCGAAAGCACGCCAAAGCGTGTTACAATGCCCACGCCGAAAAGGAATCATCTCACTATGTCGGATCATCCCACGATTTTTGTCACAGGCGGCACCGGGCATTTGGGCTACGCGTTGCTGCCTGCCCTTTTGCAAGCCGGCTACCGCGTGCGCGCCCTCACCCGCCAACCTGAACGCCACCCGTGGCTGGCAAAACTTGGTGAAGGCGTCCAGATTATTCAGGGTGACGTAACCAACGCTGATTTGATCTGTGAGGCAGTGCAAGGCTGCCGCTATGTTGTTCACGCAGCGGCAAAGTTTGCCTTTTGGGGCAAGCGCGATCAGTTTGAGCGAACGAATGTGGCAGGTGCTGCCAATGTCATGCGCGCCGCGCAAATTGCCCAAGTGCAGAAATACGTCCACGTCTCGACGGTGGTTGTGGTTGGTAAGCCGCTGGCAGAACGCCTTGTGGACGAAACGCACCCAACCAATCCGCTTGATCCCTATCAGCGCAGCAAGCTGCACGCCGAGACACTGGCGTTACAGGCATACCGTGAGCATGGTCTGCCCGCCGTTGTGCTGCGTCCCGGTGCCTTTTACGGACCCGGCGGACGCTACGCCTTCAACCGCTTGTTCATTGAGGATGCCCTGAAAGGCATTCGCATTCAGGTAGATGGCGGCAACTACATCACCTTTCCCACCTACGTTGGCGATGTGGCACAGGGCATTCTGGGCGCGCTGCACAAAGGCAGGGTCGGTGAGGTCTACAATTTGTGTGGCGAGACGCTCACACACCGCGAGGCAAACCAAATCGTCAGCACAGAAGCGGGCATTTCGCCCTTTCGCCTGAATGTGCCGGGCTGGTCAATGATCCTCTTGGCACGCTTGTGGACTGCGCTCAGCGAATACACGCGCATCGAGCCGTACTATCCACTCAATCTGCGCTCGTATGTCTTTAACAATTGGCGCGTCAGCAGCGAGAAAGCGCGCCGTGAATTGGGCTTTGCACCAATTTCGTTCCGTGAGGGCGTCCGCCATACGCTAGAATGGTATGAGGAACAGGGCATTGGGAGGCGAAAGAAGCGCACATGAGCAAAGCCGAACGTAAGCGGCGTTACCGTCCTTTAGGGTTGATGATCGCTATCGCGGCGACAGCGGTTGGCTATGGCTTGCTGCCTATGCTGCCGTTGTTTCTGATGGCGTGGTCATCGCTGACGCAGCGCTTGGTCGGCATAGATTTTATAGGCGGCAGCGTCGGTTGGTTGGCAGTTGCGCTTGGCGTGATCAGCTTGGCAGCCTGCATTGCGGCATGGATTGGCAGACCGCGTGGCGTGCGCTTGTTCCTGATCGGCATGGTGTGGGTGCAGGCGTTGTTCAGCGCGGTGCGCCTAATCAGCAGCCTGAGCAGCACGCCCAGCCTGCCCGAAGTCAGCGGCAGCCTTTCCGGCGCGGCACCAATGCTGCTCTGCCAAGTGCCGCTGCTCACCCTGATTCCACTGTACGTGACGTGGTATTTGAACCGTGCGCCTGCCCGCCAATTCTACGATGCCGCTTAGCCACCTTGAGATTGGCGGTGGTGTGGTCGAACAAGGTGCGGAAAGCACGCTGCTGCGCCTACCGCCCATATCGGCGCACACCTACACCGATGCCCAACTTTACGATTATGCCAACCTACGCCGTGCTGCTTATCCGCACCGACCGCCCTTGCGTCTGCACCTGCGGGCGCGCTTTTCAGGCGAGGAGGCTGCTTTGCGCGGCACGGCTGGCTTTGGCTTTTGGAATCAGCCCTTTATGCCCAACCAAAGCGTGCCGCGTTTGCCGCGCTACGCATGGTTTTTCTTTGGCGCGCCGCCGCATGATATGCCCTTTGCACGTGGCGTGCGCGGCAGCGGCTGGAAGGCAGCCATTGGCGATTTCTCGCGCCCCGCTTTTCTTGCCCTTGCGCCCTTTGCGCCGCTCGGCTTTCTGCTGATGCGTTCACCCACGCTGTATCGGCGTTTGTGGCACATCGCGCAGTGGGCAATCGGTGTGGCAGAGGCGCCCTTAGCGGTAGACATGCGCGCCTGGCACACCTACCGCCTAGACTGGCTGCCACACAGCGTGCGCTTCTATGTGGATGATACCCTTGTGCTTAGCACACCTTACGCACCGCGCCCGCCGCTTGGCTTCATCGCGTGGATGGACAACCAGTATGCCATCATCACGCCACAAGGCGCACTGCGCTTTGGCATCCTGACCACCGAGCAGCCGCAATGGTTAGAGATTGCCGATCTGGAAATTGCGCTGCTTGCGCTACCATGATCCATCCCGCTGATAGGTAATGCCCAAGAAATCCACAGCGGCGGGATTGAGCGCAGCTTTTGCCTGTGCATCGCCCTTAAGCGCGTGCAGAAAGAAGGCAGTGGCAAAGTGGTTGGTCAGATCGTGAGCGCGGCGCATATCCCAGACCAAATCTGAGCATTGCTCAAAACGTCCCAGTGCGATGAGCGCAGGCGCGCATTCATCCACAAAGATGTAGTGACCAGCGTTCTCAAAGACGACCATCGCCTTTTGCGCGCTGCTGACTGACTCGTAGATCGGGTAGGAGTCGCGCTCAGGCGGCGTGGCGCGGTCTTGGCTGCCGACGATGATCATCAGTGGAATGCTCAGGGCTGCGGCGCCTTCCGCACCAAATAACGGCGCGCTGCTTGGCGCGAGCGCTACGGCTGCCTTGATGCGCGGATCGGTAGTTGGTGGATAGAGTCCCTCAGGCGCAGCACTCAAGCCACGCGCTTCCCAAATCGCCGCTTCGGACTGCACATAGAGGCAAAGCTGCGCGGGCAGTTTACCATCTGCACAGCCTTCCCGAATGCCGTTAATATTCAGGCGTGCGCCCGCAGCCGCCAGCGTCGTATAGCCGCCGAAGGAATGCCCTGTCACACCGACATTTTCGGTGTCAATGGCGCCTGCAAAGCTATCTTCGGTATTGAGCGTTACAGCGTACTCAAGCTGGCGCAGCACTTCCAACGGGCGGCGTGCAAAGCTCTCTAGGATGCGGTTCACCTGCCCTAGCAGCAAGTCCCCAAAGGTGCTGCCACGATGATCAGCTGCCATCACCACAAAGCCGTGCGAGGCAAGGTGTTCGGCATAGAACACGGATTGCAGGCGTGCGCCGCCCAGCCCGTGCGAGAAGATGATCAGCGGATAGGGCGCACCGCGCCGATCAACAGCGGCATCACGCAAGGCACGCCCTTCACCCGTGATCGGTCCATACTGATAGGTTGTGCGCTGTGGCAAGCGCTCTGGGTTTGCCGCCGGGTACCAAATGGTGATCGTCAGTGGTGGTGCTTCTTCCAACATCAATTCTTGTGTGCCAACGGCATAGGCACCGCGTTTACCATAAGTCGGCGCGTCAGGGCGTTCAAGGGCAGCGGCACTGCTCAGGCTGCTGGCGAAAAGCAGGGCGCCAAGCAGGGCTGCCATCAGGCGTTTTAACATGGGTAATTCGCTTTCTGCTTGTTATGATTCTCTATGGATCAGGCTGATCCAAAACTTCTGTAAGATTGTATGCGAATGGGGATAAAATGGCTGCCAAACTGACTGAAGCAGAGATTAACGAACATTTAGCAAGCGTTCGCGGCTGGGCATTAGTCGGCGGAATGCTGACGCGCACCTTCATCTTGAGGGATTTTACCGCTGCGCTGACGTTTGTGGGTGCGGTGGGTCACCTTGCAGAGGCGGCAGGGCATCACCCTGATATTACGATCAACTACAACCGCGTGACGTTGGCGCTCACCACGCACGACTCAGGCGGCATCACAGAGAAGGATTTCGCCCTTGCCGCACAGATCAGCGCCCTGCCCTAGCCACACCTTTCGGAGCGCCTTTCTTATGCGTTTGCTAATCTTTTGCCTTGCCCTGCTCAGCCTGCTGAGCCTTCCCTGGAGCGCCGCCGCCCAAGCTGATCAACTGCCCTATGCCGCCAAAGGGCAATACGCCGTTGGTGTGGCGCGCCTGCGTGAGGCAAGCAACACCAACCGAGTCCTAGAAGGCTTCATTTGGTATCCCGCGCAGCCGAACACAGGGCAAGGCGTGATGCAGTATGGCTTGGGCAAACGCAGCCAATCGGCGGTTGAGTCTGCTACGCCAGAGCGCAGCGGCGCACCTTACCCCTTGATCATCTTCTCGCACGGCTATGGTAGCATCGCGGCACAAAGCACCTTCCTCATCGAGCATCTCGCCGCGCATGGCTTCGCCGTGATCTCAATCAACCATCCGGGCAGCACCTTTGGCGATACAGACTCTGCGACAGGCTTAACGCTTGGTTGGTATGCGCGCCCGCGTGACGTCATGCAGATGATCGCTTGGGCAGAGCGCCAAAATGCCGATCCACAGAGCATCCTTTATGGCATGTTGGCGCTTGACCAAATCGGCGTGAGTGGGCATTCCTACGGCGGCTATACGGCGTTGGCTGCGGGCGGCGCACAGCTTGATTTCCGCGCTTTGGAGGCATACTGCGCGGCTGAAGACATCGGCTTTGACTTTGCCTGCCTTGCCCAACGCGCCGAGCCAATTCTCGCGCCGATCCTCAGCACGGATGCCGCCACCCAAACGTTGGTGCTGCCGCACGATCCGCGTGTGGCGGCAGTGCTGGCGATGGCGCCTTTCAACGCGCCGATCATGGGCGAGAAAGGCTTGGCTGCCGTGCGCGCCCCGACCTTCGTCATGGTTGGCACTGCGGATAGCGTCACGCCGCCTGAGCGCGACGCCTACCGCATTTATGAACAGGTTGGCAGCACGCAAAAGGGACTGCTCAGCTTTGAGGGCGCCGAACACACCCTGTTCGCGGATTGTTTGCCCATCCTAGCAGAGCGCAATGCGCGCTGTAATGATGAGGTGTGGGAAGCTGATCTGGCACATGCCATCGTCCAGCACTTTGCAACTGCCTTTTTCTTGGCTACACTCAAAGGCGATTCAGCAGCACAGCAAGCACTCATAAATGCACCAACACTTGAGGCAGTGCGCTACACAGCCACGTTTCGCTAAGCGCAGCACATAGGATGAGGCATGGATACTCTGATCGGGCAACGTCTAGGACAATATGAGATTATCGCCAAGATTGGCGCGGGCGGCATGGCAACGGTTTACCGTGCGCGTCAGGCGAGCGTTGATCGGGATGTGGCGCTCAAAGTTATCCGTGCCGACTTGATGGAAGATGAGAACTTTCTGGGGCGCTTCCAGCGAGAGGCGCGCATGATCGCCAGCTTGCAGCATTTGCACGTGCTGAAAGTGTTCGATTATGGCAACGAAGGCAGCATTGCCTATTTGGTGATGGAACTGCTGGAAGGCGGCAGCCTGAACCGCTTGCTGCGACGCGGTGGCGCGTTGCCGCTGCCGCTCACTCTCCGCATGATTGATCAAATCAGCATGGCGCTGGACTATGCCCACGGACGCGGCATTATTCACCGCGACCTGAAGCCTGACAACGTGCTGCTCGATCAGCATCAAAATGCCTTCCTGACCGATTTCGGCATTGCCAAGCTGCTCAGCGAGACGACTAGCTACACGCGCACCGGCATGGTCATGGGAACGCCTGCCTACATGGCACCCGAACTGTGGAGTGGGCAGCCCGCCGATGCGCGTGCCGATATTTACGCGCTCGGCGTCATCCTCTACGAGATGGTGACCGGCGTCAGCCCGTTCAGCGGCGATACGCCTTTTCACATTATGCACCGCCACATCTACGAAATGCCACCCTCAACGCGAGATGTGAACCACAGCTTGCCCGCCACTGTGGATAGCGTTATTGGGAAAGCGCTTGCCAAAGACGCCAACCAACGCTTCACCACCGCCGGACAGCTTGCAGCGGCATTCCGTGAGGCGCTGAATGGGCAGGATATTTCGCGCATTATCACAAACACTGCTGATCTGACCGCGCCCGTGCCAGCCGATTTTCCACAATTCACACCGAAACCGACGCCTGCCCGTTCCCGCGCAGAACTCTCCGATCCCACGCTGCCGCCCAACCTGCCCGAATTTGGCACGCCCGCACCCAGCCGCCTTCCAACCATGCCGCATCCGCAGGAACGGCAGCGCGGCACGCCGTTTGTGATCCTTGCCCTCATCCTGATTGCGGCTGTGATCGGCGTTGGCATTTTGGCAGCCGTCAGTGCCAGCAACAGCGCCACCGCCGAGACGCAAAGCGCGCTCGATCTCACCATCACAGCGCAAGCCCTTGCCCGCGAAGGCACGGCAACCTCACAGGCGATCTTGCTGCTGCCAACCGTTACTGAAGTCGGCACTGAAACACCGACCAACACACCGACCATTGCGCCAACCGAGACGCCGTCCGCCACCCTGACGCGCACCCTAACCGAGACGCCAAGCCGCACGCCTTCCAGCACACCAAGCCCTACGCAGACCGTCACCGCCAGCGTGACCACGACACCAACCCTCACCGCAACGGCGAGCCGAACTGCCAGCGCAACGCCTTCCGCCACGCCCACGCCAACCCAAACACCAAGCCGAACCGCAACAGCCACACCAACGGTTGATACGGCTGCTATTGTGGCTGCTACCTTAGCGCCTATTCAAACGGCAACCGCACTGGCTGTGCAAATTCAGCAAACCGTGAATGCCGTGCTTGGCGCTGAACGGGCAACCGCCGATGCCCAAGCCACACGCCGCGAAGAGCAGAACCAGATCGTGACGGCGACGCTGCGTGCCGCACAAACGTTGGCACAGGGCACCTTGGATGCACAGGCAACACGCCTTGCCATAGATACGCAAGGCACGCTGCGCGCCCTTGAGGAAAATGCAGCGCGCACAGCTACCGCGCAGGTTGCCAACATCACACCGACGGCGGTGCGCTGCCCCGGCTTCCTCACGTCGCGCTTGGTGGTAGGCGGCTATGGACGCATTACGCCCGGCGATCCAAATCGGCTGCGTGAGGTGCCGGGCGGCGTCATCCTAACGCAAATTCTTGCCGGTGAAACCTTCAGAATTCTAGAAGGACCTGTCTGCACCGAAAGCAGCGATGGCTCAGGATTGGCGTGGTGGCGTGTGGAATACCTGAATCCGCGCAACAACCGAACCTACATCGGCTGGACAGCAGAAGGCAGCGGCGGCGTCTATTGGATTGAGCCGATCAACCGCCCATAGCAAGGTTTGCCTAAGTTGGGTAACCTTTGGCGGCAAATTGGGTTACTTTTTGAGCAATTTAAGGGAATAAAAGCATGGCAACCATAACCCAGACCCAAGAAACGCGCCTTTTTAAGAAAGTTTTGATCGCCAACCGTGGTGAGATTGCAGTGCGGATCATCCGCGCCTGCCGTGAACTTGGCATCCGCACGGTAGCGGTCTTCAGTGAGGCTGACCGCACCGCACTGCACGTCCGCTACGCAGACGAGGCATACTACATTGGCGCGCCGCCGCCGCGTGAAAGCTACCTTGATTTCGGCAAAATCCTTGATGTGGCACGCCGCGCCCAAGTGGACGCCATTCATCCGGGTTACGGCTTTCTGAGCGAGCGCGAAGTGTTTGCTGAAGCGTGCCACAATGCAGGCGTGATCTTCATCGGACCTAGCCCGCACTCCATCCACATGATGGGCGATAAGCAGCGCGCACGGCAGGCAGTCAAGGCAGCCGGTGTGCCGCTTGTTCCCGGCACCGAGCCGGGCTTGACCGATGAGGAACTTATCCACGCTGCCGAGCATGTGATTGGCTATCCTGTCATGGTCAAGGCGGCGGCGGGTGGTGGTGGCAAGGGGATGCGCGTCGTGCAAAGCGCCGCCGAGCTGCCGGATGCACTCGCTTCGGCACACCGTGAGGCGGCAAATGCTTTCGGCGATGGTACGCTCTACCTTGAAAAGCTGATCGAAGGCGCACGCCACATCGAGATTCAGGTGTTGGGCGATATGCACGGCAACGTTATTCACTTGGGCGAACGTGAGTGCAGCATTCAGCGCCGCCATCAAAAGCTGGTGGAAGAAGCACCCAGCCCGTTTGTGGATGACGCAATGCGCCAACAGATGGGCGAGATCGCCGTGCGTGCCGCCCGTGCTGTGAACTATGTGAATGCTGGCACCGTCGAATTCATTGTGGATAAGCACAAGAATTTCTACTTTTTGGAGATGAATACGCGCCTTCAGGTGGAGCATCCCGTTACAGAATTGGTGACCGGCATAGACCTTGTCAAAGAGCAGCTTCGCATCGCACAAGGGCGCCGCATGGAGCCAACGCAAGAGAGCGTGCGAATCATCGGACATGCCATTGAGTGCCGCATCAATGCCGAAGACCCTTACAACAATTTCTTGCCCTCTATCGGTCGGGTGACGGTTCACCTCGCGCCGACGGGCCCTGGTGTGCGGCTGGATAGCGGCATTTATGCGGGCTATGAAGTGACGCCCTACTACGACTCGATGCTCGCCAAGCTGATTGTATGGGGATCGCGGCGCTCACAGGCGATTCGGCGGCTGAGCCGCGCCCTGAGCGAATACCGTGTGATGGGCATCAAAACGAATCTGCCCTTCCACCAAAAGTTGGTGAACAGCCACCACTTCATCAGCGGCAAGTTTGACACGGGCTTTGTAGAGCATTATTTCAGCCCAACCGTGGATATGAAGCAGCTTGACCCTGAGTCGGCAGCCATTCTGGCAACCTTGATCGCACACCAAGAGCGCCAGCAGGCAGCCCAAATCATGGCAAGCAACGAACGTGATACATCCAACTGGAAGTGGGTAGGGCGCTACGAGCGGATGCACCGCTAAACCAAACACGGGACGGCCATTTTTTTGACCGTCCCGCTGCTTAGATAACTGCTATTAGGTGGGCTATCGTGGGCAAGATGCCGGGTTGATGGTGGTATAAATCTGGCGCACGATGGGCAATCCGCAGCGCAGGTCTTGGTTGGCATCAATGACCAAGGCGCCCACAATGCCAAAGACAATGCACGCTACGATGAAGCAGCCACAACCTAAGAAGAACCAACGCCCTAAACCGCTTTGAGCAGGCAGCGGCGGCTCGGAATATTGATAGCCGAACTGCTGATAATCGGGTGGTTTGGCACCTAGCTGTTCGGGTAGCATGGTCTGCTGCTGCGGCGCATAGCCCATGGGCGGCTGCTGCTGCTGATAGCCTTGCACAGGTTGCTGTGGTGCGTAACTGGGTGGGGCAGGCTGTTGCGGTTGGGGTGGCATATAGCCGCCGGGTGCAGCCGCTTGAGGCGGGTAGCCTTGTTCGGCGGGCGGTTGGTTGCTCAGCGGTGGGCGCGCACCCAGATCAGGTGCCAGCACACTTGATTCGTAGGCGAGTGTCACCGTTTCACCCAAGCCGACCAAATCGCCGCTGTTCAGCGGGCGCGCACCGCTTAGACGCTGCCCGTTGACGAACGTGCCGTTTGTCGAGCCTAAGTCTTCCATCGTATAGCCACCGCCGCCGCGAGTGAGACGGCAATGATGGCGGCTCACTTCGGGATCGTTCACCACAATGTCATTCGTGATGTCGCGCCCTAGCGAGATGACATCTTTACTCAGCTCATAAATCTGATTCGGTTGTGGACCGCGGCGGACGATGAGCCTGAAGCTGCCGCTGCCTTGCATAAGGGTGCCTCCTGAAATGAGCAAAACGCAGCGCCACGCGGCGCTCTACGGTTGCGAGTATAGCACGCTGTTTGGTGTGTGACAATGTTATGCCAAACTGAATTATGCCAGAAGGCATTCAAAAGCATCTTATTGCCTCTGGTTCTGGCGCATAAATAGGCTCACGAGGCAGCCTATCAGCCCATGCACCTTCAAGCATAGACGAACTGCCTCTACGAAAAATGAATGCGAATCCGCAAACGGCTCAAATAGAGTTCGTCGTTATCGCGCAGCAACCGTTCCCCGTCAGGGATAAGGCGACGCCCATTCAGATGTGTGCCGTTCAAGCTGCCCATATCTGCAATATAGACCAGAATGCCCTTCCGCCGCAGCCGTGCGTGCAAGCGTGAAACGCCGTGTTCCTCTGCACCGAAACGGCTCAAATCCACATGCGGCTGCTCTGCTGGCGCGGAGTCAAAGCGGCGTCCAAGCGTCACCACATCTGCCAGCGGCAGCGTGATTTGCTGTCCATCAATTTCCAGCACAATTGGTTTGCGCTCTGCCACGATGACTTCGCCCGATGTCCATGTGCGCGCCAGCAACGGTTCGCCGCTCATGCGCTGCGTGCGGAGCGCATCGTTGGCGGTCAGGTTGTAGTTGCAGTGTGGGCAGATCAGTTCACCCATCCGCACCGGTTTAGAGCAGTTCGGGCAGCGCAATAAAGTCGTATCGTCGTGACCTTCTAGCTCAGCGGATAGCCCCTCAGGCGGCGGAACACGCTCTGTGCCAAAATCATCCTCAGATAGATCGTTCTTGTGTGGATCATTGCGATTGCCCATGCATTAGTCCTCAGTATGTATTCAGTAATATGATGTCTGCGAGTATAACAATTTTTAGCAAAGTGCGCTCTCACATTGGTGAGAATGATGCACGTTTGTTCACTTTACCCTAACGCGCCGAACTGATCAAACGGCTGAAAACTGCGGCAAACCGCCGAATGCGATCCGCGTAGATGGTTTCGTTGCCGCTGCCGTTGTAAATGCTTGCAAAGGTGATGTAATCGCGCCGCTGCAATGCCTGAATAGCCGTGCTGGTGGCACCGGCGCCTTTGACGAAATCAAAGATGCCCACGATTTGGGCGTGCGCACTGCTCGAAAAGCGCGTGAACATCTGCTGGACGCTCTCGTAGCCAAGCCGCTTGAAATTAAAGCCCATGATTTGCGGCGCACCCATGCTAATGCTCAGCATGGCAGCAGTTTCATCAAGCCCGCGTGCAAAGGTGAACACATTCCATTCTAACGCCTGATTGCCATGAAAATCCACCCATGCGCTGTCGGTATCTGGGCGCCACTGATGCCCACGCCACGCACGTGCCGCTGATGAGCGATCAAAGGTGAAATGCCGATCAAAGACGGCAGCGTTTGCCTGTCCCCAGTAGCGCCAAAAGATGTGATTTTCAAAACGGATGATCATTCGCCCATCCGCGCCAAAGGCAGCACCACCACTCTCAGCGATCAGCACGCCAACGACCACATCCACAGGAATTGAGAGCAGATCAGCCAAGCGCCCTAGCAGCCCGCCGTAGATGTTCCATGTGCGCGCAACGGCTGCTTCGGTTGTGCCTTCCGCCTGAGAAGGGATCAATTTTTGCGGCTGCATCCGCACATCTAAAATTTCTGGCTCCTCGATCAGGTAGCCCTCCAAGGTAAAGCCGCTGCTGGCAGGCTTAACGTATGCCGCCGCAATAAATGCCTCACCACCGCCATAGCGCACACGCAGCCAGTCGCCCTGCCTGCCCAATACCTCAAAGCGCGCCCCAAGCTGCACCGTCGCCAAGATCGCGTTGTTGGTGCTGGGTCCGCTCCGCACGTTGAGCGCACGGGCAGTCACCTCGACGGTGCTGCCTGCACCAATGCCCACAGCGTTATCTTCAGGCACACCGCCCTCACCACTGCCGGGGCGTGTTTCGGTCAGACGCAGGTAGAGCTTTGAGACAAACCCACGCAGGCTGCTGCCTAAAAGCTGCACTTCCAGCCAATCGAAGCCAGCATCCCGCAGCACTTCAAGCGCCTCGTCACGCTGCAACTGCCGCAAAATGCGCGAGGCTGTCGTGGGACGCTCCCGCAGGTTCAAAAGCTCGGCATTCACAATTCCATAGAGCGCCATCGGAGTCACTCGCCTTTTGAGCTGCCTAATACACTATACATAGTGTACTCTATTTTTAAGTGTTGGTGTCAAAAGAAACAGGAATAGAAGCGCCGAAAGCGAGGCGATTTTTCCTGCTGACTGCGTGCTTTCGCACACATTTGGTGCGCCGATCTGACGCGCCAATCTACCACAGCAAGCCGCAATCCGCTATACTTAGGGCAGTTTAACACCTAAGGAAAAGCACCCGTTGAGCAATCTTGCCATAGAAGCACACGGCATCAGCAAGCAATATCGCATCGGCGCTGCCGCCTATTACTATACCCTTCGTGAGTCGCTAACGCGCTTTGCCAGCGCACCCTTTCGCCGCCGCGAACGCACACCACGCACCGATCAGCTTTTTTGGGCACTGCGCGATGTCTCGTTCACGCTGCGGCATGGCGATGTGCTGGGCATTGTGGGCAAAAATGGATCGGGCAAAAGCACACTTCTGAAGGTGCTTTCGCGCATCACAGAACCAACCGAAGGGCGCGCTATCGTGCGTGGGCGCGTTGCCTCGCTGTTAGAGGTTGGCACCGGCTTTCACTTTGAGCTGACCGGACGCGAGAACGTCTTTCTGAACGGCTCAATTTTGGGCATGAAGCGCGCCGAGATCGCCCGCAAATTCGATGAGATTGTCAGCTTTGCCGAAGTCGAGAAGTTTATAGATACACCCGTCAAGCATTATTCCAGCGGCATGTTTCTGCGGCTTGCCTTTGCCGTTGCCGCGCATATGGAGCCAGAGATTTTGATCGTGGATGAGGTGCTTGCCGTTGGCGATGCTGCCTTCCAGCGCAAAAGTTTGGGCAAGATGAGCGAAGTGGCCGGCGAAGGGCGCACCGTTATCTTCGTTAGCCACAACATGCCAACTGTGCTGCGCCTATGCAACGTCGGCTTGATGCTGAACAGCGGGCAGGTGGTGGCAGAGGGCGATATTCAAAATGTGGTGAATGCCTACGTGCGGCAGGGCGTGGAATTGGCGGGCGAGCGCCAGTTTGAGCCTTCAGCGCGAGCGGATGTTGCCTTCACAGCTGTGCGCCTGCGCGATTGCCGTAACGAGGTCAGCGCGCAGATTAACCTGAGCGAAGGTGTGTTCGTGGAACTGGATTACCTCGTCCGCCAGCCGATTCGTGCCGCCCAAATTGCCTTTCGGCTCTATAATAGTGATGGCACCTGTGTGCTGACCAGCACCGACTTTGACAGTGACCTCAGCCGCTATGAGGCAACGCAAGCGGCTGGATCGTATACGGCGCGTGCTTTTCTGCCCAGCGACTATTTGCGCGCTGGCAGCTACTATCTAGAATTGGTGGCACAAGTGCCGAATGTCCGTCCGCTCGACCACATCCAGAATGGCATCAGCTTTGAGGTGCTGGACGACGGCAGCGTTACCTCGCAAGGCGGCGCACGTCCGGGCGTGATCGCGCCTATCCTCACATGGGAAGTGACGGCGAACGCCTAGCCGCCAACGGACTGATAGCGCAACTGCCACAGATGCGCCAAACTGCGTCCGCCGCAACTAATTTGGGTAGTGCATCACACGTGGCGGGAAGGTGAATTCTTGCGGGTTGACCATCAGCCGCAGCATGGTGCGCGCTAACCGCGCATACTGGTCTGAGTCTTCGCAGGCACTTAATTCAAGGGCGCGTAACCAATGTTGCAGGTCGCCCTGTTCACGGGTGAGGGCGAAGCGCTTGCCATAGCAGGCGGCGCGCAGCCAATGCGCCTTGCCGCGTTCCTCTTCGGCAGGGATGCAGTGGGCAGCTTTCAGCCAATCTTCCGCCGCTTGCAGCCGATCTCCGCGTGCGGTATAGACCGCCGCACGGCGCGCATAGCCAACGCGGCGCTCAGGGCGTAACGGAATGGCGCGGCTGTAAGCACCTAGTGCTTGCTCAAGGTCTTGCAGCTTCTCCTCATAGACCCAGCCTGCCAGCAGCAGTGCCTCATAGCGGCTTGGCGTCGCACGCACATGCTTCTCAAGGCTGTGCAGGGTGTTGAGTGTGTTCTGATAATCTTGCAGACGCACGTAAAGGTACGCCACCTCAAGGTAGCCGTCTGCCCAATCGGGACGTTCGCGCAAGCCGATTTGCAGGTCTTGGATGGCATCTTCATGCAACCCATAGCGGCTGTACATGCGCGCACGGGCAAGGCGCGCTTCAGGATGGCGCGGCGCAAGGCGCACGGCGTGTTCGGCGTCATCCACCGCCATATCAAGCTGCCCCATGCCCGCATAGAGCGCGCTGCGGACAACAAACGCGCTCATCACGTCTGGCACAAGGGCAATGGCGCGGTTAACACATCCAAGCGCCTCTCGCAGCCTGCCCAATGCGGCGAGCAGCCGTGCCTGACGAACTAAACGGCGCGCCTCCACATGCGGGCTTAGCAGGTGAGCAGCCATGCCGCCGATTGCCAGACTTGCCGCGATGATCCACAAGAACAGGCTGCCGCTCAGCATTCCACCCAAACAGACGGCAGCCGCCGAGAGCAGGCACAGCGTACCCAGTTGATCCATGCTGCGCCCGTCCAGCCTGCGGCGCAGTGAGCGGTGAACAAATTGGCGCACCTTCATTGAGGGATTTACCATGCTACTTGGAGCGAACGCTTTGTAACAGTTTTAGCGCACTTGCTAGGGCAGTGGCAAGTCTTGTTCGGGATCGCCTGATAGTTCGGTGTCGTTCATACACCGCCACCGTTTTCTGGTAAAATGCTACCAGCATTCCACAGGGATAAATATGCTCACCAAAGAACAACTTCAGGCACTCAAACAGACGGACACCAGCCAAATCTACCGCCTGCTTGCTGAGGCAGCCACCACCCGCGACATCTTATTCCTGCTTGAAAACTTGGGTCACCTGCCCAAAGCCTTCAACGGCTATGTGTTCGCGCCCTTCCTGAGCCATGAAGCGAGTCAGGTGCGCTATTGGGCGGTCAAAAACATTGGCAAGACCACCAACCGCCTGTTGATCCCACACCTTTCGCAGCTTGCCCGCACCGATCCCGACTCCACCATACGGCGCGAGGCAATTTCGGCGATTGGGCGAATGCGCTTACCTGAAGCCATCCCCACCCTGATTGAACATTTAGACGAACATGATCCGAAAGTCCTTCTGCAAGTGATCCGCGGCTTGCTGGTCTTTCGGACGCAGCCCAATGTGCAAAGCGCTCTAAAAAGCCTCGCCAATCACCCGAACGAAATGATTCAAAGCATCATTCGGCGCGAATTTAGTGCGGCAGAGAGTGCCAACGCGCCGCTTGATCACGCCCAATCGCCCGCCTTTATGCAGAATGTGGTTGTGAATGGCGATGTGCAGGCGGTGCTGCCCTTCGTACCAGATGAGTCCATTCACCTCACCTTCACCTCACCGCCTTACTACAACGCCCGCGATTATTCAATCTACGAGAGCTACAGCGCCTACCTCGACTTTCTGACTCGCGTCTTTGATCAAGTTCACCGTGTGACCAAAACAGGGCGCTTCTTGATCGTCAACACCTCACCGATCATCATCCCACGCATGAGCCGCGCCCACGCCAGCAAACGCTATCCCATTCCGTTTGACCTGCACACCCGCTTGGTACAGATCGGCTGGGAATTTATTGATGATATTGTCTGGGCAAAACCAGAATCAAGCGTGAAGAACCGCAATGCAGGCTTTTTGCAGCACCGCAAGCCCTTAGGCTATAAGCCGAACGCCGTCACCGAATATCTGATGGTCTACCGCAAACAAACCGACAAACTGCTGGACTGGAACATGCGCCAATACAGCGCCGAAGTGATTGAGGCAAGCCGCGTGCTGGGCGCCTATGAGTCCTCGAACATCTGGCGGATTGACCCAACCTTTGATCGCGTGCATAGTGCCGTGTTTCCGCTGGAACTGTGCAACCGCGTTATTCGCTACTATTCATACGTTGGCGATTTGGTGTTTGATCCATTTGGCGGCAGCGGCACATTGGGCAGGGCAGCCCGTGATCTGGATCGGCACTTTTTCATGGTGGAGAAAGAACCGACCTATATTGAGCGGATGCGTGAAGTGTTCGGCACAGCGCGCTTTTTCGATGCTCAGCCCGTGCGCTTCTTGTCCTTAGAGGAATTTAGAGACAGAGGAATATCATGAGGCTAACAACCATTGTTACACGGCGCATTATTGAGCGCTTGCTGAGCGCACAAAATTATCGCACTGAGATTATCAGCCTGATTGATGCTGAGTTCCTAGACTTTGTGCTTGCCTTTTTTCGGCGCGTGGTTGAGGCAAAACTGCGAAGCCAGTCCATCACGACGGATTGGTATCGCGCTGAGTTCTTGGAAACGCCTAATCCTGATGAGATTGCTATTCACGCGGGTTTGAACAAAAAGACGATTGGTAATCTGTTCGGCTCATCACGGCGTGAAATCGTTATTCAGGCAAGCCAAGAACATTATGCCCAACTCTATACTTTGATCAACGAGTTGGTGCAGCAAAACAGTGATCTTGATATGCAGCTAACCATCAAGTTTAACAGCGTGAGTGTTGACCTCAACCTGAGCGAAAGCCTTATTGTGATCAATACACTTGCTGTGAAACGCGCACAACTACGCGGCGGCGCGTGGAGTACGGTTGGCAAGCAGGTGGAAAAACCTTTGATGCTTGTGCTGTGCAGGTTTTTTGAGGTACCAACACAAAACTACCAACTAACAGGCTTAAGCGATGCTGCACGCGAAGTGGATTTCTTTTTGATAAGCGGCACAGGTCAACGCTATCGTTGTGAGGTGAAACTCATGGGTAAAGGCAACCCAGAAAGCGCTGATGTCACAATTGCACGCGGTAGCCATGTTTTCATCGCAGATACACTCTCTGATCTGAACAAGAGTCAGCTTGCGGGGTTAGGTGTTTTGTGGGTTGAACTCAATACACCTAATGGCTGGCGCAAATTTGGTGAAATCCTCAGTGCCTTGCACATTCCACACACCAAAGGTGCAGGCGTACACCTTGAACAACTGCCCATGATTTGGAACGCGCTTTTTCCCTAGCTCACGGGTCGGACAAGTCCGACCCCTACGTAGGCTTGCGTTATCCCGCCGACTTGCTCAGTGCGGCAGGCTGATCGGTGTGCCGCCGCGCCCTGCTGATTCACGGATGGCATCCCACAAGCGCGCCATTCGCAAGCCGACTTCCGGCGGACATGGATTCGGGAGTTTGCCTGCCCGCACCGCAACGAACTGCTGCCAGGCGCCCAGCGATTGCGGCAAGTGAATAGGTGTGGCAGTTTCCTCACCATCGCGCTGAAGCAGCAGCCGCTCGCCCCATTGTCCGGTGATCAGCATACCGCGCTCGCACCACACCCGTATCTCCGAGTGCGCGCCCGTGATCGAGTCGCCCGTGGCGTGCAGCGTGACCAGCGCGCCCGACCGCAAGCGCGCCATCACCACACCGCGAATATCCACAGGGCGACCCCGCTGATCAAACCATGCCGACACTTCGGCAAAGTCCTCACCCGCTAAATCGCTCACGGTATTCAGCATATGCGCGCCGGTATCAAACAAGAAGCCGCCGCCGCTGAGTTCGGGCTGCTGCCGCCACGTGTTGGCGGTGAACTGATCCCAGTTCTGCCAAGTGGCAGCCTGAATGCCTTGCAGCGCGCCCAATTCGGCGGCGCGCAGCATCCGCACTGCCTCGCGGATGTTGGGCGAAAGGCTGCCCTGAAACGCAACCACCAACAGGCGTCCGCTTTGGTCACGGGCTGCGATCAGGGCGCGTGCTTCTTCTGCCGTCACGACCATCGGCTTTTCGAGCAGCACATCAAGATCGGCAGATAGGCAGGCGCGTGCTTGCTCAAAGTGCTGGGCGTGTGGCGTGCTGATCAAGGCGGCGTCTAGCTCGTTGGCGTGCTTCGCCAAAAGCTGTTCGTGGTCGCGGTAGGGCGGTGGCGGCGGCAAGCCTGCCTCTTTGAAGAGTGCCGCTAGGTGGGCATATGCCTCTGAGGACGGTTCGGCAACAGCAACAACATGCACATTGGCAGCATCGTGCAGCATAACGCGCAGATGATGGCGCATCATGCCGCCACCGCCGATCAAAGCGACGCGGATCGGTTGTAGGGAAGTCATAGTCGTCTATACTTATCCTCGTTTACTGTGAGCAAGGCGGACCAAAATCGCGCACACGCGATGCCTGCACCCAGCCCGAAACGAGAATGCCGTCTACTGTGTATTCCACGCGATACCACGCAAAGCCATCTACTGATTGAATTTGCAGCACGTTCATCTGTTGGTTCACCGCAGCAGTGCTGATCGGCGTGCCTGCCAAGGTTGGGCGCGAACGCACGATCACTTGTTGGGTGGTGATCACGACACAGCGCACTATCGGAGTTGGCGTGACGCTGGGCGTGAAGGTGATGCTCGGTGTGAAGGTAATGCTCGGCGTAGCAGTCTCGGTAGGTGTATTGGTGACGGTTGGTGTGTCGCTCGGTGTGAAGGTATGCGTTGGCGTGTTGGTGTGTGTGGGCGTCAGGGAGGCCGTCACTGTGAAGGACGGGGTAAAGGTCAGCGAGGGCGTCCACGTCCAAGTTGGCGTGTGCGTCTCGGTTGGCGTCCACGTGGCGGTGGGTGTGTCGCTGGGCGTGAAGGTTGGCGTGGGTGTGGCAGTATCGGTGGGTGTGTTGGTGGCGGTCGGCGTCTCGGTTGGGAGCGGCGTATTGGTCGGTGTAAAGAGGGGCAACCATGTGCCACGTGTCAGGAAAGCGATGAGGACTAGCACGATCAGCGCGCCGCCGCCAAAAATTGCCGTCCGCAGTGCGCCACCACGCCGAATATTCCGTACCTCGTCCTCAAGCTGCAAAAGTTCGCTGCGCTTGCCCAAAATGCGGAATGGGTCTTCTTTGGCAAGCGAGAGCCAACGCTCTGCGCTTTGGGCATCGCCGCGATCAATGCTGGACTCGATGCGTTCAACGTGGCGCGCCAAAAGTTCGCTGACCACAGTGCGGTAGCGTGGGTCTTGGGCGTGGCTGCGGAGCGTGGCAAGCATAGTGCGCGCCTGCGAAAGCTCTGCGTCAAAATTTTGGGCGATCAGGGCAGAGGCGCGCTCAATGACCTGGCGTGCCTCCGAGATTTGAGTCTCGCTTTGGCGCGCACTTTGCAAAAGGGCGTTCAGTTCACCATCACCGGGATCAATGGCGTTGGCAGTCTCCAGCGCACGCACTGCCTCTGTGATCAGGCGCATTCGTTCGTCAAGCACGGTCGAGGCGTCTACACGAGTCAGCGCGGCGCGTCCCTGATCCACCAACTGCGCCTTCACGGTCTGAATGCGCGTGCCAGCCTCGTCCGCCATTTTTTGCAGACGTGCGCTGCCGGGCAGAATCTGGCGCAGTGCGGCAAGCATTTCGAGCAGGCGTTGCAGGTTGCTGACGCGGTCGGTCAGGCTGCCGCTCATCATGTTAAGCTGCACAGAGGCTTTATCAAACTGATCTTGCACGCGCTTGACCAGATCAATGCGCTCTTGGGCGAATGGATCGCTTGGCACGACGCGCTGGGCGCCTTCATACTTGCGAAGTGCCTCTTGCCATTCATCATTGGCAAGCAGACGGTCGCCTTCTGCCAGCATTTCACGGGCAAGGGCAAGGTCTTGAATATCAAGCAGTGCCTGCTCAGCGTCCTTCCATGTGATAATGCCAGCGCGCTCGGCGATGTCTCGTGCTTCGCGGTAGAGCCTGCCTGCTTCTTCATAGTTGCCGGCGCGCACAAGGGAATTGGCACGGTTATAGGCAACACGGGCATCAAAGGGAATGCGGTGATCTGGCACAATGCCGCGGATGAGGTTGTCCTCAGATTTTTGGCGGTAATCGAGTGCGGCGGCGTTCTCAGGCTGAAGGGCAAGCACGCGGTTGGCAAGGTCTATGGTGCGCTGGTAGTCACCGGCGTAGTAGGCTTGGGTCACTTCTGCCATAAGCGCATCAGCAGAGGCGGTCGTGCGCGCACCACCATTGCCCATCTTGGAAGGCGGCACGGCGGTATCTTCATCTTCGGTCGCGCTCTCAGGCGCGATGGGCGGTGGTGGTGTGGGTGGCGGCAGGGAGGCAGCCGTTGGCGGCGGCGTGCTGGGCAGGCTCAGCCCGTAGCGCGTCAGCAGGTCGCGCACTTTCATGGCGTGCTGGGCGCCATGTGCAGCAGCCTGATGGAGCAGCGCCAGCGCATCGCTGTTATTAGGGTCTTGTTCCAGCACCTGCGCCAAAATATCAATAGCCTCGTCGTAATCCTCATCGCCAGCTGCCATCTCCATGCGAATGCGCGCACGGCGCAAGGCTGCCCGCTGCGAGGCAACTTCGGGCGCAGGCGGTGCGCTGCGGCGGGCAAGATCGGCAAAGAGTGCCTTCGCTGTCTCTTCAAAAGGTGTATTTTTGGTCGCAGTGAGCAGGGTGCGCGCCTCTGCCTCTAAGGGCATGATCTCGGCGGCACGTGCATCAGAAGGTAAAGCCTCTATGCGGCGGCGTAGGTCGGCAAGCTGCTCTTGTAAGGTCGCCATGCGTTCTCCCGTTTGGTCTGGCTGGCAGCCGTGCGATGCCTGCGGCGGCTGCCCATTTGCCCGTTAATTGTAACGAGGTGGGCGGTGAAGGGCAATCAGGGAGAGGTGAGGCAGACCTTTACGGATAGAGCGCAATGCCCAACCATGCCGCACCGATCACCATCAGCGGCGCGATGATCAGGGCGGGCAGCATATTGGCAATGCGCGGCTGCTTAATATCCAAGAGGATGAGCGAGAGTCCTATCAGGATCAAGCCACCGGTGGCGGTCAGTTCGCGGATAAGCGGCGCATCGGCGCCAAGTGTGCCGGCAGCAGCACCTGCCAAGCCCATCCCAACAAGGGCAAAGCTGCCCTGAATGACGAAAATGGGCAGCGCGCTGAAGGCAACGCCAATGCCGAGGGATGCGGCAAAAGCAATTGAGGCAAAAAAGTCTAAGGTGGATTTAATGGCAAGCAGTTGAATATCGGCGGCGTTGATACCGTTCTGAATTGAGCCAAGCACTGCCAGCGGTCCGATGCCAAAGACGAGGCTTGCCGTCACAAAGCCACTGATGAAGCGCAAGCGTGCATTTTGGCGCACCTCGGCTTGCCCGTCGGAGTCGGGGTGTGTGGTGTTGCTCCGCCCTGCAACGCGCCCTTGCAGCCAGCCGCCAAACGCCTTCAAGCGCCCGTCCAGATCGAGCCATTCGCCAATGATTGTCCCTATGGCAAGGCTGAGCAGCGGCACAAGGATATTGCCACTCTGCATGGCATTTTGCAGCCCTAGCACGAGGGTGACCAAGCCTAAGCCCGTCACGACGCTTTGCTGAATGTTGGTTGAGAAGCGGCTGCCGATCAGGATGCCGATAGCGCTGCCCGCTAAGATAGTGAGGACATTTAGAAGTGTGCCAGTCATGGTATGTGTATGCTGCCTAGCTGGTGCGGATAATGGGCTGATTGTAGCCGAGAGGATCGCCGCCGCGCCACCCGCCTAGCGACAGATCATAACTGCCGCTTGACAGGCGTTGCCGCGCTTGGCATTCAACTGTGAAAAGATGCTCATAAAGTGCGCTCACACGGCTAACTCATCGGGCTTAATCGGGCAGGCTGAGGCGCGCACGGCGCTTGG
>QWHC01000027.1 GCA_021404685.1 Chloroflexi bacterium CFX4 | reverse complement strand
TTGCCCGCGCCTGTTCCAGGCGCACGTCTGGTCTTTGAGCCGTCCAACGGCAGGCTATCCCACACGCCCGATGATGGGCAAGTGACGGTGCGGCAAGCAAGCACTCTAGACCTAAGCAATCTGGTGGTGGAAGCGCGCTTCTACACACCCTATACCGATCAGCTTTGGTCACACGGCTTCTTCTTCCGCCGCGCCGCAGATCAACAGTATCGCTTTATTTTCGACTCGAACAGGCGTTACGCTTTAATCTACAGCTTTAGGCAGAACAGTAACGCCGATTGGGAATTTGTGACGGTTACTTCGGGTAACTTGCCCGCTACAGCCAATCTTGGTACCGGATCATCCAACCTTGTGCGGCTGGTGGTGCAAGGCTCGCAGGCAACCTTCTTCATGAATAACTCTCGCGTGGCAGTCCTTGATGTCTCGCGCTATCAAGGCAGCGGCGCTGTCCAAATTGGCACGGGTTTCTACACAGGTAGCGAAAAAGCAGGCGCGTCAACGCGCTATGAACGCTTCACCATTTGTTGCCCGCGCCTGTTCCAGGCGCACGTCTGGTCTTTGAGCCGTCCAACGGCAGGCTATCCCACACGCCCGATGATGGGCAAGTGACGGTGCGGCAAGCAGGCTCATTAGACCTAAGAAATCTGGTGGTGGAAGCGCGCTTCTACACACCCTATACCGATCAGCTTTGGTCACACGGCTTCTTCTTCCGCCGCGCCGCAGATCGGCAGTATCGCTTCATCTTCGACTCGAACCGTCGCTACGCCTTAATCTACAGCTTTAGGCAGAGCAGCAATGCCGACTGGGAATTTGTGACGGTTGCCTCTGGCAACTTGCCCAGCGCAACTAACCTTTCACGTGGATCATCCAATGTTGTACGGTTGGTGGTGCAAGGGCGAACAGCGATTTTCTACATGAACGGGACACGTGTGGCAACCCTTGATGTTTCGCGCCATCAAGGCAGCGGCGCTGTCCAAATTGGCACGGGTTTCTACACAGGTAGCGAAAAAGCAGGGGCTGTAACACGCTATGAGCGCTTCACAGTTTGGTCGCTCCCTTAAACTGATAACGGTTTGTCTTATGGAACTAGGACGCAACTTGGCATACCTTGCTTGCGTATTGATAGGAATGAACGTCAATCGTAAGCGAGCAAAGAGGGTATGCCATGTCTAATCAAGGCTCTGGGCAAGGGTTCGATCTATTCAAGAGTTTGAACAGCCTGCGCGAGACGGTTTCGCGCACCATTGAGGATGGTATTTCAGCCGCCAGCGGCACACAACTGCTGCCGTTGGATATTTATGAGACCGAGACGCACATTGTGATCGTGGCAGGTCCGCTATCAGGCATTCAGCCCGAATCCATTGATGTTTCGGTGACGGGTGAAACACTAACGATCAAGGGCGAGACCAAACCCGATCTGGATATTCCAGAAGGGCAGTTCTTGCGGCGCGAACGCCGTTTTGGCGCCTTTGCCCGTGCGATCAAGCTGACACAGCAGGTACATGCCGATCAAGCAGATGCGGAGTTCAAAGAAGGCTTGCTCAAGATTTCGCTGCCCAAAGTCGAGTCACCTGATCCGAAGGTGATCAACATCCGCACAGTGGAATCCTAAAACAGATCACAAAGCACAGGGACGCACCAAAGCGTCCCTGATTTGTTACTAAGGTTGCCTAGCGTTTCCGCAGCGGCACAACCAGATCATAAGGAAAATCGGTCAGGCGCTGCACAACGCCATGCTCATCAATGTAGACTGAATCCTCAACGCGCACGCCATAGCCGCGTTCTGGATAATACAAGCCCGGCTCAACGGTGAAGGCGTTGCCCACTTGCAGCACATGCGTAGATTTTTCGCCAAACATCGGCGCCTCATGTACGTTTAGCCCAATGCCATGCCCAAGGCTGTGAACGTAGCCTTCCATCGTCCCCGGCTTGCTGCGCTGTGTGGCATGTCCGCGGCTCTCGAAATAATCCAAGACCATCACCTGATATTGGCTCGTTGGCGCACCGACCTTGAAGGCGTGCATCACCATATGGAAGGCGTGCATCACATCGTCATAGGCTGCCTGAACATCGTCCGCGGCGCGCCCTAAGCACCATGTGCGCGTCATATCGTGAAAGTAGCCGCTTTCGCCGCCACGCGGGAAAATATCAAAGACAATCGAACGCCCAACCTCCAGCACGTCGCTATCTTCACCAACACTATGGGGCATACCGGCATCACGCCCTTGTGCAAAGATGAAGCCTTCGCTATCTTCCAGTCCCAGCGCCGTCTCTTGCGCCTGAATGTAGCGGCGCACTGCACCGATGGTCAGTGGTTCGCCATATTCGTTAATGATCGGGCTGCCGATTGCCTGATCGCTGGCATAGTGGCTGCTCAGAAAATCCCATGCACGGCGCACCACTTCACTGGTCAGCCGTCCTGCCTCACGCAGCGCCGCGATCTCTGCAATGTCTTTCGTCTCATACATATGGCTGAAAAGCGCCAGGGTATCATCTTCAAGGGCAAGCTCAACACCAAGATTGCTATCAATAAGGTGCAGCAGATTCGGCAGCATTCCGTTGACAGCCGCTGCGCCATAAAAGCCAACGCGCCCGCGAATATCCAGTTTGCGGAAATAATTTAAGAATAGTTCGCGGCGTAGCTTGCCCGGTTGGCTGCCAAACTGCTCATAGAGTGCTGCAAAATCAAAATCGTAGTAGGTCATGACGCGCAATCCGCTTTTGGCTGCCTCGTCCACCTCCATGCCGTTTACAATGATCACAGCCTGCTCATCACGCTTCTTAAAAATATTGCCGTTGGCTTTGGCACGCCCGGTCAGATAGTCGCGGAAAGTGTTGGGCGTTTCATCACCTAGCACCACGATTGCATCAAGGTTATAGGTGTGCATCAGGCGGTCAAGATCAGATCGCATTTTTCAGGTTTCCTTCATCAATGGGTCAGCGCTGAGTGTGCCATACAATGTGGCAAGCGGCAAATTGGTTTAGGGGCATAGTCGGCGCACACGGACAGGGTGTAACGCCTATCCGTGCGCCACGCCGCTAACCGCCGTAGCCATAGGTCAGATCGCTGAGGCGATCCACTGCCTTTTGCAACGAAGGGAACACCTCGCGGTAGACCTCGTTAAACAGTTTGTCGTAGACGAGGTGGGTTGCCTCGTGCGGGTGATAAGTGCGTTCGGTGCTGGTCATGCCTTCGGCGGCTGCCCGCACACTCGGATACCAGCCCGCGGCGGCGGCTGCCAAAATGCCCGCGCCAAGATTGGTTGCCTCAGCGGTGCTGGCGCGCTTCACCGTTTTGCCCGTCACATCCGCCACGATTTGGCACCACAACGGGCTGCGCGATCCGCCACCCATCAGGATATATTCATCAATGGCGTGTCCCGTTGCCGCGGCGATGCCTTCCATCGCCAAGCGGTGTTCGTAGGCAATTCCCTCAAGGATGGCGCGGTAGAAGTGTTCGCGGCGGTGCGCGCCCGTCCAGCCGAGCGTGATACCGGTCGCTTTTGCATCCCAGAAAGGCGGCATGACGGCGTTCCAATACGGCACCAGCATCAGCCCTAACGAACCGGGTGGCAGTTTGCGCGCTGCTGTCTCCAGCACTTCTTCGGGCGAGACGCTCAGATCGATCTTTCGCAGGTCGGCGGCGAAATGCTCCACAAACCAACTGACCGTGAAGGTGCCGCCGCCCAGCACTTCTTCTGGCACAAAAGCGCCAGCAATCGGCGAACATAGCGTGCGGAAGGCGCGGTCTGCCACATAGTCATCCGCATGCGCGCCGCTGACCATCGCCGTGCCGAGATTCAAATATGCCTTGCCCACTGTGGTGATGTTTGCGCCAAGCCCTGCCGACTGTCCATCGCCGGCACCTGCCACAATTGGCAAGCCCGCCCGTAAGCCGCTCAGCTGCGCGGCTGCCTCGCTCAGTTCGCCCAACACACTGCCCGGCAGTGCAATCGGCACAAACTGATCAGGGTTCAGCCCAAGTTTGCTCATCAAATCGGTTGCCCACGTGCCGCGCCGCATATCAATCAAGCCCATTGGATCGGCACACGGCAAGCTAGTCACCCAACGCCCCGTTAGGCGCTGCACCAAAAAGGCGTGAACGTCAAGGAATTTGTAGGCACGGCGCATCACGTCTGGTTCGTGCGTTTGCAGCCAGGCTAACTTTGGCAGCGATTGTTTGGTAGAAGGCCCTTTGCCCGTCAGATCGTGTAGATAAGCGTTCCCGACGAGGCGATCCAGTTCGGCAACTTGCGCCACTGCCCGATCATCTACCCACAAGATCGCGTTGCGAATCGGCTGGCAAGTCTCGTCCACTGGCACAAACGACTCGCGCTGATGGGTGATACATAAGGCGGCAAAGCGTTCCGCGCCCACTTGTGCGGCTAGTTCGCGCAGCGCCTTGCACAGCGCGTCCCACCAATCCTCGGCACGCTGCTCATACCAGTTTGGGTGTGGCGAGATCAGCTCAAAGGTGGTGCGGCTCTCCGCGATGGCACGCCCGTGCCGATCCCATGCAATGGCTTTGCAGGCACTCGTGCTGCTATCCACACCAATCACAAGGTCTTTTGAAGCACTCATAAGCACAAAATCCTTCTATATGCTGTAAAAATTAAGCACACTGCCTACCATTGTACACAAAGGGCGGGAAGTGACTCCCGCCCTTGTGCAGATTTCTCGCGCTGGAAGGCGCAGCTTATTCGTCAATCGAGGCTTGGATGGCTGCCTTGATATTGCGGAGCGTGGTGGCGATGTCTTGCGCGCCGGTGGTCATCTTGCCCAGTTCATCGGGGATGGGACCGCCCGTGCCGCTGACGGCTGCCCAGCCGGGGAAGTGCGGCTCGGTGCCCATACGCTCTTTGATCGCCTTGAGGGCTGCTGGGAAGTGACGGGTGGTGCCTGCCACGACCTTTGCCTTCTCCAGCACATTGGGCGCGCTGAAGGCGCTGGTGCGGATAGGCGTATTGCTGGATTCCGCAGCGGCGATCTGGGTTGGCTTGCTGGTTGCCCACTGGAGGAAAATCCAAGCTGCCTCTTGCACGCGGCTGTATTTCGAGAGCGCGATGCACGAGCCGCCCTGATGCCCAATAGCTGGCACTTCGTCAAAGCTGCAATCTTCAGGTGCGCGCAGCGCCACTTCTTGCGGCAGGTCGGCAGTTTCCCACAAACCAACGGTCTGCGAGCGATCCGGCACATCCAGCCCTGGGAAGAACTCTGCCCACGAGATGACGTTTGCGCCCAAGCCTTGCGCCATCGCATCACCCTGACCGCCCCAGTCCCACGTGGTGACGCCGGCTGGCACGTGCTTACCAAGTTCGAGCATGTATTCCGCGCCTGCCACTGCCTGCGCGTCGTCAATCACAACACTGCCATCGCGCCCGGTGTGCGAGCCGCCGTGCGACCACAGCCACGCCGTCCAGTCGCACTGAAGCGCGTAGTGACCCGACTTCCACTGCCCGATGTAGCCGCGCACGTCGCTGCCGTCGGCGTTCTTGCTCATATCGGTGGCGCGCACGTTGGCAAGGAACTCTTCCATCGTGGTCGCAGGCTTCAAGCCAAGCTGATCGTAGATGTCCTTGCGGTACATGTAGATGAAGATTGGAATATCGAAGGGCAAGCCGACCAAGCGCCCTTGATAGGCTGCCAGCGCCGGGATTAGCTCTGGCACGAAGTCGTCAAAGTCGAAATCGGGCATGTTCAGCTCGCTGCCCGTATCCGCCAACAGCACTGAGGGATCAACGGTATCGTTCACAAAGCGCCCAACCCATGCCTGATCCAAGTAGTAGATGTCGTTGGAGGCAGATTCAGTGGCTGTGTCCTGCGTAATTTTTGATAGCACCTGATCGAGTGGCGTCTGCTCCCAGATCACGTTGATGCCGGTCAGCGGCGTAAATTCTTGGGCTGCCAAATCGCTGATGATCTGGCTTGGTGCAGTGGATTCCGACGAGATACGGACGGTGGTGCCGGCAAACTTGCCACCCACTTCTTTCAGCCATGCCTCTTGCTCGCCCGAAAGCTGATAGACGCCCGGACGCAGCGGTAGGCGGCGGCGGGCTGCCATCGCACGGTGCATATCCCAGCGCATCATGCCCGCCATGCTGATGCCAAAGCCCGCCAAACCGATGCGGCGCAGGAACTCACGGCGGCTGATCTGACCTTTGCGGAGCTTTGCGCCTTGTTCGGCAACATAAAGACGTTGCTTACGATCACGTTCGTTCATGTCAGAAGTTTCCTCTCAAAAAAAGACTCGTTCAGAAAGTTTGGACAAAGACTTAGCCGATGCATACCGTTCTGTATGTGCCTGCTGCGGCATCACCTCCCTTCAATCGCTTTATAGTGTGCCTAACCGCGCACTGCCCCAAGCGTCAGACCGCGAATCAGATAACGCTGCACGCTCAAAATGAACAGAAAGACCGGGATCATCGCCGCCGTCCCCGCCGCCGAGAGCAAGCCCCATTCCGTCGGACCTGCTGATGTATCGTAGGACTGCATACGGATCGGCACGGTCTGCATTTCGGGCAACCGCGAGAGATAAAGCGTCAAAATGAACTCATTCCACGAGAAGATCAGGCATAGCACAGCCGCCGCCGCCATACCCGGCGCCACGTAACGAATGATGATCCGCCAGAAGGCGCCAAAGCGCGTGCAGCCATCTACCATCGCCGCTTCATCCAGATCGGTAGGAATATCATCGAAGAAGGATTTGAGCAGCAGGGTTGCCAACGGCAAGTTGATCACGACATGCGCCAGCATCACGCCGATGTAGGTGCTGGTTAGCCCAAGCTGCTGATAGAGCCACGAGAGCGGCAACACAACCGCCGCCGCCGGCATAAAGCGCGTCGAGATGATGAAAAAGACCAAGTTCTGCTTGCCACGTGGGTTGAAGCGGGAGAGCGCGTAGGCAGCTAAGGTTGCCACGAAGATCACAATGGCGGTGCTGCTCAGTCCATAAAACAGGCTGTTGACAATCGGCTGCACCATTGCATAGCCCAACGTGCCGCCACCACCAACACCCGCCGCCAGCGCCGTGCCTGTCTGATCGCGCATGGTGTCCTGATAGCTTGCTTGTCCCAGAATCACGCTCCACCAAGCGGTTGTGATTTGCGGAAAATCAAGGCGCGGCGGCAAGGTGAACACATAGCGGTAAGGCGTCACCGAGAGGCGAAACCAATAGAAAATCGGGAAAAAGAACAGAAAGACAATTGCAAAAGTCAGCAAGCTGAGCGCCAGCTTGCCCAGAAACTTGTTGCGGTGCTGAAGGCGCTGCGCTGTGCGCCAATCTACAGGCTGTGCCGTGCTTGCCATGTCTGCCTTCCTTACCACTTCACGCGGAAAATCTTGGTGTAGGCAAAGGCGGAGAGCCAGCCAACCACCATAATGAACACACCAATTGCCGCGCCATAGCCCCAGCGGACATTTTGAAAGGTCACTGTGTATTGGTAGAAGCTGAGCGTGGTGGTTCGGTCGCCGGGTCCGCCAGATGTCATAACCATCACATAATCGAAGGTTTTGTAGAGTTCGATCAGGCGGAACAGCACGCCAACAGTAATCACGCTGAACAGCATCGGAATTTTGATGCGCGTCAGGCGTTGTAGCCACGAAGCGCCATCCACCTGAGACGCCTCTACGATCTCGTGCGGCAAGCCCTTTAAGCCCGCTAGGATGATCAGCACGAAAAACGGCGTCCACTGCCAAATTTCGACGATCAGCAAGGCGATCAGGGCGTATTGTCCTGTGCCACCCAGCAGCGGCTCGCTTTTATCCAGTGCGCCGACGCCATAGAGTAGCCACGAGATCACGCCGAAATCAGGGTGCTGAAGCAGGCGGAACATCAAACCGGCGATCACCGGCGCGGTCACCATCGGCAGGATCATCAGCGTTTGCATGATGTTGCTGAACCATGGGCGTGCATCCAGCAGCAGGGCGATGAACAAACCCAAGAGAAGCTGCACGGTAAGCGCGACAATCGTATAAACCGCCGTGATGACGATGGCATTCCCAAAGTCTTTCACCAGCGGATTGCCATACAGCATCCACTCATAGTTGCGGAAGCCGACCCACTCCCATGCTTTAGTGCTGGTGCGGAAATTCTGAAAGCTGACCAGGATGTTGAAGACGAGCGGAAAGACGCTGTAGAGCAGTAAAATCCCAACTGCCGGCGAAACCCACAACCATGGGTTGCTTGCGGAAAAGAATCCGCGCCGCTTGTTGGCAGAGGCAGCTTGTGTGCTTAAAGGCGTGCTTAAAGCAATATCTGGACGCGCCATGCAGTTCCTCGCAAAAGTCGCTTGTTGGTAAAGGCGTAATTTTTTGCCTGAAAACGTGCCGCCCTAGACATTTAGCGGCTGTTAGGCTTTTCACAAACGTGCATCAACTGCACTATTGTGCCAAATATAATCAGGTTCAAATCGCCTGTCAAGTTTTGCGTCAGGCTGCCCTAAGTACGAAATCAGGTAATTTGCGCCTGCTTGACAAGCTGTGAGCGGAGTCCTACAATTTGGTAAAATGTGAAATATGCTCACGTTTGTGCAAAATGCTTAATCTCTTTTACTTTCTAAAAGGCGGGCAACAGTGACCACAATTACCGTGATAGGCGCAGGCGTGATGGGAACGGCGCTCACCTTCCCAGCCACCGATAATGGGCATGAGGTGCGCCTTGTTGGCACGCATCTGGATGAGGAAATCATTAGAAACTGCAAGGCGTCGGGCATACACCCAAAGCTGAGGCGTCCGATTCCGCCGAGTGTGCAGCCTTTTTTCCATGCCGAGCTTGCCGAGGCAATGCGCGGTGCAGAGCTGGTTGTGCTAGGCGTCAACTCTCGCGGTGTGCATTGGGCCGCACAGGCGATTGCACCGCATTTGCAGCCGAACCAGATCATCTTGATGGTGACTAAAGGTTTAGAAAGCACTGCTGACGGTCAGTTGATGATCCTGCCGGATGTACTTGCCGCGCACCTGCCTGAGCCTATACGCGATCAGGTGCAGTATGCCGCCATCGGTGGACCGAGCATCGCGGGCGAATTGGCGGCGCGGCGGCACACTTCCGTTGTGTTTGTCTCGCGGAATGCCGACATCCTGCCGCACCTGCGCCAGCTCTTTAGCACGCCTTACTACCACATCTGGACTTCAACGGACATGATCGGCGTTGAGGTGTGCGTCGCCATGAAGAATCCGTATGCGTTGGCAACTGGCTTGGCGCAAGGCATCCTAGAGACCTTGCCCGAAGATATAGCCGCTGCCAAAAATCACAACTATGCCGCGTCAGTTTTTGCACAAGGCTTGGCAGAGACTGCCTATCTCGTCCAACTGCTGGGTGGCAGCCTAGAGACGGTCTATAGTTTGCCCGGCGCGGGCGATTTGTACGTCACCACGCAAGGCGGGCGCAATTCACGCATGGGACGCTTGTTGGGCATGGGCAGGGCATACAGCGATGCCGTCGAAGAAATGCCTGACGAGACCGTTGAAGGCGTGGACTGCGTGCTTGCCGTTATGCCCGCTATCGAGCATATGATCGCAGAGGGCAAAATCGCGGCGGATGCACTGCCCTTGCTGCGTGAATTGCACCGCATCCTAACGCGCAACACACGCGTTGCCTTTGATTTCAACAGCTTCTTCAGTAAGCTACCATTTTCGCCGCCACTGCACCAAGATGCACAAGGGGATTGATCGCACATGATGCAACTTTCACAAGACTTGATCCAACGCTACCACGATGTGATCGAATCACTGGGACCGGAAGCACTCAAAGAAATGCTCCAAGCGATGCACCTGATCCGTGCTTTTGAAGAGCGCGCCGAACAGCTCTACATGCTTGGCAAGGTTCACGGCACAATGCACCTCTCCATCGGGCAAGAGGCAACGGCCATCGGTGCGGCGAACGCCATGCAAGACGGTGACTATTTGCTCAATCATCATCGTGGGCATGGGCATTGCATGGCGTGGGGCAGCGATCCAAACCGCATGATGGCGGAATTCATGGGACGAGAGACGGGCTACTGCCGCGGGCGCGGTGGCAGTATGCACATTGCCGATGTGGACTCGAACAATTTGGGCGCCAACGGCATTGTGGCGGGCGGCATTCCGATTGCGGTCGGTGTTGGCTTGAGCATCAAAATGCGCCGCACCAACCAAGTCTGTCTCGTCATCTTTGGCGATGGCGCCGCCAACGAAGGCGCTTTCCATGAGGCGTTGAACATGGCGTCTATTTGGGCGCTGCCGATTGTCTTCCTGTGCGAAAACAACCAGTATGCCATGTCTATGCCTGTCGAGAAGGCGTTCAACATCGAAAACATCAGCCAGCGGGCGGCTGCCTATGGTTTGCCGGGCATCACCGTAGATGGCAATGATCCGTTAGCGGTCTACAGCGCGGTCAGCGAGGCAGCAGCGCGTGCGCGGCGCGGCGAAGGTGCTTCACTGGTCGAGGCAAAAACCTACCGCTATAAGGGACACTCCAAGAGCGATAAGCAGGCATACCGCAGCCGTGAGGAAGTGCGCGACTGGCAGGATAACCGCGATCCGATCCTGCGGTTTGCTAACCTGCTGGTGTTGGCAGGTGTGATCACTGAGGCAGAGGCGGCAACCATGCGCGATCAGGCAATTGCCACTATTGATGAGGCGGTGGAATTTAGCGAAAACAGCCCTGAGCCAAGCGTTGCCGATATTTTGGATGGTGTGTATGCCTGAGCTGCGCGAACTGACCTACGCGGAAGCGCTCCGTGAAGGCTTGCGCCAACTGATGGCCGAGGATGAGCGCGTCTTTCTGATTGGCGAAGATATTGGCGTTTATGGCGGTGCCTTCGGCGTGACGGCAGGCTTGCTCGATCAGTTTGGTGCAGAGCGCGTCATTGATACGCCGATCTCGGAGGCGGGCATTGCCGGCGCTTGTATTGGCGCGGCGCTGACTGGGATGCGCCCTGTTGGTGAAATTCAGTTCATGGATTTCGTGACGCTCAGTATGGAACAATTGGTGCTGCAAGCTGCCAAAGTGCGCTTTATGTTTGGCGGCAAGGCAAGCGTGCCTATGGTGCTGCGGATGCCCGGCGGCAGCGGCACAGGTGCCGCGGCGCAGCACAGCGAAAGCCTTGAAAATTGGTTTGTGCATGTGCCGGGTCTCAAGGTGGTGATGCCCAGCACGCCCTACGATGCTAAGGGGCTGATCCGCGCCGCCGTTGCCGATAACAATCCCGTGATTTTCGTTGAACACAAGCTGCTCTATAAGACCAAAGGGCATGTGCCAGAGGCACCCTACAGCGTGCCGCTCAGCCAGACCCAGATCGTCCGCGAAGGGACGCACCTGACCGTTGTGGCAACCTCGATCATGGTCAGCCGTGCGCTGCAAGCCGCCGAACAGCTGGCAGACGAAGGCATCCAGCTAGAGGTGATCGATCCGCGCACGCTGAAGCCGCTAGACGACGCGCCGATCATCGAGTCTGTGAAAAAGACAGGGCGTGCGTTGGTGGTGCATGAGGCAGTTGAGATGGGTGGCTTTGGTGGCGAAGTGGTGGCACGCATCGCAGCAAGCGAGGCGTTTGACTACCTTGAAGCGCCGATCCGCCGCTTGGCAGGCTTGGACATTCCGATTCCCTACAACCGCGAGCTAGAATATCACACTGTGCCACAGGTCGAGAGCATCGTCCGCGAGGCGCGTAAATTGGTGAAAGGTGAGTATTAAACCATGCCTGTGCCGATCATCATGCCAAAGTTTGGCTTCACGCTAGAAAGCTGCGAGATTGTCCAGTGGTTGGTGCGCGAAGGCGATAGAGTCCGCAGCGGCGACCCGATCTGCGAAGTGACCACCGATAAGGTGAACATGGAGGTTGAGGCGACCGAAGACGGCATCGTGCAAGCGCTGCGCTACAAAGCGGGCGATGTTGTGCCAGTCACAGAGGTGATCTGCTACCTGTTGCGCGAAGGCGAAACGCCAACCCTTGAGGCGAGCGCCCTCACGCCGCCTAGCGCCACGCCTCTGGCACGCCGCCTTGCCGAACACAGCCACCTTGACCTTGGCATGGTGCAAGGCAGCGGACGCAATGGCAAGATCATGCGGCGCGACGTGGAACAGGCACTTGGCAAGGTGCGTGCTACGCCTGCCGCCCGCCGTTTGGCGGCTGAACACAGCATTGATCTGACGACGGTACAAGGCACAGGGCGTGCTGGGCGCGTGCAAGGCACCGATGTGCAAGCTGCACTGAGTGAGCAGGCAGCGCGCCCCGCCGGTGATGCAGAGGCAACGCTGCTGCTTGCCAAACCACCCACCATCCGCGATACGCAAACCATGCCGCCGCCAAGCATTCCGCACGAGGCAGATCGGCATGTGGTACGCCTCGAAGGGATGCGCCGCACCATCGCGCAGCGCCTGCAAAAGAGTTTTCAGAGCGCGCCGCACATCTTTCTTGATGCTGCTGTGGATATGAGCGCGGTAGAGCTGCTGCGCGGCAAGCTGAAAGCACATGGCGAAAAGCTCTCGATGACTGCTATGCTGATCAAAGCCTGTGCATGGGCGTTGGGCAAAAATCCGCCGCTGAATGCCACTTTAGAGGGTGAGGAAATTTCCTATTGGCACACTGCCAACATTGGGATGGCAGTCGCGCTCAAAGACGGCTTGATTGTGCCTGTCATTCACAGCGCGGAAAAACTAACGCTCTATGCCGTTCAGCAAGAGGTAGATCGCCTAGCCGGGCTGGCGCGTGAGGGCAAATTGACCCTTGATCAGGTCAGCGGTGGCACTTTCACCATTAGCAACATGGGCATGTTCGGCGTGGATCGCTTCACGGCGATCATCAATCCGCCGCAAGTGGCAATTTTGGCAGTCGGGCGGACGGTGCAACAATTCATGCCCGATGCCGAAGGCAAGCCGACCTTGAAGCCGATGCTGAACCTAACGCTCAGCGCTGATCATCGCGTGGTGGATGGCGCGCATGCGGCGCACTTCATGCGCGATCTGCGCGAAGTGTTGGAAGAACCATCCCTCTTGGCATGGTAAAGCCTCTGAACGCCTCTCGCCCATGAGGGGCGTTTTTTTACCCTAGCATAACGCACAGATGCTGCGGCGACGCTTCCCGCGCCATCGGGGCAAAGAATAATGATCCATACCCCATTTGAATCTCCCACTGCTTGTAATGCCCTGAGGTATAGCTTGTGGAGTCGAGGCGAAATTCTTGTAACACACTTGTGAAAGATGCTATAGAGCATCTTGTAGGGTGAGCGTGTTATGCTTATAGGGAACGCATATTCAACCCGTTACAAGCGAAAGGAAGGCAGCGCTTTGACGACGCTCTTTGTGGCAGGCGGCAGTGGCTTCATTGGTGCAGCATTCGTTCGGCACGCCCTTTCAGCAGGGCATCAGGTGTGGGCATTGTGCCGTTCAGAGCGCAGTGCGGTGGCAATGCAAGCACTCGGCGCGCAGCCCGTCATGGGTGATTTGCTGACACAAGGCGCGTGGCAGCAGCACGTTGCCAACGCTGAAATTGTGCTGCATTTTGCACAACCACAGACCTTTGGCGGGCGCGTTGGCAAAGATCGCGCTTTGCGCTACGAAGCTGACCGCTTGAAGATGGATCAGCACTTGTTTGGTGCGCTGCGCGGCAGCCCTGTGAAGCACCTGATCTACGTCAGCGGCACCAGCTACTATGGACAGCAAGATTTGCCACTCAAAGACGAGACTGCCACACCTAATCCGCGTGGCTGGGGACCTTACATTCAGAAGGCAATGGCGGCTGTTGAGCAGTTCCGCACAGCGGGCATTCCCATTCAGATTGTCTTTCCGTCGTCGGTGTATGGCGCTGGCTCATGGTACGCCGAGATTTTGGCGTCCCTTCAGGCAGGCAAGACGCAATTGATGTTGGCACACCGCGACCCAACCATGGCGACTGTGCATGTGGAAGATTGTGCGCGTGCCATCCTGCACTTGATGCAGCATGGCGAACCAGCGGGGCGCTACATCATTTGTGATGACCGCCCGCCCAAATATTCGGAGATCGTCCAAAAGAGTGCTGAAGCGCTTGGCGTGCCACTGAAAACGCGCCCTGTCCCATTGTGGTTGGCGCGTATCCTAGCAGGTCCTGTTGTGACGGATGCCTATGACGCTCATCTTTCCAACGCACGGCTACGCAGCACAGGCTTTCGCTTTAACTTCCCGACCATTGAGCAAGGTATTCCCGATGCAGTGAATACATGGCTTGCCCAAAGTGCGCCGAGAGGAGCAGAGACTCATGCCGCCGATTAAATACTCGCTTGATCTTCAGGATCGCGTCTCCTTTGATCTTCAAGCTGCGCCGATGGAAATCCTTGTGCCAGACGAACTCTCTTTCCGTTGGATTCTGAACGGGAAAGCAATAGCGTTTGTCTCCTTCAATGCCACGCGCCGTGTGGTGGATGCTTGGATTAACAAGCAGATGGAAATGCTGCAAACGTGGGATACCAACCGCATCTCGTTCATGCTCAACGACTTTTCCGCACCAAGCTGCGTGGTAACGCCCTACGCACGCGAACGCATTAATGAGTTGGTGAAATCTTCACCCAATATCACCGCCTATACGACAACTATTCTAGGGCGCACGGCGCTGAGTATGCCCGTTGTGCTGCTCAGTAACGCTATAAACAGTGCATCGCGCCGCCGCAATAAAAGCCAGACTATGATCTTCTATAAGCACGATGAGGCTGTGCAGTGGCTGCAACGCCGCCTTGCTGAAGGTGAATTTGTTGACCAAACCACAACGAGAACATTTTAGCCGACTGTGCCATGCTGCGGTAAAATGTATGGCAGGTTCGGGCTTCACAATATTCGATACAGACAGTGTGCGCTCGCCTCACACGCGCCAACGAACCGTTCATATGGCGAGGAAAGGTTTTGGGAATGACCAAGCGCGTCCTATACATTGAAGATCGCCCTGATAACCGTGGGTTGGTGCGCCGCGTGCTGATGGCAGAAGGTATTGAAGTGATCGAGGCTGCCACCGCTGATGACGGCATCGCGCTTGCCGCACAGCATCTGCCGGATTTGATCCTGATGGATGTGAACATGCCCGGCAAAGATGGGCTAACCGCCACCCAAGAACTGCGGGGAAATCCAGTCCTTGAGCATATTCCGATCATCGCGCTGACTGCCAACGTGATGAAGGGCGACCGCGAGCGCACCCTTGAGGCGGGCTGCGACGGTTACATTCCCAAACCGATAGATGTGGATAAGTTTCCAAGCGAAATAATGCACTACATTACGAAGGGACGGGTTTCACATGAATCCAAGCAAAGCAGTTCTGGATGACCTGCTGGCGCTCTCCATGCAGCTTAATCGGCAGGCGTTTGCCCAACCGCCTGTAGAAGGCTGGCTGAACTCGTTCCTTGCCGTCGTTTGTGAGCGTTTCGCAGGGCGTGGCGTGTTGGGCGTGCAAATCTCGCAGGTGATCGGCAATGTTGCCGTGCGCGTTGCAGGTGCGGGCAGCATCCCGACCGATAATACTACGCAGCATGTTGATGAATCCTCACCCTTATTAGCTGCCATTCGCCGCCGCCAAATCGCCACCACACCCAACGCACGCATCTACCCGATTGCCGTCGGCAGCGATGCCATTGGCGCTATCGTGGTCTATCACAATATCGCGCAGACCGACACTGCCAACCTTGAAACGCTAGACGTGCTGCTGACCACGCTTGCCAACCAACTCGGACCGGCGCTCTTGCAACATCTGAAGGTGCCAGGTCCGCAGACGGGCAGGCTGATGCGCCAAATTGACGTGATGCGTTCGCTTTACGAAGTGACACGCGACTTCACCAGTGCCACCGAGAGCCACGAAGTGCTAGACCGTGCTGCGCGCAGCCTCGTCGAGACGCTGCGGATCGATCACATTGGCATTGCCGTATTTGATCAAGAGGATAACATTGGCACGGTCATCGCAGAATTTCCCGATAACGGCATGATCGGCTTACGCATTCCGCTGAACACGCCGCTTGAGGAACGTCTGCTGCAAAGCAAGGCGCCTGTTGTGATCAACAACGTGGATGAGGATGACCTGCTCGGCACGACCGAACGCACCCAGTTGCAGCAGCTTGGCATTAAATCCATTGCGTTGTTGCCGATGGTCGTCAAAGGGCGCTTAATTGGCAGCCTTGGGCTGGATAGCTTCTACGAATATCACACCTTTACGACGGATGAGATTGAGGCAGCTTCCGTCGTCACCTCACAATTGGCAATCACTGCCCATAACGCACAGCTCTACGAGGAAATTAAGCGGCGCGCCGGGCAGCTAGAGCATATTACGGCGCTCAGCCAGCGCGTCACCAGCACCTTTGACCGCACGCACATTTTCCAGATCATCCGTGAGGAGACGCTCAAGCTGATTGATGCTGATCTGATCAGTATCGCGCTGACCAACCCGAACGGTGAGGCGATTGATGTTTACCTGTTGGTAGATGGCGGTCCGATCCTTGCCAGTTTCCCGCTGGAACGCGCCGCTTTGCGCTTTGTCTTTAACACGGGCGAGCCATTGGTGCTGGACGACATCAGCGGCTCAGATGATCCTGATTACCGCCTCTTTGCAGGGTCACGCTTGCGGGCAATTGCCAGTGTGCCGTTGGTGGCAGGCGGCAAGGCGATTGGCGTCTTTTCGGTGCTGCACCGCGAGCCGGGGCGCTACGTCTCGATTGATATTGCCGTCCTAGAGCAGATCGGCTATCAGCTTGCCATCGCCCTAGAGAACGCACGGCTCTACATGCAGACAGCCCAACGCGCCGAGACGGAGCGCCTGATGAATCGGTTGAGTGGTGCGTTGCAAGGGCAAAGCGATTTACAAAGTATGCTTCTAAATACGCTGCAAGAGATGGCAGAGGCGCTTTCAGCACGCCGCGCACGCATTCGCCTTGAATCTGCCAAGCGCAGCAGCCATACGGCATAACATAAGAGAGAACACGCCATGCGCGAACAACTGCTGAAGTTATTTCCACTGAACCGTTACGTAGAACCGCTGGATCGGCGGCGTGCGGCTGGCACCTATATCATCAGCGCTGTGATGCTGCTCGGTGTGCTGCTTGGCGCGCTCAACATCGTCTTCCAAATCGTTGGCGGCGGTTCGCCCGATCTGCTGATTGTGCTGCGCGGGGTGCTGTTGGCAGGTGTGGCAATTGCCGCCTATACGCTGACGCGGCGTGCCCAACAAACGCTTGCCGCGCTTTTGGTCATAGTGGCATGGGTTGCCCTGCTCTTTCTGTTAGCGCTCTCCAACGATATTGGCGTGGAGATCGGCTTTGGCGGCATGTTGGTGGGCATGTCGCTTGGTGCGCTGCTCATCGGTGAGCAAACCGTGCTGTATACGCTCATCGCATCGGCAATCTACCTCTTTTTTGGGCTTGGGTTGCCGACTGAAAACGGCGTGGGACGCCCCAGCACACTGCTGATTTTCGATCTACCATTGCTGGTCATCCATGCCAGCATTAACTACACCTTGGCGCGCAATCTGCGCTTGGTGGCGCGCCAGATCACGGCGAATGTAGAGGAGCGCAGCGTGCGGCTTGCCAAAGCCAGCGCCGAACTGGTGCAGCGCGTGCTGGGTGTGCGCCTTGCCCTTGAGATTGTGCTGCAAGAGACGGTGCGCCTTGTGCAGGAAAACTTTGCCGACTGCCACGAAGTGCAGTTGTTCTTGGTGGATAAAGAGCGCCGCAATGTGACCTTAGTGGCCACCACCAACCCTGCCAACCATGCCAATGTTGGCAGCCAGCAGGTGGGCATTGGCAGCCTGAGCGTGATCGGGCGCGTGACGATCAGCGGGCAGAGCATTCTCGCCCGTGAGGAAGGCGAAGCTCAGCCTTACCGCCGTTCAGCGTTTCTGAGCGGCACACGGGCGCAGTTGGCGATTCCGCTGCGCGTTGGCGGCGAGATTATCGGTGCGATTGACCTGCAAAGCCGCGATCTAAATGCCTTCCCGGCTGAGGAAGTTGAGGCGTTGGAGACTTTGGCGAACCAGATCGCAGTGGCGGTAGATAATGCGCGTCTGTTTGCCGAAATGCAGGATAAATTGACGGAAAACCGCCGCCTTTATGAGCAGACCAGCACCCAACTGCGCGAAATTGAGCGCCTGAACCGCCAATTGACTGGCGGTGCTTGGGCAGATTATCTGAGCGGCATGGGCTTGATGCCCGCCTACACCATAGACCTTATCAACGGGCGCGTGGAAGATGCCGCCGAACAAACGGCAACCTTATCAGAGGCAGTGCGCCGCAATCAGCCTGTGCTGCGTGGTATGCAGAACTTCAAAGTGTTGGCGCTGCCGATCACGGTGCGCGGGCAAGTCATCGGTGCGATGGAATTTGAACTGGCGCCCGATCAGCATGTGAGCAACGAGCAACTTGTTGTGCTGCAACAGGTGATCGAACGGCTGGGCTTAGCAGTGGAAAACCTGCGCTTGCTTGAAGAAGCGCAGCGCATGGCACAGCGCGAAGGCATGGTCAACGAGATCACGGCGCGTATGCAGGCAGCCACCAGCGTAGAGGCAGTGGTGGCGGCTGCCACACAAAGCCTTGCCGATGCCTTTCAAGCACCGCGTGTTGCTGTGCGGCTTGGCTCGCCGAGCGAGGCATCGAACGGCACTTTGCCTTCCGAACTTGGAGACGGACGTTGACACACGCGAGGCGCATCTTATGCAAACTCTTTTAACCGATTTATTTAATGCGTTGTTGCTGCCGCGCTTTCGCTATAGCAATAATTTTGACCAACTGCGGGCGCGGGTGACGTTACTACTGAGTGTGCTGCTGGCAGGTTTGGCGCTGCTGGCGTTCGTGGGCATCGCCTCGATTGGTGAGCGCACGACGATCATCAATAATATACTGACGGTGCTGCTGGCAATGCTGTTGATTCAGCTCACGGTGGTTGGCTTGGTTCACGCCGGGCAATTACGCGCTGCCATGGTGATGATGTTCACCTTTTTAGGCATGGCAACCTTCACAGCAGTGCTTTTGAATGGTGTTGGGTCTAGCATTTTGTTGTTGATCATCGCGCCGCTGCTATATGGAAGCCTTGTGTGGACGTGGGGCGGCGTCTTGCTGCTCACAGCGCTGGAGGTCATCCTAATCGCCTTTGTGTCTAACCTACAAAGCGGGCGGGATGAACTTATCTCCAGTATGGTGCGTATTGCGCCTGAAAATTTAGCGCCGCAGACGCTCATTGTGGTGACCATTGTGATTGGTGTGGGTGCGTTGTGTGCCGTTTATGCCTACGAAATTCGGCGCGGCTTGCAGTGGGCGAACCGTCTGTTGGCACAGTTGCGGGCAAGCGCGGAAGTTTCACAAATTTCGGTCGTAGCAGGCTCCTCTGCCGAACTGATGCCGCGCATTGCCAACTACATTCGGGATCGGTTCGGCTTTTACCATGTGCAAATCTTCCTTGCCGATCCTGATCGGCGCTATGCGAACTTGGTTGCCAGCACAGGCGAATCGGGCGAGATGATGATGCGGCGCGGCTATCGCATGGCGTTCACCTCGCAAGGTGCGGTTGGGCGTGCGCTACAAAGCGGCGAGCCGGTGGTTGTGGATAACCGTGAGGAAAGCGGCGAACGGCGCAGCAATGAATTTCTGCCCGATGCGCGCTCCGAAATTGCGCTGCCACTCATCGTAGATGATCAGGTGCTTGGCGCGTTGGATATTCAAAGTGTGCGCTTGAACGCCTTCCCATCTGAATTGGTGGAGAGTTTGAGCATCCTCGCCGCGCAGGTTGGCGCTGCGGCGTTTAATGCACAACAGATCGAGGGCTACCGAACGGCGCTGAGTGATACACGCCGTATGTTGCTGGAGACTGAAGTCAACCTGACAGAAGCACGCCGCCTGAACCAACGCCTGACGGGGCAGGCTTGGGAAGATTACCTAAAATCGCGCAGTATGCAGACGGTTGGCTACACGCTGAACGAAAGCCGTATGCAGCGTGATACGCGCTGGACACCCGCCCTAGAGCAGGCTGCCCAACATCGCCGTCCCGTCCTGATGGTGACGCCTGCCAACCGTCAATTGGTGGCAGTGCCGATTGAACTGCGCGGGCGCGGCATCGGCGCCATCGAGATTGAGCTAGGCAGCACTATGCGCCAAACCGAGACGCTTGAAGTGCTTCAGGCACTCGCACAGCGCCTTGCCCTGAGCATTGATAACGCACGGCTCTTTGAGCAAGCGCAAGAACTGGCACAGCGCGAATTGGAAGTGAACGCCATCAGCACCAACCTTCAGGCAATTAACGATATTGACGGTCTGGCACGCGCCACTTTACAAGAGCTAAGCCGTGCCTTAGGTGCGGTGCAAGCCTCTATCCGCATTGGCAGCGCAGAAATGGCGGCTGAGGCTGAGGCACAGCACACGAACGGCAACTCAGGAGGGGAGGGCTAAGCGATGGGCATAGCAACACTTTTTCGGCTGCGGCGGCAATATAACAATCCGTTTGACGAACAGCAAGCACAAAGCCTCTATGCTATCTCGCTGAGTGTGGCAGCTTTCGCTATCTTTGCCCTTGCTCTGGTGCTGATGGTTGCGCGCACGCAGTTCGAGGCGTTTCAGGTCGTCCTCTTGGGCAACCTTTTCAATGTGAACCCTGTTATTTTCCTGCCGGTTGTGCTGCTGACCAATGTATTGGTGCTGCTGCTGCTGCAACGCGGCAACCTCAGCGCGGCGCGCACAACCTTCGTGGCAGGCTTATATATCTCGTCGGTGGTGCTAAACCTGACCTCAGGCGAAAACGATATGCAGAGCATGTCGGTTCTGGGCTATGGGCTGCCGTTGGTTGCCTCTGGCGTGCTGCTGCGGCGGCGTGGCACCTTCACCGTCACGATGCTGGTGCTAGCGGCAATCTTGATTCAAGTATTCGCCATCAACATTGGCTTCTTGGATTACCCGCCTACTGCTGCAACGCCAGCATATATTCCCTTTGTGCTGAGCATCTTTGCGGTGACGGGCATTATGCTTTATGTGTTTGCAGGCGGTCAGCGCGTGTTATTGCAAACCAACCTCAACCTTGCCAGCGAACTTTCAGGCGTGACGGCACTCAGCCGCATGGTAGGCGAAGGCGCGACGGTAGATGATCTGCTGAGCGAAGCAATCGCGCTGACCCATGAAAAGCTAGGCTACTACCATGTGCAAATCTTCCTAACCGAAGAAAAGACGGGCGTGTTGAGCCTTGTGGCAAGCACCGGCAGCTTACAAGGCGATAAGGACAGTGCGCTGCGCCGCTTGCCGCCAAACAGCCCTAGCGTGATTGCTGAGACGGCACGCTTGGGCAGAACACAGCGCATCAGCAGTGATGCACCGGCTGCACGCCGCAGCGAGTTTGCCGCCGCTGTGCGCTCCGAGTTAGTGATTCCGCTGCGTGTGGGCAAAGAGTCCATTGGCGTGCTGGACTTGCAGAGCGTCAGCAGCGATGCCTTTACGCCACAAGAGGTGGAAGGCTTAGAAGCACTTGGCATTCAGCTAGCGCTCTCCATCCGCAATGTGCGCCTTCAAACAGCGCTGCAACTGGCAAACCGCGATCAGCAGGAATTGATCGAACAGGTGCGGACTGCCAGCCGCGATATTGAACGCCTCAACCAAGAGATGAGCGGTCGGGCGTGGCAGCTTTACCTGCAAAGCCGTTCGGAAAAGGCAGTGAGCTTTGATTGGAATGGTGATATGATCACCACCAGCAGCAAACCGATAACCCTGCCAGAACGCGGCGCCTATGGCTATACACCGCACATTGAGGCACGCGAAGGCGCACAGTATTTGGTCGTGCCGATTGTCTCACGCGGGCAGGCACTCGGCGTGATGGAATTCCGCGCACCGGACGGGCAGTTTTGGGATGATCGCAGCGTGGAATTGGCGCGTGCCATCGCCCAGCGCCTCGCGCTCTCGCTGGATAACTTACGCCTCTACGATCAGGCGCAGATGGCAGTCACCCGTGAGCAAATTGCCAACCGCGTGGCAACGCTCTTGCAGGCAAAAAGCGACGTGGACACACTGGTTTCCGTGGCAGTGGATGCCTTCCAACAAGCGCTTGGCGCCGTGCAGACCAGCGTGCGGCTGGGCTTGCCAACCAGCGCGGTGCAATCGCTGCCGGCAAAGAATGGGCGTAACGAAGAAGGAGCAGCCGAATGAACCTTTTAGCCCGCTTTCTTTCTGTGCCGCTGCGCTGGAAACTGCTCGGCAGCCTGCTCATTATCGGCGTCTTGATCGTGATGATGACGTTGTTTGCAGGCGCGCAATATGCGCGGGATGTGCAGCCTATCGGCAACATCTTGGTCGAGTCGCTGGCGCGTGAGCGCAGCATAACCTTACAGGCAATCGTGAACAGCATCACTGCCAATCTGCGTAACCTTGTGGATAATCCGCCGCTGCAAGATGCCTACGCGACGTTGGCGGCAGGTGGTGGTTCAGCTTCAATACAGCCTGCACAGGCACTTGTACAAAGTGTTTTCCAAAACTTGCTGGATAACAACCCAACCTATTGGCAAGTGCGCTTTGTCTCAATTGGTGGGCGTGCGTTGCTGGCTGTGCCAAGCGCGCCGCAAGTGAGTGAGGTAGAAGAAGACTACTTCCGCACCTTTCAGCGCGACCTTACTTTTAGCGGCATTTTCATCAGCCAAATCACACGCCGCGCACCCGATTTTGAAATTGACTTTGCCACTATTGTGCGCCGTAGCGGACGCCCTATCGGCTACTTGGTGATCAGCGTTGACCCGACCGGCAGAAATACACCTACACAACCAAGCATCCTGACTGCTTTGCGCCCCCTGAATGTGCCAGCCGGTGTGCTTGGCTTCTACCTGATCGCACCCGACGGGCGCATTGATACGATCAGTGAGGCGACCGTTGAGCAGACACCGGAGCAGCGGGCGAGGGCAGCACAGCTTGCCGCGCAGACCTTCACCACCCCGATCAATTATCTTAGCCCCGTCACGAACCGCGCCGTGCGTGGCTTTGCCGTGCCAGTGCGCGGCATGGATCGTGTTTTGGTGGCAGAGGCGCAGGTGCTGCTGACTGCGCGCACTGATGAAACCGGGCGCTTTTTGGCAGAGTTCGGCGCGGTGAGCCTTGTTGTGATAGGTGTTTTGGCGCTCTTGGCGTTCTTCTTGGATTGGACGGTGGCGCGCCCAATGCGCCTGCTGGCTGAGGCAGCTCAGCGTGCTGCACAAGGGCGCGGCCTGCCAGAGCTAAATATCCATCAAAATGACGAGATCGGCAGCCTTGCTGCTGCCCTTCCTGCGCTCGGCAATATCTCACGCCAAGATGTGCGCGCCCTTGAGTCGCGCCTCTCCCAACGCACCCGTGAAGTCGAGGCGACACGGGCGATTGGGCAGACTCTCTTTACCCTGCGCGATACAGAGAGCTTGATGCGGCGTGTTGTCGAACTGCTTTGTACCACCTTTGAGGAAATTACGCACGCGCATATCTTCGCGCTGGACGCTGGCGCGCAAATGTTGGTGATGCGCGTGGCGCACGCACAAAGCGGTGAGTCGCCTTTGCGCTTTGGTTACCGCCTGAACGTCTCGCCGCGCAGTGTCGCTGGGCGTGCTATTCAGGGTGGGCAGTTTGCCGTGCAGCTTTTTGATGAGAACACACCCAACGAGATGATCTCGACCACACGCGCCGAACTTGCCTTACCGTTGCGAATGCGTGACGGTTATTTCGGCGTGCTGGACTTGCACAGTGACCATGCCGAAACGTTTGGTGATGCTGAAATCAGCCTCTTCCAGACGCTCGCTGATCAGATTGCAGTGGCTATTACCAACGCGCAGCTCTTTGAGGAATCACAGGCGCGCCTTGCTGAAATTGAGGATTTGAATCGGCGCATGTTGGGCGAGGCGTGGCGTGGCTATGAGGTGGCGCGCCGCCGTGCGATGCCGCGCCGCGGCTTCACCGCACCCGAACACGACTCCGAATGGAGCGAATTGCAACTGAGCGCTTATCAGACCGGTGAATTGCAAGAGCGCATAGATGAAGAAACAGTCACTTTTGCCGTGCCTGTTGCCCTGCGCGAACAGCGCTTTGGTGCGGTTGAGTGGACGGTGCCGCGGACAACTTACAACGAAAACATGCGTTTGCTGGCACGCGAACTTGCCTCGCGGCTTGCCGTGAACGCCGATAATGCGCGCCTGCTGGAACAATCTCAGCGCCTTGCGGAGCGCGAGCGCTTGGTGAATACTATTTCTGACCGCCTGAGCCGCCAAACCAACGTTGAACAGGTGCTTCAGGTGGCAGTTAAAGAGCTGGGGCAGGCGCTGCGCTTGCCACAAGCATCTATTCGGCTGGCGGCGGATAAACTGCTTGAGCCTGTCCAAGAGTCGGGAGAAAGCCACGCGAGGAATGACGAATGAACGCGACGCCGACATCTACCTTTAATCCACTGAGGGCTTGGCAGCGCCTTTCAGTGGGTGCCAAGCTGCTGCTGCCATTGGTGGGCGCTTTCGTGGTGGTGCTGCTGGTCTTTTCCTTTGTCACTGCCCCTGCCCTGAACAACTTTGTGCGCGATAATGTGCGGCTTGGCTTTGATACAGAGCGCGAGCGCCTGAGCGCACGCCTCGATCAGTTTTTCAGCACCACTAAAAGTGCGCTCACCGAACTTGCCAACAGCCCTGAACTGGCTGAATATGTGCGGGCATTGGTGCTGAACGATACGGCGCGCATCACCTCGCAGCGTATTATTGTCTCGTCGCGCATTGCCAACACGCTGGTTGGCACCAACGCGCCTTACGCCAACATTCGCTTTGTAACGTTGGAAGGCGACCAAACGGTTAATGTGCGGCTCACCCGTTCGGGTGGCGGTGTGGCGCCTTTCTTCTTCCTGACAGATCCGCCGCCCAGCGAACGCGGACAGGCGTACCTCAACGAGATTTTGGCGCTGCCGGAAGGGCAGTTTTATATCTCGGATTATGTGCTGCGTGATGCAGCCGTTTCGCGGGATGGCAGCACGCGCCTTTCGTTTCAGATTGGCACGCCCATCTACGCGGGCAGCACATTGGTTGGCGCCTTGATCGGTGATCTGCGTCCAGAAATCAGCTTGACAGAACTATTTCAGCCTAACCGCAGCACTATCTTTGAGTTTACCACTGTTGTACTCGATCAGCGCGGTAATTTGTTGGCGGTTGCCAGCCGTGCCGCGGATGCGCCGGTTGCGCTTGTCGGTAGTGCAGGGTTCCAAGCGCCTGATTTGCCGCCACAAGTCTTTGGCATTGCCACAGAGGACTTGGTAGATGTGGGCGGGCGCACTTACCGTAGTTTCAGCCTGACAACGGCTGCCAATGCCAATATTGCTAACAGCCAGTGGTTTATCATCATTGGCAAAGAATCCGAAGAAGCAGAGTTAACCAACCTGCTCAGCTTGGCACGTGATCTGGTGGTGCGAACGGCAGTCTTCTTCGCCACCTTGTTGTTTGTGCTTGGTGTGATTGTGCAATCGGTGGTGCGTCCGCTGCGCCGTCTCAGCCTTTCGGCGCAGCGTATGGCAGAAGGCGATTTCACGGTGCGTGTGAAGGTGCCAAACGAAGATGAAATCGGGCAGTTGGCAGGCTCACTCAATACGCTCTCAGATCGTCTGAAGAATACGCTTAGTACGCTGGAAACTCGTGTGACCCAGCGCACGCGCAACCTTGAAATTGCCGCTGAGATTGGGCGGGGTGCCACCCAGCTGCGCGATGTTGACCGCTTGCTGCAATACACGGTGGACGCCATTCGTGACCGTTTCAACTTCTATCACGCGCAAATCTTCTTGGTGGACGATGCCAATGAATATGCCGTGTTGGTCATCAGCACGGGCGAGGCAGGGCGCGAACTTTTGGCGCGTAAGCACAAACTTGCCGTTGGCTCAAACTCAATCGTTGGTCAGGTGACGTTAAAGCGCCGCACATTCATCACGTTGGATACACAGCAATCCGAAGTGCCACACCGCTTTAATCCGCTGCTGCCGTTGACGCGCTCCGAAATGGCGCTGCCGCTGCAAGTTGGTGATAAGCTGATCGGCTGCCTTGACGTGCAGAGCATCGAACCGAACGCCTTCAATCAGGAAGACGTGCAGATATTCCAACTGCTGTGCGACCAGCTCGCCATCGCTATTGACAATGCGCGCCTGCTAGACGATCAGGCAAAGCGCGTCACGCAGATTGCCGATCTCAACCGTCAGTTAACGCGCACCACATGGCAAGACTATCTGACCGAAACTGGCGATGCATCACTCGCCTATACCTATGACATGCTGAGCGTTACACCTGCTAATGGCGGCGACTCGATGCCTGCTGTGAGCGATCCGCAAGTCATTGAGGCGCCAATTCAGGTGCGCGGTGAGACAGTCGGCAGCCTGCGCGTGCAGGAAAATCCTGAACTGCCACTCTCAATGGAAGAACGCGCCATTGTGCAAGCAGTGGCAGACCGTGTGGCACTTGTGTTGGAAAACACGCGCCTTGTCGAACAAACGCAAGGTGCGCTCAGCCGTGTGGAGCAGCTTTACTTGGCAAGCCGTGCGCTCAGCAGCACCAGTGAACTTGAACGCCTTTACCAGACAGCGGCTGAACGCTTTGCCACCTTTGAACAGGTTGATCGCGTCTTGTTCATCTTGGCATATCCAACGCCAAGCTACGAAGCACCCATCCTAGAATATGCTTATATTTGGGAGCGCACCTCTGGCACCTTCCGTCCATCGGCGCAGCGCGTGCCACGCGAAACGCTGCCCGCCGCATGGTTGCCTGCGGAACGCACACCCTACATCGCCAACCTAACTGTCGATCTGCGCGAACAGGACACCCTGCGTGAAGCATACCGTGCCATGCAAGTGCATAGCGTCCTCGTCACGCCGTTGGTGACTGCCACACGCTGGTTTGGCGTGTTGCTTTTCCACAGCCGCCGTAACAATGCCTTCCCTGCCAACTTTGTGCAGTATGCAGACGCGCTTTCTGACCAGATCGCCATCAGCTTGGAAAACCAATACCTCTATAATGAGGCGCAGATCGAGGCGCGTAGCAACCGTGTGTTGGCAGAAGCGGCACAGATCGCCAGCCAGATCGGTACAGAGTTCGAGATCGGCATCAGCGACCTGATCGAGCGTGTGGCAACCGCTGCCAACTTTGATCGGTGGTGGTTTGGCAGCGTCCGCCTAACGCTGACCGGTGTGATGGCGAACCGCATCACGGCACACTTCCCGAAAGGGTCGCCGCTGGAGGATATGGTTGAGATCACACTGGAGAACAGCCATAACGCTATCACCGAAGTGCTGCGCGGTGGTCAGGTGATTGTGGTGAACGAACCACATGAACACAGCGCGCTAAAACGCTTGGATATGGCGCGTGCAGAGGCGTTCGGTAAGCATATTGTCGTGCCGATCAAAGCCGGCAACCGTACCGATGCCGTGTTGATGCTTGGGCGCTCGGTGACACAGCTCGATGTTGACGACCGCGACCGTCAGCTCAGCCTAACCCTTGCCAGCCAGATCGCGGTTGCCCTTGAAAACCGCCGCCTGTTCGATGCCGTGCAGGATGAGCGCGAGAGCTTGCAGCAGATTCTCAACTCGCTACCCACTGGCGTCATCGTGGTGGACGCGGCAACGCGCCAACCCATTCTGACCAATCAGCGTGCGCGTGAACTGCTTGGCTTGGATAGCTTGCAGCCTTACGAAGTGTTGCACACCAACACTGGACTGTCCTTCACGGCTGAAGAACAACCCGTCTATCTTGCCCTTGAAGGGCAGACTTCTGTGCGCGCTGAGGACATGACGCTGTTGGATAGTGACGGCAACCGCACTGACTTACTGGTTGACGCCGTGCCGCTATTGCGCGATGGCGAGATCGTCGGTGCGGTGGCAGTGTATCAGGATGTGACCGAACTGCGCGAACTGGAAAACGTGCTGCAAGAAAGCCTGCGCGAAACGACCAGCCTCTATGAAGTCAGCCGTGACATTTCGGCGGAAAACGAAATCTATGGCATTCTGAATGTGGTGGGACGCCACATCATAGGTCAGTTTACGCCGGATCACTTCTTTGTGATTTTCAATCAGGATGGGCAGCTTGCACCGATCTATTCGGCGTGGCGCTCGCCAGATGGCATCACAGTAGATGTGATCGAGACAGCCAGCCCACTGCCGCGTACAATGCTGCTCTCTGATGATGCGTTCATAGATACCGACATCCGTGAGAACCCTGACTTCAGCGATGATCCACAGCTTGCGGTGTTGGGTGTTGTCTCGGTTAGCGTATTCCCAATGAAAGCACGTAACCGCACCGTTGGCTGGGTGTTCATCGGCTTCAACGAATACCGTCCATTCACCTCAGAGGAACGCCGCACGTTGGGCAACCTGACCGATCAGGCAGCCGTGGCGTGTGAAAGTGCGCGCCTTGCTGAGGAAACCGTCCTCGCGCTCCAGACGACGACGATGCTCTTTGAGTCTAGCCTGAACATCCGCCTTGCCGACTCGATTGACTCGACCATCGGTGTGCTGCGTGATGAGTTGGCCAAACTTTCGCCGAGCCGTATTGACGTGCTGCTGCTGCGAATGCGCGAGACTGAACAACGCATTGACTGGGTGCTGGCATGGCGCGCCAATGATCCCGAAACGCAGGAGCCGCAAGTTGCCAAGCCGCTGATGCAGGGCGATTGGGAACTGCTCGACCTGCCAACCTACTTCATTCAAGACGTGCAAGACGCTGATCCGAACTTGCTAGATCGCATTCAGCCCTTGCTATATTTAGGCGCGTTCCGCGCACAAGCCTCTGTGCCAATGATAGTTAAAGGGCAATTGACGGGGCGCGTCATCCTGACTTATGAGGAACCACACACCTTCACCCAAACCGAACAGCAATTGCTAACCACCATTGCCGACCAAGCTGCTATCTCCATAGATAACTTCATCTTGGTGCAGCAAACCCAAGAATCGCTTGAAGAAACGGCAGTCCTTTACCAGACCAGCCGTGCCATCGCCAATTCTGTGACACCTGCCGATGAATTGAAAGCCATCGCTGACTATGCCGTGCCAACACTCGTCACCAGCACGCTGACTTTACGGTTGACCGGTGGTAGTTGGGATGATCGGAATGCGTCGGTGGAAGTGGTAGCCTTCTGGCAGCGCGAGGATCAATCGTACGACATCACCGGTGCGCGCTTCACCTCCGAACAGTTCCCAATCTGGGACATTGTTAAACGCTCCAAGCCAACATGGCTTGAGGATGTTCGCGGTCCGCACGCCTATGCCGATGAACTCAGCGTTGATGGGGAATCGATCGAGTTGATGTTCGGCGCACGGGCATTGGTTGCCTTCCCATTGGTGGGCACTAACCAAGTGCCACTTGGCGCGTTGGTGCTGTGCGCCGATGCAACATGGCGCCACACTGAGCGCGATATGCGTATCCTCACCGCGCTCTCTGACCTGATCGGAATCGGCATTGAGCGCCGCAATCTGCTGGAACAGACCACACGCCGCGCCCGTCAACTCGCCCTGAGCGCTGAAATCGCTCAGGTGGCTGCCAGCACGCTGCGCCTTGATGAACTCTTTGATTTGATCGTGAATCAGATTAAAGACAGTTTCGGCTTCGACCATGTGCAAATCTTCCGCATTGATAGCGAAGGCAAGTTTGCGCGTGTGGTTTCGTCTACTGGTGAAGCAGGGCAGCGTCTGTTGGCAAGAGGGCATGGCTTGCCTGTTGGGTCGCGCTCGGTTATCGGTCAGGTAACTGCCACCGGCACGCCGCAGATCGTAGGTGATACAACCGATCCACGCGCTGTTCACAAGCCCAACCCTGATCTGCCCGATACTCGTGCAGAAATGGCGTTGCCGCTGATTGCCCGTGATATTATCTTGGGCGCGCTGGACGTGCAGAGCAATGAGGCAGGCGCTTTTACCCAAGAAGACGTGGTCATCCTCTCCACGCTGGCAGGTCAGATCGCTATCGCCATTGATAACGCGGAACTTTTCGCCTCATCTGTGCGCCGTGCTGAGGAAATGCGCTTCCTGTTCGATGCTTCGCGTGCGGCAACCAGCGCCTTCACCGAAGAAAACGTCCAGCCGGAGCGGATGCGCGAAATCGCTGAACTGATGCGTGATAAGCTAAGCGCAGCAGCAACAGCCGTGTTGGTTTTTGATGACAGCGGCACACGCCTTGTGCCATACAGTGCAACGACGTCGGGTGTCGAGTTGGTTATTCCGCCCTACTACGAGGTTAACCAACCCTTCTTCAAAGAATTTATGCAACGCCACGAACCGCTGCAAGTCGATGATCTAGCGGCGGTGCAGGGTGGGCGCTCCGGCGCGACAGGCTCGCTGGGTGGTTACACGCGCCTTGCTCAGGCACTGCGCGGACTTTTGCCGGAAAAAGGCTCGCTGCTCTTGGTGCCGCTCTACGCGGGCGATAACTTTGTGGGCGCTCTGGGTGCCGTGAAAACCGTGACAAACGGCTTTGATGACGAAGCACTGCGCCTGACTCAAACGCTTGGGTCGTCGTTGAGTGCTACCATTCAGAATGCACGCCTGCTGCGTGAGGTGCGCGCCGCCAACTTGCGCCTGATGGAACTTGACCGCGTTAAGAGCCAGTTCCTTGCTAATATGTCGCACGAGTTGCGGACGCCACTTAACTCGATCATCGGCTTCTCGCGGGTGATCTTGAAGGGCATTGACGGACCGCTGACCGAGATGCAAGAGCAAGACCTAAACACGATCTATGAGAGTGGTAAGCACCTGCTCGGCTTGGTGAACGACATCCTTGATCAGGCGAAGATCGAGGCTGACCGCATGGAATTCGCTATCGCACCCTTTGCCTTGCACGAGGTGGTGAAAGGCGTTGCCTCGACGGCGATTGGCTTGTTGAAGGATAAGCCCGTGCGCCTGTATCAAGAGGTTGAGCCAGAGTTGCCCAACGTGGCAGGCGACGAGTTCCGCACGCGGCAAGCACTGCTCAACCTCGTTTCCAACGCGGCAAAGTTCACGCCGCAAGGCACCATCACCATTGCTTGCTTCCGCACCGAAGTGGATGGCGTGCCAATGGTGCAGGTTTCTGTTACAGATACCGGTATCGGCATCCCACGTGATAAGCTAGACCTCATCTTTGAGCCGTTCCAGCAGGCTGATAACAACGCTGCGCGCCAATATGAAGGCACGGGCTTGGGCTTGCCCATCTCGCGCAAGCTGATCGAGAAGCAGGGCGGGCGCATGTGGGTGGATAGCGAGATCGGTGTTGGGTCAACCTTCAGCTTTGCGCTGCCCATCGCCGGGTTGGAGACGGGCGAGCAAGCCAGCAACGAAGCAAGCGCCGAAATGGGCGATTAAACGGTACTGCCGCTGGCATATCGAGCATCTGTGAGGGCGGGGAAATTCCGCCCTCACGCTTTTGAGTGCGCGCTAATCCTTGATCAAAGGGGTGTGTTGCAGCGCGGGAATATCGCAAGCACCTGCCACAAACATCGCTATGCGGAGTTGAGCAGTCAGTTCGCGCACCAGATCATGGGTTGCCTCTGCCGAATGCGCCGCCGCCTTCAAGAAAGGACCTGCTAAGCCGCCAAGCTGTGCGCCAAGCGCGATGCATTTCGCCACGTCAATGCCATCTCGCAAGCCGCCACTGGCAATGATCGGCATGTCTGGTGCGGCAGCCCGCACATACTCAATGCTCTCCGCTGTTGGAATGCCCCAGTCGGCGAAGGCGCGTGCCACCCGTGCATGGAATGCCGTTGGCGCACGGTGATATTCCACCTCGCTCCACGACGTACCACCAGCGCCCGCGACATCAATGGCGGCAACGCCCGCCTCTGCCAAGCGGCGTGCATCATCTGCCGAGAAGCCCCAGCCCACCTCTTTAGCGATGACCGGCACGCCAATCACACGGCACAAATGCGCCACTTTGGGCAATAAATCTCTAAAATTGCCATCCCCTTCAGGTTGAACCGCCTCTTGCAATGCGTTAAAGTGCAGGATCAGCGCGTCCGCCTCCGCCATATCCACCGCACGGCGATAGTGATCCACGCCAAAGCCATAGTTCAACTGCACTGCGCCCACATTGGCAAAGAGCAGAATATCAGGCGCAACGTGGCGCACCCTGAATGATTCGGCAAGGTCATCATGCACGATTGCCGCCCGCTGAGAGCCAAGCCCCATAGCGATGCTGTTCGCTTGTGCCACCTCTGCCAAGATCAGATTGAGCGGGTTCGCCATGTTGGTGCCGCCCGTCATCGAGCTAATGAGCAGCGGCGCACTGAGCCGCTTGCCCATGAACAGCAGCGAGGTATCCACTTCGGCAAGGTCAAGTTCGGGCAGGGCGTGGTGCATGAAGCGGTAGCGCTCTAAGCCTGTGGTCAGGCGCGGAAACTGAACGTTTTCCTCAAGGTTGATGCGGATGTGATCGGCTTTGCGGCGTTCGATTAACTGAGGATCATCGGGTGTATTTGCCATGTGTGTATGCGCCGTTGTGCGGCGCTTCCCTCCAAGTGTTGTTGTATAGGCAGGATTTTAACACAAAAGGCGTGCCACACCCTGTGGCAGGCAACCACCATTGAACAGAAAGAGGCGAGGGGTGCTGGTGTCCTTTCGATAAGTGGGTGCTTACCCGCCGCCTGCCCTCCGCCCGCTTGACTCGTCCCGCCGCGCCGCGCTAGGCTTGGTGCATGGCGAAGGAAAGTGCGGGCGCGGTGTACCAGACGGTGTGCTACGGGCTGCCGAGCGGTATGGCGGTGGTCGGGGTGTGGCGCGAGTTGAGCGCGGATCACATCCCGCCGCCGGTGGTGTGTGCGGTGCCAACGCCGACACTTTTTATTATCATCACCACACCAACACCCAGTGGCACCATTACCTCAACGCCAACACCGTTACCTATGACATGGCCGGCACCAAATGTATTAGAACAGCCTCGAGCGAAATTACCAAGAATGACAGCGGATCCCTCTGAAAATCTATGTGTCACCGGCAGTAGTGATGGTGATGCCCGACGCGCTTGTGCCATCCGTGCCTACAATGCAGTGTGGGATCACTTGAAAGTATTAGGACAGCCTTTAACATGGAATAGTTTCTTCGCTATAACGCTGCAAGGAGAAGTCGGAATACTTTTTCAAACAGGGCTTGACTATGAGCAATGTGGAAATCCTGTAGGTGTGATTTTTAATGGTAACAATGGTTGTCAGCCATTTGTAGCAAATGATTTATTAGCTGCTTTAGATCGTGCGCTCATACGGCAAATTGTCGAAGTTTGTAGGCAAGATGGCGTCTTGAACTGCACAGAAAATGAAATGGTAACCTTTCTGGGTGGGTTGCCTGTCCCTGCCACACAACAAAAGTATGGTATTGAAGCATGGTACAACGCTGGTAGAACATCAAGCACGGATCCAAGCCCTAATCTACCCAAACTTTTGGGGACTAATCTTACTCAATATCAAACAAAAGTAAACCGATTGATGGAGTGGACATCAGCTTCCCAAATTAGCGAGTTCAAACTTGATGAAGGATGTGGTAGTTTTGCCTGTAGCTGGGGAAATTGCACTAACTTTTCTCTAAATCGAACGAGTTTATATTGGGTAATTTACTTTGGCACAGGTGATTACAGTGTTAATGGACGCATTCAGTTTATTGTTGGTAAGCCCATACCTGTTAATGGGCAGGAACAAATTTGCCGCTAGGAGATATAAACATGAAAATACCGCTCAATGGTTCTAGAATTTTTGCCAGCATATTGTACATAGACAAATCAGGTGAAAATCAAACAGCATACCGCTTTGAGATGCCTGAAGGCACACACGATGTCTCATTGAAAATATCTCCTGACGGTACGCATCTGGCGATATTATTTACGTATGCCTACCTAGACCCATCTCTCGATAGAATCAAGGTAATTTTGAATGTTGTTTCATTGCAAACATTGACTGAACAATCATATCAAGCAGAAATTCCATCAAAAGACATTGTCACATCCAGTGAGATTCCATATTCAAATTACTGGCACTGGTGGGATGAGGGACGTATTGCATACGCAACTCGTTCAGGGCAGATAATAATTAATCTTGAAACAATGGAGATCAGCATGGCAGTAGAGCCACCTTTTGAGCAGGACAGCAATAAACGTTTGATCTCTGAAGCCACAAGACGTTTTCTTATCTATAGGTCAGACAACAATCAAGATTTGACTGTTATTGACTCAACAGGTCAACTTCCAATACAAGAACTAACTTTTGATGGCTTAAAATACCTATCTCTCGATGAGGACAGTTCACGATTGGCAGTTGTCACATCTTATAATAATCTTTGGTTAGTGAATTTAATCTCAGAACAAAGTCACCTTACAAAGATAGATCGTTGGTCAGAGTTTACATTTCGCGGCAATATTTTTGCTTCAAAAGACTTAAAGTCTGCAATATGGCACACATATGGTTTGGATGGCAGTGTGTACGTTCTAAATATACCTGCGGAAAGTAGTTTTTCCGTTGATCTCAAACCATTGTGTTTATATGGACGCAGAGACATTTATAGCGGAACTTCTTCATGGTCAGACGATGGTCTATACCAATTCAGCATGTACCTAGATGATGGGCAACAATACTGGCTGCTCTATAATCCACGGACACATACGCTCTCAAAAGTACTCTCACCCGAACAATTGGCGCATTTGCGTGACGGTAAGATTGTTTTTAGGATTGCAGGTTGGGGAATCCTGCAAAAATAACTTTGAACAATACTCATAGCTGTATGCTCTATTTGACGAATACGCTCAGCGGTGTGGGCGCGCTCTACCAGACGGCGTTCTACGGGTTGCCGAGCGATGTGGCGGTGGTCGGCGTGTAGCGCGAGTCGGTGGGCAACGCCGACTCTGCTTGTCAGGTTGCTACACCGAACCATATCTTCCACGACTTCGACACACCTACCCAGTACCCGTCTTGGCT
>QWHC01000039.1 GCA_021404685.1 Chloroflexi bacterium CFX4 | reverse complement strand
CTTCGACCCGTAGAGGGTACTGAAACATCTCAGTCATTTCATGGAAATAACTGAGAATAAGGTTGCAACCCACTTCGACCCGTAGAGGGTACTGAAACAAATTACTTGGCTAACAAGCGTTCGGCGCTCAGCGAGGCTCAACGAGTCTATGTTCTGTATGCCATTGAGTCTATCAAGTTTGCGTGCAACCTGTTCAAGCACATTTGCTGCTTGTTCCGAGTTCGTGGCGCTTCTTAGCGCAGTCAACACCGCGTTTCTATAAGTATTCGTATGGACTAAGGCATGAAACTCTTGGCGCAGTCCTATACCATTAAAAGCGCTATTGGGGTGGATGCCGTGCTGTTGAAGAATGTCGCGTATTGCGCGGAAGTCTGAATGAAGGGCTGGCACAATGTGGTGCATCGCCTCGCCTGCTTGGGCAGTGCGCCAAGCCTCACCCACTCAGTCCCCCTCTCCAAAGGCTTTGGAGAGGAGGAAGCCTGCGCCCCTTTCCCTGTGGGTGGGTGTAAGGGTAAAACCCACTTTTCCATCCCTCACCGTCCAGCCTAGCAAGCGGCTTTGTTGCCCTTTGAGAAAGTGAGGACGTATGCCCGCCGCACTCGGCTATGCGCCGAACGATCCCGCCCTGCGTGAAGCGGCTGATGCCGAACTGCGCGCACGGCGTACCGCCTATCAACACGCCTGTGCCTACTATGAGGGGCAGCACAAACGCCACCTGAGCGCCCGCAGCGGCGAAACCGATGATAATGTGGTCATCAACCTCGTCAAGCAGGTGATTGAACGCACCATCAGCCTGCTGGTGCCGCACTTTCCGAGCCTCGCCGTGGCAGATAATCCGGCTGCCAGCGCCGCCCTCAACCAGCTTTGGGAACACAACGGCGGTGTGCGCTTGCTGGCAAAGCTGGCGCTGCACGGCTGCCTGAGTGGGCAGGTCTTTGCCCGCACCCTTGCGCCCAGCACGCTGCACGGCATCCCGCGCCTTGTGGCGCTCAATCCCGCCAACCTGATCGCCTTTTGGCGCGCGGATGACTATGAGCAGGTGCTGTGGTACGAACTGCATTGGTCGCACGGGCGGGCGAATTACCGCCAAGAGATCGCTCAGGACGGCGCGGTGTGGCGCATCCGCCAATGGGAAGAAGCAGGCAGCGGCTGGCGGCTGGTGGAGGAATTGGCGTGGGACTATCCCTTGCCGCCGATCATCACCTGGCAGCACCACAGCGCGCCCAATGCCTTTTATGGGCAGCCCGAAGTGAGCAACTTTGCGCTGAATGACCGCGTCAACAAGCTGATGAGCGATATTGCGCGCATTCTGCGCTACCATGCCTCGCCGCGCACTGTGGGCATCGGCTTTGAGGCACGCGACATCACGCCGACCGCTATCAACACGCTGTGGACGATCCCAAGGGCGGATGCTAAGGTCTTCAACCTTGAGATGCACTCTGACCTTGCCAGCAGCATGAGCGCCGTTGAGTACCTGACGCGGGCGTTCATGGCGGAACAGCGCACGGTGGTGCTGGGTGGCGAGGTTGCCGATTGGCAGCGCATCACCAATTTGGGCGTGCGTGCGCTCTACATGGATACGCTCTTTAAGGTGGAAGCGCTGCGCCGCAGCTATGAGGTCGGCATTCGCCACCTCAGCCAGACCTTACGCATGTTGGCGGGCGCGCCTGATTATGAAGCGCCGATTCACGTCACATGGGCTGATCCGCTGCCGACCAACGC
>QWHC01000012.1 GCA_021404685.1 Chloroflexi bacterium CFX4 | reverse complement strand
TTTCGTCTCATCCACCGCCAGCACCAGCTCTTTCAGCCGCAGGGCGCGCACCAGACTCGCCGTCCACACCGCGAAAAACTGCCACACATCTATGCCCTCTCGCGCCTTTCAGCAAATCCGCCAAACGCTGACCCTCGCCCACCCGCTCGCCTCAAAAGTTACTGTCGACCCCTCAGCTGCCGGCGGGCTGCCGAGCGACGTGGCGGTGGTCAGGGTGTGGCGCGGGCGAAGTGTACCAGACGGCGTGCTACGGTCTGGCGAGATCACTGAGTGCTTCTCTATACCCTGCCCTTTCCGAAAGAGGGCATTGAACGGCGCGCCATCCGCTGCTATAATGCGCGCAGAACGGCGTGTGCAGCGCCGATGCTTATTGATGTCTATTCAGCGGCAGCACCCTAGCGAGCCTTAAGGAAGTTTTTCGCCATGAAGACGGAACTTATCAAATCAGTAGAAGCACCTGATCGCGGCTTTCCGCCCATCGCGGTTGGCGATACGGTCAAAGTGCATGTACGCATCGTGGAAGGCAACAAAGAACGTATTCAGGTCTTTCAAGGTGTCATTATCCGCCACCACGGCGGCGGTCAGAACGAGATGTTCACCGTGCGGCGCGTGGCAAGCCACGGCATCGGTGTGGAGCGTGCTTTCCTCTACCGCAGCCCGCGCATCGAAAAAATTGAAGTGCTGCGCCATGCCAAAGTGCGCCGCGCACAGCTCTACTACATGCGTAACCTCAGCGGCAAGGCAGCCCGCCTGAAGGAACGCCGCATCCTGACCACTGGCAGCGCACCCGCACAGGATGACGTGCAGGAAGGCTGAGCAACGCTGTGAAACGCCCGCTGATCGGCATTATTTGCGGTCCGCATTACGATAACGGCACGCTTTTTTATGGCTTGCTGCCTGCCTATTCGCGCTCAGTGGCGGCGGCAGGCGGCTTACCAGTCATGATCACGCCCAACGTGGACACCGAAACGCTCCACCAGACCTATGCGCGCATGGACGCCGTCCTGATGGCAGGCGGCGCCGATGTTGACCCGACCCACTATGGCATGGAAATGATGCCCGCTGTCTACGGTGTTGATCCGCTGCGCGACAGTGCTGAACTGACCATGATCCGCTGGGCAGCCCAAGATAACAAGCCGCTGCTTGGCATTTGCCGCGGCTGCCAAATGATGAATGTGGCGCTTGGCGGCACGCTCTACCGCGATATTCCTGCCGAATATCCTGATTTCACAGGCGTTAATCACAGCCTGCGCGGCGCAGTTGCCCGCAAACAGGCTGCCCATCAGGTGGATATTTTTGAACAATCACATCTTGCGGCAGCGATGGCAGTTGAACAAGGGCGCATTGAGGTCAACAGTATGCACCATCAAGCGGTGCGCGATGTTGCGCCGAAGTTGAAGGTTGCCGCGCTCTCTGAGGATGGCATTGTCGAGGCGATTGAACTGCCCGAAGCGCGCTTCTTCATCGGCGTACAGTGGCACCCTGAAGAACTGCTAGAGAGCGAGATCAGCAGCCGTGCCGCGATGGAGCGTTTGTTCAAGGCGTTCGTCGAGGCGGCGCGCAGCGCGCAAGCATGAGCGACCAACGCCCAATTGGGCTGCTGGACTCTGGCGTTGGTGGGCTTTCTGTGCTGCGTGAAGTGCGCGCCCTGCTGCCTGCTGAAAATTTGCTGTATGTAGCCGATCAGGCGCATTTGCCCTATGGCACACGCGATCAGCGCGAAATTCGGGTGTATGTGGAGAACATCACCCGTTTTTTGATCGGGCAAGGCTGCAAGCTGATTGTGATCGCCTGCAATGCTGCCAACGCCGCTGCCCTGCACCACACCCGCGCCCTGTTCCCCGATCTGCCTATCGTCGGCATGGAGCCAGCCATCAAGCCGGCGGCGGCGCGCACGCGCAGCGGCGTGATCGGCGTCATTACGACACAAACCACTTATCAAGGCGCGCTCTACGCCAGCGTGGTAGATCGCTTCGCACAAGGGCTGCGCGTCGTCACCCAAGTTTGCCCTGACCTCGTATGGTTGGCAGAGCAAGGTGCGCCGCAGACGGAAGCGGCACGCGCCATCGTGGCGAACTACCTTGCGCCATTGCAAGCCGCTGGCGTGGATCAGGTTGTGCTAGGCTGCACACATTTTCCCTTCTTGCTGGCACACCTACGCGCCGTGCTTGGTGAGGGCGTCGAGATTGTGGACCCGGCACCAGCCGTAGCGCGCCAAGTGCGCCGCGTGCTGGAAGGGCGCGCTTGGCTCAACGACTCTGCTGCGCAAGGCACAGCCGCCTACTTCACCAGCGGCGATCCGCAGCGCTTTGCCCAAATTGCCTACCAACTGACAGGCGAACCGATCAGCGCTGAGCAGCTCTGCTGGCAAGCCGATCAACTCGCCTGAGCGCCCACACCACATCAGAAATCAAGATAGGAAACGAAAGACGCTATGCGCTGGATTGAAATTACCCTAGAAGCAGATGGCGAAGCGGCTGAGGCAGTTGCCGAAGTGCTGCGCCGCTTTGGGCATCAGGGCGTTGCCATTGAGCAGGTCGGTTTTTACATCGAGACGTGGGAAGATGAAATCCCAACCCCGGAACGCCTCGCCGTGCGCGCCTATCTGCCTGAAGATGCGCGTGCGGAGGCTGCCAAAGCGCAGCTTGAGGATGCACTGCACCAACTGCACCGCCTGTATGAGGCAGTGCCAACCACGCCGCAGTACCGCGTGATTGATGAGCAGGACTGGGCAGAGGCTTGGAAGGTGAATTACCATCCGCTGCGCTTGGGACGCAAGATTGTGGTGCGCCCGTTGTGGGTCGAGGTGGAAAGTGCGCCTGATGAGGTGGTTATTGCCCTTGATCCGGGCATGGCGTTTGGCACAGGCACACACCCAAGCACGCAGCTTGTGCTGGAGGCAACTGAAGACCTGTTACCTGAACGGCGCGGCGCGCACGTCCTTGATCTGGGCTGTGGATCGGGCATTTTGGCAATTGGCGCGGCAAAGATGGGCGCCGGCAGCATTCGCGCCTTAGATACTGACCCGATGGCAGTGCAGATCACGCTAGAGAACGCCGAAGTGAACGGCGTACAAGGGCTGATCAGCGCCGAGACAGGCAGCCTTGAGCAACTGCTTGCCAACGGCGAGACGTTTGACCTTGCCCTTGTGAACATCCTTGCCAAAGTGATCATCGCCATGTGCGATCAGCGGCTTGGTGAGGTGGTGCGCCCAGACGGGATCGCCGTCTTTGGCGGCATTATTGAAGAACAGGCTGCCGAAGTAGAAGCAGCCCTACGCACAACCGGGCTAACACCCTATAAGCGCCGCACCGCTGGCGATTGGGTGGTCATTGAGGCACGGAAAACGACACCCTAAAAGGGCGCGCTTTGCCGTATCCCGTCGAGTGCTGCAAACAAGCAGCGACGGGAAGTTGCCTTCCCGCCGCCTGCTAAATCTATTCCTAATTCTTTTACCCGGCACGAGAAGTTGCCTTCCCGTGCCGTTGTGCCTTACCGCTTACTGACGCTTCGGATCGCGTGCTTTGCGCGTGCTGGCGTCTTCTTCGGAGGGCGAGTTCTGCGGATCGCGGTCGTTCTCTGGATGATCGGTGAGCTGCGAGCCTTCTTGCTTCACATCAATCGGCGGTGCCGTGATGGGCAGGGCGTTCGTGCTGTAGATATCCGGATTGCCGGGCGCGTTCGAGGTGAACAACAGCGTTGTGGATTCGCAAATCCATGTTGGCGCTGTGTTCAGGCTCTGGGTGTCGGTCACACGCCGCGTTGTCTTGGTTGCCAACTCGTAGACGTAAATGCCGAAGTCTGAGCCAAGGCGCATTTGGTAAGCGATCAGCTCGTCGTTGGGCGACCACGAAATGGCACTTGCCTCACCGTTTGGATCGGAGATCAGTTCGACTTCCGTGCCGTCGGCGTTCATGATGGCGATCTGCGTGTTGCTGCGTCCCTCGCGCTCCGTCACAAAGGCAATCTTATCACCCTTGTTGTTGTACTGCGGGAAGCGATCCACGCCCTGACCATCACTGATGCGCGTTACATCCAGCGTCTCAACATCCAGTTCGTAGATGTTGCGGATGCCGTCGCGCAGGCTCTCAAAGAGCAGCTTCTTGCTATCGGGTGACCAGTAGGGGTTCACGTCGAGGGCGCGGTTTTCGGTCAGGCGCACCTCTGGGCTATTCGCCACGGTCACGTCGAACAGGAAGATTTCCCAGTTGCCCAACTTGTCGGACTCATAGGCGATGTAGCGCCCATCAGGCGACCAGACTGGGTCTACCGAGATGCTGCGTTGGTTGAAGGTTGCCTGACGCTGCTCACTACCATCCGTGCGTGCCACCCAGATGTTCCAGGTGCCGCTGCGGTTGCTGGCGTAAGCGATCCAAGCGTTATCGGGCGAACGGGATGGGTTGATGTCGTGGATGTTCTCGCCGATTGCCTGAGTCAGGTTTTCGGGTGCATCGGGATTATCGGGCAGTTCGCCAAGGCGGAAGAGTTCCCAATCGCCGGTGCGGTAGGTATGGTAGACAGACCATGGCGGGCAGCTTGCGCCACCAACCGTGATGGGTTCCCACACGCGCTCTAGCGGCTCAGGTTCGCAAGCCTCAGTGTTGTAGTAGAAGACCGGGAAGCCCTGATCATCTACTTCCCAATAACCGCAAGGCAGTTCTTCAGGCGGCTCGGAGCAGTTGGTATTGATGCTGACTGCCAGGCCGGGGATGGTCAAGGTGACCGTGCCGGGCGTGGAAGTTGCAGTGATCGTCGTGCTGCCGCCAGCCGGGATGGTGACCGTGCCAGTGGCAATGACCGTGCCAGCCGCATTAGTGATGATGTACGCCTGCTCAACCAGCGTGCCACCTGGATTGTTCAGGGTGAAGGTGACGCTGCCAGTTGCCGTGCAGACGCCTGTACCCGTGATTTGAGCAGCAACCTCAGTGGGCGGTGGTGGTGTGGGTAATGGTGGCTGCGTGGGTGTGGGCGTTGCCGATGGCGGGATGCAGGTCACGGTGCTGGTGGCAGTCACGGCACCTGTAACGGTGAGCGTGAGGTTGCCCGAAACACCGCTAACTGTCAGCGTGGTGCTGCCGCCGGCTGGCACAGAGACCGTGCCGCTCTGGACAGTTGCGCCGCTGCCATCCACGATGGTGTAGGGTGCATCCACGATGCCGGTGCCGCTTGGATTGTTCAAGGTGAAGGTAGCTTCAAGCGTTGCCGAGCAAACACTGCTGATGTTCAGCGATGGTACGTCGGTTGGCGTCGCAGTGTTGGTGGGTGTTGCGGTCGGTGTTGCGGTTGGCGCAACGCACTCAACAGTGCTTGTGCCGCCTACAACGCCTGCCACATTCAAGGTCAGCACGCCAACAACGCCGCTCACGCTGATGATTTCGTTGCCACCGACAGGCACAGAGACTGTACCGCTTTCGATGACTGTCGTGCCGACACGGATGGTGTAGGCAGCGTTGTCAATCGGCGTGGGGCCTGGGTTGCTGAGCGTGAAAGTTGCCACAACCGCCGCCGAGCAAACCGCGCTGATGTTCAGCACAGCTGGCTGCGTGGGCGTGTGGGTGGCAGTGTTGGTAGGTGTATTGGTGAGCGTTGCCGTAGCAGTGTTGGTTGGTGTATTGGTGGGCGTTGCCGTAGCAGTGTTGGTTGGTGTATTGGTGGGCGTTGCCGTTGGTGCCACGCATTCAACCGTGCTGGTTGAGGTTGCGCCACCGATGATCTCCACACGCAGGGTGAGCGTGCCAACAATGCCAGTCACCGTCAGCGTGGCGCTGCCGCCGGCTGGCACAGAGACCGTGCCGCTTTGGACAGTCGCGCCGTTGCCATCCACGATGGTGTAGGGTGCGTTGGTCAGCGCCGTGCCAGTTGGGTTATTCAGCGTGAAGGTGGCTTCAAGCGTTGCCGAGCAAACACTGCTGATGTTCAACGACGGCACATCAGTCGGCGTGGCAGTATTGGTTGCCGTCGCCGTGTTGGTGGGCGTCACTGTTGCGGTGGGTGTATTGGTCGGCGGTGGTGTATTGGTGGGCGTGAAAGTTGGCGTCGCAGTGGGTGCGGCGATGCAGGTTGCATTCACGCTCAGGCTTGCCGAGACGAAGGTTGCCGAAACGTAGTTGATGGTCATGCTGGAGTTGCCTGCATACGGACCGTAGTACAGGAACTGACCGGCATTGATCGAGAAGCTGCCACTACCGCCGGCACCGCCTGGCTCATTAACAACCCACGTGCCGCTAACAGCGGTTGTGCCGCTGAAGTAGCCAATCACAAAGGTTGCGGTGAGGTCAGCATTGCACTGCACGCCCAAGTTCAGGATGGCATCCGCACTTTGGGTGTTGGTTGCCGTGGGTGTGTTGGTGGGCAGCGGTGTATTGCTGGGTGTGCGCGTCGCCGTGGGTAGTGGTGTGTTGCTAGGTGTGTTGGTTGGGCGCGGCGTGCGCGTTGCCGTAGGCGTCGGTGAAGGTCCATCCGTCGCGGTGGCGGTTGGCGTGCGCGTGAAGGTCGGTGTATTCGTCGGGCGCGGCGTATTCGTCGGGCGCGGCGTGTTCGTCGGGCGCGGCGTATTGGTTGGCGTGCGCGTCGGCGAAGGGCCAGGCGTGATGGTGAAGGTCGGCGTACGCGTCAGGGTTGGGGTACGCGTCAGGGTTGGGGTACGCGTCAGGGTTGCTGTGGGCGTTTCCGAGGGCGTAACCGTCAACGATGCTGTCAACGTCAAGGTTGGCGTCAGGGTTGCTGTCGCCGTAGGTTGCGGAATACAAGTACCGGTTGCACCTAACGTAACGGACGCCAATTGCGAGGTGCTATAAAGAACGGTAATGCTTGCATTGCCTGCAAAAGTGCCAATAACGGTACCCTGTCCAGCAGGCACATTCAACCCACCCGTTGAGGTTGTGCCGGAGTTCGGGTCAAAGACGCTATAGGTGGCATCGGCTGGACCGCCGCCGATGTTGAACACGCTAAAGGTTGCCGTCAGATCGGCGTTGCAGGTGATGAACAACTGCAACTGTGGGTCGTTCGGGTCAACCGTTGCAACAGGTGTGGGGGATGCCTCTGGTGTGGGTGAAGGCCCGGGCGTATTGGTTGCAACCGCCGCAACCTCACCGCCATCAGGTGTTGTTTCCACAGCGAGACCGGGCGGTGTTTCCGTCGGTACTTCGGTGGGGACTTCCGTAGCAGGTGGCTCATCAGTTGCCGTCGGCACAACGGGCACCTCTACGGTTGCCTGTGGCTCTGCCGTAGGTGCTTCTTCAGTCGGCGGCACTTCAGTTGGCACTTCAGTCGGTGCTTCGGTGGGCGGCACCTCGGTGGGTGGCACCTCGGTGGGCGGCACCTCGGTGGGCGGCACCTCGGTGGGCGGCACCTCGGTGGGTGGCTCCGCCGTGGGTGGCTCCGCCGTGGGTGGCGGCGGTTCTTCAGTTGGTGGCGGCGGCTCGTCGGTTGGTCGGGCAACTATTTCTTCAGGCGTGGGCGTTACGTCCACAGTACCCTGTTGAAAAGTTCCAGACAGAACAACGACAACCGCTGCCACAATGAAGACAACCGCGCCAATGATGAGAAACAATTGACGGTTTCTCTGATTCATAGACACGCTCCTTGTGATCAACATGACGTCCACACATACTATAAGTGAGCCTTGCCAATTCCACAAGCAGTTATAGGCGAATTTAACAAGAAGACAACGAGGATTTTGAGAGTTTTTACATGATCGGCATGACATTTTAGTGAGGAATCCGAACTATTAAGAATACGTAAATGGACTTTTTGTAGTTTATAAAGATTGTAAAGATTTAGCAGTGAGATAAGATTTTCGCTGCCTGCAAACATACCTTTCCCAGTGATTCAAGGTGCGGCGGTCAAAGGGTTTGGGAAGCTCTGCCCTAAGGCGTGATGAGGACATACCCTTGATCTTCGCCACTTAAAAGAGGAGGAATGGACGACTCGTCTATACTTGCAAGAGGTAATCGGAATTAGGGTATGCGTGGGGTGCGGAAGATTGCGCTGTGGAGGTATGGGTCCAGCAGGATTCGAACCTGCAACCAGCCGGTTATGAGCCGGATGCTCTGACCGTTGAGCTATGGACCCGCAGAGCGGCTGACGGGATTCGAACCCGTGACATGCAGCTTGGAAGGCTGCCGTTCTACCAGCTGAACTACAGCCGCAGATGCTTAGTATGATAGATAAGTATACACCATTCGGCGCTGATCTCAAGAGGCAGGTTAGTAAGGCGTGGCACGGGGCAGTCTTAGGCAGACTGCCCTACCACATTGCTAACCTTTAGCGCCCTAGCGCTTGTTTCACCAGCCCGCCAATCTCGGTTGGATTCATGGCAACCCGTGCGCCTGCCGCAGTCAGTGCCTCAGTCTTGCCTTTTGCTGTCCCCTTCCCGCGTGAGATGATCGCGCCGGCGTGTCCCATGCGTTTGCCGGGTGGCGCTTCCATGCCCGCGATGTAGGCAACCACAGGCTTGGTGATGTGCGCCTTGATGTATTCGGCTGCCTCTTCCTCTGCCGAGCCGCCAATCTCGCCAATCATGACGATTGCCTCTGTTTCAGGGTCGGCTTGGAACGCCTCTAGCGCGTCAATGAAGCTGGTGCCGGGGACGGGATCGCCACCAATGCCAACGCATGTCGTCTGTCCGATGCCGCTTTCCGTCAGCTCATAGAGCGCCTGATAAGCAAGCGTGCCAGAACGGCTGACAATGCCCACCGGCCCCGGCATAGCCACTTCAGTTGGCGTAAAGCCGATGTTGCACTTGCCCGGCGAGAGGATGCCCGCACAGTTCGGACCGAGCAGCCGTGTATGTGGGAAGTCGTGCTTTAGGCGATTGTAGATGCGTGCCTGATCGTGCGTCGGAATATGTTCGGTGACGCACACAATGAACGGAATGCCGCCCTCAGCCGCCTCTAGGATGGAAGCGGCTGCCGCCATTGCCGGCACGATGATGAAGGCAGCGTTTGCGCCTGTCTCGCGGACTGCATCGGCAACTGTGGCGAAGATCGGAATGCCTTCAACGTCGGTGCCTGCCTTCTTTGGATTAGTGCCTGCCACCACTTGCGTGCCATAGGCACGGTTACGCAATCCGTAAAACTGCCCTTGTTTGCCCGTCAGCCCTTGCACAACGACTTTGGTATGTTCGTTTACGAAAACAGCCATGATTTCAGCCTACTTTCCTGCAATCTCAACCGCTTTTTGGGCGGCGCTGAGCATATCGGGCAGCATGATGAGTTTCTCGGATTCGTTCGCCTTCAGGATGGCGCGCCCTTCAGCGGCATTGGTGCCGTCAATGCGTGCAACAATCGGTGCGCTCAGCGTGATGCGACCCAGCGCCTCGACAATGCCGCGTGCCACTTCGTCGCAGCGCGTGATGCCGCCGAAAATGTTGATGAAGATGGCGCGCACATTCGGATCGGTGCTGATGACGGTCAGGGCATTGACCATCACCTCTGCATTAGCGCCGCCACCAATGTCGAGGAAGTTCGCGGGCGCACCGCCGACCTGCTTCACAATGTCTACGGTAGACATTGCCAAGCCTGCGCCATTAGCGATGATGCCGACACTGCCTTCCAAACCGACGTATTGCAAGCCCTTCTCTTTGGCAAGTGCCTCACGGCTATCGCCCGCGGCAACGGTTGCCGCCTCAAAGTCTGCCCATTCAGGATGGCGATCATGAGCGGCGTCATCCAGCGTTACTTTGGCATCTAGGGCATGAACACGCCCATCAGTGGTCAGGATCAAGGGATTGATCTCTGCCAACTCGCAATCGCCCTCGGTATAACAGCGGTAGAGCGCCATCAGCACGCCAACCGCGCCTTCACGGGCAGGTGCGGGCAAATTCGCAGCTGCAACCCATGCACGGCAAGCCTCCTCGCTCAGCCCAAGCATTGGATCAACGTGAATCTTGGCGATGAGTTCATCCGCCACGCTCTCGATCTCCACGCCGCCTTCGGCAGAGAGCATCCCCAGATATTTTTTGGCGCTGCGATCCAGCGCAAAGGAAGCGTAATATTCTTCTGCTTTTGGCTCACCTTTTTCGTTCAGGCGGTCAGGGCTTTGGGCAATTTCGGAGGCGCGTTCGATCCATAAGCGGCGCACAATATGCCCACGAATATCCAAGCCGAGGATGTTGCCGGCATGGAAGCGCACTTCGTCGGCAGTGTTGGCGAGCTTAATGCCGCCCGCCTTGCCGCGCCCGCCGATCATCACCTGCGCCTTGACCACCACAGGGTAGCCGATGCGCTCCGCATGGGCGACAGCTTCATCAACAGTATCAGCAACACCGCCTGCCGAGACGGGAATGCCAAAACGGGCAAAATACTGTTTGCCCTGATACTCCATTAAGTCCATAGGGAATCTTTGTTCCTCCAAAGAAAATTGGGTGTGAGGTTTCACAAACATATCAATTGTGCCGCAGCCAACCACAAGTGGCAAAAGAAAGCCCGTTTGCTTTGCCGAAAGCGTATGTTGCACGTTATGATTGTGTAGGGAGTTAGCGGCGCATATACTAAAGACCACCTTGCATTGCCCTTGCCGCCAAATGAGCGAACCTTTGAAGTTTTAGGTGTGCCGAAAGGATTGTGCATGACTCAGCGCACCACAACGGACTATTTGGTTGGCAACCGCTACAGCCTGCTCAAAAAAATTGGTGAAGGCGGCATGGGATCGGTTTTTCAGGCGGAAGATCGCCTCACGGGGCAGATCATCGCCCTGAAACGCCTAAAGGTGCGGACGACGGCAGACGCAAATGATCCCGATCAGCGCGAGACGTTTGCTCGTGAGTTCCAAATTCTTGCCGCCTTGCGCCATCCACATATCATCAGTGTGCTGGATTTTGGCTATGACAGCGGTCTGCGCCCGTATTTCACCATGCCGCTTCTGGAAGCGCCACAAACCATTCTTGAAGCAGCATCGGCACACGCAATGCCCGATAAAGTGCGCTTGCTCACTGAGGCACTGCAAGCACTCGTTTATCTGCATCGGCATGGCATCCTGCACCGCGACTTAAAGCCCAACAATATTTTGGTAGAGCCAAACGGGCGCCTGCGCGTGCTAGATTTTGGCATTGCGGCTGAATTGGAACATATTACCAGCACAAGCGGCACGTTGGAATATATGGCGCCGGAAGTGCTAAGCGGTGCGCCTGCCCGTCCGCACAGTGATCTTTACGCGCTAGGCGTGCTTGCCTACCAAATGTTTACAGGCAAGCACCCTTTCCAAAGCGAGAGCATCTCACAGTTGATTTACAAGGTGTTGCATGAAACACCTGACCGCCTTACCCTGAACCTGCCACACGCCCTCTGCGAAATTGTGCTGCGCCTGCTGGAAAAAACGCCTGAAGCACGCTACCCAACTGCCTACGACGCGATGGTAGCCTTCCATGCGGCAATTAACACGGCGCCGAGCGAAACGCCCATCTTGCGAGAGAGTGTGTTGCAATCGCCCAAGTTTGTTGGGCGCACCCAAGAGCTAACCCTTTTCGAGGAAGCCCTTGCCAATGCGCTGAAGGGTAAAGGTTCGGCTTGGCTGATCAGCGGTGAAAGCGGTGTTGGCAAAACGCGCCTGCTGGATGAGATGCGTATCCGCGCTTTGGTGAAAGGCGCCTTGGTGGTGCGTTGGCAGTGTTCCGAAGGCATGGGCGGTATCTACACACTGTGGCGCGATATGCTGCGCCGCCTCGTGCTATTCATTCCCATTCAAGATAACGAGGCAAGTCTGTTGAAGGCGTTTGTGCCAGACTTAGAACGCCTGATCGGACGGGCTGTGCCAGAGCGCAACAGTTTGGCGGATGAAATTCAACTCTCCACTTTGTTGATCGCTTTGGTTGAACGTGCCAAGCAGCCGATTATGCTGATTATTGATGATGTCCACTGGTCGTCAGATAGTTTGCTGCCGCTGCGCCAACTGACCAAAGCTGTTGCGCGCTTGCCGCTGGTTGTAATTACCGCCTACCGCACAGATGATGATCAATATTTTTATGGAAAACTCTCTGAGATGCAGCTTATTAAGTTGGCGCGCTTCTCCGCCGACGAAGTGCGCTTGCTGACGGCTTCCGTCATCGGTGATGATGAGCGCTTCGCAGAGATCAATAATTTTTTGGTCGAACATACAGAAGGCAACGCCTTTTATGTGATCGAGTCTTTGCGGACACTTGCCCAAACAGCCGGCAGCCTAGAGCATATTCGCCAAGCAGCCTTGCCCGAGCGGCTTTTTTCCGAAGGAATGCTGTTGGTTGCCAAGCGGCGCTTGGCGCGCCTGAAAGGGCGATACCAAACCCTTGTCCAGATTGCAGCTGTGATCGGGCGTGAAATAGATTTCAACTTGCTGGAGCGCATTGGCGGCGAAGCCGATTATGACGACTGGCTGATTAAGTGTGTGGACGTGGCGCTTGTCCATATTCAGGACGGCAAGTGGTACTTTACGCACGATAAAATTCGTGAGGGCGTCCTGCATTCGTTGAGCGCTTCGGAGCGCCAGCACTGGCACCGTGCGGTTGCCGAAGGCATCGAGGCGCTTTATCCCAACCAAGCTGATTACGACTTGCCGCTTGCGCTGCACTGGCGAGAGGCGGATGATCTCTCCCGCGAGATAGCGTATATGTGCGCGTATGCGCCACGCGCCATTGAAAGTGGTAATGTGGCGGCTGTGCGCGCACACCTAGAAATTACCTTGCAGCGCGCCAGCTATAGCGCCTTTTCCGATGCAAGCCTGATTTGCCTGCACCTGTTGATTGGGCAGTGCTATGAGCAGAGCGCGTCCTCTGTGCAGGCGGAACAGCACTTCCTAGAGGCATATAACCTTGCCCTGACCCTTGAGGACAAGAAGGCACAGGCAGAGGCATTGTATCGGATCGGTGAGATCAAACGCATTCAAAGCAATTTTCGCGCCGCACAGGAAACACTACAAAGCGCTTTGCAGCTTTATCAAGGGCTTGGCAACGCTTCAGGGACAGCCAAAACGCTGAACACGCTCGGATATTTGTATCGGTTGCAAGCGGCGCTAGAGCTTGCTGAGCATCACTATCAGGCAGCCTTGCAGATTGCCCAACATAACCATGATTTAACGGCACTTGCCAACGCACAGCTTGGCTTAGGCGATGTCGCCTATCATCGCAAGGATTTTCCTACCGCTGAACATCACGCACGGCAGGCGTTAGAGCATCTTAGCACAACAAACAACGAGCGTTTGCTGAGCCACTGCCTCAGCCGCCTCAGCCTTATTTTGTTGGAAGAAAAACACTATGCAGAGGCGTTTGTGATGGCTGAACAGAGCATTGCTATCAGCCAAAGGTTGGGTGATGCTCAAAATATGCTGGTAACACTCGGCAACATGGGCTATGTGCTGGCGCAGCAAGAGCGCTACGCCGAATGCCGTCCATATTTTGAGCGCAGCATTGCGCTTGCCCAAGAAATGAACAACTTGAACTCGCTTGCCAACCGTCTTGCTGCCCTTGCCCAAGTGGATGTACATCTGGGCAATTGGGAAGCTGTGCGCGGCAGCCTTTATGAATGGCTGCAAATCGCGTTCGCCATTGATAACGTGCGCGGCTTGCTGCATGGCTTCTATGCGCTGTGTGACCTTGCCCTGCACGAGAACAACGCAGCGCAAGCCGCCGAGTGGATCGGCGTGATCGAGGCGAAGGCGGTGCCAAATCACCTCGATCCGAACGAATTAGCACGGCTGCGTGCGTTATGTGCTGCCGCACTTGGCGAAGCGGACACGGAGGAAGGCATCACCTACGGCAGAACGCTTGACCTCAACACGCTCGCGCAACACTTGCTCAGCGATGTGGAAGGCATCTTTGCGCGCCTGATCACGCACAGAGAGGCGTAATCAGACCAAATCATGCTTCAAGGCAAGCGCCACCGCCTCCGAGCGATTGCTGACACCCAGCTTTGCCAAAATGCTGCTGATGTGATATTTGACGGTAGAGCGGCTGATCACAAGCCGTTCGGCAATCTCGGGATTGTTCAAGCCTTCTGCCAACAACGCCAACACTTCTTGTTCACGCTCGGTCAGGCGGAACTCGGGTTCCGGTGGGCGTGTGGCGGCATTGATCAGCGCTTGTGTGGCTTCCGGCGAAAGGGTGCGTTGCCCGCGTTGTGCCGCACGGATCGCGTTCGCCAACTGATCATCAGAGACGTTTTTGAGGAGGTAGCTGGTTGCACCCGCCTGCATGGTTGCCGTCACGCTGCGCGTATCGCCCGAACTAGAGAGTGCCACAATCGCCACGTTCGGAAAGCGTTCGCGCAGGCTGCGTGTCGCTTCAATGCCATTCACTTCTGGCATCACAATATCCATCAGCACCACATCAGGTTGTTGTGCCTCGCACACTTGGAGTGCCTCTGCGCCGTTGGCTGCCTCGCCCACCACTTCCATATCGCTAAAGCCGCGCAAAAACAGGCTTAGCCCGCGCCGCACCATCTCATGATCATCTACGATCACCACGCGAATAGGTTTTTTCTCGCTCATTGTGACTCCTTCACTTGCCAAACAGCGCTTAAGCGCGTCCCTTCATTCGGTTTACTCGTCAGCGTGAGCTGAATACCTGCCTCACGCGCTCGTTCGTGCATAATGCGGATGCCCATGCGGTCGCCTGCCACTGCCGTCGGCTCAAAGCCGCGCCCGTCATCTTGCACGGTAAGTTCGACACGGCTTGGCGTGCGAACAAGGCGCAACTTCACATGCTGCGCCCGTGAGTGCTTCAAGACGTTGTTGAGCGACTCTTGGGCAAGGCGGAAAAATGCGACATGGACGGTTGATGGCAGGCGCGTGCTGCCCTCAGATTCATAGACGACATGCAGTTTAGAGCGCCCTTTCACCGTCTCGGTAAGCTGGCGCAGCAAATCGTTAAGGTCAGCTTCTAAGAGCGCATTCGGACGCAGTTCCAAGAGTAGGGTACGCATTTCGGCAAGTGCGCCCTGTGTAAGGTCACGCAGTTCGCGCAGTTCCGCGCCAATGCTGGCAGGATCCTCTTTCCAGCGCCGAATAATGGCGGTAGAGACCACAGAGGCAGCGAAAAGCGTTTGCGTCACGGAGTCGTGCAGGTCGCGGGCAAGGCGTTGGCGCTCTTCAAGGGCAGCCAATTCTTGCGCCTTTTGGTAGAGCTGCGCGTTTTCAATGGCTGTGGCAGCCTGATTGACGAAAGCACTCAGTCGCTCAGCGTGGGTAACAGTGAAGTGGTTTGGCGTTAGGCTGTCCAGATGTAAAAAGCCAATCACTTGTTTGCCAACGCAAATAGGTGCAGCCAGATAAGACCGTGGAGCGCGCACCTGTGGAATATCCACCCAACTACCGAGGGCAGACACATCGGGTATGATGCAAAATTTGCGCGTGTGATACATCAGGTTGAGGTGGTCAATCTCAGCGATGTTCAGGACGACGCTAGATAGAATAGCAGCTTCGTCAGGCTGCCAACCAACCGCTTGCACGATTCTGGCGTGCATGCCTTCCAGGAGCATGATGCTGGCTGCATCATGCGGAATGATGCGTTTGACGTTCTCCAGCAGGCGCTTGAGGATTTCATCAAGCTCCAGCGTGCTGTTTAGCGCGGCGGCTGTATCACGCAGCATTTCGATCAGGGCGCGCTGATCGGCAGCCACGCGCTGGTTAACGCTTTGGCGCACTGCATTCGCAATCGAATCAGGCAGGTGTTCAAGGTAGCTGTTTTCTTCATCTTGCAATAAGTAATCAGCTGCGCCTGCTTTCATCACCGCAATCGCCGTTTCAATATCACGGCTGCGTGTGATGACGATAATCGGCGTGGTGGGCTGCTTGCTGAGCAGTTCAAGGACTGTGCCATCAGGCAGTTTGTAGTCGGAGAGGATTACATCAAATGCATACTTTTGCAGGCGATCCAATGCCGCCGAAAGGCTTGCCTCTAAGACACACAGGTAGGGCAGTTGTGCTGCATCCACATAGTGGGTAAACACACGCTGATCATCGGGATCATCTTCTACAAACAGCAGCACAATAGTTGGTTGGTTCACACTGATTGACCTTGAAGGCACATGCCATAAATCTCGTTCAATTGTAATCGTGGGCTGCCCAAGATGGCGATCCGTTGTTTGCCCAGTTTTGGGGCATAGCTTTTGCCTAGCCACTTGACTAGGCTATCTGGCAGCGAAAGATTAGACAAGCGCACAATGTTTTTCCACGCTTTTTGCCGTATGCTTTAGGGTAGAGCATAATTATGTAGGCAGCGTCTCTCACAGACGTTGCAGAAGGTTTCACAGAAACACTCTATGCCGCTTAAAAAGCTATCCGAAATTCGCCTTTCTGTGCGAACGCAGCTCAACATTATCTTCATCTCGTTGATTTCACTGGCGCTGTTCATCATCGGCACGTTGGGCATTCTCAGCGGGCGGGAAACGCAGTGGCAGTTGTGGCGAGATCGCCAAGTGGATGCCCTCAACAATGTGGGCAACCAAATCCGCAGTGTGATTAATCAGGTGCAGCGCACCCTGACCTTTCTGAAGAACATCCGCATTGATGAACACTTTGCCGATCTTCTAAACGGCACGCTGCAAGCCAGCCCTAGCCTGCTCGAAATCGCTTTGCTAGATGCCAACGGTCAGATTATTGCGGATGCGGTGCGAGAGACCACAGCCTTTGGCGATCCGAATGTAATTGCACAATCAGAGTGGTTTGAGGAGGCACAAGAAGCGCCAGAAGGGCTGTTCTATCTAGGCGAGCTATCTTTCACGGCTGAAGGATTGCCCTACCTGATCCTTGCTGCCTCAATGCCTGACGGCGGTGTTATTGCCGCTAACCTCAGCATGGCGTTTGTGAACGATTTGTTGGCGCGCAATCGGTTGGGTGAGACGGGCGTTGCCTACCTTGCCGAAGGTGAAGGCGAACTGATCGCGCACACCGATCCAAGCCTTGTGTCGGCGCGCATATTGTTGTTAGGGCGAAGCGAATTTCCCGCGACTGAGGATATAGAATTCATCGGGGAACTGCTGGGGACAAGTGGCAACGAAGGCTTGATTGCCAGCCAGTATATAAACCTTCAGGGCGTGGATGTGCTAGGCACATCCAAAGTGATTGATGGCACCGATCTCATCTTGTTCAGTGAGGTGTCCGCACGGGAGATAAACGACTTCTCGCGCAGCCGATTAGGAGAGATCATCGCTGCAACCGTCCTTGTGATCGTTGGGACGATCATCATTGTGGGACAGGCGGTGCGGCGCGGCGTCTCTCGACCGCTTGCTAAACTGCTGCAAGGCGCACGCGAGGTTGCCGAAGGCAATTTGATGCACCAAGTGCCGATCAGCTACCGAGATGAGATTGGTGAAGTGACAGAGTCCTTCAACGCCATGACACGCCAACTGCGTGAGCGCACTGTGCAGAAGGTGCGCCAAGATATTCGGCTGCGTGCGCTTTATGAGGTGGTGGCAAGCAGCACCGATGTGGATATGCAGCTAAGCGAAGCACTTCGCATTGGCACGGAATTGCTGGGCTTGGAGATCGGCACCATCAGCCATATTGATGGCGATTCACTCACAGTGTTATATGCACAGACGCCGGATGGTTCGCTGAAGCGCGGGCAGAAGTTCGCCTTCAAGCAAACCTACTGCGATCTTGCTTATCAGGCAAATGGCTTGGTGAGCATTGAAAATGTGGGAAGTTCTGACTATAAAGGGCATCCTTGCTATACGACGCTTGGCTTGGAGTCATATATCGGCGTGCCGCTAACGGTAGGTGATAAGCGCTTCGGCACGCTCAGTTTTTCGAGTGGCAAGCCACGCTCAGAGCAGTTTGCCGCCTTCGACAAAGACTTCTTCCTGCTGATGGGGCAGTGGGTGAGCAGCCTGCTGGAACGTCGGCAGAGTGAGTTAGCGCTTTTGCGGCGGGATGCCATTCTCTCAGCCGTCTCGTTCACGGCGCAGAAACTCCTTTCCAGTGTGGAGTGGGAGAACAACGCCGAAGAAATTTTGGCGCAGTTAGGTAAGGCTGCCGCAGCCAGCCGTGTGTACATCTTCCAAAATCAACCGACTCTGCGCGATGGGCAGTGGTTCACTGATCAGCGCTATGAATGGGTGGCAGAAGGCATCAAGCCTGAGATTGACAATCCCGATCTGCAAAACTTGAATATGTCCGCTGCTTTTCCGCGTTGGGTGGCTGAACTCTCGGCAGGGCGACCGATCAGCGGCATCGTCCGTGATTTTGATGCAAATGAGCGCGAGATTCTGGAGCCGCAATCAATTGTCTCGCTTGTTGTGCTGCCGATCATGGTGGATGGGCAGTGGTGGGGCTTCATCGGCTTTGATGAGTGCCTTGGTGATCGCGTCTGGGATGCCCTTGAAATAGACTTGCTGCGTGCTGTGGCAAGTGATCTGGGCGCGGCAATTGCCCGCCAACAAAGTGAATTGGCGCTGCTGCGGCGCGACGCCCTGTTAGCAGCCGTTTCGCTTTCGCAGCAGCAATTGCTGACCAGTGCGCGTTGGGAAAGTGTGCTGCCACAAATCCTGATGCGGCTCGGTGGTTCGCTCAGTGCCAGCCGTGCCTATATCTTCCAAAAACTGCCCAACACGCCAGAGGGCAAAACATTGGTGGATATGCGCTATGAATGGGTGGCAGAGGGCATTGAGGCATTTATTGATGCACCGGACATGCGCGAACTGCCTATCTCGGATATTTTCCCTGACTGGTTGGCAGATTTCCAAGACGGGCGTGTGGTCAGCCATGCCGCAAAAGACGTAGAGGGTGTTGCCCGCGACGTCCTGGACTCGCAAGGAATCGTCTCACTGGCTGTCTTGCCAATCTTTGTGGATGGGCAGTGGTGGGGCTTGCTTGGCTTTGATGAATGCCTTGGCGAGCGCGTTTGGGATGAACTCGAACTTGAACTGCTGGGGACGATGGCAGCCGACCTTGGCGCGGCAATCGCACGCCAGAACCAAGAGGCTATCGTGCGCGAAAGCCGCGAGCGCCTGCTGCAAATTGCCAACGGCTTGAAAGGCGCTATCTACGAATTTTATGTGGAAGGCGATCAATGGCGCATCGGCTACATCAGTCAGGGTATTTACGCCGTCTCCGGCGTGACGGCGGAAGAGGTGATGACTGACCTCGGTACGCTTGTTCAGCACTTCCATCCGCAAGACCTTCAGCCGTTCGTTGACTCGGTGAATGCCGTCCTCATTGATGGCAGTAACTGGCAGTTTGAAGGGCGCTTATATCACAGGGAAACAGGCGAACTGCGCTGGTGGCGCGGCGAATCCATCCCAACCTTCACTGAGAGCGGGCGCGTGATCTTCAAAGGCATCTTCATGGATGTGACAGACCGTCGGCAAGCGCAGGAACAAGTCCAGACTCAGAATGAGGCATTGGTGAAGGCAAACCGTGAACTGGCTGTGGCGCGCCGCCAGGCAGAAGTTGCCAGCAAGCTAAAAAGCCAATTCCTCGCCACCATGTCGCACGAGTTACGCACGCCGCTTAACGCCGTGATCGGCTATTCACAGTTGCAATTGGCAGGCATGGTTGGCGAGCTGAATCCTGAGCAGCTTGCCTACCAAGAGCGCATCCTTGTCAACGCGCAGCATCTGCTGCACCTGATCAACGAAGTGCTAGACCTCTCGAAGATCGAGGCAGGGCGCTTAGAACTCGCTGAAAAACCGTTCAGTGTGCGCGCCTGCTTGAGCGAGGTGATGACGCAAAACAAAGTGTTGGCAGATAATAAAGGGCTTGCCTTCACGCTTGAAGTGGATGAACACTTGCCCGAAACACTGGTTGGTGACTATGGGCGCATCAAGCAGATCATCATCAACCTTGTCTCAAACGCCATCAAATTCACCGATGAGGGCAGTGTGGCTGTTGCTGCGGTGCTGCAAGATGAGGCAACCTGGCGCATCAGCGTGACGGATAGCGGCGCGGGCATTCCGCCACACCTGCAAGAGGTGATCTTTGACGAGTTCCATCAGGCTGAAAACGGCTTAGATCGCGGTGGCACAGGCTTAGGCTTGGCAATCGTGCGTAAGCTGGTGCTGATGATGCGCGGCAACATCCGTTTGAGCAGTGAAGTTGGGCGTGGCAGTACCTTCACCGTTACATTACCGTTGGTCACTGAAGCTAATAAAGCTGAAGCACTTTCATCGAGCATAGAAGGGTAACAATGCACAATGTTTCGCACACCAGAACCGATCCGCGGTGACATTCGCGGCTGGACGATCCTGATTGTAGATGACACACCCGATAATCTGATGGTGGCGCGTGCTGCGATGAGTCACTTTGGCGTCCAAGTCCAGACTGCCTATAATGGCGAGGAGGGCTTGGCGCTGGCACGCCAGATCAAGCCGACACTCATTCTGTTGGATATCAAAATGCCGAAGATGACAGGCTGGGACGTGCTGAAAGTCATTCGCAGTGATCCAGAGCTTGCGCCCACGCCGGTGATTGCGATCACCGCTTATGCGATGGATACAGATCGTCAAGAGGTGATGGCGGCAGGTTTTAATGGATACATCAGCAAACCTTTTGATTTGTTCACTTTTGTAGCAGAAGTTGAACGGATCGCCCTACAATGTATGAGTCTTTGATAACCACAAAGGAGCGTTTCCGTTATGTCTGCTACCAATTGGAAGGTGATCGTCGTTGAAGATACATTCGATGATCAGCAGCTTGTTTCGCGTGTGCTGGAACACTACGGCATTCAGGTATACCTTGCCAAAAACGGTGACGAATGCTTGCAACTGCTCACCGAAATTGAGCCAACCGTCATCGTCACTGACCTTGCCATGCCAGGCAAAGATGGTTGGCAGACATTGGTCGGTGTACGTTCCAACCCTGCTACCGCGCACATCCCGGTGATCGCCATGACTGCCTATCACTCGGCAGATGTGGCAGAGGATGCGATTAAGGCAGGCTTTGATGGCTACTTCCCGAAGCCGATCAATCCACAAACCTTCGTTGCACGTATCCAAGAGATTTTAGGCATCTCGCTCTAAAATCGGAGCCACGGCGCAGGTGAACGCAATCACCTGCGCCGCTCGCTAAACCCTCAAAATCCGTCTTTAGTCCCATGCCGCGCTTGCCCACTTGCTGCTAAACTTTATAGGTGCGTTGCAATAGCAACAAAATTGAGCCGTAGTGAGCCGTTGCTGTACGCACAAAAGTTCGCTATACTTAGCGAGTCGCCGTTGTTCGTCCGCACCTTCCGCATTCCAACCAATGCCTTGATAGGAGTCTCCGAATGCACGTGAGCAGCGAGTTGCGCTCCGCCGCTGGCAAAGTCAGTAATTTTGCCCTGTGGCGGCGTATCATGGGCTATCTGCGCCCATACCGCAATTTGGCAATCTTTGCCTTCATCGGGTTGATCTTCAGCAGCGCCTTAGCCGTCCTCATTCCGCGTGTGCTGCGTGAAGTGATTGATAACGGCATCAAAGCCGGTGATAACAGCTTCCTCTTGGCAGCAGGCTTATTGATCGTTGGGCTTGGTGTGCTGCGCGGCGCAGCAGGCTTCGTCTTCCGCTACTTTGGTGAGCGCCTTTCGCACTACATCACCTACGACATGCGGAATCAACTCTACGATAAGGTGCAAAATCTGCCGTTCAGCTACCACGACAAAGCGCAAACCGGCACCTTGATCACGGTCGCAATTAGCGATGTGGACGAAGTGCAGCGCTATTTTGCCTACGGCTTGATTGACGGCTTGAATACACTGCTCCTGATTATCGGTGCGGCGGCTTTGATGTTGACGGCAAACGTGCCGCTGGCCATCGTTGCCTTTGTGCCGCTGATTCCGCTGGCATTCCTCTCGTTCAGGTTTGTGAACGAGGTTGATCCGCGTTGGCGTGCCATCATGGAGCGCCTGCAAAAACTGGGCAACCAACTGCAAGAGAGCGTCATCGGCGCGCAAGTGGTGCGCGCTTTTGCCCGCGAACGCCACGAGGTGGAGAAATTCGGCGCGCAAAACGACCAGCTCTACGAGGAACAGATCAGCCTTGTGCGGCGTTGGGCGCTCTTTCTGCCGCTAAGCGCGTACTTGGTGACGCTCTCGCTTGGCGCGGTGCTGTTGGTGGGCGGCTTGCTGGCGGATGCAGGCATGGCAGGCGTTACCGTCGGCTTGATTGTCTCGTTCAATGCCTATGTGCTACTGCTAGGGCAGCCGATCCGCTTCATTGGCTTTGTGATTATTCTGACCACACAGGCGATCACCAGCAGCCGCCGTATTTTCGAGATCATGGACGCGCCGATCACCATCAGTGATGCGCCCGATGCACCGCCGATGCCGCCGATTAAAGGCGACGTGCGCTTTGAAAACGTCAGCTTTCGCTATGAGCCAGCACTGCCGCTAACGCTTAAAAACATCAATTTAGAGGCGAAAAGCGGCGAGGTAATCGCGCTGCTCGGTCTGACAGGCTCCGGCAAAAGCACACTGGTCAGCCTGATTCCGCGCTTCTATGAGGTCAGCGAAGGGCGCGTCACCATTGACGGCATAGATGTACGCGCTGTGCAGTTGGATAGCCTGCGCCGCCAGATCGGCATTGTGCTGCAAGAATCGCTGTTGTTTTCCGCCAGCATTCGGGAAAACATCGCCTACGGGCGTCCTGAGGCACCGCTTGAGGAAGTCATTGCCGCGGCGAAGGCTGCCAACGCGCACGACTTCATCACCGAGTTTCCCGATGGCTACGAGACTCGCGTTGGTGAGCGCGGCGTGACCGTCAGCGGCGGTCAGCGGCAGCGGATTGCGATTGCTCGCGCCTTGCTGATCGATCCGCGCATCCTCATCCTGGATGATTCGACCAGTAGTGTGGATACACGCACCGAATACTTGATCCAAGAGGCGCTAGAGCGGCTGATGGAAGGACGCACGACGTTCATCATCGCGCAGCGCCTAACAACCGTGCAGAAAGCTGATCAGATTTTGGTGATTGCTAACGGCGAGATCGTAGAGCGCGGCACACACACCGATCTGTTGGCGCAAGGCGGGCGCTATGCCGAAATTTACCGCTTGCAGTTGCAAGATCAAGAGCGTATGCGCCGCGAAATGCTGGCGACCGGCGGCTTGGTGGAACAGAAAGGACACTAAAGGCTATGGGTATGATGGGTGCCGCACTGGCAGAGGCGGATAAGGTCTTCGATTGGGCAGTGACCAAGCGGCTGCTCGGCTATCTTTCGCCCTATGGACGCAACGTGCGGATTGCCTTAGGCGGCGCACTGCTGACGGTGCTTGGCTATATTGCCGGTCCACCCTTGATTGGCTTTGCCGTGGACGAAGGCATTTTGAAGGGCAATCTGCACTACGTGCTGCTGGGTGTGATCACCTACCTGCTGCTGGATGGCGCAGCGCAGATCGGCTTCCGCGTGCAGGTGATGAATATGTCCTTTGCAGGGCAGCGCATCATCCAAAAGCTGCGCGATGAGTTGTTTTCGCACATTCAGCGCCTTTCGCTCTCGTTCTTCAGCAGTTACGAGACGGGCAAGCTGATCGCCCGTGTGATCGGCGATGTGAACGTGCTGCGCGAGGCGATCACCTTTGCGGTGGTTGGCGCCGTGCGCGATATTCTGATCCTATTTGGCATTGTGATCGCCATGCTTTTCATCAGCCTGCCGCTGACGATGATCGCGTTGGTGGTGGTGGCTGTCGTCACCATTATGGCGAACTACTGGCGGATTTACGCACGCAAGGCGTACAACTTGCAGCGCGAGACGAATTCCGCCAACAACGCCGAACTTTCAGAGGCATTCAACGCGATTCGCGTTACACAGGCATATGCGCGGCAAGGGCAGAACTATCGCCGCTTTGCTGAACAGATCAACCACGCGCACCTCAAATCTAGCTTGCGGGCGGCATGGGTTGCCAGCTTGTTCTTTCCCGGCATCGAGTTGGTGGGCGGTGTGGCGCTTGGCGCGCTGGTGTATGTAGGCGGCTCCCTAGTGCTGGATCAGACGATCAGCGTCGCCACGCTGCTCACCTTCGTGCTGTATATCGAGCAGCTTTTCTTCCCAATCCGCATGTTGGCGCAGCGCTATAACATTTTCCAAGCGGTGATGGCAGCCGGCGGCAAAATCTTCACCCTCATGGACACGCCGTTGGATATTCAAGATGCGCCTGATGCAGTCGAACTGCCAACCATTCAAGGGCATGTGCGCTTTGAGGATGTCTCGTTCGCCTATCCGCCGATGAAAGTCTCTGAGCGTTATGGGCAGAACGGCAAACACAGCAAGAATGGTAAGCATGGTGCGTCGAACGGCAGCAACGGGCAAAATCACGATCATTCGGGCAGCCTGAGCGATAATAGTACGCCGCCTGCTGTCCTGAAGCACGTCACGCTGGATGTGCCACACGGCTACACCGTGGCGTTGGTTGGGCATACTGGCGCGGGCAAGACCAGCATTGTGAAACTGCTCTCGCGCTTTTATGAAGTGAGCGAAGGGCGCATTACCATTGATGGCTACGACATCCGTAAGGTGACGCAAGAGAGCCTACGGCGGCAGATGGGCGTCGTCGTCCAAGAAACGCACCTGTTCAGCGGCACAGTGATGGATAACATCCGCTATGGGCGCTTGGACGCCTCTGATGAGGAAGTGATCGAGGCGGCGAAGGCAGTCGGCGCGGATGCCTTCATCAGCAAGCTGGAGAATGGCTACTATACCGAAGTGCGCGAAGGCGGCGCGATCCTTTCGGCAGGGCAGAAGCAGTTGATTTCGTTTGCGCGTGCCTTGCTTGCCGATCCGCGCATTCTGATCCTTGATGAGGCAACTAGCAGCATTGATACACAGACCGAGAAGGTCATTCAGGATGCGTTGAAGCGGCTGCTGAAAGGGCGCACCAGCTTTGTGATCGCTCATCGGCTCAGCACCATCACCAGCGCCGATCTGATCGTGGTGATGGATCACGGCATGATCGTAGAGCAAGGCTCACATCAGGCGCTCTTGGCACAGGGCGGCGCCTACCGCGATCTGTATACGATGGCGTATGCGCGTCCACTAGAGGCAACCTCGCTGCACCATAGCGCGAACTGAAAATCTCGGTAGACTTGACGGCGTGGCAGCGATGTAAGATAGCAACTGCCGCGCCGTTTGTGTTTTTAGGGGAAAAGAGATCACATGGATGAGACGCTGAATGTGCTTGTTTTGGTAGATTTCAATGACACAATCATGAATCGCCTGAAAAGCCTCTCGCCGCGCCTGAAATTCACACGCAGCCTTGCGCGTAACGCCAACGAGATTCCGCGTGAGGTGTGGGCAAACACCGATATTCTCTACACCGCACGGCTGCTGCCCGAACCTGATCAAGCATTGCGTTTGCGTTGGATTCAACTGCACTTTGCCGGCATTGACTCGGTCATCGAATCGCCCGTGATTCAGAACCAGAATGTGATCTTGACAACTGCCAGCGGCATTCACGCTTCCACCATTGCCGAATACACCTTCGCCATGATGCTGGCACATGCCCGCAAGATTCCGCTGATGCTGCGCCATCAGGCACGTGCGGAATGGTCGGAAAAGCGCTTTGAGTTGTTCCTGCCGCGTGAACTGCGCGACTCCACGCTTGGCATTGTTGGCTATGGCAGCATTGGGCGCGCTACAGCACGCCTTGCCAAGGCATTCGGCATGATGGTGCTTGCCACCAAGCGCAATGTGATGCAGCCTGCCAGCCGTAATGAATACGAGGAAGAGGGCGTCGGCGACCCGCAGGGTGAATTCGTGGATCGGCTCTATCCGCCGGAGGCAATCCGTTCGATGGTTGGCGCTTGCGATTTTGTGTTGGTCACCTTGCCGCTGACTTCGCAAACACGCGGCTACATTGATGCCAGCGTCTTTGCTGCCATGCAGCCGCACGCCATTTTTATCAACGTTGGGCGCGGCGGCGTGGTGGATGAGGACGCCCTAATTGCGGCGCTGAAGGCGGGCAAGATCGGCGGCGCGGCACTGGATGTGTTTGCCCGTGAGCCACTGCCGCAATCCAGCCCATTGTGGAGCATGGAGAACGTGATCATCAGCCCACACCTTGCCGGCAACACTGCCCGCTACCATGAGCGCGCCGCCGACCTGTTCACCGAGAACCTAGAGCGCTATCTGGAGAAGAAAGACCTGCTTAACCGCGTTGATTTGAGCAGTGGCTATTAGCTTGTGCCTACAGAACGTGCTTCGGTACATCCTCATAGAAATTCTCGTTGGGGTAGCCTATCGCCACACACTACATCTTCTCGATCCGTCCTGACCTCTAGACAAACTTAAAAAGTGATGCTACACTAGGCAGTGTATCGTATTTTGCATGAAAGCGAGGCATATCCGTTATGGCACATGTGAAAACCCTGCAAGCCCTTGCGGGACTGGGTATGCCTGTCCGTCACACGCCCAACGGCTGACCGCACCACGCGCTCACCGCGAATCCTGTCCACTTAGGCATACCCCCTAAAGACCTGCACACTCTATCGGCGCACTGCGGCGGCTGGTGCCTGCTTGCGTGCGTAGCACCTGAAGTCATGCTATCAACCGAATACCATACTGTGCAACAAGGGGACACGACCTTGAGCCGTTTTGATTACGATTCGTTCGACGACGACGCGGACGACACCGCGTTTTATGCTCGTAAATTCAAGCTGGACGGCGCCAGCCAGCGCCACCGTACACCCAAGCCGAATCACAAGCCGAAAAAGACTGAGCAGCAGATCATCAGTGAGATCGTGGACAGCCGCATCGGTCTGGAAGGCGGTTTGCAGACGACCTACCAACCACGCAAAGATAGTCAGGAAGAACTGTGGCTGACCGATTCGCTGCGCCCCTTCTTTGACCAATCGCTCATCACGGACGTGCTGGCGCAGGTCAAAGGCGGCAAAGAAGCAAGCGTCTACTGCTGCACGGCACATCCAACGCTTGGCACAAACCTGCTGGCGGCAAAAATCTACCGTCCGCGCATGTTCCGCAACCTGCGTAACGATAGGCTCTACCGCGAAGGGCGTACCGTGCTGAGCCTAGATGGTAAAGAGGTGCGCGATGATCGCAGCATTCGTGCCTTGAACAAAAAGACCAAGTTCGGCGCGCAAGTGGCGCATACCTCTTGGCTGATGCACGAATTCAAAATGCTGGATGTGCTTTGGCGAGCAGGTGCTGCTGTGCCACGCCCATATGCCGCTGGTGAAAATGGCATCTTGATGACCTACATCGGTGATGAGCGCCTTCCCGCGCCAACCTTGCATGAGGTTGGGCTGGCAGATGATGAGGCACAGCCGCTTTTTGAGGAAGTGCTGCGGAACATCGCGCTCATGCTGCAACACGGCATGGTACACGGCGATCTATCTGCCTACAACATCCTGTATTGGGAAGGCGCCATCACCCTGATTGACTTCCCACAAGTGACGGAATGCCGCACCAACCGCGCTGCCTACCGTCTCTTGGCACGCGACGTGGAGCGCGTATGCAGCTACTTTGTTGCCTATGGCGTGCGCGCTGCGCCGAAAGCGATCACCGAGCAGTTATGGCGGCAGCACATCCAAGCACCGCCGAATCGCCTAGCGAGCGATCCTGATCCTGAGGAGCTGGAAGACTTGCTTGGCGATATGGATGCGGCTGAATAGCGGTGAATGGAAAACCTGTGGGCGGAGATGCATTCCCGCCCACAGGCAGCTTATATCTAAAAAAGGGTCAGTTGTTCGGGCGGCTCCGGTGCTTCAGGCGCAGCGGCAGCGCCCGTCGAGGCAGACTGCTGAGCATCCCACGCTGCCACTAACTGCGGAATCTGTCTGAAATCTGCCTCCATTTGCGGCTTGAGCGTCGCCATGTTCCGCAGCACCGCCGCCGGATGGTAAAGCGGCAAGTAAGCGCGCCCATCCTGCCACTTTGCCTGCCCATGAATTTGGGTGATTTTGGCGTTTGGGAAAAACAAGCCCATGCTGAAGCGCCCTAGTGTCACGATGACTTTCGGTGCGATCAGCTCAATTTGGCGGTAGAGATACGCCTGTGTGCAGGTGGAGACTTCATCCGGCTGCGGATCACGGTTCTCTGGCGGACGGCACTTCACCACGTTGGTGATGAAGACCTGAGCGCGAGTCAGACCGATCAGGGTCAGCATTTCTTCCAGCAGCTTGCCCGATTGCCCAACGAAAGGCAAGCCTTGCCGATCTTCGTTGAAGCCGGGACCTTCGCCAATGAACATAATCTCAGCGGCATAATCGCCCGCGCCCGGGACGGCGTTGGTGCGCCCGGCGGCGTGCAGCGCGCATTTGTCACAAGCACGTACCTGTGCGGCAATTGCCTCTAGCGCTGCGTGGCGCTGCTCAAGGCTCAACGATTCGGTCATCAGATAGGACTCCTTCTCTAGACAATCGGCTCACGGCTGCCCGGTCGCCCTTGCATCAGCAGGTTGGCAAAGGCAACCCGTGTGTGGAGTGCTTGCCAGCGTGCCTCAAAGCGCGCATTATAGGCATCATCCAGCGGCGCAAGGTGCATCAGATAGGCATCTTCATTGTTATCGCGGTAATAGCCTTTTCGCACACTGACGATCTGGTATTCATATTTGCGATAGAGGTTGATGGCAGCAACGTTGCTCACGCGCACCTCTAGGACGCTGTAGGTGGCGCTCAGGCTGATTCCGCGCAGCACCATGCCCGCTAACAGCACCTCGCCCAGCCCGCGCCCGCGCCAATCGGGATGGGTGGCAATCGTGCTGATGTGCGCCTCACCCTCGATTAGCCACATGCCGCCGTAGCCGACAATGGTTGGCGTCTCGCCCTTTGTTTCCAGCACAACCATATGTGCGCTCTGGTTGTCGTTGATCTCAAAAATGTAGGAATTGATAGACCACGGCGTTTGAAAGGCAATCTGATCAATTTCCTGCACTGGCGGAATATCCCGTAGGGTCATATAGCGCAGCGTATACATGCTCAAAATGCCCTTGCAGTGCGGCTATGGGTGCGGCACACCCGGCTGATGTAAGTAGAATGGCACGGCGCGCAGCGGATCGCCACGTTCGCCGCTGCGGAAGCGCGCCCATGCCAGCTCGGCAAGGAAGGTTGCCCGCCGCAAGGCAAGGGCAGGCGCGGTTAGGTGCAGTTGGCGGTCTGCTTCGGTGTTAAGCTGATGAACTGCCTCGCGCACGGTGTTATCCACCTCGCCGGCAAGGCGCGTTGGTGTGTGCGGCGCGCTAAAAGCGGCAAAGAGCGCGGCGGGCGAGTCTATGCGCGTTTCGCCCTGCACTTGCCAGCCCTGATCTGCCTGCCAGCGGTAGGCAGCCGCGCACAGGCGTCCGCGCCCTGCTTGGGCAAAGGCGATCAGGTCTTCAGTCAGGGGTGGCTGCGCCGCCGCCGTAATATCGAGCGTTGGCACGGCAATTAGCGGCACATTCAGCGAAAAAGCAAAGCTCTGCGCCACGCTGAAGCCGACCCGCAAGCCATTGAACGAGCCGGGGCCTTGGGCAACGGCAAGATGCGTCAGGTCTTGCGGAGTCAGGCGGACTTGGCGCAGCACATTGTGGATGGCTGGCACCAGTTCGACGGTGTGGCGGCTTTCGGTCTGCCAAGTGTATTCGGCATATACATCGCTGCCATCGTGCAGGGCAAGGCTTAGGGCGCGTGTGGCGGTATCTATGGCGAGCAGCATTGGGTATGATCAGCCTTCCTGAGCGCGGAATGCCGCTAAGAGATCAGCACTGCGCGCACCGTGTGCGGCAAACGTGAGTTGGCGCGCTTGTTCGTCCTCTGCCACAAAGTCCAAATCAATCCAGACATGATCCGCGGGCAGCAATTGTTGGACGCGCTCTGCCCACTCGATGATCACAGCGCTGCCGTTGGCGAAAATATCTTCCAAGCCAAGCAATGCGGCATCTTCAAGGCGCTCTAAACGGTAGGCATCAATGTGCTGAAGGCGCATCGCATCATGGGCGCGCTGATGTTCGTGAATCAGCACGAAGGTTGGGCTGGTGGCAGGCTCTAACGCGCCCCAACCCGCCACAATGCCGCGGGCAAGGGCAGTTTTGCCCGCACCCAGATCACCGCTCAGGCACAGCACATCGCCCGCCTGCAACAGGCTGCCTAGCCGTGCGCCGATCTGCTCGGTGTGTGCCATGCTGGGGCTGATCTGTGTGAATTGCGTTTGCGTTCCGTTCATAACGCAGCATTATACTACACACGCTGCCCTCAGACCAATCGAAGGCGGTGAACAGCGTGGCTGCACGAACCATCCCACCGCACTCAGCAGGCACGAAAATACAGTCAGCAGTGCGCGGTATGGTCGCTAGCTACGGATTTAGGGTGAGTAATAAAGCGCATTCAAGGGCTTTAGACACTCGAATGCGCTTAGTTAAGCGCAGCGGCGAGGTCGCTGGCGCTTGCCAAACGCACATTGGGGTCTTTGGCAAGTGCCGTCAGGATGCCGAGCGCAGCCCGATCTGGCAGATCGGGCAGGGCAAGGCGCGGATCCGGCGGCGGTTGGTTCAGATGGGCAAACACAATCTGACCAACGGTGCCACTAAAGGGCGGCGTTCCAACCAGCAATTGATAGGTCATCACGCCTAAGGCGTAAATATCGGCGCGGTGATCAACCGTCTTGGCGCTCATCAGTTGTTCGGGCGCGGCGTAGTCCAGCGTGCCGACCATGCCCGTGGTGGTCAGCCCATCCGCTGCACCAACCTGCTTGGCAATCCCAAAATCCATCAGCAGCACGTCGCCATTCTCGCGCTGCATGACGTTGCTTGGCTTAATATCGCGGTGAACCATCCCGCAGGCATGAATGTATTCCAGCGCGCCTGCCAACGCGTTCACAATGTGCTGCACTTCCAAGAGCGGCAAACGGCGGCGCTCACGCAGTATGGACATTAAATCGCGCCCGTCCACATAAGGCATCACCAAATAGACCTTGTTATCTTGCATCCCAAAATCCGAGACTGCCACTACATTCGGATGCACCAAATCACGGGCAAGTTTTGCCTCACGGGTGAAGCGCGCCAGCGCCAGCGCGTCATCGCTGAACAGGTTGGAGAGGATTTTCACCGCACACGGATGGTGTGTGCGCGTATCAAACGCACGGTAGACCTCACCCATGCCGCCTCTGCCGATAACCTCTTGGAGGTGATATTGCCCAATGAAGGTATCGCTCAGCGCGCCATTGTTGTGCGCCTGAACCATTTGGCGCGCCTTTGCCTGTTGGCGCAGCACGTTTAGGTCTTTCCGCAAACCGAAGAGGTGCAAGTCTATCTGGCGGCGCACCCACAGCCGCGTTGGCTGGAAAAGCACCGCTACCAAGAGTGTGGCAAGGATGGTTGCCAGCACGTCCAGCTCGCTGCCGAACGCCCATAGGAAGACGGCACGGAAGGCGAACAAACTGACGCCAAAGAAGATGAGCAGCGCCACAGTGACCGCCACAAAGACAGTGGATCGGTTAATGGCAAGATCGGCGTCCCAAATGCGGTAGCGCACAATGGAAAAGCCTAAGCTGATGGGCAGCACATAAAGCGCCGCGAAATAGAGCAGCCGCAAAGCAACATTAAAGGGCAGCGAGTTCACGCTGGGCGGCAAGTTGGGCAGAATGATAAAATAGGCTGAGGCACTGACCGAAACGCCGATGACTGTCAGCGCGCCACCCAAGACTGCCCACTTGGTCTGCTGGCGCTGATTGACTGTGGAAACTGCCCGATAACGGTAGAGCTGCGCCAGCATGGCACCACCCAAAAACAGAAAGGTGACCAAAAATATCTCGACGCGGAAATTGGTCTCCGCCGAGACGATGGCAACTGCGCTCAGGCGGCGGTAAATCTCCCACCCGACGCCTGCATATATCCACACATAGCCCAAACGCGGCACATAGCGCCCATTCGGAAAGACCATTAGAAACTTAAGGGCAAGGTAGATTGCTAAGGTGCTGTGTGCTTGTGGCAGCCACGCCAAAGGCGTCCCCTCAAAGGGCGAGAGCGTGTTGGAGAGCGCTACATTGATGCTGACGGTTGCCAACATGCCCGTCGCCAAGAGCGCCAACCAATCGTTGGAGCGCCGCAGAAAGACGACAAACGCCGTACCGACGAACAGCACAACCGCCAATGTATCCAGAAAGGCAATATGGGCGCCCCACACCCACAAAGGCAACCCTAACGCGGTCATTTCATCGGCAAGGCGCGTTGTCAGGCTGAAAGCAGGGCAAGCTGCCGAATCGCAGATCGTTTGAGAGATGCTCAGCCAATAGGTGAGGTTGCTGCCAAAGAGGTAGAGCGTGATCGCCAGCGCGCTCAGCCAAGCAATACGCCCAAGCGCTATCCAAAATGGCTGTTTGATGCGGGTTGAATCATAGTGTGTCTGCGGTGATGAGAAAATAACAGTGGTTGCCGACTCTGCATCAGTCATTGCAAAACTCCTCGCACAGCGCATCCCAAAGGTGCGACAGTTCCATGTAGGCAGCTTCCGAACCTCTCTCTACTCAATACGATTCGGCAGCGGCGAGAAGTTCTCTCAAAAATCTCACAACAACGGGGACTATCGCTTATAGTAGCGTGGAAGTTGGCGTTTTGAGCGCTTTGAAAATGGTATGAAAAAAAGAGGCAGACTTGCGCCTGCCTCTCGCTGTGAATCGTTATTTAGCTTCCCACTCTAGCACATTCCAGAAGGCGGTGCCGCCGCTGATCTTCACGCCACTGAGGCGCGTGCTGATTGACCAAATGTCTTTGTCTTGCCACAAGGGCATCCAATACACATTCTCAGTCACAATGCGGCTGATCTGGTGGAAAATCGCCACGCGATCAGCGTAATCTACAGTGGTGCGCTGCTGGATGAACAATGCGTCGAGTTCAGCATCGCGCACGTGCGACCAATTCGCACCGACGTAGTTATTTTCGGCTGTGCCGATCTCGCTGATCAAGAAGCGGCTGGTGTTTGGATCCGGGAACTGCGGGCTGATTGCCCACTGCGCCACGTCAAACTGACCGCGTGCAATCGGACCTTCGCTCTCATAACTGGCGAGGAATTGCCGATTATCGTAGTTAATCAGTTCTACGGCAATGCCGACCTTGAGCAACTGCTGCTCAATGACCTGCTGTGCATCACGGCGCAGACCGCGCATGTTGGTGGCATAGCGCAGCTTGAGCGGCACGCCGTCTTTGGCACGAATGCCATCAGCGCCAACCACCCAGCCAGCAGCGTCCAAGAGCGCGGCAGCCTGGTCAGGATTGTACTCAGGCGCGCTGAGCGTTGGGTCTTGGTAGGGCGTGCCATCCCAAAAGCTGACCGCTGCACCTTGCAGGTTGTTCAGCAAGCCCTCAATCAGTTCTTGGCGGTCAATGGCAAGGCTGATAGCGCGGCGCACATTCACATCTTGCAGGGCGGGATGACCGGCTGCCTCGTCTTGGCGCAGGTTGAAGAACCAGCCTTCGTTGTAGCCAGAGGTGACGGTCACGATCTCGACCGATGCGCTGGCTTGCAGGTCAAGCGCATCAGCCGGCGCAAGGAACACGCCCAAATCAGAGGCGCCTGCCTTGATGGCGGCAACTTGTGCTGCCTCATCTGGCACAATCGTGATCAAAATCTGCTCCAGCTTGGCAACGCCGCCCACATAGTTCGGATTACGCTCAAAGAGCAGGAACTGACCGCGTGCGTATTCCTTGAGCAGGAAGGGTCCGTTCACGACGATTGGATTGGTGTTCCAATCCGCGCCATCCAGCGTACCTGCCGACTCAAAGACAGGGCGCAGCACATGGGCGGGCAACACCGCGCCGAACAGGTTGGCTGCCCAAGGCGCATAAGGCTCTGGGAAGGTGACCACCACGGTCTGGGCATCCGGCGCCGTGACGACAGCACCCACGCTGCTGCTGAACACGCCGCGCCCAAGCGGGCTGTTTTTCTCAGAAGCGTACATTTCAGCGGTGAACACAAAATCATCGCTGGTTACCGGTGTGCCGTCCGACCATTTGGCATCATTCCGCAAGCGGATGGTGATTACCTTGCCATCGGCGCTGATGCCGCCGTTCTCGGCAGAAGGAATCTCGGTCGCCAGCACAGGCACAGGGTTGAGGTTATCGTCAAAGTCCCAAGCACCTTTCAAATAGAGCGAGCGTGCCAAGCCTGCAAAATATTGGGTGGTATACATCGGGTTCAGGCTATCAGGCTCTTGGGTGAAGGCGATGCTGATCACGTTCGGGCGCTGTGCCTGAGCAGGTGCGGCAAAGGCGCTCAGTCCAAGCGCGCTGATCACGGTCAGCAGCAGCAGGGCGCGCAAAGTGCGCTGTAGCAAACGGTTCATGGAGCAGTCTCCTTATGGCAACGGGCAAAAATTATATATAATTTGCATCTGAGAGTTTAGAGCGCCATGTACCGCCTGTCAAGCCTTTGTGCTATCTGCTAAAATGGAAGGTAACATAACCTGCTTTCGAGCAAGAATGAGATACTCTTATGATTAAAGAACTGGCAAAGGCAGCGCAGCCGCTGCTGGATGCACCCTACATACGGCGCGTGCGGCGCAATCACGGCTTGGAACATGCCACCGTCCACATGCTTTCGGAGCGCGTGGCAAACCTTTCGGTGGCAGGGCGCTCGGATGGCGAAGGCTTCTGGCTGATGGGCGACTTGCCAACCGCTCAGGTGGAAGCTGCCGCCGAAGAAGCGCTGCGCCGTATGCGCGGCGGCGACCACAAACTTGCCATTCATCCGAACTGTGGCACTTCCCTGCTGACGACCGGCACACTGGTTGGCTTGGCAGCATTGGCGGGCAGCGTTGGCGTGCGGCGCGGCGCGCTGCAATACATTGGCAGGCTGCCCAGCGTGATCATGCTCTCTATTGCGGCGATCATCTTCTCGCGCCCGCTAGGCTTGCAGTTGCAAGAGCATTTCACCACGCTTGGCGATGTTGGCGATCTGCAAATCCTGAGCATCACGCGCAGCGAACGGCGCGGACTTCAAGGCGGCACAATCACGCTGCATCGCATCCAGACGCGCTCATCCTAAGCCGATCATGAGCAAAAAGACGCCTATCTTCTACATTTTTCACGGCGAAAATCAGTTTGAGCTGCGCGCCGAACTGCGTACCATGCGTGCGCGCATGGCGGAGGCAGACGGCATGGGCGATCTGAACATCAGCACCTTTGATGGCACAACGGCAAGCGTGGCAGAGGTGATCAGCACCGCGCAGATGATGCCTTTCCTTGCCGACCGCCGCCTTGTGATTGTGGAAGGCATGTTGACGCACCTTGCGCCAAAGGCAAAGCGCGGCAAGGGCAAGGCTGCCGCCGAACCTGACGACGAAGGCGAGGATAAGCCGACGGGCGGCGCGCTGAAGGTGCTGCAAGAGGCACTGCCCAGCCTGCCCGAATCGGCGCGCTTGGTCTTTGCGGAGCCGAGTGTTTTGCGCGCCACACACCCGATCCTGAAGTTTGCCGAGAAAGCCGACTCGCGTGGGCTGGTGAAAGCCTTTACGGTGAAGCACGACAAATATTCGCGCCCTGACCGCCCAAAGTGGGACAGCGCATGGCTGGCAGATTGGATCACCAAGCGCGTAGAGCATTACGGCAGCACCGTTGAACGCCGCGCCGTGGCGATTCTTGCTCAGCAAGTTGGGCAAGATTTATATGCGCTGGATAACGAATGCGCCAAACTTGCTGCTTATGTCGGCACGTCGCGCCCGATTACGGAGCGGGACATCGCCGCACTGACGCAATACCTGCCTGAGGCGAGCATCTTTGACATCACCGACGCACTGGGCAAAGGCGATGCCAAAACTGCCCTTACCCTGATGCACCGCAGCATTGAGCGTTTTGGCGAATCGCCACTGGGCATCCTCGCCATGATTAACCGCCAATTCCGTCTGCTGATTCAGGTGCGCGAAGCGGTGGACGATCCGCGCCTTGAGGCGACTCTTCGCGGCGTAGAGGACTTCAAAAGCACGCCCGACTTTGTGCTGAAGAAGCTGCGTGAGCAGGCGCGGCGCTTTCCGCTGGCAGAGCTGGAGCGCATTTACCGCCACCTGCTCGATGTGGATTATAGCATCAAGACGGGCAGAATTACCGATGTGCTGGCGCTTGATCTGCTAGCTGCTAGCTTGGCAATTCGCGCTTAGCTAATCGGCGGATGCGCTTTGGCGTGCTGCCTGAAGCTGCGCGGCGCGCTTGAACGCTGCCAAGATGTTGTAGTAGCCCGTGCAGCGGCACAAATTGCCGGCAATGCTGCCCGCGATCTGCTCATCAGTTGGCATGGGATGTTCCTCAAGCAGCTTAGCGCCGCTCATCAAGAAGCCGGGCGTGCAATAGCCACACTGCACCGCGCCTGTTTCCACAAACGCCTGCTGGATCGGGTGCAGGTGATCAGGGCTTGCCGCCAAGCCTTCCACCGTCACAATCTCCGCACCGTGAGCGCGTGGCGCCGCCACCATGCACGCCATGACTGCCGCGCCATCCAAAAAGACCGTACAAGCGCCGCACTCGCCTTCGGCACAGCCTTCCTTCGTACCGATCAAGCCTGCATCTTCGCGCAGCAGGCGCAGCAGCGTTTTGTGGTTGCCGCCGCGGAGCGTGTAGGGCTTGCCGTTAATGATCGTCTCAATAGGCTGATCGTCATGCTGTGTTAAGTGCGGCAGCGGCGGCGCAGCACGCCCGTTCAGGTTGCCCCACAGCATGGCAGGCAGGCTTGGATATGTGCCGCGCTCCTCGCCACTTTGCAGGGCGCGCAAGGCACGCTTCACTAAGGTGGCTGCCATCGCAAGGCGATATTCAGCGCTGCTACGCACATCGCTGATCGGTGTAGTGGCAAGTGCTGCCAAGCGCGCCGCCTCTGCGATGACCGACTCGCTGAGCGTTTTACCAACAAGGTACGCCTCTGCCTGCGGCGCGTTGATGATGGTCGGCGCGACGCAGCCAAAGGTGATCCGTGCGGCGTGCACCGTCTCGCCTTCAAAGCGCAGCACAACGGCAATATTCACGACTGAGATCGCCTGTGTGTGGCGCAGCCCTAGCTTGATGAACATGCCGCGCTCATCGGCGCTCATGGCGGGGAAATGAATAGCGGTCAGCATTTCGTCAGGGCGCATGACGGTGCGGCGCACGCCTGTATAGAAGTGCGTCAGCGGGACAGTCCGCTCACCTTGCAAGGAAGCAAGCGTCACGGAAGCGCCCAGCGCCCATAACGGCGTGATTGTATCGTTGGCAGGGCTGGCGGTGATCAGATTGCCCGCAAGTGTGGCGCGGTTGCGAATCTGCGGCGCGCCAACTTCCCACGCCGCCTGTGCCAGCGGCAGCGCTGACTCCACGATCAGATCGCTGGCGACCACCTGATTATGTGTGACCAACGCGCCTAGCCGAATGTCATCGCCGTGCCGTTGAATGGTATCAAGGTTCGGTAGGCGCGAAATATCAATGAGCGTCTCTACATCGGGACGCAATTTCCGTTCGAGTTCGATCAAAATATCGGTGCCGCCTGCTACAAGGCGCGCTTTGGCGCCATGCTCTGCCAGCAGGTGCAGCGCCTCAGCGACGCTGGTGACCGTGTAGTAGTGCTTCCACATCTGCCAAAAATCCTCGTTTCTAGAGGCACACCTTTTAAGGGCAGATTATACGCACCTCTGTGCGCTGCGCCTAGAACTCGCCGATTAGCTCGACTTCCAGCGCAAGGTGGATGCCGAACTGTTCAGCAACGCGCCCTTGCGCCAAGCGGATCAGCGCCAGATAGTCGGCGGCGGTGCCGCTGCCCGTGTTAATGAACCAATTGGCGTGCTGCGGCGAAATTTGCACGCCGCCGATCTGTGTGCCTTTCAAGCCCGCCGCTTCAATCAGCCGCCCGGCATAGTCGTTCGGCGGATTTTTGAACATGCTGCCCAAACTTGCGCCGTTGGGCTGTGTGCGCCGCCGATGCGCGCTATGTACCTCTGCTTCGGCGCGCAACGCAGCAGGATCGCTGTTGGGCGCCAGTTGCAGCGCTGCCGAAAGCACGGCATAAGGCGTGCTGCGCCGCTTCAATGCCGACTCGCGGTAGGCGTAGGCAAGTTCGGCGCGTTCCCAGCGGCGCGTTGGCTGATCTGGCTCGGCAATTTCTGCCCACAGCAAGAATTGCCCGATTTCGCCGCCATAGGCACCGGCATTGTTCACGACAGCGCCACCCAGCGTCCCCGGAATGCCGATTGCCCACGTCAAGCCTGCCCAACCGCGCTCGATGGCAGCCCGCGCCAAGCCGATCAGCGATGCGCCGCTTTCCGCGATCAGCACGCCCTCAGCGCCGTAGGTGACGCCCTCAGCCCGATTGATGATGACCACGCCGCGCACGCCGCCATCCGCCACCAGCACGTTTGCGCCGCCGCCAATGATCCGCACCTGCCAGCCCTGCGCCCATGTCAAACGCGCCGCCTGCTCCAGCAGCGCCACCGAATCGGCGATGACCAACGCATCGGCAGCACCACCCAAGCGCGCCACCGTATAGCGCGCCATGGGTGCGTTTAGGTGCAGTGCCGCCCCCAAGTGCGAACGCAGCACCGCCTCATAGTCATTCATTCGGATATTTCAAGCCCCACTGCCCGCGAATGGTGTCCATCGTCCGCATAATGCTGAGCGTTTCCTCAAGCGGCATGGTTGGACTCTCCAACAAGCCCGCCCGCAGGCAGCGCATTGCCTCTATCGCCTCGAACTGATAGCCGTTGCCCTCATAGGGCAGCGTGTAGAGTTCCGCCTCGCCTTCCACAGGCGTGAGGGTGAATTGCTGGGCTTTGTAGAATGGCTCGTGAATCTTCAAGTAACCCTCTGTGCCGGCTAAAAGCACCTCAATCGGTGCTTTCAGGCTGACCGCAGACATGAGCGCCGCCAGTTCGCCGCCTTCATAGATAAGCTGCATCACGGCGCGCTCATCTACGCCCGTGCTGCCAATGTGGGCAGAGCTTTGAATGCTCTTGGGCTGCCCAAACAGCCACGAGGCAAACGACAGCACATAGACGCCGACATCCAGCAGTGAGCCGCCGCCCAGTTCAGGCGCATACAGGCGGCTTTTCGGGTTGAAGGGCGCCCGAAAGCAAAACGCGCCAGACATCATCCAGACTTTGCCCAACACGCCTTGATCGATCATTTGCTTGGCGCGGGCAACCGCCGGGATGAAGCGCGTCCACATCGCCTCCATCAGGAACAGCCCCTTAGCACGCGCCAAGCTGATCATCGCCTCAGTTTGGGCGGCGTTCATGGCAAAGGGCTTCTCACAGATCACGTGCTTGCCCGCCTCTAGGCACAGCTGCGTATTTTCGGCGTGCATTGGGTGCGGCGTGCCGATGTAGACGATGTCCACCTCAGGATCAGCGGCGAGTGCCTCATAGCTATCGTAGGCGCGTGGCACATCGTAAGTGATGGCGAACTCATCAGCGCTGGTGCGGCTGCGCGAACCAACCGCCACCAGCTTAGCATCGGGCAGCAGCTTCAGGGCAGCCGCAAAGGCGCGGGCAATTCTGCCTGTGCTAAGGATTCCCCAGCGAATGGGTGTGTTTGTCATGCGATCCAGACTCCTGCTTTGCCAACCATTGGTGCGATCATGGTGATTTGCCCTGCGTGGTGTGCCTCGTGGAATTGAAAGTAGGCAATCCAACCGGCGACTGTGTTTGTGTTTGCGCCGAGCGTTTTGGTGCGCTCGCTTAAATCTTCGTAGGTAACTGCCCCCAAGCCGTGCGCTAAACGTCGCTGGGTTTCGTTGAAGGCTTCCAGCAAGGTTGCTAAAGGCAGCACGCCTTCCATCTCGGCGGTGATGTTCGGTGAGCCGTTCCGATAAGGCTGGCGCGTGGCGTCGTCCCAGACGGGCTGTTCGCGGAGCATCAGCAGCATTTGCGAACGTGAGGAAACCATATGCCCTAAAATCCAGTTGATGCAGTTACCCTGAAAGGGCGGTGTTTGCAGGCTGTCTGCGTCGGACATGCCTTCACACTGCTTATTGATAAGCTGCACCGTGTAGGCGAACATTTGGATCGCCATTTGCGGATGAATCATGCTTGAAAATTCCTCTCAATCAGGTGTGCCAGAAGCGACCCGGCACAATCTCGCCAAGCGGCACAGGATGGCTGGCGCCAGTGAGGGCGGGCAAAACGCCGCTGCGCCCATGCCAGGCTTCGTAGGCAAGCAGTGCAAAGAGCATAGACTCTTTGGCAAGGCTTGGCACGCCAAGCGCCTCATGCGGCTGCACACGGGCATTGCCAAGGGCAGCTTGCAGCATGGTGAGCAGCGTCGGATTTTTGGCGCCGCCGCCTGCCACATAAATTTCAGCGGGCGCTTGTGGCAGCCAGTCGCGGTATGCCTGCACGATGGATTGCGCGGTGAAGGCGGTTGCCGTCGCCAAAATATCCTCAGGGGAGAGGCTGAGTGCCTCGCCACGCGCCCACAGTTCTGCGCCAAACTGCACACCGAACAACTCGCGCCCGGTAGCTTTGGGCGGTGCTTGGTGCAGGTAGGGGTGTGCCAGCAGCCCAAAGAGCAACTCGCTATGCACCTTGCCGCGTGCCGCAATCTGCCCATCCGTATCATATGCCTGTGCGCCGTTGGTGGCACGCTCGGCGCAGTAATCCATGATCATGTTGCCGGGTCCGGTGTCAAAGGTGAGCGGTGGGCATTCAGTGTCGCTCAGTGGTGGCAGCGCAGTAACATTGCCAATGCCGCCGATGTTCTGGATGGCGCGCCACTGCGTTGGATGCCGAAAGAGCAGCCAATCCATATAGCTGACCAACGGTGCGCCGCGTCCGCCGGCGGCAAGGTCACGCGCACGCAGATTGCCAACCGTTGTAATGCCTGTCCGTTCCGCAATGGTAGAGGGGTCGCCAAAGGCGAGATAAGCGCCGCGCTTGCCTGCTTGGGGCGGATCATACCAGAGCGTCTGCCCGTGAGAGCCGATCAGGTCTACTTGATCGGGCGTGTAGCCCGCGGCGCTGATTACTTGCAAAATGGCAGCGGCATACGCCTCACCTAGATCAACATTGAGGCGGCAAAGGCGGTCTACACTGCTGGACTCTGGGCGGAAGCAGGCGAAAATCTCGGCGCGCAAGGCGGGATGATAAGGTACGGTCAGGTGCTTTATTAGTTCAAGGTTCAGGGCAGGTGGTGCGCCGCTGATGCGTGTGAGCGCTACGTCAATGCCATCAACAGAGGTGCCGGAAATCAGACCAACAACGGTTAAGAATCGCATGATGGGTCTTTTCTTGGATATCTATTTAAGGATAAACGCCTCTACTCTGACACACTTTGGGCAGCGGGTCAAGTGAGGTGGAAACTTGCCCTGACGCCACACGCGGTTTACACTTACGGTATAAAATATGTATGCGCGGTCTAACTTAACTGTGCTACCTGTAAAAGTTTGCCCTATGTGCGGCAGTTTGAGGTGTTGCTATGTCTAACCCGATGGAGAGTCCGCCCGAACAGTGGCGCAGTGCTGGTTGGTCTGCGCCTGATGATTTAGCCGTCGGCGAGGCAGCCCGTCTGCGCGCTGAGCGCGCGGCGCAGCCGAATGTACCGCTGCCAATCGACGCCGAACCAGAACGTCCCGGTGGCTGGTATGTCCCGCGTGAGGCGCTAGAGCGTGTTTCGGCGCTGTTGCTCCACACGGAACAGGCTGCCCAAGCCGCACAGACCACCAGCGAGGACGCCTCAGCAGAGCGCCTTGATCTGCCGCCTAATGCAGCCATTGCCAGCGAAGCAGATTACTCGAACTACGTGCCGGGCGTTGGTTTTGTCTCGCCCGCAGCACGCGCTGAGGAACCGCCGCCAGATGAGGGATCGTCTTACAGCCTAAGCGCGATGGCTGCCGCCAATGACAATGATCCTGAGCCTGTCACACAAGCTGCGCCGCTGGAAACATCGGGCTTGGAAATGCCAACCGTCGAGCCGATCAGCGCGGTCGAGGCGCACGCCCTCGATACTGCTGCGGAAGCACCACAGGCAACGCACAGCGCACCCGTGGCGGTAGAGACCTCTCAGCCGCTTGATCCCGTGCAGCGCTTCCGCAATGTGGAGCGGCAGGTTGGCATTTTGCGCCGCAAGTACAAGAACAACCAGATCAGCAAAAAGGAGGCGAAGGAGGAACTCCGCCGCCTCATGATCATCGATTCGGATAATGTGTGGTGGATGATCGGCTTTGAGACTGATCTCTGGTATAAGTACGACGGCGCCCAATGGATAGCAGCGACGCCGCCCGGCTTGCCACCGCGCACTGGTAGCAATAGTGCGTTGCCCGAAGTGCCGTCCGAACTGCGCGCACCCAAAGTTGCCACCAGCGAGCAGAAGGCTGTCTCTGCCACACCTGCTGCCGACCTCAGCCAGCACTATGACGACTCACCGCTGCCCAAGCAGGCGCCCTTGGTGGATGATCAGGGGACGGTGGTTGGCAAATGGGCATCGCGGCTTGCCTCTGAAGGCAGTGGTTCAGGACCAACGGTGCCAAACCGCCTGCTGGATGTGACGCAGCCCAATGCCCGCGTGGATAGCGGCGCCACCATCCCCAACCCTGCCCTCTCTGGACAAACCATGCCTGCTGGCTCGCCCGCTGCCCTTCAGCGCCGCATGGCTGAGGCGGGCACGGTGGGCATCCCTTCGCCTTCGCCCAGCGGCAGCCTTCAGCCTGATTATGGTATTGAACCCAAGCTGAAAGACAACCCTGAGCGGGTGGGTGGTCTGATCATCCGCGTTGCACTGGTGGCGCTTTTTGCCTCGCTAGGTGGCATTCTGCTGGTGATCATCGGCACCATTTTGTTCTACATGAACATCATTGGGCGCTATGAGACACGCATCGCCGCGCTCGGGCAGGTGATTGATGCTGAGTCGCAATCGGTGCAGATTTTCGATGCCTCCGGGCGCTTGATCCACCAGATGAACGATCCGAATCTGGGTGCGCGTTTGCAGGTGTCGCTTAGCGAAGTCTCGCCCTACATGATTCATGCGACGATCTCCACTGAGGACAAGCGCTTTTACGAAAATCCCGGCTTCGATCTGATCGCCATGTTCCGCGCCATTTTGCAGAACTTCTCCAGCGGCGAGACGATTAGCGGCGCCAGTTCGATCACGCAGCAGTTGGCACGCGCCAAAGTGCTGGACACGGGCGCGGCGCTAGATCGCTCGGTTGGGCGCAAGATTGATGAGGTAATCGTCGCCTCTGAGATTTATCGCCGTTACAGCAAGAGCGACATCTTGGAGTTCTACCTGAACACCGTTTACTACGGCAACCTTGCCTACGGCGTTGAGGCTGCTGCACAAACCTACTTCAAAAAATCTGCCAAAGACCTTGACCTTGCTGAGTCATCCTTCCTGGCTGGTTTGGTGCAAGCGCCTGCCACCTACGATCCTTCCATCAAGCCGCCACAAGGACAAGACCCCGCCTGGCTAATCCGTATGCGCGAGGTGCAGCGCCTGATGGTGGAGGCGGGTTGCATCCAGATGGAGCATCCACCCTACAACACTGCGCCCTTCTGCATCACCCAAACGCCGACTGACCAGAACACCATTGCACTGTCCATTTCGGGCAATGTGCGGCAAACTGCCTTGGTCATCGCCAATATGTTCGCCTTCCGACCCGCTTTCGGCGATATGACCTATCCGCACTTTGTGGTCTATGTCCGCCAACTGCTGGAAGCACAGTTCGGGCAAGATTCGCTCTACACCTCTGGCTTCAGCGTTTACACGACCATTGATCCACGCATTCAGGACGCCGCCGATGCCGCCGTCAAGCGCCAGATCGCCGGGCTTGCCGCCCAAAATGTGCGTAACGGCGCGGTGTTGGTCATCCGCCCAAGCGATGGCGCCATTTTAGGGATGGTTGGCAGTGTGGATTTCTACAACACCCAAATTGATGGGCAGGTGAACGTGACCACTGCGCCGCGCCAGCCCGGCTCTGCCCTGAAGCCGTTCGTCTACCTGACGGCGCTGGAGCGCGACGCGCAAAACCGCTACTGGACGCCTGCCACAGTGATCTGGGACTTGCAGACCTGCTTTGGCTCGCAAGCACAGCCCTACTGCCCGCGCAACTACGATAACACCTTCCACGGCCCGCAATCTATGCGCTCCTCGCTGGCAAATTCGTACAATGTGCCGGCGGTGAAGGCGCTTGCCTACACAGGTATTGAGCGCTTCAAGGCACTGGCAACACGGGTTGGCATCACATTCCCACTCACGCAGCCAGAGCAAGCAGGCTTGACGACAGCACTCGGCGGCGCAGAAGTGACCATGATGGATTTGGTGCGCGGCTACAGCGTGCTTGCCAACAATGGCAACGCCGTGCCGATGCACGCGATCAGCCGCATCACGCGCAAGCGTGGCGGCGTGGAAGAAGTTATCTATCAGTACCAACCGACAACGCCCACACAGGTTGTCGAGCCGGGCTTGGCGTACCTGATCACGCACATGCTGTCAGATAATGCGGCGCGTACGCCTGCCTTTGGCGCGAACAGTCCGTTGCAATTGCGGAATGGGCATACCGCCGCCGTTAAGACTGGCACGACCGATAACAACAAGGATAACTGGACAGTTGGCTACACGCCGCAGTTTGTGGTTGGTGTGTGGGTTGGCAACACACGCGGCGAACCAATGGTCGGCACCAGCGGCATCGTTGGCGCTGCGCCGATCTGGAATGAGGTGATGACCACCGCCCTTGCTGGCACGCAGCCAATGGCATTCCCGCAGCCGCCTGACGTTGGGCAGACCACAATCTGCGCTGATTTCGGCACGCAAGACTTTGAGGGCTGCGTAACGCGCCGCGCCGAACTGGTCTTTGCGCCGAATCCGCCGCCACCCGGCGACTCGATCTTCCGCGTGGCGCGTGTGGATAGCTTCTCGAACCTGCTTGCCAACGAATTCTGCCCTGAGTATGTGGAAGACAAGGCATTCTTGGCAATTGACGACCCAAGCGCCTTTGCCTGGATGAACAATACGCCTACAGGGCAATCTTGGGCGCGTCAGCGCGGCTTGCAACTGCCCGTCGCGCCGCCACCAACGGAAGCCTGTCGTCCCGGCATGGAACGCCCGAACGTCAGCCTTGTTAGCCCGCTGCCGCAGCAGCCCGTCAGCGGCATTGTGCAGATCGCAGGCACCATCAGTATGCCGAACTTCTCACGCTACGAGATTGAGGTCGGCGTTGGGCATACGCCGCAAGGCTTCACCCGTGTGGATGGACCTTACAACCAAGTGCCGCCGCCGAACGCGATCATTGGCGGCTGGGATTCGCGCAGCCGTCCTGATGGCGCCTATACGCTGCGCTTGGTCGTCTTTGATACACAAGGACGCCGCCTAGAATCGAGTGTGCCGATCTTCGTCCAGAATGCCGCAATCCAGCCGACGCCGCCGTTCTTCGGCACGCAGCCGCCGTTCTTTGTGACTGAGACGCCCAACTTCTTCTTCCCAACAGCGACGCCGGACTTTTTCTTCCCGACGTCAACACCGCCGTTCCTGTTCCCACCGACGGAGACGCCGCAGACGATTGATAACTTGCCGCCCGGCTTCACGCCCGATGCCCAACCAACGCCGACGGCGCCTATCTCGATCTTCCCACCGACTCAGTCGCCATAAACACACTCCTTTTTCACCTGCACCGTCTTTGTGACGGTGCAGGTAATTAATGCCCTCAATCAGAGGTGGCACAGCCATGCGACACTGCGCCCCAGCTTCACCTAAAAATCGGGAAATCTGTAACATCCTTTTGTGACTTCTCTCACATCCCATAGCCTGCCAAGCGCTCTATAGTAGGGAGTAATATCTAACGCAAAAAGCATATTCAATTTGCTTATCGCCGCGCATCAAGACACCCTAACCAAGCGTGGCAGAAGGACATGAGGACAGCCTATGCTGCATCTAAATGAACTCGAAATCTTTATCGCAGCGGCGGAACACGGCAGCTTTAGCGAGGCAGCACGTTTTCTGCACCTTTCGCAACCCGCCATCAGCCAAAGCATTCAGAGCCTTGAACGCCGCTTCAACATCGAGCTATTCTCACGGCAAGGACGCACCGCACGCCTTTCGGATGGTGGTAAGGCGCTGCTGCCGCTGGCGCGTGAGTTGCTCGCCGCTGCGCGCCGCGTTGAGGAGACGATGAACACACTCAACGGCATGGTTGCTGGGCATATTCACCTCGCCTGCTCAACAGCTTCCGGGAAATATCTGCTGCCTGCCACGCTTGCCCAATTCCGCACCGAATACCCTGCTGTGCGCGTGGATGTGCAGGTATGCAGCCGCGATGTGGTCGTCCAGCAATTGCTTGAAGAAGACGTTGATTTTGTGGTGAGCAGCCGCCAAATTGACCACCGCGATCTAGAGTTTGTGCCGTTTTACACGGATGAGGCAACGCTGATTGTGCCTGCTGATCATCCTTGGGCGCACAGCAAGCGCATTTATCCCGATGATTTGTTGGACGCAGCGCTCATCTTGCGTGAAGAAGGCTCTGGCACTTATACGGCGCTCTATGAGGCACTCCGCGCACACGACATCGCACCGGAGATGCTCAACGTCGCCATGACGCTTGGCAACGCGGAAGCTGTGGCGCTGGCAGTGGAGGAAGGCATTGGCGTTGGCTTTGTCTCCAAACTGGCGGCAGCACGCAGCGTAGCGCTCAGGCGCGCTGTGGAAGTGGCGATTGAAGGCTTCGATCTGCGCCATTCGCTCTATTTTGTGCGGAATCGGCGCACACCTATGACTCATTCTCAGCGCGCCTTCTGGGACTTTATCCAAACGACCATGCCTGAATATGCAGCGGTTGGCAAATAGGCTGCCAGCAGACTGCCCGTGCAGCGGGAACACGGGCAGCCACCCCTATCCCTTTCCCTTTTCTCGCACGCAGGGAAAGGGGATCAGAGGGTAGGGTAAGGGATCAGGTTTGGCGGCTATTCATGCCCTAGGATCGTGTGCGGCAGGTAGGGTGCTTCCAAGAGGGTGATCTCAGCAGGGCTGAGCGTAATCGCAAGCGCAGCAACGGCATCCTCAAGCTGATATAGCTTGCTGGCGCCAATGATCGGTGCGGTGATATGCGGTTTGTTCAGCATCCAAGCCAACGCAATCTGAGCAGGTTTCACGCCATGCTGCGCTGCCACTTCCGTCACACGCTCCACAATGGTAAAATCGCTCGGCTGGTAGTAGAGGTTGTGCGCGTAAGCGTCAGTGCGTGCGCGTAAGGTTTGCGATTCATCCTCTTTCGATGGCGTGCGGTTGCCTGCCAAAAAGCCACGCGCTAACGGACTCCACGGGATGAGCGCCACGCCTTGATCAAGGCACAGCGGAATCATCTCGCGTTCTTCTTCCCGATAGACCAGATTGTAATGCCCTTGCATACTCACAAAGCGCGCCCAACCATGCCGATCAGAAGTGTAGAGCGCCTTAGCAAACTGCCAAGCAAACATGCTAGAGGCACCGATGTAGAGCGCTTTGCCTGCACGCACCACGTCGTTCAGCGCTTCAAGCGTTTCCTCAATCGGCGTCTGGTAATCCCAACGGTGAATCTGGTAAAGGTCGACATAGTCCGTGCCAAGCCGCCGCAGCGAATGATCAATGCTCTGCATGATGTGCTTGCGCGACAAACCGCGGTCATTCACATCGCTGCTCATGGCGTTATAAACCTTGGTGGCGATCACAACTTCGTCACGGCGGGCAAAATCGCGCAAGGCACGCCCGGTCACTTCCTCGCTGACGCCCACGGAATACATATCGGCAGTGTCAAAGAAGTTGATGCCAAGTTCTAAGGCGCGTTGAATGAATGGGCGCGATTCCGCCTCATCCAGCACCCACGGACGCCATTGAGACGTGCCGTAGGTCATCATGCCCAAGCACAGCCGCGAGACTTTCAAGCCGCTGCGCCCCAAATTTACGTATTGCATCCTTTGTTCCTTATCTGGTCAAGCCGCATAGTGTCTCTGAGCAGTTTAACACAGCGGCGGGTGTGATGCTGCTAACGCCTTGTTAAGAGACTCCGGCAAGGGCTGCCAACAGGCGTTCGCCGATTTGCGGCGCACTGCCGGCACTGAACAAGATCACGACGCTGCCAGCGCGCACATTTTCCGCTAGGAAAGCAGCGGTTTGGATCAGATCGCCGCTGTGCAGTGCTGCACAGCCTGCTTGTTCGCGCAACATAGCCGCCAAGTCTGCCGCCGTCGGATCGCCTGCTTGTGGCTGTTCGCGTGCGCCATAAATATCCGTGATTAGCACATGATCTGCGGCGCCAAAGGCAGCGATGAAGGCTGCCAGCAGCAAGCGCGTGCGGCTGTAGGTGTGTGGCTGCCAGACTGCCCAGACCTCCGCCGTTGGATAGCGGGCGCGCACCGCCTGCAAGGTGGCACGAATGGCAGTTGGGTGGTGTGCGTAGTCGTTGATGACCGTGACGCCGCGTGTTTCGCCCATCACCTCAAAGCGGCGTGCCGTGCCGCGAAAGCTGGGAAGTGCGGCAGCAGCCTCTGCCAATGGCACGCCATAGGCAGAGGTCGCAGCCAATGCCGCAAGGCTGTTTTGGGCGTTGTGATCACCATAAATGGGCAATTTTGACTCAGCGCGCACAGGTTGCCCATCTTGCACACCTTCGATCACAAGGCGATCAGCGCCGTGCAGTGTGGCACGCCAATCCGCTTCAGCGGTATGAATACCATAGGTGAGCGTGGGTTGCCCGCCGCTGCGGCGCGCTTTGGCAAGGCGCAGCGCTTGCGGATCGTCCGCACAGGCGATTAGGACGCCGTCATATTCAGGAATGCGCTGGATAAACTGCTGAAAGGCAGCCTGCATCGCCGCAAAGGTTGGGAACATATCAGGGTGATCATGTTCAAGGTTGGTTAGCACGGCAATCGTTGGCGTTAAGCCCAAGAACATATAATCATACTCGTCTGCCTCGATCACAAATGCATCGCCTGTGCCGTGCCGCGCATTGTCGCCGCTGTTCAGCAGCGTGCTACCCACAATGTAAGACGGATCGCGCCCTGTTTCGCGCAGCAGATGTGCGATCAAGGCTGTTGTGGTCGTTTTGCCGTGTGTGCCAGCCACTGCGATTTGCAGTGAATCGCCCAAGAGCAGCGGCAGGGCTTCCCGCCGCCGCAGGACAGGAATGCCGCGGGCAGTTGCCGCTTCCACCTCCGAATTTTCAGGCGAGACAGCCGAAGAAATCAGCACAACGTTCGGTGCATTCAGGTTGGCAGCCGCGTGACCTTCATAAATGCGCGCACCAAGTGCGGCTAAGGCATCGGTCTGGGCATTCAGGGCGCGATCAGAGCCGCTGACGCGCACACCGCGCCCGATCAGCACCCGTGCAATGGCGCTCATACCAGCGCCGCCAATGCCCACAATATGCACATGCGCGCCGCTTTGAAAGTGCGCTGCCGTCAGTTCACTGCTGCTCATAATGCTGAGATGGTCTTGCCCACTCTTAGCAGGCTGGGCAGCTTGGGCAGAAAATCAGCAAAGTTGACGTAGCGCCCACTCCGATAATCCTCAAGGTAGCGGCGCATCACGCTCACGGCGGTTGGCAGCGCCGTAAGGTGTTCAACTTTTTGCATGTACTGGGTGAAACTTTTTGCCTCCAGCGCACTAACTGAATCTTCAAGGAAAAGGGCAGTGATGCTGGCGATGAAAATGCCGATGAACTGCCCACGCCATGTTGGGTGCAGGGCGGCATATTTCTCATCCACAATGGGCAGCGGGCGGTCGCTAATGCTGGCGACGGTTTCGGCGTGCTGTTGCAGATAGGCGCCCATCAGCAGCGCGCCATATTCTGCCAAAGCGCTGCGGTAGGCAAGGGCGGGATCATCTTTGTAGGGCCACGGCGGACTATCGCCCCAGGCAATTGGCGGCGGCATGATCACGACCAATTCACCGCCCACGTGCAAGCCAAGCGTCTGATCGCTTGGGTAGCAAATATTCGGCATGAAGGTCAGCGATTCGGCAACTTGCCCAACAAACGGCTCCAGAAAGGTGTGGAGGTCTACGCTGGCAAATGCCTCGCGCAGATGGCGGACGGTTGTCTGCCATTGCGCGGACTCGGTCTCCCACCATTCAGCAAGGCGCGTCTGTTCATAAAAGTGCAGCAAATGCTCGTGCCAGCGCGGCGGAATCCAACGCGGCTGCGGCATATCCGCACCCAGCGCGGGAAAGCTGAGCCGCAGGGCATAATTGAAGATCGCACTGAGCGGCAGCCCCTGATCGAGCAGGACTTGCGCGGCGTGTACGGCAGGGTGGCTGGTGAACTCGGCAAGCCATTTGCGCGTGGCGCGTGCGTGCGCGTGCGTGCCATGCTTGCGCCGTTCCTGAGATTTATCGGGATAGTTGGTGGCTGCCAAAATTGCCGAGAGCAACCGCACACGGTCATCAAGGCGCACCGTGACCTGACGGGTCACAGCGCTCTCGGTGGTGGCGCTAGAGGCAGTTGAGCTAGTCAAACAGCGCGCTCCTTGTATTGCTATGGGTTCAGACCAGAATCTAAGGCAATCATAACATAAAGGCAGAGGCTGCGCTGTAACGGAATTGTGCGAAAAGCGCAGCGCATTAGACGCCCTGATTCAGGTGCAGATCGGCTATACTCTCGGCATAAATAGATTTGCTGCACAAAGGATTTCATCATGATTCTTGCCAGCGATTGGATCGCTTTTCATGCTGACCGCACGCCTGAAAAACACGCCATGCTTGATCAGGCGACAGGACGTGCCTTCACCTACGCAGAATTTAACGACCGTGCAGGGCGCTTAGCAGCATTCTTGCGCGATGAGTGGCATGTGCAGCCCTCAGATCGGATCGCCCTGCTTGCCAAAAATAGCACCGATTATTTCGAGGTGCTGTGGGCGTGTTGGAAACTTGGTGCGATGCTGCTGCCGCTGAATTGGCGGCTTGCCGATCCTGAACTGCTGTTCATCTTGAAGGATGCCGCGCCCGTCGGCTTGCTGTATGATGCAGAGTTCGCAGCGCGCCTGCCCGCCCTTGCCGAAGCACCGCCGCGCTACTTTCTGCGGCGGGATTTTGACGGCGCGCCCACCGATGATCAGCTTGCCTATGAAGACGCTATCCGCGGCACGGTGCGCCACGCCAACATGCCGCCGCAGACAACGCACGAGATGCCTATCATCATCATGTATACTGCCGGCACCACCGGACATCCCAAAGGCGTGCTGATCACACACGGCATGATGCTCTGGAACGCGATCAACATCACCACGCCGACTGCGCTCAGCTACGAGAGTCTGTTCTACTGCGTGCTGCCAACCTTCCACATCGGCGGCTTGAACCTGTACGCCAATCCGCTGCTGCATTTAGGCGGCTGCAACCTGATCGCCCGCCAATTTGATCCCGCCCTTGCCCTGCAAACGCTCAGCGATCCAACACTGGGCGTTACGCATTTCTTCGGCGTGCCGTCCATCTACCAGTTTATGAGCCAGCACGCCGACTTTGAGAATGCCGATCTGAGCCGTATTAAATCGTGGGGCTGTGGTGGCGCGCCGATGCCTGTTGCCGTGCTGGAGGCTTACGCCAAACGCGGCATTGTGGTGCAGCTTGGCTTCGGCATGACCGAGACCAGCCCAACCGTCTTTCTGATTGATAAGCAGCGCGCTCTGAGCAAGCCAACCAGCGTTGGCAAGCCGCTGCTGCATACCCGCGTGCGTGTGGTGGATGATAAGTTGCAAGATGTGCCTGTTGGCACCGTGGGCGAGGTGATCATCAGCGGACCGAACATCACGCCCGGCTATTGGAATCGTCCTGATGCCAACGCTGAAAGTTTCAGCCTTGATGAATACGGCAACCGCTGGCTGCACAGCGGCGACGCCGGCATGGTGGACGACGAAGGCTGCATCTACATTGTGGATCGCTATAAGGATATGTACATTAGCGGCGGCGAGAATGTCTATCCGGCAGAGGTGGAGCAGGTGATCTACCAACTGCCACAAGTGGCAGAGGTTGGCGTGATCGGTGTGGTGGATGCGCGCTGGGGCGAGTCGGGCATGGCGATTGTGGTGCTGCGGCAGGGGCAAACGCTCAGCGCCGATCAGATCATCACGCATTGCGCCGAGCGGCTTGCCAAGTTCAAAGTGCCGAAGCACATCGTCTTTGCTGAAAGTTTGCCACGCAATGCCGCTGGCAAGGTGCTAAAGCGCGAGCTGCGCGCACACTACGCGCCACAGCAGGGCTAAACAGCTGCAAGGCGAAAGAGCAGCGTCGTCTCGCCTGCCGCGATCACGTCGCCATCTTTCAAGGGCAGTGGCGTGGCGCCGACGGGCTGCCCATTCAAAAGCGTACCATTCGCGCTGGCAAGGTCAAGCAGCGTCCAGAGGTTGTTTTGCAGCCGAAGGCGGCAGTGTGGGCGCGAAACAGCCCGATCATTCAGGGTGATTTCCCAGGTAGCATCAGGCGTCACGCGCCCAATAGTCACAGTATCTTCGGCAAGGATGAACTCGGAGCCTTCCTGTGGACCGTGCGTCACCATCAGGCGCGGGCGCCCTAGCCCTTTCGCGGGAAAAATGGCGGTGTTGGTCTTAAAGGCGCGGTCTACTTCTTCCTCACTGACGATGGCGGAAAAGTGCAAGATCGGCACGTAAAGGCGGATCACGTCGCCATGCGTCAGCACATAAGCGCCATTGATCTTGCGGTCGTTCACAAAGGTGCCGTTGGCGCTGCCCAAATCCGTGATGGTAAAGACGCCATCACGGAAGTTAACAACGGCATGTCCGCGGCTGACGTGGCGTTCTGGGATGCAAATGTTGTTATCGGGCGAGCGCCCGATGCTGGCACTCGCGCCTTCCAGCAGCACAAATTCGTGGCTCTCGCCGGTGGCTGGGTCGTTCCACGTAATTTTGGCAATTCCTTCAGGTTGGTAGCTCATGATATTCCCGCCGCGAAAAGATCAGGTTCGGAATAGCCAATAACACAGGCGCTGTGTTATCGTCCCTTGATAAGTATAGCGTAAATCACGTCAAACGTCAGGATGCTTAACGGGCGAACCCGCAGACCTTCCAACGCCCATCTTCTTGCACGGTGCGGAATTTGCGTGCGCCTAAATCCCAATTTCGCGTTTCGCCGGCATAGGTCGTCACCATCGCACCCTGACAAGCAACCACCGTAAATCGCCCATCGCTGCCGTCGGTCTGGCAGCTCAAAGTGGTGATCTCAGCCTTCATTGGCGCAAAGGAGGCAGCCTCAGTGCGTGCTTCTGCTTCACGCGCACGGCACGCCAACCCAACCAACTGTGTTTCATCGCCATTGATGCGCGTCCGTAGGTAGGTTTCAACGGCGGCGGAAGGTGAGTCATCCGCGCCACCACAGGCTGCCAACAGGCAGGCAAGAGCAAACGCCAAAAGCAATCTCTGCATTGTGTACCTTTCACTTGCCAACATAAACAGGCAAAATATTGCCCGCATTTGGCAAAGCGCGCAATGCCGAACGCTCTGAGTCGAGCAAAGTGGCGGTTGGGCGGCGTGCCAACATCCGCGCCGCCTGATATGCCTCGCGCAGCGTCTCGAAATCAGGGTCGCGCAGGGTGAAAGGCAGCGCAAGGCGCGCCAACAACACAATCAGCTGCTGCCCGCCGCTGCTTTCCCACGGTGATTTGAACAGATTGCCCGCTTCCTGCTGAACGCTTGCCGTCTGTTTGCCAAAGATGCCACGCGCCAGCCGACCGACCATTTTCTCTGCCTGCTTCGGGTTGACGCCGTGTGACTGGGCAAGGTCTGCCAGATCGGGTGGCAGGGTCGAGGCGGTGCGCGTGGTCGCCTGTGTGGCGGCACTTGCCGTTAGATAGGGCGCGAGGTGTTCGGCGTTGGCGCTGCCACCCTGATAGGCATCCAAGCCACAGGTTGTTGCCGTGAACCACGCGTGAATCAGCAGCCGATCAGCGCTGAGGGCAGCCAGCAAATCAGGCAAGGTGGCGGCGTCTTGCGCGCCAAAGACGCGCACCCAACCCACTGCCGTAGGCATAATGAGCAGCCGCACAAATTGCTTGTAGCGCGGTGGTGTGCCGCTACCGCCGGGAAATGGATCATAGGCAGCGTAGCCATGCTGCGTCAAAACCGCACGTAGCGCCTCAGCCACGGGCTGCACAGCGGCTTGCTGAAGGCAAAGGTGATCCCAACGTTGATCGGTCATGGCATCCTTCCAAGCTGAAAGCGGCTGATCGTCGTTTTGCACTTGCAACTTTAAGCCAAGCCCTTGCGCTTGTCAACCGTTGGCTTGGGCAGGGCGCGGTATATTTTATGGGAATCTCAACGCCTTTTCCCCACCCGCAGGAAAAGGGAATCAGAGGGTGAGGCGGAGGTGATTCGCGCAGTTTTAGCAGCGCATACCCTTCACCACACCCTCACACTTTGCACCATTGACTTAAACACTCTTTTGTACTATTCTAAATGTATAAGACCATACCAACAGGCAGCGATCGGGACGAGTAGCTGACGTGCCTACGGCTTAACAGGGAAAAAGCGCCGCGACTGAGAGCGTTTTTAGCCCGCCGCAGCCAAAACCACCCGTGAGCCAAGCGGTGAACACGCGCCTTGTGCGCGCCACTAGTCGTCTTCGGGCTGCTCCCGTTATAGGGCAATCTAAAGGGCTTGCGAGGTATACTCGCGGCTGAATTTGGGTGGAACCGCGATCTCATCCCTCGCCCCAGTCTGTTGGGCGTGGGATTTTTTGTTCTAACATGGAGTAAAGCTGATGATCCCTATCCTGAAACGCGTGTGGATTGAGCAGATCAAAGCGGAAGGCTTCGACCCTTACCAAGACAGCACCGATGTCGTCGTCGAGACTTACGACGGACAAACGTGGCTCTCGCACTTTGTGACCATTCCCTTTTTGCAGCGGCAGATGTTCGTCAGCCGTGAGGTGGCGGAAGATGAGGCGCAGCTTTTGCCCGTGCGCTTTATCCCGTTGGAAACACCGCACGTCATCATCGAGAATCTGCTGCCAGAAACCATTGAGGATACCATTGACAACCTGCTGACGCTTGGCACTTTCGAGAGCGTGTTTATGCGCTATTCCGAGCCAAATTTGCTACCACAAGGAGATGAGGCGCTCAGCCAGTTATGACCGATAGCGAAAGCGAGACTAGCACGGCGGCTGCCACGCGCCGCCCACAACTTGTTCAAGGCATGTGCGGCTGATTTGTTGGGATCGCGGCGCACTGCACCTGCCTGCGCCTGTTCGCCGCCGCTGATCCATTCGCACTAACCCTATACAAGTTGAGGAACTATGTCCGAACGTTACGAAGAAAGCCAACTCTACCGTATTCGCCACTCTTTGGCGCACGTTATGGCACAAGCCGTGCTGGAAATTTTCCCTGAAGGGCGCGTTGCCATCGGTCCGCCCATTGAGGACGGCTTCTACTACGATTTCGATCTGCCGCGCCAACTGCACGAAGCAGACCTTGCCGAGATTGAAACGCGAATGCGCCGCATTATCAGCGGAAACTTCCCTTTTGCGCGCCGTGAGGTCAGCGCTGACGAAGCGCGCCAACTCTTTGCCAACCAGCCCTACAAGCTGGAGCTGATTGACGGCTTAGAGCGCGGCGGCTATGATGAAAACGGCAACAAGATCGCAGAGGCCCCAGTCATCAGCACGTATAAGCAGGATTCCTTCGAGGATTTGTGCCGCGGTCCGCATGTGGCGCACACGGGTGAACTGAATCCGAACGCCTTCAAGCTGATGAGCATCGCCGGTGCTTATTGGCGCGGCGACTCGAACCGTCCGCAGTTGCAGCGCATTTATGGCACGGCATGGCAGAGCGGTGCTGAGCTAGAGGAATACCTGCACCGCCTTGAGGAAGCCAAGGCACGCGATCATCGCAAACTCGGTGAGCAGCTTGGCTTGTTCACGTTCAGCCCATTGGTTGGCAAAGGGCTGCCGCTCTGGAAGCCCAAAGGCGCTATCCTGCGCGATACGCTAGAGCGCTTCCTGCGTGCGGAACAAATGCGTGTTGGTTACCAGCCAGTGGTGACGCCGCACATTGCCAAAGTGGAACTCTACCGCATGTCGGGACACTATCCCTACTACGCCGATAGCCAGTTCCCACCCATGCAGGTGGACGATGAAGAATTCATGCCCAAGCCCATGAACTGCCCACACCACATCGAGATTTACCGCAGCGAGCCACGCAGCTACCGCGATCTGCCAGTGCGCCTTGCCGAGTTCGGCACGGTCTACCGCTATGAGCAGAGCGGCGAACTGACGGGCTTAACGCGGGTGCGTGGTTTCACGCAGGACGACGCGCACGTCTTTGCCACGCCCGAACAGCTTGAGGATGAGTTTATCGCTGTGGTGCACCTGATTCAGCGTATCTTTGATCTGATGGGCTTTCAAGAATTCCGCGCCCGCATCGGTACGCGAGACCCAAACAGCGAAAAATACGTGGGCGCGCCTGAACTGTGGGAAAAGGCAACGCACGCCATCATCAACGCCGCGGATAAGGTCGGCTTGGATTACTTCGTTGCGGAAGGTGAGGCTGCCTTCTACGGACCTAAGCTCGATTTCATCTTCCGCGATGTGCTGAAGCGTGAGTGGCAGCTTGGCACGGTGCAGGTGGACTACAACTTGCCTGAACGCTTTGGGCTGGAATACATGGGCGAGGATAACCAACCGCACCGCCCGATCATGATTCACCGTGCGCCGTTCGGCAGCATGGAGCGCTTTGTCGCCATCCTGATCGAACACTTTGGCGGCGCGTTCCCAGTCTGGCTGGCGCCTGTGCAGGTGCGCCTAATCCCTGTTGCAGATCGGCATGTGCCGTACCTGCGCGAGGTGGCGGCGAAACTGGCAGAGATTGGTCTGCGTGCCGACGTAGATGACGGCAAAGAGCGCATGAACGCCAAAATCCGCACGGCACAGGGCGAAAAAATTCCCTACATGCTGATCGCCGGTGATCGGGATGTGGAGAACGGTGCGGTTTCGGTGCGCCTTCGCAGCGGTGAGGATTTAGGCGGTATGCCTGTTGCAGAGTTCATCCGCAAGGCGCAGCAGATCGCTGAATCTAAATCGCAACAATTGATGCCAAACGCTTAAACTTCAGAGGGCGAGTCGTCAGGCAGCCTGTCCGCCGACTCGCCTTCTTCAACCTCATCTAGCGCATCCACCTCAGCCGTGCCATGTGCAACGCGCCCGTTCGCCTTGATCGGCACGATCTTTTCCGTGCCACGCTCTTTGTTGATGCTGAACCGATCAAAATCACGCGCCACATAGGTGTTCGGAAAGATCGCTTGTGCTTCTGCCAGCACGTCGCGCTCTCGGCTGCGCCGCGAAAGGTGCGTGAGGATCAGCGTGCCAACGTTGGCATCCACTGCTAACTGCGCGGCTGCGGCTGCCGTCATATGCCCAAATTGCTGTGCCATTTCCGCATCAGCGTTTAAGTAGGTCGCCTCAATGACCAACGTATGAGCGCCGCGCACATACTCCAAGATGTTATCGGTGCGCCCAACATCGCCGGTGTGGACGTAGCGCGCACCGGGAATATCGGCGCCCAGCACCTCGTCGGGCTGCACAGTCCGTCCGTTGGGCAGCGTTACCGCCTCGCCGCGCACCAAACGCGCCCGCTCAGGACCCGGCGGCACACCGAGCGCTTCTGCCCTTTCCACAAGGAATGGACGTCGCGCCTTCTCTTGGAAGATGAAGCCGAAACAGCCCGCGCCGCGATGCGTCACCGGGAAGGCACTCACGCTGAAATCACGGTTTTCAAAAAAGACGCCGGGCTGCAAATCTACCAAATGCAGCGGGATGGGCAGCTTCTCGTTGCGGAAGACAACGCGGTAGATCAAGTCCTGCACGCGGTCTAGCGCCCAACTGCTGCCGTAAATTTCGAGCGCATCAAGGCTTTCCCAGCGCACCAATGTTGAGAGCAAGCCTGCCAAGCCCAGGATATGATCAAGATGCCCATGTGTGATCAAAATGCGGTTCAGCCGTTTGAAGCCGACGCCGCTCCGCAAGATTTGGCGCTGTGTGCCTTCGCCGCAGTCAATCAGGAAGCGATATTCTTTGGCAATCACCATCTGCGCAGAAAGCCCACGATGCACCGATGGCGCAGAGGCAGAAGTTCCTAAGAAAAGCAGTTCAAACATGCCCAATATGCCTATTCCACGCGGATTTTATCCAAAAAGAGCCGATCACCGCGTGGGGTTTCACCATCATAGATCGGCAAGCGCTGCCCATCGCGCTCACTGTAAGCACCGATGGAGAGGAAATATTCACCGTTTGGAAACTCTGCGGGCAGCGGCAGCGTGATAATTTGGATGAACACATCCCGATCACGGAGCAGGCTCGCCTCGATGTTCAGGATGTCGTTTTGCAGGGCAGGCGCGATGTCAGGGTTGCGCGAGAGGTGCGCGAACAGCCGCAAGCCCGGCACTTGTTCGCCATCGGCGCGCCAATAGGTCACCACGCGCAGCGTCTCGCCGGGGCGGTAGCTGCCTTCAGGCAGCAGGCGGTAGCCCTCAAAAGTCAGATAGCCACCCATCCGCAGCGGCAGCGTGGCTGGCTCATCGTGGGTTATGCTTGCCTCTGGCGACCACGCCGCCCGACTCAAGATGACCTGACCAAAGTCATCGGCAACCACTTGCTCCGCGTTCACAATCAGCACGCTGCCGCTTGGCAAGCCCGCCACTGGCACTTGCGTCGCATGTTGCAGCCATGCTTTCAACGGCTCTGCGATGCGTGTGCGCGCCGAAGGATAGGCAAAGGCATAGCGCTGCGATTCGCCGCCGCGTGTCAGCACCAATGCATCAAGGCAATTGCTATAGCGCAGATCGAGATCGTGACGGTGCAGCATGAGCGCCAACAGCGTTGCATCAGGGCGCACGGCAAAACGGTATTCGGCATTCTGCATGGCAGAGCGCGCATCCAGCGAGAAGGTGCAGATCGAAGTGGAGAGGTTATCTCGCGTGCGGTCAAGGTAGGCAGCCAAATGCCCAAGCCGTCCGCGATAGGCAATCTGCACATCATTACGGCTTGCCCATGCCCTAAACAGCAAATCGCTGGTGGCGAAAAGGGTTGCGCCCGCAAGGGCAAACGTACCAACGGCGATGAGCTGCGCCGCCTGTGCGCGTGGTAAGCCCATCCGAAAGAAATTGGCAAAGGCAGACGCACCGGCGCCGATCAATACCATAATTGCAGGCAACGCCAAGAGTTGGTGGCTAAAGTTGAGCGCGCCGCGTGTCCAGCCATCAGCCAGCAAGCCCAGCACTAACGCAAAGAGCGGCAGCACATAGTTCGGCTGCTGCCGAAAGCGGCGCACCGCCTCCACCAAACCGATTATGAGCAGCACAAAGCCAATCGGGTTGAGCAGCGGCACGCCGGGCAGGTTATGCTGTGGTAGCAGATCGCCATAAACGCCGACGCCGCCCACCGCCTGAAACAGGTTGCTGAAAAATTCGCCGAAGGACTCTGAACGGTTGTGCCAAAGCGTGTTTAGGCTGCTGATCGGAAAGGCGCGAACGGTAGCGCTGATATAGGGAATGCCCGTAATCAGCATCACCAGCAAGCCGAAGATGCTATAGCTGATCACGCGCCGCGAAATTGCCTGCCGCGTCAGGCGCAGATAGGCGATGAAAGCAACAAACAGCACAATCAGCAGCAAGCCCGACCAATGTGTATAGGCAGACAGCACAATCACCACACCAAGCAAGGCATAGGCGGTTGTCTGCGGTGCGTCCGGTTCAGTGCGGCGGCGCACATGCAGCGCAGCAGCAATCATTAGCAGGGTGAGCGTGATCAGCGGCAGCGCCAACGCCTCACGGGTGATCGAGCGCCCAACCACAATCGGATAGAAGGTGAACGCCATGCCAATAGCAGCCACCAAGCCGCCATAATGCCGAAATAAGCGCTTGCCCAAAGCGTAGGTCAGCGCGACGCTCAGCAAGCCACATAACACCGCGAACATCCGTAAAGGCAGCAGTCCCTTGCCAAAGGCGATGCCCAGCCAACCGTGCAAAATACCGAACAAGCCTTCTCTGCCACCATCGGGATCCTCCACATTGTAGAAAGAGGCAATCGCGCCGCTTCTTGCTAGTGTGGCAATATCCAATTGGGCGATTTCCTCATCGCGGAAGCCTGCGGGCAGGCTTGTTAAGCCGATGATCCGCAGGGCGGCTGCGATAAGCAGAACCGCCGTGATAGTTGCCAATTTCGTCCGCTGCGCCAAAATTCCCTCGATGTGTTGGTGTGTATTTTGTGAAAGGTTCCATGTGAACAGTGCCATGAAGTGTAGCGCATTTTGCCTACTTTTTCACGGGTGAAGGCGCAGCACATGGTGAGTTTTATTGCGGCGCGCATCGTTCTGCCGTATAATGCGCGCAATGTTGGCACTTTACGCACGCTGGAGGCTGTTTAAGCTATGGACTTTTCAGATGTTAGTGCGCGCTTCCGCAAAAAGCGCGAGGAAAACGCACCGCCACCGCCTGCTGAGCGTAACTTTGCCGAGATTCACGCCTTGCGCGCCCGCGTGCTTGGCGTGCTGATCCGTGATGCGCGCATGGCAAACAATCTCAGTGTCGCCCAGCTTGCGGCTGCCATCCACAGCCAAGAAGCAGACCTGCAAGCCTGGGAACTCGGTGAGCAAGCGCCAAGCCTGCCGCACCTAGAGCTGATCGCCTACCACCTAAATTTGCCCATCAGCCACTTCTTCGGCACAGAGATGCTAGAGCGAAAGCATCACCGTGAACTGGTGACGCCGCCGCAAGAATATGCCGCTCTGCGCCAGCGCGTGATCGGTGTGCGCTTAGCATTGGCGCGCCGCGAAGCACGCCTCAGCCTAGAGGAACTGGCAAAGCTCAGCGGCACAACGGCGGAGATGCTGGCTGCCTACGAGTTTGGGCAAAGCGCCGTGCCGTTTCCGCAGCTGGCATCTTTGGCGATGGCACTTCGCAAATCGCCCAACTACTTCCTTGAAGATGTTGGTCAGCTTGGCGAGTGGCTGGCGCTGCAAGAGGCGTATGATCGCTTCAGCGAACTGCCCGAAGAAATCCGTGCGTTCGTCTCACAGCCGAACAGCTTGCCTTACCTAGAGATTGCGCTGCGGCTGAGCCAACTGCCACTGCAAGAACTGCGCGCCGTTGGCGAGAAAATTCTCGATATCACGCTCTAAGACAGCATCGTTCGTCAAAGCGTTCTCTAAGGAAAAGCGCGTGACACCAGAACAAATTACACTAGGCACCTTTATCAGCGTGGCGGTCATCAACGCCGCCATTCGCGGCGCTGTGCCGATCATTCTCGGCGCCATGAGCGGCATCGTCAGCGAGCGTTCGGGCATTGTGAACATTGCCATTGAGGGCATGATGCTCTTTGGCGCGTATGGCGCTTTTTACGCCAATGTGGCGCTCAGCCGCCCGGATGTTGCGCCCTTCCTGCAAGAACAGCCTGTGCGTTTGGGACTCTCCATCCTAGCGGCAGCGTTGATCGGGATTGCGCTTGCCATGCTGCACGCCGTGCTTTCGATCCGCTTTAAGGTTGATCAGATCATCAGTGGCACGGTCATTAATATCTTTGCGCTGGGCATGACGGGCTACCTCTACGAGGGCGGGCAAAACGTGATTGACCGCCTGCCGCCTGTGATCCGCAATCCATTCGCCACCAATCAAGGCGTGATCGCCGATGTGGGCGCCGTCATCTTTGATAAAGGCTTACTGACTTATACCGCTTTTTTGCTCGTCCCGATCTTAGGCTTTTTGCTCTTCAGAACAACCTGGGGCTTACGCACGCGCTCCATTGGCGAAAATCCACGCGCTGCCGATACGCTGGGCGTGAATGTGCATCGTTTGCAGTTCACCAACCTGGCGATCAGTGGCATTTTGGCAGGCTTGGCGGGCGCTGTGTTGGTGCTGGAAGGCGTCTCGTTTGAGCGCGGCATGAGCGCCGGGCGCGGCTTCATTGCGCTTGCCGTGATGATCTTCGGCGCGTGGCGCCCTTCACGGGTGATGTTCGGTGCATTGTTGTTTGGCTATGCTGGCGCGCTGCAAAGCCAATTGCAGTTCACGGGCGTTCAGATTCCGCACCAATTTGTTGCCATGCTGCCCTATATCCTCACGCTGATCGTGTTGGCGGGCTTCATGGGGCGGGCGCGTCCGCCGGCACACATCGGGAAAGCCTACGAAACGGAGTAAAGCAGCCATGCCCAAAGGCGAAGTCGTCCTAGAAGTTGAAGGCATCACCAAACAGTTTCCGGGCGTGCTTGCCAACGCCGACGTGAACCTGAGCCTGCACCGCGGCGAGATTTTGGCGCTGCTCGGTGAGAACGGCGCCGGCAAAAGCACACTTATGAACATCATTTACGGCTTGTATCACCCGGATGAAGGCAGCATTCGCCTGCACGGGCGCGAAGTGCGCTTTGCCAGCCCGCGTGAGGCGATCTACAGCGGAATCGGTATGGTGCATCAGCACTTTCAGCTCATCCCGGTGCTGAGTGTGGCGGAAAACGTCGTATTAGGCGAAGAACAGACTGCCCAACAAAACGACGCCGACGCTGAGGCAAGCCTCACCCAAGTGATGCAGGTGCAGCGCGCCAATTTGGGCGGCTCGCGCTTTGTGCGCGGCGCACGCTTGGCATGGGGCGCCGTTTGGCGTGCGTTGCTGCCGCTGATCGCCATCTTGGTCGGCGTGCTGACGGGTCAGATTATCTTGTTGTTGGTGATGACCCTCTCAACCTATTTGGTTGAGTCGCCTGAGTTCGCACGGCAGGCATTTCAGCGCTTGTCGCTGGAAGAACGTGCGGTCACTGTGCTGCGTCTGTTCTATCCCGATAATCCGACGCTCACGACGCTGCTGCTGTGGCTGCCAATTTTGCTCGGCGCAGTCGTCGGTGGCTTGTTGATGGTTTCGCTCTATCGGCATGGCAGGCTGACGTGGCGTGGCAGCGCTGTACACCGTGAAGACTCACGCATGGCACCTTTAGATGCCATCCTCGACGCGCTCTTTGATCTATTTGGCACAGCCAGCCGCCGCTTAGATCGGATGCGTGCCGCCAAACGCGTGCGCGATCTCTCCAAGCGTTTCAACCTAGAGGTTGATCCTGAGGCAATAGTCGAAAAGCTGCCGGTTGGTTTGCAGCAGCGCGTCGAGATTATCAAAGCGCTCTACCGCAAGGCGGATATTCTGATCCTTGATGAGCCGACGGCTGTGCTAACGCCGCAAGAGGGCAAAGAACTCTTTCGGATCATGAAAGAGCTGACGCTGCAAGGCGTCTCGATCATTTTCATCACGCATAAGCTGAAAGAGGTGCTTGCCGTTGCCGATAGCATTGTGGTGATGCGCGGCGGGCGTGTGGTAGGCGGTGCCGGGCGCGCCGAACTGCCCGCTGATGACGCCGAAGCAGAACAATTCCTTGCCTCGCTGATGGTTGGGCGTGAAGTGCTGCTGCGGGTGGCAAAAGGCGAGGCGGCACCGCGTGATGTGGTGCTGAGCGTGCGCGATCTGCGCGCCTATGATGATCGCGGCGCCCTGGCAGTGGATGGTGCGGGCTTTGAGGTGCGGGCTGGTGAGGTGCTGGGCATCGCCGGCGTGCAGGGCAATGGGCAAACTGAATTGGTGGAGGTGCTGACCGGGCTGCGACCCGCTGTGAGCGGCGAGATGGCTATTGCAGGGCAGCCGATCCGCTTGGGCGATCCGCGCCGCGTGACGGATGCCGGCGTTGCACACATTCCCGAAGATCGGCAGCGCTACGGCATGGTGAAGCCGTTCTCGGTTGCCGATAACCTTGTGCTGAACCGCTATTACCTGCCGCCCGTGGCAACCTTCCCAACGCCGCGCCAATTTCCCGCCGCCTTTGCGCTCTATGTCGTGATTTTCGGCGTGGTTGCCTTCCTGCTTGCCAACCTGTGGAATGCGTTTTACCCATCTTTTGCCGAAAGCCTGCGCCTTGCCGAACTTGATCCACGCAGCGACGCCGCACCGTTTATCACCGCCCTAGCCGTGAGCGTTGCCGCCGCACTGCTTGGCTTTGGGCTGGCGCATTGGGTCGGCACGCTTGGCACGCGCCTGTTGCGCCGCATTTTGGCGACAGAGCAGGCCAGCAGCGGACTTCAACTGGATGAGCGCGCGGTGACTCAAAACGCCGAGCGCCTGATCGGTGAGTTTGACATCCGCACGCCTTCGGCTGAGACAAGCGGCGGCAGCCTGAGCGGCGGCAATCAGCAAAAGATGGTGGTGGCACGCGAATTTAGCCGCAAGCCGCGCCTGCTGATCGCCAGCCAACCCACACGCGGCATTGATGTCGGCTCGATTGAGTTTATCCACCAGCGCATTGTGCAGCAGCGCGATAATGGCGCGGCGGTGCTGTTGGTCTCTGCCGAGTTGGATGAGATCATGGCGCTCTCAGACCGCATCGCGGTGATGTATAAAGGGCAGATCATCGAGACACTACCCGCCAAAGACGCCACCCGCGAGCAACTTGGCTTGCTGATGGCAGGCATCCGCCGCGATTGGGAAGCGCCGTGGCGCACCGTTAAAGAGGTGGGCGGCGAAGTGGCAGAATCGCAGCACAGCGGCGCTTAGCGCAGCAGATCGCGCACCTTGACCTCCGGCGAGAAGCCGCCGAACCTGCCATTGGCATCTACGGCGGCTATCGAGATCGCCTCATAGCGCATGAATTGATCCCACGTCAGCAGCGCGCTGTTGACTGTCAGCAGCATGTCGTAGCCCAAAGAGGCTGTTTGGCGCAGCGCCACCACATAAGCAACCGCCTGTGGCACGCCTGCCCACACCAATTGATGCCCATTCGGAATTGCCGTCAGGCGCAGACTTTCGGCGGCGGGCGGTGCCAAGCCACCACTCAGCACGGCAACCGCCGTCAATGCAGCACGCGTTGTCCGCATGAGGTAGTCAAGATCAATTGCCTCCAGCGAATCGCGCCCATTGTGCTGGCGTGTGTGATCCTCAAGGCTCTGGATCAAGCGCACGGCAGGATAGCCTGCCGCACTGAAACTCATCTGATCGCCCCAGCGCCCAATCCGATCCTCTGAGGATTGCAGCACAGGCAGCACCTCGTCGGTATAAGTGCTGATGGCAAGCGCCACTTGGCGTGCCAACTGCCGTGAGGGTGAATCGTTGGGTGCGGCGGAAAACAAGCGCAGCGTCCGCGAATCGGTACGCCCGTTGGCGTCGCGCATACTGCCAAGCATATCAAGGTTGAGCATTCCACGCAGGGCAATTGGCGGCATATGTGCTTGCAGGTAGTTCTCCACAAAGGCAAGGCTGCCCTGCCTGCCGGTCTCCTCCGCCGTGAACGCCACAAAGATCAGGGTGGCGCGCTGCGGCTGCCCTGCCATGATTTGCGCGATCTCCAAGAGCGCCGCCACGCCTGAGCCGTTATCATTGGCGCCCGGCGCGTAGGCATTGCCGTCGGTTGGCGGTGCGCCGATGCTGTCATAGTGCGCGCCGACCACATAAACGCCAGCGCCAACATCGCTGCCTTGCAGCACAGCGATCACATTCTCAGAACGCACATGCTGCCCTTGCCATGTGTACCACACTGGCTGCGTCCAAACCTGAATTGGCTTGCTTGGGTGTGCGGCGCGGATCGCCTCAAATGCCTGAAAGAGCCAATCGCGTGCCGCGCCAATGCCATAATTCGCCCGATCCACCGGTGAAAGCACATGCCGCGTGCCAAAGCCAACCAAACGGCTAAGGCTATGCATCAGCCGATCATTTTGCACCTCATCGCGCAATATCCACACCTGACGGTCAAGCGGGCGTCCCACTTGCACATCGCTTTGCGGCGTGGGCGTGGCGAGCGGTGCTAAGGTTGGTGTGGGCAGTTGCAGGTTGAGCATACTCGGCTGTTCAGGGGTGGTCAACGCGCAGGCGAGCAGGCTGAGTATGGCAAACGTGCAAAAGGTGGCGCGGCGTAAACGGTTCATAATTCCTCACTTCACAGCAGATGGCTGATCCCAATTTTCCAAAAAACGGCTGCTTGCGCTATCATAGCCAGAAAATCACTGAGCGAGATCGTGGAGCGCACGCGGTGACTGAGCAATCCGCACAAGAGAACATCAATCAGCCAACGGATAATGAGCCAATCCCAACCGTTGTGCCAGAGCGCCACCTGACGCCTGAATTTCCTGACGCACCGCACGGTGTCACCTTCATTGGCGATGCACCCGCCGCGCAGCCTGCCCGCCCCAAGCGCCACAAGCCGACCAACCGTGAAGTGCCGCTGCCCAAGCCACAGGTAAAGCAGACCTTCCCGCTGTTGACCGTCATCAGCGCCTTGCGGACGGTGAGCGTCAGTTTTGCCGCGGCCGTGATGGCGGCTACTATCTTCATGTGGTGGACATCCCCCGACTTTTTGCCCGCCCAAGCCCGCCGCGATCTGGCGCCAGTGCAGGCGACTGCCCGCCTGATCTCTGCTGCCACACCGACCGCCCTGCCCACGCCCATCTGGTATAACCGTGTTGGCATTTTGGCAGGTCACAGCGGCATGACCTCACCAAGCGGCGGCAAGCGCGATCAGCCTGATCCGGGCGCTGTTTGCCCAGATGGCTTCTTTGAGCGCAGTGTGACGGAGGCGGTGGCAGATCGGGCGGCTGCGATTTTACGCGGGCGCGGCTACACTGTGGATATTTTAGAGGAATACGATACGCGCCTGAACGGTTATGAGGCCGCGGTGTTCATCTCGCTGCACGCGGACTCGTGCGAGAATTTCGGCTACGGCGGCTATAAATCCACCTATCCGGCGGCGCGCACACTCATCCGCGATCAAGATTCGCGCCTGAACGAGTGCATTCGCGCCAACTATGAAGGCATCACAGGCTTGCCGTTTCAGCCCGGCAGCATCACCGATAACATGCTACTCTACCATGCCTTCCGCAAAATCAGCGTGCGGACGCCTGCCAACATCCTGGAGCTAGGCTTCCTCAGCTATGATCGCAACCTGCTGCAAAACCAACCAGATCGCCTCGCCTTAGGCGTGGCAAACGGTATTTTGTGCTTTTTAGAGGCGCAGCAGCCCTAAAAGGCTTATGAGGAGTAGGGACATGCAGTTAACCGACAAAGAATTAGTGATGTACAGCCGCAGCACGCCCTGCCCATTTGTCAGCATTGCCCGCCGCGTGCTAGAACGTGAAGGCGTGCCATACCGCGAACTGTTAATAGACCGCGATAAAACCTTTGAGGCGCGCGTGGTGGCGTGGACGGGCTTTCTTTCTGTGCCAACGCTGATTGTGGCGCAGCGCGGCGATGATCTGCCCTGCGAAACGCCCGATCCGCTGCCGAAAGGCGCTTCGCCGCGTGGCGTGGATCGCGGTAGTATGCTGACGGAGGCAACCGAAGACGAGTTGCTCGTCTGGTTACGTAAACATGGTTTTCTTGCCTAGCCCTTACAGCACTTAGGAGTTTTTATGTATATTCTCGCCCTTGATCAAGGCACCACCAGCTCACGCGCCATCGTTTTTGACCACAGCGGAAAGATCGTCGGTGTGGCGCAGAAAGAATACCCTCAGATTTACCCACAGCCGGGCTGGGTAGAACACAATCCCGCCGATATTTGGAGTACGCAGCTTGGCGTTGCCGGCGAGGCATTGGCGCGTGCCAACATCAGCCCGCGTGATGTAGCAGGCATCGGCATCACCAACCAGCGCGAGACAACCATCATCTGGGAGCGCGCTACGGGCAAGCCGATTCATAATGCGATTGTTTGGCAGTGCAGGCGCACAGCAGCGCACTGCGCGCAGTTGCGCGCCGAAGGCTTTGCCGAGACGGTGCGCGCCAAGACGGGACTCGTCCTCGATCCATATTTCAGCGGCACAAAAGTTGCATGGCTGCTGGATAACGTGCCGAATGCGCGCCAACGCGCCGCCAACGGCGAACTTGCCTTCGGCACAGTGGACACATGGCTGCTCTGGAATTTGAGCGGCGGTAAAATTCACGCCACCGACGTGAGCAATGCCAGCCGCACGCTGCTCTACAACATCCACAGCCAAACATGGGATGATGAACTGCTGGCACGCCTGAACATTCCGCGTGCCTTGCTGCCGAATGTGCTGCCTTCCAGCGCACACTACGGCGAGACGGACGCGCATATCTTCGGTGCGGCGGTGCCAATTGGCGGCGTGGCGGGCGATCAGCAGGCTGCCACTTTTGGGCAAGCCTGTTATAAGGTTGGCAGCGTGAAGAACACCTATGGCACGGGCTGCTTCATGCTCATGAATACGGGAGATCGCGCTGTGGACTCACACGGCGGCTTGCTCACCACAATCGGCTGGCGGCTTGGCGATCAACCAACGGTCTACGCCTTAGAGGGCAGCGTTTTTGTGGCGGGCGCAGCGGTGCAGTGGCTGCGGGACGAAATGCAGCTTATCCGCAGTGCCGCCGAGTCCGAGTCGGTGGCAGCCAGCGTGCCTGATAGCGGTGGCGTTTATGTGGTGCCTGCCTTTGCAGGGCTGGGCGCGCCGTATTGGGATAGCTTCGCCCGCGGCACCATTGTTGGTCTAACACGCGGCAGCAATCGGGCGCACATTGTGCGTGCTACACTTGAAGCAATCGCCTTCCAAACGCGGGACGTGGTGGAAGTCATGATCCGTGATGCAGGCTTGCAATTAGAGACGCTGCGCGTGGATGGCGGCGCGGTGGCAAACGATTGGCTGATGCAGTTTCAGGCGGATATTCTCGGTGTTTCGGTCGTGCGCCCTGCCGTCACAGAGACAACGGCACTTGGCGCGGCGTATTTAGCAGGACTGGCAGTCAAATTCTGGGAGTCGTCTGAGCAAATCGCGGCGCAGTGGTCAGCCGAAAAGACTTTCACACCGCGCATGTCCGCTGATGAGCGCAACGCGCATTATAGTGGTTGGCAACGTGCCGTTGAGCGCGCCAAAGCGTGGATCAGCGCGTAGGCTGTGCGCGTCCTGATCCTGGGCGATACCTTTGCCGAGTCGGCACAGCGGCTGGCGCTTGAACGCTTGCTGCCGCTGCTGGATTCGTTGCGTATTCAAGCGGCCGTGGCTGCCTTGCGTGCCGCCGCCGATGGCAAGCTGATTGATAGCGGGCTTGGCGCACGGCGCAGCATAGCGTTTGGCGCTGTGGGACGTTTGCTTGCCCTGCTGCGTGGTTTGCAGATTGAACTGCTGCATATCGTTGAGCCAGCCGCCGCACTCGTCGGCATTTTGGCTGCACGCCGTGCCGATTTGCCCGTTTCAATCGTCTGTGAGAAGGCGGCGCGGCGCAGGGAACTAACGCCGTTCGCCTATTTGCTGCGCCAGCGGCAGTGGCGGCTCTTGGCGCGCCATACGCAGCGCATCCTGACGCCTTCCGAATTGGTGAAGCGTGACCTGATCGCGCTGGCAAACGTGCCGCCGGAGAAAATAGGCGTTGTATATACTGCCTATCCGCTGCCAATTGAAGCCTATTCAGATCGGGTAGCTTTCGGTTTGGAGGGTGGCAAAAATATTGCGTTGATCTTGCCCGCTGCCTATGATAGCGGCTATCTACAAGCCCTTGAGGTGCTGGAACGCCTGTTACAGCGCCAGCTTGAGGTGCGTTTGGTGATCATTGGCGATGGTGAGACGTTCCACGCGCTGCGGCAAGCCACAACGCGCCATGCCTTGCCGATTCGTTGGTTTCCTAACCGTGCGGAGGTTTATGAGGTTTTGGCAGCCTGCGATGCCGTGCTGGACTGCACCATCCATGAGGGGCTGCCCGAAGGACTGATCGCGGCGATGTTGGCGGGCAAACCGATTGTTGCGCCGCGTCAGGTAGGGATCACTGAGGTGTTGGAGCCAAACGTTGCCGCGCTGATCGTCACGCCGGGCGATATAAGCGATATGGCACTGCAAATGAGCCGTCTGTTACAATATGATTCGTTGGCAGAGCGTCTAGGGCGGAATGCCCATAAGCGCGGCATGGAACGTTTTTCGCCGCAAGCGCACAGCCATGCCATGATCGAGTTTTTTGAGGCAGCCATTTACAGCCTGCGATGAACAAACGCAAAGCACGTGAACGCACCAAACGAGCGCCTGCGCGCCCACTCATCGAGCGCTTGCCTGCGCCGCTGCGCCCTTGGTATCAGGCGGCGCGCCCACGCAGCTTGCCCGCAACCTATGCCGCGTTGTTGGTGGGCGGCGCGGTGGCGCTTAACGATGGCATTTTTGAGCCGCTGCGCTTTCTGCTGGCGCTGATCGGCGCGCTGCTGCTGCAAATTGCCTCCAACTTTGTGAATGAATATGTTGATCATCAGCGCGGCGCGGATGCCTTAAAAGTTGCTGGCATGGGCATGGTGCTGAGTGAGGGCAAGCTCAGCGCGCAGCAAGTCTTGATCGGCGCAGTGGTGACGACGGTTGGCGGCGCGTTGATCGGCTTAATCTTGGTAGCGCTTTCCGGCACAACGCTGCTGTTTGTAGGCATTGTTGGCGTGGCGGCTGTTGTGCTGTATACGGCGGGCCCGCTGCCGCTTTCGCACATTGGCTTGGGTGAAGTGACAGCCTTTCTGTGCTTTGGTCCGCTGATGACCTTTGGGACATACTACGCGATCAGCGGGCAGGATAACCTGCAAGCGCTTTTGGCAGGTGTGCCGCTTGGCTTCACGGTGGCTGCCATTCTGCACGCCAACAACATGCGCGATATTGAGGCAGATCGGGCGGTGAACAAACGCACCTTGGCAGTGCGTTTTGGCTTGAAGGGCGCCTTTATCGAGTTCAACATCCTGATTTACGGCGCTTACGTCGCATCAGGGGCGCTGATCATAGCCGGTGCGATGCCACTGCCCACACTGCTGGTATTCGTCACCTTATGGGAGGCGGTGTGGTTGGTGCGCGTCACCACGCGCAGCAAGGATGCTCAGGCACTGCACCGCGCACAGGGACGCACAGCGCGGCTGCATTGGTGGCTGGGTTTGGCGCTGGCAGCGGGATGGTTCCTGGCGGCGGCTTTCGGCGTGCAATAGCCGAAACCATATAAACAGGTTACAATGCTCTGCTGTCAGCCTGATAGCGCTTAACTGCCACGAGATTCATAAGGCGTTATGAACCAACTAACCGACACCTCTAGTCAATCGGACTACGCCAACGCCATAACCGACGACGCGCCGCTGCTGACCTTGCGCCCTTCAACGGGTTGGGTCTCGCTGAAGCTACGCGAGCTGTGGCGTTTCCGCGAACTGCTTTACTTCCTGATATGGCGCGACATCAAGGTGCGCTACAAGCAAACTGTGATCGGCGCAGCGTGGGCAATCATTCAGCCATTCATGACGATGGTGGTCTTTTCGCTGTTCTTTGGGCGGCTGGCAGGCATTCCATCGGATGGGTTGCCCTATCCCATCTTCAGCTATGCAGCGCTGGTGCCGTGGACGTTTTTTGCCGCAGGGCTTGCCAATGCCTCTAACAGTTTGGTGGGCAGCGCCAACCTGATCAAGAAGATTTACTTTCCGCGCTTGGTGATCCCGATTTCAACGGTGCTTTCGGGCATTATTGATTTCCTTCTGGCTTTTGCCGTCTTGTTGGTGATGATGGTCGCCTTTGGGATAGCGCCAACTGCCAACGTGATCTTTCTGCCGTTCTTCCTGCTCTTGGCGCTCATCACAGCTTTGGGCGTTGGCTTGTGGCTTTCGGCAATGAACGTCCAGTTTCGGGATATTCGCTACGTGGTGCCGTTCCTAACGCAATTCTGGCTGTTCGCCACACCGATTGCCTATCCAAGCAGCTTGATCCGCAACGAGACCTTGCGGGCGCTCTATGGCATCAATCCGATGGCGGGTGTGGTAGAAGGCTTTCGGTGGGCGCTGCTTGGCACGGAGACAGCGCCCAGCGGTATTCTCATCATTTCTTCGCTGGCGGCGGTGCTGCTGTTGGTGAGCGGCGCCTTTTACTTCCGACGCATGGAAAAGACCTTTGCGGATGTCGTCTAGAAGGGACAGTGAATGCGTTTAACCAGTGCCGCTGTGGGACGGCTGTGGCTGCCTGTCGGGCTGTTCGTGCTGGCGTTTGCCATGCGGTTCTGGGCGGCGGAAGGCGCAGCCTATGGCGATGAGCTAGCAACCATCCGCGAAGCGCAAAATTTGGGCTTCAACCTGAATGGCATTGGTTTTCTAATCCTCTATAACCCTTGGGTGCGCCTCAGCACGGATTTGCTGTGGCTGCGCCTGCTACCGATAGGCTTTGGCAGCCTGAGCGTCTTGTTCTGCTATCTATGGTTAAGGGCATGGCGTCCTTTGCCCGTAGCGCTCATCACTTCAGGGCTGTTAGCCATTTCACCGATAGCCATCGAATACGGGCAGCAAATCCGTTTCTACAGCTTCTTCCTGTTCTCTGTGATGTTGTTTTTCTGGCTGTATGCACTACACACTAAGGGCATACCTGCTCAACGCTTTGTGAGAGCAATTAGGCTGATCGGGTCTGCGCTGCTGGTGCTGTCCGCTCAGATGTTAGGCGTGCTGGTGATTGCAGCGGTGTGCCTTCACTGGCTAGCGGGTAGAAAGCCTAAACACTTTCGTGTTGTCGTATTCGCTTGTGTCGGCGCGCTTTTCTTCATTGTGCTGCTTGCCATAATTAGCCCTGATTTACTGCAAGTTCCCTACAGCCTTGCCTCCAGAATCTTTGATGGCAACGCAAATTTTGAAGGGCGTGACTTCAATTACAGCGGTCCGCGTGGATGGTCGCCCATTATCGGCGTGAAGCTATTTTTCTTGGGCTATCATGCCATCTTTGGGCAGTACACCTATCCGCTTGATTGGCTGATCGTGTTGCCCGCTATGCTTGTATTCGCAGCCGTCATTCTGCTAGGGCTTTGGCAACTCCATAAGGGGAACCGTTCAGCCTTGCATTTTGTGTTGCTAAGTTTTTTCTTCGCCATGCTGGTCTACATTGTCCTCGATCCGCTGTTGCCTGCCCAAATCACGGCAAGCGCCAACGTGCGCCTCGTCATCTGGAGTGTGCCGATCATTTTGTGGCTAGTGGCAGAAGGACTCTATGCCCTGAAGTGGCGCAGCCTGCAAGGTGCAGCGCTCATCGCAGTGATCGGTGTGCAGGGTTACGGTCTCTTGAACATGACAACCGCCGCATGGGAAAAGCCTGACCACGCGGCAGTGGTGCGCGTGCTAGCGCCATCCGCCGCGCAGCCAAACACGCTCATTCTTGCCGACGGACGGTCGCACGGCTTCATTGCTTTCAACCTGCGGCAGCCGCCTAACCTAGAGTCGGCGTGGCAGTACCTCGGCAACCCAGATTTTGTGGAGACGCTGCGCGAGCGCGGCATTCAGCGCCTTGTGATGGTCAGTGCGGATTTTCAAGAGGCGAACCGCTGTCAATTTTCGGGACTGCTGCGGCAGCTTAGCAGTATACGCCTTGAGCAGAGCTTTGTGGATTACCCATTCTTCATCTACACCTTTGATCTGACTGCACAACAAGGCGACATGATCAGCCCCCTCTCGGCTTACCACATGCGTTATCAAGACGCTAAGCTGCCACAACCAGCGGCTTGGAGCGCCTACGGTGGGCAAGTAGTGGGCGCTTACACCTTGCCTGATTGCCAAGGGCAGACAGTGTGGTACAGCGCGATAGATGAACAAAATGTTAAGCAGGTATTGATACTGTCTCATATTGTCACAAATGCATCATTGCAAGTTGGCACACAAGTTGGTACACTCACCCTTGTCACATCAGATGGCGAACGCATTGCTGTACCGCTTCTATATGGACAGCACACGCACAGTTGGGATGCGCCATCGGCTTGCAGCCTGTGCGAGCTTGCCTTCCAGTGGCGAAAACGGGCGGCGTTGGTCGGCAGTGCTGCCTATGAGGGTGCTTACCGAGACTTTACAGCTTACGTTTGGGGAACGACTGTGGAACTGTCGGATGCGGTGCAGGCTGAGCGCATCCAGCTTGAAGTGTTGCACAACTCTGTAACATTCAACATATGGGGACTCGCTCTCCGCTAGGGAAACTAACATGGGTGACATTGCGCTGCGCGTTGAAGGGCTGGGCAAGCAATATCGCATCGGCAAAGCAGAGGCTGCCTACCGCACCTTCCGCGATGTGCTGGCGGATACGCTCAGCGCGCCCTTTCGGCGTGCGGTTGGGCTGCTGCGCGGGAATGCTGCCGCTGCCAACAACCTCAGCGAAGTGATCTGGGCGTTGCGGGATGTCTCGTTCACGGTGAAAAAAGGGGAAGTGGTGGGCATTATTGGGCGGAATGGCGCGGGCAAAAGCACGCTGCTCAAAATCCTCTCCTCCATCACCGAGCCAACCACCGGTGAGGCAAAACTGTATGGGCGGGTGGGCGCGCTGCTGGAGGTTGGCACGGGCTTTCACCCTGAGCTGACGGGACGCGAGAACATTTACCTGAACGGCGCGATCTTGGGCATGAGTCGGGCGGAGATCAGGCGCAAATTTGATGAGATCGTCGCCTTTGCAGAGGTGGAGAAGTTTATTGATACGCCCGTCAAGCATTATTCCAGCGGGATGGGCTTGCGGCTAGGCTTTGCAGTTGCGGCGCACCTTGAGCCAGAGATTTTGATCGTGGATGAGGTGTTGGCGGTTGGAGATTCCGCCTTCCAGCGGAAGTGCTTGGGCAAGATGGGCGAGGTGGCGGGCGAAGGGCGCACAGTGCTGTTTGTGAGCCACAACATGGCGGCGGTGCAGAATCTGTGTGGGCGCGGAATTGTCTTGGAGAGCGGTAGGCTTATCGTTGATGCTTTAGTGAATATTGCAATAGAAGCCTACACACTGCAAGGAAGTTTACCCAGCCAAGCCGAGATCGATCTGCACCAACACCCTAACCGTGTCTCCAAAGGTACCCCCATTTTAGCCCGTGCGCGCTTGATGAATGCTGAAGGAATCCTCAAGAACGCCTTTATAACGGGCGATACGCTGATTCTTGAATTCCACATCAACACAGTTCAGTTACTTAAGCGTCCTATTATCGGCATCGGCTTCGCAGATTCTAGCGGCACTAGGATTTTCAATTTGGTAAGCGCTTACACAAAGACAGGTAGTTCTGTTCCCGATTTGCAAGGCAACTGCGCCATTTGTTGCCGAATCGATCAGTTGCCACTCTTACCCGGACGCTACAGCGTATCCGTAAGTGCTGGTTCCCAAGCCGAACCGCTGCAAGATGCCATAGAGGATGCTTTTTTCCTGGATGTCGAGGCGGGTGATTTTTTCAAGACGGGAAACCTGCCCTCAGTAAACTGGGGCAAAGTGCTTGTGCAATCTGAGTGGGAATCTTATGAATGGGAAAGGCGTAGCGTGTGATTCACGTAAAACCAATTCTGCGTGCACTATTTCCCAACCTCTACAAGCAATTGTATATTGCACATAAACATTATACCCAAAGCAAACAAATTTTAGCTGAAGCGCAATCGCTAAAAGCATTAACCCTTACGCAAGGTTTTGAAGCGTACCTTTCGGCTATTCTAAACTCCGAGACGTTCCACACCGCACAGAAACGGGAAGAAATAGCCCAACTGCTGCAACGCGTTCAGCGGCTGCAACCACGCATCCTTTGTGAGATTGGCTGCTACCGAGGTGGCACTTTGTCCTTGTTCTCTTGTGTGGTCGCCAGAAAATCACGTTTTATATCAATTGATTTGAATCATAACCCTAGGTATTTCAGGGCATATCACCATTTTTGGAGCAATCAAGGACGCCTAGACCTTATCAACGGAAACTCTTACGCCTCACGAACGGTTGAGCGTGTCAAGCATCTTTTGCGAGGAAACGCGATAGACTTTCTATTTATAGATGGTGATCACTCCTATGAAGGTGTGAGCGCAGATTTTCAGGCTTACGCACCGCTTGTCCGAACAGGTGGATTGATAGGCTTCCATGACATCTTGCCTGATTACAGAACGCGTTATGGAAAAGTAACATCAGCCGATAGCGGCGAAGTATATAAGTTCTGGGAAGAGATCAAAAGGCGCTTTCAGTTCGAAGAATATATCCAAGATCAACATCAGGATGGATTTGGCATCGGCGTTATTGTCAAGGAATAAGGCGGAGACCTGTGATGAACGATTCTGCTACCATTTCTGCTATTATCCCCTGCTACAATCATGCCCATTTCTTAAGAGAATGCCTGAAAAGCCTATGTGAGCAAACGTTCGGCGATTGGGAAGCAATTGTTGTGGATGACGCCTCGCCCGATAGTCCAGAGATTCTCCGCGTCGTTGCTGAAAGAGCAGACCCACGTATAAAAGTCGTTCATAACGCCATCAATCGCGGCATTGCTGCAAGCCAGAACATTGGCGCGAGGGCGTCTTTAGGGCGTTATCTCGTTTTCGTAGATGCCGATGATTTTCTGCGCCCAACCTATTTTGAGAAAACAGTCTCTGTTTTAGAGGCACATGCTGATATTGAAGTGGTTTTTACAGCCTTTGAACGCTTTGGTGCTGAGAGCGGTATTATTTTTGACAAAGCCTACAAGAGCCGTTTTGGGGAAGTATTCGCTGCATTACGCTACTGGATACCGGGCGCGGGTCCTGTTATGCGTCGGCATGTTTGGGAAAGAATCGGCGGATTTTGTGAAGATAGAAGACTACACGGACCTCAGGATAGGGTATTTTGGATTAGCAGCATTGGTGTTGTGCCGGATCAAAACGTTATGCAGCTTGATGAGCCGCTGTACTGCTACAGAATCCACGAAGCCTCAACAAGCCTTAATGCACAGAAAAAAGCCCATTATCAATATCAGGTCATTGCAGAACATTGCAAAACTATCCTTGACAGGCTGATGCTGCGAAAAAAATTTATTGCCGCCGGTCATTTGGTGAGTGTTTCCTCTAGTTTCTACCATAGCAGACCATGGCAAGGTCTATGGTTAAGTCTAAGAGGTTTTATGTACGACCCTTCAAATCTGAAACTCCGAAAAGCAGTGGTCTACTACCTCAAGGAACTAACACCGCCAAGCGTGCGTCGGGTCTATCGTTCTTTGAAGCGTGGGGTGAGCTGAAATGCGTGTTCTAGTCCTTGGTGCTACGGGTATGTTGGGTCACAAATTGATGCAGAAACTTCCCGAACGTTTTGAGGTTTTTGGCACGACGAGAGCAATGCAGAAAGCCCACCACCATCCTGAAATCTTCAAAAATGCAACCCTGATCGGTGGCGTTTTTGCCGAGGATGTAGACAGTCTTGTCCGTGCGATCCAGCTTGCCAAGCCTGATGCGATAGTAAACTGTATTGGCATCATCAAGCAACATGCTGAGGCTAAAGATGCTCTGAAGAGTATTGCCACCAATGCCCTTTTTCCGCATCGCCTGGCGAATTTGTGTGGTTTGATGGGGATACGCATGGTGCATATCAGCACAGATTGTGTTTTTTCAGGGCGGCAAGGCAACTACACAGAGGATTCTGTTTCCGATGCGGAAGACCTCTACGGGCGATCAAAATATCTTGGTGAGGTGACAACGAATGGTTGCTTGACACTCCGCACGTCTATCATTGGGCGTGAACTTGGAAGTCACTATGGATTAATCGAATGGTTTTTAGGGCAGCAAGGCAAAACTATCCGCGGCTTTACACAAGCGATCTTCAGCGGGTTTACAACCCTTCAGCTTGCTCGAATAATCGGCGATATCCTCACGGACTTTCCAACGCTAGATGGACTTTGGCACGTTGCGGCGCAGCCTATTAGCAAATATGATCTTTTAGTGCAGGCGAAAGGCGTCTTCAATCTTGATGTGGACATTCAACCCGACTCCAACGTTGTTATTGATCGAAGTTTGGATGCGAAACGCTTTTACGCGCTCACAAACTTCAAAGCACCTAGCTGGGATGCCATGCTGACCGAATTAGCCGCCGACTCTGTTTACTATCAAGGCAAGTGATTTCATGCTGACGGATAAAGTTATTCTGATCACGGGTGGAACAGGGTCGCTTGGAAAAGTGCTTGTGCGCCGCTTGTTGCGTGGTGATTTAGGGCTGCCCAAACGCATCATTGTTTTTTCGCGTGATGAAGCTAAACAGTATGCGATGCAAACCCGCTATAAAAATGAACCGAGTGTTGAACTGCGGCGGCTATTCGAGGCGCTTGTCCGGTTCAAGATAGGCGACGTGCGTGATTTTCAAAGTGTGCTTAGTGCCTTGCAAGGTGTTGACGTTGTTTTTAATGCTGCCGCACTGAAACAGGTGCCAACTTGTGAATATGCCCCCTTTGAGGCAGTTCAAACGAACATCAACGGCGCGCAAAACATTGTGCAAGCTATCCGCGCTTTCCAATTGCCTGTTGAGACAGTTGTCGGAATCTCAACGGATAAAGCCTGTAAACCTGTCAATGTGATGGGCATGACCAAAGCACTTCAAGAGCGTATGTTCATTAGCGCAAACCTTGAGAGTTCGACGCGCTTCATCTGTGTTCGCTATGGCAATGTGCTTGCTTCACGTGGGTCTGTTATTCCGCTCTTTCACGAGCAAATCCGTGCAGGCAATGCATTAACCGTTACTTCGGCTGAGATGACGCGCTTCCTGCTCAGCCTTGATCGTGCTGTAGATACGATTTTTGAAGCGCTTCAATCAGCACAGCCTGGTGATATTTATGTCCCGCGTGTGCCTTCCGCACGCATCCTGGATGTCGCAAAGCTGTTGATTGGCGACCGTCCGCTTATGATCAACATGGTAGGTATCCGTCCGGGCGAAAAAATTCACGAGGTGATGGTTTCCGAAGAAGAGGCTTGGCGCACAACAACTTTAGAACACTACTATGTGATCCATTCTAGCCTGCCGAGTTTGTATAACGGTGCGCCTTTAAATGCTGTTCTTCTTAAAGAATATAGCTCCGCAGATGTGGTTATGGACGTAACGACCCTCACACAGTTCCTAGACAGCCATCATCTTTTTGTTGATCAACGTAGTCCAAGCGAAGAATTGTTGGTGTAGGGCAATGAAAATCGCGTTCACAAGTGCGGCGGGCGGCGGCTTGGATACTTAATGTCTGAGGATTACCGATGAGCGCTCGGCTCTCGCTGTGCTTCGTCACCCGCGAATATCCGCCTGAGACTGGCTACGGCGGCATTGGGACGTATTATCAGGCTGTGGCACAGACACTCGCACAGCGCGGACATACTGTTGTTATCCTCTCGGAAGCGCTTGGCGCTGAGTCATATACTGTGATTGAAGGTGTCCATGTCTACCGTGTGCGTCCGCGCTATAGTCTTAGCCATCTGCCGTTCTTATGGCGTTTTCAGTCAGTTTGGCGTGGCTATCGCTTGGCAGTAGCCATGATGTTACGTCAAATCGTGGTGCAGCACGCCGTACAATTGATCGAGAGTCCAGAGCTGCACGCTGAGCCATATTTGTACAGTCTATTCGCACGACTGCCTTTGATAGTGCGTTTACACACAGGTACACGGCTAGGCATCAGATTTAATCCACAGCCGCGTACACCACGTATTTGGTTAAACATGCATTTGGAGAATGCTCTTCTCAAGTATGCGAAAGCGATCAGTGCGCCTTCGCACGCAGTGGCAGAACAGAGTCGGCGCTGTGGTGTGCGTGTAGCGCACTATCAGGTCATTCCTAACGGCATAGATTGCCAGAAATTCGTGCCACCTAAGCATGAACCTGACTCGTTGAGCCTGCTTTTTTGCGGTAGACTTGAATATTGGAAAGGTGCTGACATACTTTGTAAAGCCTTACCAGCACTTTACGCGGCATTTCCATCTTTGCAAGTCTACTTAGCAGGTGCTGATGTTCAGCAACCGAATGGATCATGGGCAAGTGATCAGTTGCGTCTAAGCGTATCAAGTCGCTATCACGCGCAGTTACACTTCCTAGATCAAGTGCCACACACAAAGCTGGTTGACCATTATCAGCGCGCAACAGTCGTTGTCGTGCCTTCGCGCTGGGAGAGTTTCGGCTTGGTGGCAGCTGAGGCGATGGCGTGCGGACGGGCAGTGGTAGTCAGTGGGGCGGGCGGCTTGGCAGAGGTAGTTGAGAATGGCATCTCTGGGCTGTACTTTGAGTCAGAGAATGCACAAGCACTTGCAGAGGCAGTGCTGCGCTTGCTCTCGGATGCGACGTTACGTACTCGTTTAGGTTCGGCAGCACGTCAGCGCACCGAAGCGTACTATTCCATTGATCGCGTCTGTGATCAATTAGAGGCATTTTATGAGTCAGTTATTACCTGAGTTGAGCATCGCCATTTGCACACGCAATCGTGCCGCCTTGCTCAAACGGACACTTACAGCGCTTTTGGCGCAGGTGCAGCTATCGGCAGAGCCCGAGATTTTGGTGGTAGATAATGGCTCGACTGATCAGACGGCGAGTGTAGTAGCAACCTTCTCACAAGTGCGCTATGTGATGGAACCGCATTTGGGCATTGCCAATGCACGCAACCGTGCGGTGGCGGAATCGGGCGGCAGGTGGCTTATTTACCTTGATGACGACGCATTGCCTTGTATAGGCTGGCTAGAGGCATTCCAAACGGCTATAGCAAAATGTGAGGCAGCCTGCTTATTGGGTAGAGTGCTTTTGGAATGGGAAGGCTCGCGTCCGCAATGGTTTCCGCAGCGTTATGAGACATTGCTATCTAGCTACGATCTTGGCGAGACGGCGCATGAGCTAAGTGCAGGCGGCTACTTACTTACCACTAATACTGCCTTCAAACGGTCTACTATGTTAGCGTTAAGTGGCTTCAAGCCGCACTTAGGACATAAGGGCAAGAGCTTGCTTGGCGGCGAAGATAATGATATTTTCAACCGTTTGATCGCGCATGGCGAGCGCATTTGGTATGTCCCTAAGGCATTGGCACTGCATTGGGTGCCAAAAGAGCGCCAGACGTTCCGTTGGCTTGCCAAGCGGCTCTTTTGGGATGGCGCGACGCAGCCGCTGCTGGATTACGGCGCTGGACAGCCGCGCCGCCGCTATCTACGCGAGATGGGACGCGATGTACGGCGTGCTGTGCGCCTAGTGCTAGCACATTACCGCCGCTGGCATATGGTTGAAGGTCGCCGTGAATCAGCCCTTGCTGTTTGCCAGCAAATGGGCAGATTATGGATGAATTTGAGGCTACTGTGCAGATGAAACTCTGTTTCGCTACACCGACCTATCTTGAAGCAGGTCATCCTATCAACAGTGGTGTGGCGACAGCAACACACGCGTTGGCATGTGGCTTGGTCGAGTCAGGACATCGTGTGCAGGTGGTGGCGCTTTCGCGGACTGCGTGCGGCGATACCCTGCTTGATGGCGTGCGCGTTCAGTACGTCCAGCCTGACCAACTGCATTGGTATGCGTCCAAAATGTTGCTAATTGGACAACACCTAGCACAGCCGCTGCGCGAACTCGCCAACAGCCTGCGCCTCGGACGCGCTGTGCTGCGTTTGCATCGCCAACATGCCTTTGATCTGATCGAGTCCACCGAGACAGGTAGCCTTGCGCTGGCATTCCAGCGTGCTGCACCCTTGATTATCCGTTTGCACGGCGAAGAATATATTTTTGCCAAATACACACCCACCCGGCGACCGAGCCTTGCGCTGCGCCTGACTCGTACCTTGCAACGGTTCGCATTGCGGCGCGCCCAAAAACTTATTTCGCCTTCTGCGGCACATGCTCAGACTATTGCTCAGGAGTTAGGGCATCCGGCAGAGACAATCCCTGTCGTGCCACATGGCTTGCCCATACCGATTGTGCCGCGGACAGAGCTGCCTGAGTCGCCGCTTGTGCTGTTTGTGGGACGCCTACAAGCCGTCAAGGGTGTGCGCGATGCCTTGATTGCCTTTGCCAAAGCGCGGCAAACCGTGCCACAGGCGCAGTTAGTCTTACTCGGTGGCAACCATCCAACGGAACCACAAGCAGCGTTAGATATGCTCATCAAACAGCTTGGCATTGGCGAGGCTATGCAGCAGCTTGGCAACCTTCCGCGGGAGGCACTCAACGCGTGGTATGCTCAGGCACGCTTGTTGATCATGCCGTCTTATTACGAATCGTTTGGTTTAGTCGCTTTAGAAGCAATGGCGCATGGCATACCGATTATTGGCTACACCAGCGGTGCCTTGCCTGAGGTGATTGGTGAAGCAGGCGTACTGGTGCCAACGGCTGATACAGATGCGCTGGCAGAAGCGCTGGTGCGCGCACTAACGAACGAACAGACGTGGCAAACACTGAGTTCGTCTGCCACAAAGCGCATAGAGCGCTATACAGTGGCGCGCCAAGTTGAACAATCGTTGGCGGTTTATCGGAGTATTGGCGCGCCACATGCACATTTGCTTCACCGCGATTGATTTTCACAGCACAGGCGATGGTGGCGGCATTGCGTCCTATACTTATGCGCTCAGTCAGGCGCTTTTACGGCGTGGTTGGCAGGTCAGCGTGATTGCTAAAGGCACGCAGCACGCACACAGCCATCTAGACGGCATACAGGTCTTTCATGCGCCCTTTGGCAACCTTTCGTGGTATTTGTATCGGCTCGGCTTGTTTCGCAAGACGCTTTTTCACGTCATCCGTGAGTTAGAATGGTCGCGCAGCATTCGGTGTGCCGTCGAGCGCTTGCCAAGCACACCTGACTTGATCGAAGGCTGCGAGACGGGCAACTTATTTCTGCATTCATTGAACATTCCGTTTGTAGTGCGTTTGCATGGAGAGTCATTTGTGTTCAGAAAACACACACACCAGCCTATTCATCTCGATCTGCGCTTGGCACGTCGCTTGGAATTTCGCTTCTTGCGGCAAGCGGGTGCCGTCAGCTCGCCGAGTGCAGCGCAAGGACGTGAGATGGCTGTCGATCTCGGCTGGCAACCTGAGCGCATCCGCGTGATTCCAAATCCTGTGGCGGCACATTTCGTTCAACAAGGCGACAGGGCTTTTGTTAGCAGTCAACAAGCCCTTGATGTGCTGTATGTTGGTCGGCTGAGTCGTGAGAAAGGCGTCACTGTCTTGCTGGAATCAGTGCCGCATGTAGCGCGCCAACTGCCCGAGGTACACTACAACATCGTCGGGCGATTACACAACTCGATGACGGCTGAGCAACTGAGCGCGCAAATCGCAGCGACAGGCTATGAGGCGAATATCGCGCTGATTGGGCATGTGGTGTGGCGAGAGATGGCGGCGTGGTATGCGCGTGCGGCACTGTTTGTCCAGCCATCCTTCTACGAAACGTTCGGTATCGCTTGCCTAGAGGCAATGTGCTTCCGCTTACCAGTGGTGGCGGCTCGTGTTGGCGGCTTGCCAGAGGTAGTCGAAGATGGTGTGACTGGCATATTGGTGCCGCCAAATGATCCACAGGCACTGGGAGAGGCGATACTCAGCTTGCTGCGCGATCCTGAAAAGCGGCGGCGTATGGGTGAGCGCGGACGTGAGAAAGTGCTGGCGGAATTCACGGCTGAGCGTGTGGCAGACCTGAGCGAGGCATTCTATCGAGAGGCGCTGCACGAAGCATGAACCTCCTCCTCCTCAGCACGTCCTATCCGCCCGTCCTCGGCGGCTTGCAGACCGTGGCGCACCAAGTGGCGCAGCACATGCACAGCCGCGGTCACGCCGTCCGCACCCTGACCATGCGCTATCCGCGCAGCTTGCCGCCGCACGACGTGCGCGATGGCGTGCCGATCACGCGCTGGCTGATGCTGCGCCCAAACTTGCCCGATCTACGGCGCGGCAGGCTGGATGCACTGCTTGCCGCCTGTTTTTACTATCCGCTGACGCTGCGCCGCTTGGCACGTCTGATGCAGACCTTTCAGCCGCAGACGGTCAACTTCCATTTTCCCACACACCTGACGCATTTTGTGCTGTGGCTGCGCCGCCGCTACACCTTTCGCCTGGTCGTTTCGCTGCACGGACACGACGTGCTAGGCGACTCATCCCGCAGCGCCTACGAAAGGCAGCGCTTCCGCCAACTGCTGGCACAGGCGGATGCCGTCACTGCCTGTTCTGCCGATCTGCTCGCTAAAGCGACCGCGCTTGTGCCAAGCATTGCACCGCGTGCCGCTGTTCACTACAACGGCGTTGACCTAGCACGCTTCGCTGATAAGACGCCTTTCCCACATCCGCGCCCGTATGTGTTGTACCTCGGTCGGCTGGACTCGGTTAAAGGCGTTGATCTGCTGATTGAGGCGTTTGCACAGGTTGCACAAAGCATCCCTGATCTTGATCTGCGCCTTGCTGGCGATGGTGCATTGCACCAAACACTTGTATTGCGTTCTGCTGCGCTTGGTGCGGCAGAGCGGATACACTTTTTAGGGAAGGTTTCGCCGCAGTGTGTAGTGAACCTGCTCAACGCCGCACAATTTGTCGTTTTACCAAGCCGTGCCGAAACCTTTGGCATTGCGGCTGTGGAGGCGATGGCAGCCGGCAAGGCAGTTTTGGCGACGCGAGTCGGCGGCTTTCCCGAAGTGCTGCCTGTGCCACCTAATCGTTTGGTTGAACCGACGATGGACGCGCTGGCGAGCGCTCTCACAGATTGGCTGAGCAACCTTGCGGCAGTTCAGCGGGAGGGTGAGCAGAATCGCGCCCATGCCCAGCGCTTTGATCTTGTGCATACACTGCGCCGCTATGAAGCAACCCTGCTTGGAGCGCCGCTATGAGCCGACCGTGCATTTTGTTCGTGCATAACGCCTTGCAACCGTTCGTCGCGGTAGATCGGGACTTGCTGCGTGAGCGCTACGCCGTGCAAGAATGGTTCGTGCGCGGCAGGCTAATCAACGTGGCGGCAACTTGGCGTGCTGTGCGCCGTGCTGATCTGGTCTTTGGTTGGTTTGCCAGTTGGCATACGCTCTTTCCGATGCTGTTTGCGCGCCTGCTCGGCAAGCCTTCGCTTGTGGTGGTTGGCGGCTACGATACGGCGAATGTGCCACGTGCAGGCTACGGATCGCAGCGCTCTATGCTCAAGTGGCGCGTGGTGAAGCTGATCACGCACAACGCATCCCGATTGCTTGCCTTCTCAGAGAGCGCTCGTAATGAAGCTCTCCAGCGCGCCATGGCACATCCGGGCAAGATAATCGCGTTATATCTTGGTGTGCCAGCCCGCGAAATACCGCGTGTGCGGCGCGATCCACGCTTAGTAATCACAGTCGGCGGTGTTGGGCAGACGAATTTACTGCGTAAAGGCTTACTGCCGTTCGTGCAGGCGGCTACCTACCTGCCCGATTTGCAATTTACGCTGGCAGGCAAGTGGTTTGACGACAGCATTGAGACGCTACGTGCGGCGGCAGGCGCAAATGTGACCTTCACAGGGTACCTCAGCGATGCAGACTTGCAGGCGCTCTATGCACGGGCAAGTGTTTATGTGCAAGCAAGCCTGCATGAGGGCTTCGGCATGAGCGTGGCAGAGGCAATGCTTGCTGGGTGCATCCCTGTGGTGACGCACGTCGGCTCGCTGCCTGAGGTGGTGGGCGACTGCGGCTTCTATGCGGCGGATAATTCGCCGCAGGCGGTGGCGGCAGCCATCCAGCAGGCATCGGGCGCAGAGGAGGCATTGCGGCAGCGTGCGCGAGAGCGTGTGCTAACGCATTTTTCGATGGAACAGCGCCGACAAGGACTATTTGAGCAGGTAGAGCGCCTGTTGCAAAAGCGAGGGACAGACCATGCCTAACAGAACTCGGCAGCGCAGCGCCATCATCTTTGTGGCTGCCTTTGTTTTTATCGCGCTTTTTCAAATACTCGTGCCTGATTCCTTTCGCCTCGATAGTTCAGATTACACTTATTATCACAGCGTCGTTGCGCGCAATCTGCTGGCGGGCAACGGCTTCACGCTGGCAGATGGCAGTTTTGCAGCGGTGAATCCACCACTGTATCCGATCATCGTGGCGGCGCTTTTGTGGGTGGCGCAATTTAGCATCAGCGAGGCATTGCTCTTCGGCGCCTTCAATGCGGCGTGCTTGGCGATCAGCGTGGTGGTCGTCTATCGGCTTGCCCGCAATCTATGGGGTGAACGCGGCGGCTTGTTGGCGGCAGGTTTATGGCTGACTTATCCATTCATGCTGTTATTAAGCACGGAAAGGCTCACTGAGCCGCCGTTTATCGCTATGCTCTATCTCGGTTTAGCTGTCTTTTGGCACAACCTGAAAGTGCCAACATGGCGCGGTTTTGCCCTTGCTGCCCTGTTGATAGGCATTGCCATGCTGATCCGCAGCATTGCCGTTGCCCTTTTGCCGCTATGCGCCCTAATGATGTGGTTCACACAGCACCCTGCACACAGGAAAGCGCTGATCAGCGCCGTGCTGCTGGGCGTTGGCGCGCTGATTGTGCTGCCTTGGTCAGCCCTCATCTACACCCAAACAGGAGAGTTTGTCCTATTAGGCACAAATAGCCTGCCAAGCGTGCGCGACGGACTAACGTTCGCCGTTGGCAAGGCATACCGCCAAGAGTTTCAGCTCTCAGAGACGGTGATTACCCTGATGGAACGCTTGCTTGCGCGCCGCACAGCCATGAACTCACTCGGTGAAATTCTCGCTGTGCTGCGCCAAGAAGCTGAGCGTGATTCATCGGCTGTCCTAAACCTATTGGCGCTCAAGGCGGCGCGCAGTTGGTTTGCAACGGACAGTGGGCGGCTGGAAGTGGTCTCCGCCTTGTTGCAGGTAGGCTATCTGCTGCTTGTGGTCATCGGGACGTGGCTGGCGCTGCGCCGTCTGCCGCAGATGCGTCTTTATGTGCTTGGTACGTGGGTGTTCGTGGTATACTTCTGGTTGATGACCTTTATGGTGCTATCCATTCTGCGCTATATGCTGCCGGCGATGGGCTTGCTGATGACGCTTGCGGCGGGCATTTTGCACTGGCGCACTAAGCCTACAACAACCTAGCGAGATGCGATGCTCTCACGTGCTTTCAAGCGCTTAGTCCGCGCTCTGTTTGGTCTACTGGTCAGTTTAGCCTATCTCGCTTACCGCGTGGAAGGTGTGAACGCGCTGCTGCTGATCATGCCTGCCAAGCTGATTGTACCGACCTTGCGGCGCTATGGCGCAACCATTGGCGAAAACGCGCAGATTCACTCGCCACTGATCATTCACAATGCTGGCGATGAACACGGCAAAGCGTATGCTAATCTCGTCATTGGCGATCATTGTTATATGGGCAGGGATGTTTTTCTTGACCTTGCCGAGAAAATTACCCTTGAAGATTATGTTACAATCTCAATGCGCTGCACATTACTCACCCACACCAACGTTGGTGAACGCCCACCAGACTTGGTGAGTTTACCCGCCACAAGCGCACCGATCCTGCTGCGGCGCGGCGCTTATCTTGGCGCGTGCAGCACTGTGCTGGAAGGTGTGATCGTGGGTGAACGTGGTGTTGTGGCGGCGGGCGCCTTGGTGCGCCATTCAGTGGCAGATGGCGCCATCGTTGGCGGCGTGCCAAGCCGTCCCCTTCAGGCGGAGAAACCGTTGGATGAGTAGGCAAGCATGTTAACTGCGGAGCGTTTTCCAAGCTGGGCGATCTTTACTGGTGCAGTGCTGGCAGCCAGCCTAGCCCTCGGTACGATTATCGGCAGCCGTCAGCTCAATTTCCAACTGCTGTTGGTGATTGCCTTCGTCAGCCTGCTCCTGATCATTCTGGCAGCCGGCAGGCGCAGCCTAGCGTTGGGTATGGTCATTTGGGTCGCCTTGTTCGTGTTAGGTTATCGCACCATTCAATTCACCACGTTTTTTCGCCTGCATCCACTGGTCGTTCTGATTTTCTTCTTGGGCATCTTATTCATCATCCAGCCACGTTTACCCGATATACCTAAGCTACAGCTTTCGGTGTCCATACAGACGCTGCTCTTTATAGGCTTGATTTTGTGGGTGAATGGTTGGCTGCAAGGCTTGCTACGGGGCAGGCGTTGGGACTTGATGATCACAGAGGCGCTGAACTTTCTGTTGCTGCCGATGGTCTTTGGCATGGTTTGGATTGTCACACGCCAGCCCACCATGTGGAAAGCGCTCATACGCACCTTTTTCGGTGTTGGTAGCCTGATCAGCGCGCTAGGGACGCTGGAATACGCCTTCCCTGAACTGGGGCGCTTCACGATAGCTGGTCTCATCCAAATCGATCAACTTGTTTATACTGCAGGCGTTACAGGCTTTCAGCGCGCCACGTTTGCCTTTTGGGGCGCGCCAGCCGCCGCCTTCATCTGCCTACTAACACTGCCGATGGTTATTCCGTGCCTAAGGTGGGCAAAAAATCCACTGGCACAAGCCGCGGTGCTAGGTGGCTTCATCCTACACCTGATTGCCATTTACATCAGCGGCTACCGCAGTTTATGGCTGTTGCTGGGCTTGATTCTTGCCGTGGCGCTGCTCAGCCGCCGCAACCTGATCGTGATGACTTTCGGCGCTTTGCTCGTTGCGTTAGGCATCTCACTGGTGCCGGAGCAAGGGCAAGAACGCTTTGTCCATTCGGTGGAGGTGCTGCAAGGGACGGCTTGGGACGGCAGCATTGAAACACGCGAACAGCGCATTGTTACCACATTGCAGGTTGCTTTCAGATTTCCGCTCGGCGTTGGATGGGGCGGTACGGGTTGGTCGCACAGCGATTTTGCCCAAGTAGCAGGTAATCTGGGCTTGGTGGCAGGGGTCGCTTTTTTGGGCTGGTATCTCTTAACGCTGCTGCGGGTGTGGCGCATGCAGCAGCAAAACGTAACTGATCCGCTGCTGCTCGGGTTGCTGTGCAGCCTGTTGGCGGTTGGTGGTGTGCTGTTGTTGCAGGGCGTGCAGGTGCTGCCTCAGCTTGCTTTACCGTGTTGGTTTGTGTGGGCGGCTGCCCATCATTATGCCAAGCAGTCAAGAGATAAACACTATGCCGCGTGAGAAACTCTCTGTGCTGATCCCTGCTTTCAATAACGAAGCAACGCTTCCTGCGCTGCTAGACGATGTGAAATGGGCGGATGAAATTGTCGTTGTCGACTCGTTCAGCACAGATGCCACACCTGAAATCTGCCGCCAGCGCGGCGTGCGTTTCATTCAGCATGAATACCTTAATTCCGCCAAGCAAAAGAACTGGGCAATTCCACAGTGCAGCCACGACTGGATACTGGTGGTTGATACAGATGAACGGCTGCCACAGGCTTTACAAACCGAGATTCGGGGACTATTGGAAGCAGGCATTCCAGCACAGGTAGATGCTTTTCGCGTAGCGCGTAAGAATTACCTGCTAGGGCAGTGGCTGAAGAGCATGTTTCTGTATCCCGATTATCAAGTGCGGCTGTTTCGCAGGGCAAAGGGCTATTACGAGGATAAAGAAGTTCATGCCGATGTGGTTGTTCCCGGCAGGGTGCTAACGCTGCAAACGCCGCTCGATCACTACGCCACGCCCACACTCGCTAAGCAGATCAATCTTTTGGATCGCTACTCCACTTATCAGGCGGCGGAGTTGCTCAAACGCGGTAGGCGTTTTCGTTGGCACAACCTGATCCTACGCCCAATCGCGGTGCTGCTCTACCTTTTCCTCTGGAAAGGCGGCTTTCGGGAAGGCTTTCGCGGGCTGTTCGTGGCGTTTCACACGGCTGCCTACATTTTTTTCACACACGCCAAACTGTGGGAGCAAGAATGGAAAGACGGCAAACGCCGCTAGTGGCACTGGTTGACGTAAGCGCGAAGATGGGCGGCGTCGAGTTCAGCACGCTTTATCTGGCGCAGCGCATGGATCGCAACCGCTTTCGCCCGTTGGTGATCTGCCCAGAAGAAGGCGATCTGCCACAGCGCTGCCGCGAGAGCGGTGTGCCAGTCCAGATTGTGCGGCAACCGCGCCTGCTCACCAGCAGCTTTCGGCTGGGAAAGCGCCTTATGCCTAATCCGCTGAGTTGGATTGTGAACCTTGTCCTGTTCATCGTGATTGCACGGCGCATAGCGCGCACAGTGCAGCAAGCGGGCGCAGCTTTGATCTGCACGAAGGGCTTGTTCGCGCACTTCTACGGTGGTTTGGCGGCGCGCATGGCGGGCGTGCCGTGTGTGTGGCATGTGCAGGATTTGATCGCCAACCGCTACGGCGGTCTCTATATGCGGCTGTTCGGCATGGCAGGGCGGCTGCTGGCGGATCGCCTGATTGCGGATGGCACGCCGATTCAGGCGCAGTGGGAGCGCTACTTGCCGCAGCATCGCATTCATCTGATCTACAACGGCGTGGACACTGAACAATTCTCGCCTGAGACGGACGGCACAGCCGTCCGTGCTGAGTGGGGCGTTGATCAAGAGACGCTCCTAATTGGCAATGCGGCACGCCTGACGCCCTGGAAAGGGCAAGATTACCTGATCAGTGCCTTTGCCACACTTGCCGAGTCATTTCCGCACGCCGCGCTGGTGCTGATCGGCGCGCCAACCTTTGATAACGACGCCTTTGAGCGGCATCTGCGCGAATTGGCAGCACCTCTGGGCAAACGGGTGATTTTTGCAGGCTTTCGGTGGGATTTGCCGCAAGTGTTGGCAGCGCTCGATATTTACGCCCACATCTCGGTGGAGAAAGACACAAGCCCACTCTCGATTGTTTCCGCAGCAGCAAGCGGCAAGCCAATCCTCTGCACGGCAGTAGAAGGCGTGGCAGAATTGTTCAAGCATGGCGAAACAGCGCTGATTGTGCCGCCTAAGGATGTGCCAACACTGGCTGAAGGCTTGCGCCAATTGCTCAGCGAGGCGGAGCGGCGAAAGGCACTCGGCAGCGCAGCGCGCCGCATGGCGGAACAGGCGCTGAGCCTCGATCAGTTTGCGCGGGCGTGTGAGGCGGTGTTTGAGCGATCCCTTTTTGAGCGTCACCGATGAGGCCTTCTGAGCAGCCCTCGTTACCATGATCATGCCCATTCACACGAGACGCCCCTAGTCTTCATGGGCGCGCTACTACGCCCCAGCGCACGCCACCTTCCTCACCCGCGATCCGCATGAGGGCGTGTGGGCGCGCTCCACATCACGGTATGGGTATGGGTATGTAGAGGGCAACCCCACCAGTTGGACTGATCCGAGTGGCGAAATCCTCCTTAGATATAGCGATATGAACCTCTGCCAACAGTTCACCACGCCGCTTTCTGCCATAGGCTAACCTTTTGCCTGTTGTGTGTTACAATCCTTCTCAACAAACGTTCATTAGGTAGCTTAGCTTATGTCCACACAGGGAAACACAAGCCGTCTTGACCAAATTCGCGCCGTTGCCGAACGGCTGTTCCGCGATAAAGGCTACTTAGCAACCTCCATGCGCGATATTGCCGACGAAATGCACATGAAAGGCGGCGGCAGCCTCTACGCACACATCAAAGGCAAAGAAGACCTGCTGTGGAGCATTGCCAACGAGGCAACCGACGCCTTTTTCGCCGCACTGGAAACTGCTTGTGCGGTGGAGAGTAATCCGCACACCCGATTGCGCGCCGCCATTATCGCGCACTTGCTGGTCATCACCGAACATCTAGGCGCTGCCGCCGTCTACTTTGACGAGTGGCGTCACCTCACTGAGCCGCGCCGCAGCCAGTTTATGGCGCGCCGCGACGCTTACGAGCAGCAATTCCAAGCGCTCTTGGAAGCCTGCATGAAAGCAGGCGACTGCCGTGCTGCCGATGCACGCCTTGCCACCTTACATTTGCTGAGCGCCATGAACGCCATGCGCCACTGGTATAAGCCGTATGGCAGGCTTTCAGCGCAGCAAGTGGCAGAGTCGCTGGCAGAGATGCTGCTACGTGGTTTGTGAGCGCCACGCCAACACTTGATCACGAGTCGGTGCGGCGCTAGAGCCGCCGTGCGCCTGTGTGGACATCCCACCGCAAAAATTGCCCCACGCCAACGCGCCTTGCAACGCCTCGCCTGCCATGAGTGCCGCGAGAAAACCTGCATTGAATGCATCGCCAGCGCCGGTTGTATCCACCACCTGTTCAAAGGTCAAAGCGGGTGCGTGGAAAGTTTCTGCGCCGCGCTGTGCATAAGCACCATTCGCCCCATCTTTGATGACGACCAGCGGCACAATCTCGGCAAGCACGGCAAGCGCCTCACCCAGATCGGTGCAGCCTGTCAGTTGGCGCGCCTCTCGCAGGTTCGGCATAAAAATATCTATGCGCTCCAGCACAGGGCGCACACCTTCCGTTGCCAACGTCACACCTTCGCGGTATTGGCAATCCATGCTCACCTGAACGCGGCGCGCACGGCAGGCATCCAGCAATAGCGGCACTTCGGCTGCCCACTCCAAACTTGTAAAGTGCATCCGCTCAAAGGTCGCTACGCTGAGTGCATCTAGGGCAAGCTCGGCGCGGCTTGGCGTTGGATCAATGTAGGTGACGAAGGCACGTTCCTCAGGGGTGGAGAGCGAGACGGTCAGGCGGCGCAGCGGTGAGTCCTGCCGATGCAGCAGATCGGTTGCCACACCTTCACGTTCTGCCGCTTCCAGCACAAAACGGCTGAAAAAATCTGTGCCAATGGTGCCGATCCAACCCACATACACGCCCAAACGACGCAGCGCAATGACAGTATTCAGCACGCCACCTGGCACAACCTCTAAGCCGCCGCAGTAAATTTCCGTGCCAAGCGACGGGAAGCGTGGCAAATCGGTGAAGATTACATCGCAGAAGTAGCTGCCAGGCACAAGAATATCGTAGTGTTTCATAGGTGCCTTACTGCCACTCACCGACTAGGGCGTGGTGTGCGTGCAGAAACGCCTCAACCAGCTTTTTCGCCAATGGATACGAGCCGATCAATGGATGCATCATTAACGCCTCAACTGCCAGCATCCGTGAGCGCTCCAGAATAGCTTGTGCTGCCAAGCGTTCGTAGCGCTTCACGCTCTGCATCAGGCGCAGATGATCCTCATGCACCTCACCAATTGGCAGTGGCTGAATGCCTGTACCATCAATGCGGCAAATAACCTCAACCACATCATCGGCTGCCATGCCGCTAATCGCGCCGTTATTCGGCACGTTCAAGCCTGTGTAGTGCGGTGTGCCTGTGGCGATTGCCTCTACGCAGCCAAGCGCAACGCCGGCATAGCCTTCGTCATCCTCACCCACCGAGTCCATGCGTGGGCGTGGTTTGCCGCCGCGTGCGTGCGCCATGTAAGAATTGCTGCGTTTGCCCATCACCTCTTGCCAGATCGCCAAGCCCTGCTCAGGCTGCGTGTCCCCATCAGCAGCGCGCAGCCGCTCTAGAAGTTCTGCTGTCAGGCGTGCCGTTTCTTCGCCGCGTGTTTCGGGCTTGGCAAGCAGTGCTGCCAGTGCCTCGTCACGGTGATAGAAGTAGTGCAGGTATTCGTTGAAAAACGTGGGATAGGTGGCGCGCAGATCAGCATCAAACATCTGCATATGCGTGGACTCGATGAACTGTGGATCGGTGAGCAGCGCGGGCAGCACTTCCTCACCGCCGCTGCCGTCAGGATCGGGCTGCACGCGCACAGAGCGCGTCCAAGAGAGATGATTCAGCCCATAAACTTCATGGCGCACCTGTGCCAGCGGCACGCGCAGATAGCGGCTGGCAGCGTGTTGTGCGCCGTTGGCACTATCACAGATGCCGATCACGCGCTGCACGCCTGCATCATGCAAGCCTTGCGCCACCAAGCCTGCCGGATTCGTGAAATTATACAGCCAAGCGTTCGGTGCAAGGCGTTCTGCCATGCGGCAGTATTCTAGGATGGCGGGCAGGCTCCGCATCGCCATTGCAAAGCCGGCTGCACCAGTCGTCTCCTGCCCTAGCACACCGTGCCGAAAGGCGATCCGTTCATCTAAGGCGCGCCCTTGTTCGCCAGCAGGGCGAATCGAGGTGATGATGTGCTGTGCGCCGCTGATTGCTGCTTCGGCGTTTGTTGTCAAAGTGACTGTGAAAGGCGCCTTCTGCTGGCGTGCGGCGGCGGCACACAAACCGCCGATTAGGCTTAGCTTCTCGGCATCAATATCCATCAGGCACACTTCACGCAATGCCAGCCGCTCAGCGCGCCGCAGCAGAGAAGGGATTAAGCGTGGCGTGCGAACACCACCACCGCCAATAATTGTTAATTTCATCGGAAAATATCCTAATTGCTTGCCGCGTCTATCAGTATGCTTCTATAATAACCAGCGCGCCTATTTTAGAAAGGGAGAAAGATTTTCCGATGACTTTGCGACGTATTTCTCTGTTGGTTGCCGTGGCGATGCTTGTCGTTACCCTGGCGCCACTCAGCACGCCAACCTATGCCCAAGATACGGTGCGGATCGCCTTCCGCGAGAACGACGCCCGCACTCTCGATCCGCAGGCTGTCAGCGGCACTGATGATTTTCTGGCTGTTCGCAATATCTGCGAAGGTTTGGTGGATTATGATCCGGAGACGCTGGCACCCATTCCCGGCTTGGCAGACTCGTGGACGATCAGTGAAGATAGCACCGTCTACACCTTCAAACTGCGTTCAGGCGTCACCTTCCACAGCGGTCGCCAACTGACCGCCGAGGATGTGGTCTACACACTGACGCGCTTGGGCAATCCTGATACCGGCACGTCCTACACGGCGGGCTTGGTGTTGGGCGGCGTGAAGGGCTATTCTGCCATGCGCGCTCAGGAAAACCGTGCCACTGAATTGGAAGGCGTGAAGGCATTGGATGACATGACCGTTGAGATCACGCTCAATGCACCACGCTCTGCCTTCTTGCAGCAGCTAACGCTGCCCGGCGCTTACATTGTGGATAAGGAAGCTGCCGCTGCCGAAGGCTTCAACGAAAATCCTGTCTGCACTGGACCTTACAAGGTGCGCCAATGGACTCGCCAGCAACAGTTGGTGTTGGAGGCATACGAAGGCTACTGGGGCGGTGCGCCCAAAATCAAGACTGTCGAGATTCGCGTGCTGCCACAGCAATCGCTGCAAGTGATCGAGTTTGAAGGCGGCAACCTGGACGCAGCTTGGGTGCCAGAGGCAGAACTGCCACGCCTGCGCGATGACGCGGCGCTCAACGCGCAGTTGCTCACCATCCCGGTCCTTTCGCTGTTCCACCTGCGTGTGAACCTTGCCGATCCTGTCATGAGCGATCCGCGTGTGCGCCGTGCGTTTGTGATGGCAATTGACCGCCAAACCATCGTGGATACCGTTCTACAAGGGCAGGGCAGCCCTGCTAAGGCAATCTTCCCGCCCGGCTTACCGGCACGTGATGATAGCTACGATCCACTGCCCTACAATGTGGATATGGCAAAGCAGCTTTTGGCAGAGGCAGGCTATCCGAATGGTGTTGATCTTGAAGTTCGCACCGGTGAAATCGAGACTGAGCGCCGCATTATGGCAGCCGTTGCCCAACAAGTGGCAGCCGCTGGCATTCGCCTAAAAGTGAACGCCACTGAGCGCACGGTCTACGATCAGGATCGTGCCGTGTGCAATATGCAGATGGGCACCATCGGTTGGGGCATGGATTATCCGGATGCTGATAATATCATCTCGGTGACCATTGCGGCCGGGTCGCGTGTGCGCGCCGCCTGCGGCTACGATGCCTTTGAAGGGCATGACGAAATCAAGGCGCTGATTGATAAGGCAGGCGCGATGCCGCTTGGCGCAGAGCGCGATGCCGTCTACCGTGAGGCAGAGAAACTGGCGATGGATATTGCCGTGATTCTGCCTATCGTCCACTACAGCCGTTCGTTGTTGGCGAATGATGTAGTGAAAGCCGCGGTGGATAATCAGGGCGAATTGCGCTTCTTCCGCATTAAGTAGATCAAGCGCGTCAGCGTTTGGGAAGGGCGGCGCGCAGCGTTGTGCGCTGCCCTTTTTTATTAAAATCAGGAGTCTTGAAGATGAGTGACTCACCGCGTTTGGCAGAGCTAGGCGATATGACGTTGGCTGAACTGATGGCGATGGTGCGTGAGTTGGTGCAGCGCGAACTCGCCACCTACAGCAAGCCGAAAGGCTACACAGAGCCAACCAAAACCAGCTTTGATGATTTTCCCATCCTAGATGTAGGCGAGTGGAATCCTGCTGTAAAACTTGATAGGGGCTGGCTTTACAGTGATGATTAGTGTATCAAATGCTGTTTTTGTAGACACAAATATTCTTATCAGCGCCTACCTCAACGCTGCGCCGCGACATGTGCAAGCACTGCACGCCCTTACATCGCTGGCACAGCAGCGAACTGCCTTATGGATTAGCCGACAAGTGCTACGCGAATTTGCAGTTAACCTCACACGCTCACAACCATACGCCACGCGACCACCCTCTGTTAGGCAGGTGACTGCGGCTATTCGCTACTTTCAAGAGCATTTCTTTGTTGCGGATGACAATCAAGATGTTACAGGGCATCTGCTTAGCCTTATGGAACACATCACAGCAGGCGGCAAGCAGGTTCATGATGCCAATATTGTTGCCATGATGCTTGCCAATCAAATACAACGCCTACTCACCTTTAACGTGGCAGACTTTTCACGATTCGCGCAATACGTTACACTCTTACCCATCGAAACACTAGCACCGCCAAACAATGCACCATGACTCGTTACATCATCAGCCGCTTGCTTCAGTTGCTGCCGACCATACTCGGCATTTATACGCTTGCCTTCTTCCTAATGCGCGTGCTGCCCGGCGATCCTGCCACGTTCATCATCGGTGTGCGTGATGATACAGAGGCTGTAGATAACCTTCGCCGCATCATGCGCCTTGACGAGCCGCTCCTCAACCAGTATCTCGGTTTTTTGGGTGATGGCTTGCGTGGCGATTTTGGGCGCAGCTACATTACTGGGCAGCCCGTCAGCGAGATGATCACAACCGCTTTCCCGATCACTTTACGGCTTGCCCTTGCCGCCACTTTTTTCGCGGTGGTGGTTGGTATTCCTTTGGGCGTGATTGCCGCGCTGCGCCGTAACTCATTTTGGGATAACGTCTCGCGCCTAATTGCGCTTGTCGGCGTCTCGATTCCCGTCTTTTGGCTTGGCATTCAGCTTCAAATCCTATTTGGCTTGCAGTTGAAGTGGCTGCCGATCAGCGGTTCTAGCGAGTTTCGCCACCTGATCTTGCCCGCCATCACTGCCAGCGGCGGCATGTTGGCGCTGCTCACGCGCATGACGCGCAGCAGCATGTTGGAAGAACTCAATCAAGATTATGTTCGCACAGCGCGCAGCAAAGGCTTGCGCGAACGCCTTGTGACGATGCGGCACGCCTTGCGAAACGCGCTGCTGCCTGTCGTCACAGTTTGGGGCGGCAGTTTGGCAGGGTTGCTCTCTGGCACCTTGCTGGTAGAAGTCATTTTTAACTGGACGGGCATGGGGCGCCTTTTGGTGCAGGCAATTACCACACGCGATTATCCACTGATGCAGGGCTTGATCATTGTGCTGGCACTTCTGTATGCCGGCGTCAACCTGATGGTGGATTTACTCTACCCACTCATTGATCCGAGAATTCGCTATGGCAAATAATGTCGTTGTTCTGGAAGGCGACGCGCTAGGTGTGCGGCGGCGCAGCCAATGGCGCTATGCGGCGCGGCGCTTTTTTGCTAATCCGCTGGCAATCGTCGGCATGGTGATTGTGACAATGGCGCTGGCATGTGCCTTCTTTGCGCCGATCATTGCGCCTTATGAGGCAAACTGGGGCGATCTAGGTAGGCTCTACGTCAAGCCACCTTCGCCGGAGCATCCACTTGGCACGGATGACGTTGGGCGCGATATTTACAGCCGCATTATCTACGGCGCGCAGATTTCACTCAAGATCGCCTTGTTCTCGCAGGCGTTGGGCGTGCTGATCGGTACGGCACTCGGTCTGATTGCGGGCTATTACGGCGGCTTTGTGGACAGCTTGATCATGCGCTTTGTAGATGTCTTTATGGCATTTCCGCTGCTGATCATCGCTATTGCGTTGGTGGCAGTGCTTGGCTCTGGCGAGAACAACCTGATCATTGGGCTGGCGGCGGTGATTTGGCCCGGCGTCTCGCGCTTGGTACGCGCACAGGTCTTGATGCTCAAAGAGACGGAATATGTCTCTGCGGCGCGGCTGATCGGTGTGCGCGATGGCGGCATTATGCTGCGCCATATTTTGCCGAATTTGCTCACGCCGCTGATCGTCTTTGCGACTCTTGGCACGGCTGGCGTCATCCTTTCGGAGGCGGCGCTCAGCTTCTTAGGGCTTGGCACGGCTGACGCAACCACGCCAAGTTGGGGTAAAATGTTAGCAGAAAGCCGCGCCTTCATCCGTTCGGCATGGTGGATGCCCTTCTATCCCGGCATGACGATCTTTTTAGTGGTGCTTGGCTTCAACTTGCTTGGCGATGGCTTGCGCGATGCGCTAGACGTGCGCGCACGTTAATTTTCTGCGGAGATACTCTATGAATGTGCTTGCCATTGGCGCACACGGCGACGATTTGGAATCATTCTGCGGCGGCACGTTGGCGCTGTGCGCGCAGCGTGGCGATGCTGTGACGATGTGCGTCGTGACGGACGGGCGCGGCAGACCGAAAGGTGATCCTGATTACATCGCGGCCATTCGGCACAAAGAAGCAGCGGCATCCGCAGCCCTCATCGGCGCGGAGTTGGCGTGGCTTGCCATGCCTGATGGCGCAGTGGTTGCCGATAAAAACACCTGCCGTCCCTTCGTGGAACTCATTCGGCGTGTGAAGCCAGAGTTGATTATTACCCATCCGCCTGAGGATTATCACCCTGATCACACTGCCGTCAGCCGCCTTGTGATCGAGTCCGTGCAGTTGGCGCGCACTGCCAACTTTGCCGCTGAACTGCCGCCACATCGCGGCGCGGTTGCCGTTTACTTTATGGAGAGTGAGCGCGGCATTGGCTTTCTGCCTGAAGAGTATGTGGATATTAGCGCGGTCTTCCAGGTGAAGCTGCAAATGCTGCGCTGCCACCGCAGCCAGTTTATGCCGCCCACCGAGCCATATGATCCCAGCTTCGTGATGCCAACAGATAACCAGCATCCTTTCATGCGCTATGCCTACGCCATGAGCAGCTTTCGCGGCTTTCAGGCGGATGTTGCGTATGCGGAGACGTTCCGCGCTTGGCGTTCGGCGGGCAGGGTGCTAACAAAGCGTGTGCTGCCATAAAAATGCCTTTATAGGCGTGCGTTTTACGTAAAAAGTGGTACACTGTGTTCACGTAACAGCATCTTTACGACCCAATGGAGTGCTTGTGTCCCAACGCATAACGCACGCAAAGGCTTCGAACCCAACCCCAGTCAAACTTACGTTGGATGCGCCCGTGCTGGTTGGTGTAACTGCCGTCGGCGTACCTTCGCATCGGCGCGCCGTGATGAATGCGTTGTGGCGTTGTGGATTCTCACCTGTGCTGCCGCCCGAACTCGGCGATCCCTCGCCTTTATTGAGTGATGCCAAAGCCTATATTGAGGTGATCACACAGCCACCGAGCAGCCGCGCAGAGCAGGTTTTCCGCCAGGCGGTTAGCCGCGAACTGCCTACGTTGCTGTTCATGACGGCAGAGGCAGCCAAAGCCTATCAGCGGACGGGCGAGGCACTGCTTTTTAACACACCCGATGAGCTGGGCGCTTTGGTTGTCCAACAGGTGGCAGCTTTAACAGAATCGCCCGAACCTTCAGTGCGCCTTGAACTGCACCCGCCACACACGGCGTATATCCCTGCCCTGCCCACGCCCTACTTGCCGCATCCACACTATTTGCCGCGCCGTATGGTTGGGCGTGCTGCGGAGTTAGGCGCGCTTCGCGCATGGTTTGCCAACCAAACGCCGCTGTTGGTGCTGGAAGGTAAGAGTGGCATTGGTAAAAGCACACTGGCATGGCACTGGCTGCTGGAAGACTGCCTAAGCACGCCCGAACAAGCCCTGCTGCTATGGAATTTTGCCGAGAGCAACGGTGGCTTTGAAAATTTTGTGCGCCACGCGCTTGCCTATTTTAATGGCTTACCGCTTGAGGTGGTAGATGCACTGCCGCGCTTAGATCGCCTGCCAACGCTGCTTAACGCCTTAGCCGAACAGCCTGCCCTTCTGGTGTTGGAAAACGCCGAGCAATTGCTGAAGGCGCATGATGCCCTTGAGGCGCCGTACTTGGCTGAGCAGCGCGGCGATTCACAGCCTGCTAGCAGCGAAATCCAGACCTTTTTAAGCGCGCTGCCTTCGCTTGGCAATCTCAAGGCACTGCTGATCTCGCGTCTGACGCCTAGCGTACTGCAAAACAGCGCAGATGTTCAGCACCTTCGGCTTGGCTGTCTTTCGGAGTCGGACGCGCATACCTTGTTGGCACAGCTTGTGCTGTACGGCAAAGAAGATCACATTGTCCAGTGTGCGGCTGCGCTTAACCAGCATCCTTTGGCGCTCTGCCTTGCCGCTGAGAGCGGTAATGCTCACCCGAACGGCTTTGGCGGCTGGTGGCAGGCAAATCGTGCGGTGCTAGAGCGTGCCGCAGACGACGCTGAGCGCGTGGCGCTGTTGGTGGAGGCAGCCCTCACCGAACTATCCAGCGATGCCCGTGCGTTGCTGCACTATTTAGCAGCACTCCGTTTTCCTGCGAACTACGCCATGCTGGCGAATTACAACCCGTTTTATGTTGAACCGCCGCGTGCCGTTGAAGAACCACGCCGCTGGCGTCCCAACTATGAAGAAGCAAAAGCCGCTTGGGAAATCTATCAGCGTGCGCTTGCCGAATATCCGCTGCGGCGCGCTGCGGCACAGGCACGCTTACACACCACCCTTTCTGACCTTGAAACACGCGGACTGCTGCTCTGGGATCGTGCGACGAACCGCTACACACTGCACCCACTGATTCGGGCTACCATTCATACCGCATGGTCTGCCAAAGATCGAGAAGCTGCCCTGAATGATGCCTGGCGCTTTTTCGAGCCGCTGGGCGCCGATTTGCCCGAAGTGCTCACTGACGAGAGTGATCTGCGTGCGGCGATTGAAGTCTATGTGGCGTGGATCAGTGCTGAAAAATATGCCGCCGCCGCACAGTTTTACCGTGAGCGCCTGAGCAAGCCGCTGCTGACACGCCTTGCCGATGCACGCAGTGTGGTGCGTTTGCTGGCGCCGCTGTTTCCAGATGGCGTTAATGCACTACCCGCCCTTGAATCAGTGAAAGACCGTGCCTATTTTGCCCACGAAATGGCATTGGCGCTTGGCAGCTTAGGGCGGCTGGAAGAAGCCCGCTATCTGTTAGGGGAAACGTTTGCCCTGTTTATTGAGCTGAATGATCCAACCTGGTTGTGTGTTGCGCTCATCAACTATGCTGGCTTGATCGAGGATCAAGGTGCCTTGCGCGTGCGCGTCTTTGAGTTGGTGCGTAAGCTGGCAGTTGCCATTGGTGATGTCGAAAATCGAGCGGTAGCCAATCTCTTTTTGCTACGCAGCTATGTAGAGATGGGACAGTGGACAGCCGCCACAGAAGCCTATGAGGGCTTTAGTACCAGTTCAGCGCGCTACCGCACCACAGCACGTCAGGCAATTGCAGAGCGCTTCGTTGCGCGGATGCTGCTTGAACAAGGGCAAGACCCTAGCGGTTCGCTCAACTTGGCGTGGGAATTTGCGGTGCAGAGCGGCTCTACGGCAGAACAACGCGCCATTCATGCGCTGTGGGGCGAAGTGGCACTCTCGTTTATGCAGCGCCCCGATGCGGCTGAGCGCTTTTTTGAAGAGGCACTGCGGATGACAGCGCCGCATTCTAGCCTTGCGGCAGCCTACCGCGGCGGCTTGGCGCGCAGCTATGCACAGCAAGGGCGCGCTGAAGAAGTTCACAGCCTGATTAAGCAGGGCGTGCCAGCACTCGCCGCCGCCCAATGTTACCTGACACTGGGCGAGGCGGCACAGGCGGAGGCTGCCGCTTTAGAAGCCTATCTTGCGGCGTGGGCTGAAGGTCCGCCGTTCAGCCGTTGGTGGGAAGTGGAGCAGGCGCGTGCTGTGTTGCGCGAATTGCGCGTGCCGCCGCCTGAGCTGCCGCCCTTCAACCCGAATAACTTTCCGCCGCTGCCGCATGATCGCGCTATCCGCGCCTATATCACGGGCATTGAGCGTGCCAAATAACGTCAGTATGTGGGCGGGATACATGCCACCCACACGCTGTTTAGCGCATCAGCCGCGGGCAGCCGGTCCGATTAAGATCGCTTCCAAAGGATTGGAGAGCTTCAAAACGGGCTGATCGAGCGGTGTTTGCCACTTCTCAAACGGCTGAAACTCTAGCGGAAAGTTGTTGAACTTGTTGATGATTGTTTGGCGCAAGTCGGCACGCATAAAGAGCAACGGATTAACAATCCACACCCCTTGATAGCGCACTTCTAGGTGCAAATGCCCATTGCTGCCATTCTGGACGACATCAATGTTGGCGATGCGCGTATCAGGCGTTACCACCTGCCCAAGCGTAACTGCCACATCCGCCAAATGCCCATAGATGACGCTATAAGAACCGCTGACAACCGTCACAAAGTTTGGCGCGTAGCTATCCGTATTCAGGCGCACAGCGCTGACGCGCCCGTTCATGCCCGCAAAGACCGGCACGTTCGGATTAGCGTTGCCCAAATCCAAGCCGCCATGCAAGCCCTGCGCGTACAGATAGGCGCGGCGGCGCTGTGCGTTGCGGTCTGTGCTGAGGTTGAAGGCAAAGCGCGAGTTGCCAAAATACTGCACCCAGTGCGTCTGCCCCGGCGCTACAGGCAGGCGTGTAAACAGTTCGGAAGGGATGAATGAGTTACCGTTGGGCAGTTCAATGCGCTCTGGTGTGTTGATCGGCGCGGTCTCTTGCCCTTCTATGGCAAAAATCAGCGTCGAGTCGAGGCTGCGCTCTGCCGACCAGCCGCGTGCATGCTGCACCCAACGAAAACCATCTGCCTCACGCGGATCACCGACTTCGGTAAGGCTCTCGTCGCTGAGCAGCACGCCAACCAACGCACCACTCAGGCTTGGCGCGTTGCGGATATTCAGGAAGGGCGTCACCACGCGCAAAGTGCGCCGCACAACCGCAGGCGCACCGCCTTCGCCACTCGGACGCGAATCATCGCTCGGCACTACCACTTCCACAAACACGCGCCCATCGTTCAGGCTGCGCTCTGCCGACCAGCCACGCTCATGTTGCAGCCAGCGAAAGCCATCCACTTCACGCGGCTCGCCGATCTGCGTGAAGGTTTCATTGGTGGCAAAGGTGCCGATCACTGTGGTGCCATTTGTTCCCGGCGCGTTACGGATGTTCAACGGCGCGTTCACAACACGGAAAGTTTGACCTGCCATTTTCTAAGCTCCCCTTCGGGTGAAGCCAATGCCCACTTACTATTAAACACCGCCACCATTCATGGTGCGCGCCGTTTGCCCTTCGTCTTCCCACCGCTTAAAGACCAAAACGGCATTCTGCCCACCAAAACCAAATGAATTGGACATGACATAGCGCAAGTTGGCGGTGCGCGGCGTATTCGGCACATAATCAAGGTCGCATTCCGGGTCGGGATGTTCATAATTGATGGTAGCAGGGATGAATCCATCGCGCAGCGACATGATGCTGAAGATCGCCTCCATGCTGCCAGAGGAACTCATAGCGTGTCCGATCATGGATTTGGTGGAGCTGATCGGGATTTGGTAGGCGCGTTCGCCAAAGACCTTCTTGATCATGCGCGTTTCGTTAGCATCGTTCAGCGGCGTGCTGGTGCCGTGCGCGTTGATGTAATCAATATCATGAATGGTGATACCTGCACGTTGGATAGCGCGTTCCATCGCCTTGACGATGGCGGTGCCTTCAGGGTCGGGCGCGCTGACATGGTTCGCATCACAGGTGCAGCCATAGCCAACCAATTCAGCGAGGATGGTTGCACCGCGCCCTTGTGCGCTCTCTAGGCTTTCCAGCAGCACAACGGCAGCTGCTTCGGACGGCACGAATCCGTCGCGGGTGGCATCAAAGGGGCGGCTGGCAGTTTCCGGCGAGTCGTTGCGCGTGGAGAGCGCACGCATAGCGTTTAGCCCTGCCAAGCTGAAAAGGGCAAAGTTCGCCTCAGAGCCGCCGGCGATCACGGCGTTCACGTCGCCGCGCCGAATAAGTTCCGCGCCTTCGCCAATGGCAACTGCCCCAGTGGCGCACGCCGCCGAGACGGTGAAATTTGTGCCGCGAATGCCAAGCCGCATAGCAACCTGTGCCGATCCCATGTTGTTCAGCACCATTGGGAAGGTGAAGGGGCTAACCTTTTTTGCGCCGCGCGTGTAAAGCACATCAATGCCTTCTTGCAGCGTTTCCGTCCCGCCAAAGCCTGCACCGACAATCACGCCTGTCTCAAAAGTATTGTCAGGCGTCACATGGTAGTTTGCTTGCTCACAGGCTTCCAGGGCAGCCACGACAGCAAACTGCGCGTAGCGATCCATGCGGCGTGCCTCTTTGTTGCCCAACCACTTGCCGGCGTCAAAGCCTTTCACTTCCGCGCCAATGTGTGTGTCCACTGGTGTGCTATCAAAGCGCGTGATATGCGCGACCCCGGATTTACCTGCACGGATGTTTGACCAGGTATCTGCCACATTCAAGCCAAGTGGCGTTACCATGCCCATCCCGGTAATGACAATGCGTTTCATTTTAATTTTCCCTTACAATCAGAAAATCTCTATCATTGTAACACCATCGTGGCGCTTTTTCGCGTGGGTCGTTAAGCAAACCTCAAAGGGCAGATGAAATCTCTGCGGTGAAATACTTCGGAGATCACTGGCGCTTTGTGCTTTCCGTCCTGATGCCCTAAAATTACCCTCAATTAACCGCCTTCAAGCAGGGCAGCCCTTTATGGACGAACAAAACGTACTCGAAGCACTTTATCAGGCACAGCAAAGCGGCAACGCCGTCGCACTGGCAACCGTTATTCGCACACATGGTTCGATGCCGCGCCACGCCGGCAGCAAAATGCTCATCTACAGCGATGGGAAAATTATGGGGACGGTTGGCGGCGGTGCGATGGAAGGGCGTGTTATTCAGGATGGCTTGGCGGCACTTGCCGATGGGCAGCCGCGCATGGTCAGCTACACGCTCAACGATCTGCGCGATGGCGATCCGGGCGTGTGCGGCGGCAGCGCGGATATTTTCGTAGAGCCTTACGGCGTGCTGCCGACGTTGGTCGTGATCGGCTGTGGGCATGTGGGCAAGGCGCTGGCAGAGCTGGGTAAATGGCTTGGCTTCCGCGTGCTGGTCAGCGATGATCGTGCTGAGTTGTGCAGCCCTGAGCATATTCCAAACATGCACGGCTACATTGTTGCGCCGCCGAGTGAGGTCGCGGCACGCATTCCACTCACGCCGCAAACCTACGTGGCTGCCGTCACACGCGGCTTGCCCGTGGATGAACAGCTTTTCCCAACGCTGCTCAGCGCGCCCATTCCCTACATCGGCTTGATCGGCAGCCGCCGCCGTTGGGCGCTGACCGTGAAGGCGTTGGAAGAACGCGGCGTCAGCCGTGAGCAGCTTGCCCGCGTGCGTGCGCCAATTGGCTTGGAGCTAAACGCTGAGACGCCGCAAGAGATTGCCCTGAGCATTATGGCGGAAATCGTCATGCTGCGGCGCGGCGGCGATGGTAAGCCGATGCAGTGGATCGGCACGCCACAACAAGCGGATGCTCAGTGAAACAAGCCATCTAGCTCAGCCGTGCCGCGCATTTCCATCGGCTGGCTGAAGATGAAAAAGGCAGCCAAGAGCAGCGCCAAAAAGAGCAGCGCATAGGGCAGAAACGCCAATTGTGAGCGCGCCACGCCATACTCACGCACGGCGATGCGCCGCGCCAGCATCATGCTGGCAAAGTAGCCGCCGATCAGCAAGATCACCTGAACAATGGCGAACTGTTCCGCATTGGCAACGCCGCCAAGCTGCCAATTGACCTGTGTGCCGAACAGCCCAATGCCATGATCCAGCAAGAAGTTGTGAAGGACGGGGATGATCGTCAGCGCGCCAATGATGAAGTGAAAGCCGTAGTGCGCTGCCCAGATGCCTGCACCAATCGGCACGAAGGCAGGCGCAAAGGCAGCGAAGGTGTGGCGCAGCAGGTGCGGACGCTGCTGTTTGCCCGCTAGTAGGTTTGCCAACCACGCCGCGCCAATGCTGAGCAGCGCAGGCAAGGCGAGGCTGCCGACAAAGAACACGATCAGCAGTAGCAACCATTCGGCGTTTGTGCCAAGCGCTAACGCCAAATCGCGTAGCAGGGCATAGACGGGCGGCACCATGCCGAAGGCGTTCACAATGCCCATGAATGCCAACGCCACCAGCAAAAAGTTCACGTCCCAACGTTTGGGCAGGGTGTGCGGCTGGCGCAGCTCACGGGCAGGCGAGCGCACGCCCAAAATTACGTTGTCGTGTGGGCAGGCACGCACGCAGTCAAGGCAGAAGGTGCAATCCATGTTGCTTTTGATCTGTGGTGCATACAGCAGTGTGCCGCAGCCAAGCACACCACGCCGATCATGCTGGATGGGCGGACGCTCACTGATCTGGGCAGGCAAAATGACGGGCTGCGCGCTGTAGCTGCCGTTGATGCATTCTTTGCCCACGCACGTTTGGCACGTCTTCGCATTGCGCACGCCAATTTGCAGCGGCGAGAGCGTGCTGTAGGCAAAGTTGAAGGCGCCCAACGGGCAAATATATTTGCAAAAGGGCGATTCCGTGAAGATAAGCTCCAAGACGAAGGATGCCGCAAAATAGGCGACGATCAGCCACGCCGTCAGCAGTGGACTCGCCCACATATCGGTCACTTCATACAGCCAGAAGATCAGGAACAAGCCGCCAATGGCAAGCCATTTGTTCCGCAGCAAGCGTGGAAAGCGTTTGCCGCTGCCTGCCAAACGCTTGGCAAGCGTGCGCGGCAGCGTGAACGGGCAGCCCATGCAAAACAGGTTGCCCGCCAGCAGCAGGGCGAGGATCACCAAGCCGCGATAATGCACCCACGCGCCAACCGTTGCCAAATTGCGAGAGGCGATCTGTTCGCCGGTGAAGCCGTCATAGGTGAGCAAAACTGCCGCAAGGAACAGCGGGATTTGCAAGAGCAAACGTCCGTGCCGCCTCTTAAGCAAGCGCCCGATTAGCGGGGCGCGCAGGGCATCCAGCGGCGGCTGATAAAGTGGTGTGTGGCGGCTCATTGGGCACGCACCTGTACCTCATAGCGGCGCTGTGTGCTGCGTCCATCCGGCAAGGTGGCGCGCACCGTCAAAATCCAATCGCCGCCCATTGTCCATTCGAACGGCACAACGTAACGTCCATCATCGGTGCCGCCTTCCGCCATGCCGTTTACCGGCACCATACCGGCATGGTTCATATCGCCGCGCACCTCGATCAGCGCGCCGCGAATTGGCTCAGATCGGGCGTTTTTCAGGCTGAAGATCAGGGCGTCTAAGCCGACGCGAAAAGGCTTATCGGCAGGCAACCACTCAAGTTGGATGTCAGGATCAGGGGTAGGCATCGGCTGGGCAGATTGTCGGCAACTTGCTAGAATCAGCGCGCACAGGATCAGAAGGGCTGCGCGCAAAAGGTGCGTCATGGGGCGTGAACCTCAGACTATAAGCATAAGTGTTTACGTTAACTCTACCATGCTTTGGGCAGCGCTCCCAATAGCAGCGCAATGAGGGTGGTGATTTGCTAGGCGCTTGCGATAGGCGCGGCAATGTCTATCAAGCGAAAACAGGGCAGGCGTAGGCAAGCCGTTGTTTGCAGCAACCTTGCAACGCGTTACACTCCGGGCAAAGTGTCTTGCCAATGTGGAGGGTTTAGCCTATGCTGCGCTTTTTGCGTTATATCCTGATTCTTGCCGTGCTGCTGACTGCCTTTGCCACACCGCCGCCCATTCAAGGCAGCACGGATCGCACCGCGCCCTATGTGGTCGAAACGTTTCCTGCTGAGGGCGAACTGCTGCCGAACAATGGCATTATCCGCATTGTGTTCAGTGAACCAATGACGCGTGATTCGCTGGAGGCTGCTCTCACCGCGCCTGTTAGCGGACGCCTTGACTGGGAAGATGCGCGCACTGTTCGTTTTGTGATGAATACGCCGTTAACGTTGGCTCGCGGTGAGCCTTATCACCTGCACATCAATCAGCAAGCGCGCAGTGCCGAAGGTGTGCCGCTGCGCCAGCCCTTCAGCCTGACCCTGCAAACGCCTGGCTTCTTTGAAGCGGTGCAGTTAATCCCCGCCAACGGTGACCAAAACCTCAACCTGTGGACGCCGATTACAGTCATCTTCAACCGTCCGGTGGTGCCGCTGATGACTGCTGAGGAAATGCAGCGTTTGCCGCGCCCATTCAGCCTTAACCCTGAACCAAGCGGCTGGGGCGAATGGGTTAGCACCTCAATCTACACTTTCTATCCGCAACTGACTGAAGGCACTACCTACACCCTCTCCCTTGACCCTGAACTGCGCGATATGCAGGGCAACATGCTGCGCGAGGCGCACAGCATCACCTTTACGGCGTTTGCAGCGGCAGCCCCAACGGTGCGCTACGTCACGCCACGTGACAAACAGAACGGCATTTTGCCCTCTACACGCATTGTGTTGAACTTTAACCAATCCATGAACCGTGCCAGTGTAGAGGCAGCCTTTCGGCTGACTGGTCCCGATGGCTTGCCTATCAGCGGCACCTTCCAATGGCAGAATAACAACATAGTCATCTTTCAGCCCGCCGCACGCCTTGACTACGATGGTATCTACCGCGTGCAGGTTGCCAAAGGTGCGCTCAGCGCGTTGGAGAAGCCCACCGAAGAAGACTTCATCTCCTATTTCGAGGTGATCAGCCCACCCCGCCTTACCGCCTTCACACCCGTCAACGGCAGCGTAGTCACGCCCGCTCAGGGCAGCGGCTTGCGCTTCAGTTTCACAGCGCCTATACCTTTCAAGGCAATTCGGGAGCGCATCACCATCACGCCTAAGCCACCACTGGATCAATTTTGGGAATCGGCGGGCGAATCGGGCTTTAACTACACCTATAATTTCGTCATGCAGGCTGGCACCCGTTACACTGTCACCCTTGATCTGAACGGCTTGACCGATATTTACGGCACGCCTGCCACTGTGACGCCTGATGATCGCTACTACACCGTGCTGGAAGGTAACAAGGTGCTGGTGCAGTTCCTCACGACGGATATTGCGCCGTCCTTTTCGCTGCAAACCAACAGCCTGAATGGACTGTACAGCGCCTACAGTGAGCCAGTGCGCGTCTATGTGACGCACCGCAACATCGAGGCGATCAAGCTGCAACTCTGGAAGCTGCAAATAGCCGATCTGCTGCGCTTGAACAGCCCTTCACAGTGGCAGTTTCGCCAGAATTTTGTGCCACGCCCTGAGGATTTTCTGCGGCAGTGGGTGGCAACCGTCTATAATCCGCCCAACGTCGTCCGCTATGACCTGCTGGCAATTACGCAGGATGGCGAAGTAGTTGGGCAGACGGGCAACGTGCAGTGTGTGGAGGCAGCACCTTCTCGGCTGCAAGTGGGCATGACCGCTATTGTGAGCAAGGACACGCCTGATGATCCGTTCCGCCTGCGGAATGTAGGCGGCTTGAACAGCGTCATCACGCACCAAGTGCCAGATGGCACGCGCCTAAAAGTGCTGGAAGGGCCTTTGTGCGCGGATCGCTTTGTGTGGTGGCGTTTGCAGAGCGAAGATGGCGCTTTCAGCGGTTGGGGCGCGGAAGGTGACCGCACACGCGCTTTCATCAGCCCTGCCGAAGGTGAACAACTGACTCAATATGGCAAGCTGCCGCCCGGCGCTTATTGGCTGGCGCTGAGTTCGCCGCAGATCACCTACACATCCACGCCCGCTTACCACATGATGGTCGTGGCAACTGCCAATCTGCTGCTCAAGACCAGCCCGAACGAGATTATGGCATGGGTGACCGATATGCAAAGCGGTGCGCCCTTGGCAAAGCGACGCGTGCGCTTCTACGCGGGCGAAGAACGGTCGCCGATCGGCGAGGCAACCAGTGATGAACAAGGCGTTGCCCGCCTAAGCTATCCGCTGAAAAACCTGCACGAAGAAATCTTTGCCGTGCTACAAGCGCCTGATGAATTCGGGGTCGGCTATTCAGTGTGGTCGGACGGCATTTTGCCCCACGACTTCAACCTGAACGCAAACTTTGACCCGATACCGCTAGAGGTCTATATTGACTCGGATCGCCCGTTGTATCGCCCTGGCGAAACTGTGCATTTTCGCGGCGTGCTGCGCGAGAGCGCGAACTATAACCTAGCAGGCATTGAGCGTGTGCGCGTCGAGATTCGCTCGGTGCAGTATGAGGCAATCTATACCGAAGAACTGCCCGTGAACGAGTTCGGTGCTTTTAGCGGCAGCCTGACCCTTGCCAGCGATACTTCGCTCGGCAACTATATGGTCAGCCTTACCGTGCCAAACAAGGCACAAGCTTGGCATAGCTACCCGTATCGGTTGCTCTTTGCCGTGGCAGAATACCGCACACCGGAAATTCAAGCGCGCCTGACCACCGCCAAGCCCGAAGTCGCACGCGGTGAAAAGATCGAGATGACTCTGCAAGGCGGCTACTTCTTCGGCGGCGCGCCCGATAAGGCGGCTGTCAAGTGGACTGCGGTAGACGCGCCCTACTATTTCCGCTACACGGGCAAAACGCCCTACAGCTACAGCTTCCGCGACCGCGCTGATGACGAAGGCTTCCGTGAGCAGGCGCGGGATGGGCAGGCGAACAGCGTCTCTGGACAGGGCGTGAGCGATGATAAGGGCAAGTTCAGCTTTGAGGTGCCATCCGCGCTCAACCGCCGCAACGAGAGCATCATCCGCACGGTTGAGGCAAGCCTGCGCGATGCCAGCGATCAGGAAGTTGCCGCACGCGCACAGGTTATTGTGCATCAGGGCGCTTTCTATATCGGCGTTGCCTCAGAGCGCTATGTTAGCATGGCTGGGACGCCGCACCGCGCTCATCTGATCGCGGTGGACTGGAAAAGCACGCCGCTGCCTGAGGTTGCGCTGAATGTGCGCGTGATGCAGCGCGTGTGGCGCAGCACACAGAGCGTTGAAATTAGCACAGGGCGCACCGTCTGGGAAAACGTGGTGGAAGAAGTGCTGCTGAGCAAAGGCGCCCTGACCACTGCCGCCGATGGTACAGCCACCTTCGATTTCACGCCCAAAGTTGGCGGCGTCTATAAGATTTATGCCGAAGGGCGCGATGCCAACGGCAACCAGATCACAGCCTCTGCCTATGTGTGGATTGCCAGCAGCAGCTATGTGAATTGGCGGCAGCAGAATAGCAACCGCATTGAACTGCGCCGTGATAAGGACTCCTACAGTGTGGGCGATGTGGCAGAAATCCTGATCGCCAATCCGTTTCAGGGCGAAGCGCGTGCGCTGATCACCGTTGAGCGGCGCGGCGTCTTGCACACGGAAGTCATCACAATCAACGGCAGCCATATTCACAAGCTGCCCATCACCGCCGATTTTGCGCCGAATGCCTTTGTCTCGGTCACCCTGAGCAAAGGTGTGGACGAGACAAACTTCACGGCTGCCTTCCGCATGGGCATGATCCCAATCTTTGTCGAGCGCGATCAGCTCAAGTTGAACGTCGAGATCACGCCTAGCATTGCCGATGCCCGCCCACGCGATCCAATTCGCTATACCATCCGTGTGACGGACTACAACGGCAAGCCGGTGCGCGCTGAGCTGAGCGCTGCCCTGATTGATGCCGCCGTCCTCTCGCTGATGCCCGAAGATACGCCTGACCTGCTCGATTACTTCTACGGCGAACAGCGCTTGAGCGTCCGCACGGCAAACGCACTGATCAACAGCGTGGAGCAGCGCACACAAGAAATTCTGAATGTGATCAAAGGCGGTGGCGGTGGCGGACCCGTTTTTGAGCGCGGTGTAATCGAAGTGCGCGCTAACTTCCTCAGCACTGCCTTCTGGCAGCCCAGCGTGGTGACCGATGCCGAAGGCTACGCTACGATCAGCCTAACGCTACCCGATAACCTGACCACCTGGCGGCTGGATGTGCGCGCCGTCAGCGCCGCTGATGAAGCGTATCCGCGCATGTTGGTTGGGCAGGCAACGCATGATCTGATCACCTCTAAAGCATTGCTCGTTCGCCCGGTGACGCCGCGCTTCTTCACCGTCGAAGATGAACTGGTGATCGGCGCTGTGGTCAACAACAACACTGATCAGCCGCAGCGCGTGCGCGTGCGCCTTGAGCAAACAGGCTTGACGATCAGCACGCCGCTGGAGCAAGAGTCGGTTGTTGCGCCGAACAGCCAGGCGCGCTTTAACTGGTCTGCCGTCGTCCAAGACGTGGAATGGGTAGACCTGACCTTCTACGCCATCAACAGCGACGAAACACTGAGCGATGCGGCTAAACCTGCCGTGGGGCTTGGCAGCGAACGCTTGCTGCCTGTCCGCCGCTACTACGTGCCGGAGGTGACCGCTACCGGCGGCATGATCGGCGGCGAAGGCGGCGCGCTGACCGAAGGCATTGCCATTCCGTCGCGCTATGTCGGTGCGACGGGGACGCTCACCGTGCGCCTTGATCGCTCATTGGCAGCCGCCGCGCTGGACGCGCTCAAAGTGTTGGAAGGCTTTCCGCATGAGTGCATTGAGCAGACGGTCAGCCGCTTCTTGCCTAACGCTGCCACTTACCGCGCCCTCAGCCAGCTTGGCGTGAACGACCCTGCGCTGCGGCGCGCCCTTGAAGATCAGCTTTCGCAGGCAATGCAGCGCCTCTATACCGCGCAATCCTCAGATGGCGGTTGGGGCTGGTTCCGCCGTGATAGAAGCGATCCTCAAGTGACCGCTTATGTGCTGCTCGGCATGATTGAGGCGGAGCGCGTCGGCTTCAGCGTCAGTGCTGATGTGATGCTTAAGGCGAGCGAGTTCTTGCTCAGGATGTTCCGCGAGAAGCGCTTGCTCTCGGAAGGGCAGGCTGCCTTCACCGCCTATGTGTTGGTGCAGCGCGGTGCGCTCAGCTATAGCGACCTCGTGCCGCTTTTTGAGGAACGCCACAACCTGCTGATCTACGCAAAGGCGTATCTGGCGCTTGCCTTCCACAGCCTGAAACCTGATGATGCTGCCTATGTGCCGCGCCTGCTAGATGAGATCGTGAGTGAAGCGCAGATCAGCGCCAACGGCGCAAGTTGGCGCGAACGTGCCGACGATTACTTTAGCTGGAGCAGCGATACACGCACAACGGCAATCGTGCTGCTGGCATTGGCGCGCCTTAAACCTGATCATCCACTGATCCCGAACGTGCTGCGCTGGCTGATGATGCGCCGCACCACCGCCGCTTGGGAGACGACCCAAGAGACAACATGGGCAGTGCTTGCCTTTGCCGAATGGCTTGCCCAAAGCGGTGAGCTAAAGGCGCGCTACGGCTTCACGCTGCGCCTGAACGGCGCTGATCTGGTGGCGGATGGACAGGCGACGCCGCAAAACATCCGTGAGGCGCTGAGCATGGAACTTGCCATTGCCGACCTGCTGGCAAACGACCTGAATCGGCTGCAAATCGGGCGCGAGGAGGGCGGCGGCACGCTCTACTACACGGCGTATCTGCGCGCCACGCTGCCCGCTGATCAGGTTTCGGCGCTGGATCGTGGCTTTGCCATCACGCGCACCTACAGCCTTGCCGATGATCCTGACGGCAAGCCGATCACATCTGCCCAAATAGGCGATCTGATCCGTGTCACGCTCGACATCACCGTGCGGAATGATGTACGCTACATTGCCATCACTGATCCGCTGCCTGCTGGCACAGAGTCGGTAGATGCACGCCTGCTCACCAACCGCCGAGAGTTTCCCGGAGCGCAGCCTTCGCTCACCCGTTGGAATACACGTAGTGATGGCTTTGGGTGGTGGTGGTTCAGCAACGTTGAGCTACGGGATGATCGGACAGTGCTGTATGCCAGCTACCTGCCGCGTGGCAGCTACCGCTTTAGCTACACCATTCGGGCGGGCATGGCAGGGTCGTTTAAGGTCATCCCAAGCACGGGCGAGGCGTTCTACTTCCCAGAGGTGTACGGGCGCAGCGATGGCGCGCTGTTCGAGATCACAGCGGCTGCACCCGTCCGTCGGTAAGGTAACGGCTTTGGGAAGGATGTGGGGACGCGCCTTGGCGCGTCCCTTTTGTTTTTGATCCACCCGCTTCTTGACAACCTGCTATATACTGAAAACAGGCGGCGCGTCTTTAGGCTGCCTGATCAGCGCTTGGGGAGAGGATTAAGCATGGTGTTTGGGATGATTGAGATTATCATACTGCTCTTGCTACTGCATTCACCTTTATTGGCTATCTTTCTCGTCTTATTGCTCTTGCTAGTGCCAACCGCTGGCGGAATGCGTTAGCCGTACAAATCCATGTGCGGCGGACGGTACAGATCGGCAGCACTGCCATCGCTTGGCGTGCCTTCCGGCAGCCGATAGCCACGGATCAGCACGACGGGTAAGCCCTCTGCTGCCTGTCCACTGATCAATTCCGCCGCAGCGGCAAGTTCATCTGCCGCGCCGATTTCGGTGTGCTGCAAGCGGCGCTCGAATAAATCTGCCCTGCCGCGCAAGTTGAGCAGAGCAGGCATCCCTGCCACACCAACTGCTACGCCAACGTTGCCTAAGCGGTGCGGTCTGCCATGCGTATCGCTCAGGATGACGGCAGGCAGCACGCCGCACAGCGCGCCGATCCGTTCGCGCAAGCGCCGCGCCGACTCATCAGGATTTTCAGGCAGCAGCAGCGCCCAGTCGTCATCGCCGCGCACATTAGACTGATCTATGCCGCTGTTGGCAGAGACAAAGCCGAGCCGATGCCGCGTGATCAGCACCTTGCCGCCCTGCCGCGAGATGCTCTGTGCTTCGCGCAGCACCAGCTCTACCAAGCGTGCGTCTTTGCCCGTCTGCGCTGCAACCTGCACCGCTTGTGCCGATGGCTGCACCGTCCGCAAGTCTACAAGGCGACCCTCCGCCTTCGAGACGATCTTTGAGGTGATGATCAGCACATCGCCCGTTTGCAGCGTCAGTCCATTCCGCCGCAGCGCCTCGGCCATCAGGGCGGCGAGATCGTCGCCTTGTTGGATGAGTGGTAGCCCTCGCAGCGCAAAAAGTTGTAGGTCAGGCTCAGGCATGGTCAGCAGGCGCGAAGCCCGTGATGCGAATGCCCGCGCCCTTCACCTTGTAGCGCCCGTTGATGTAGAGCAACACTGGCGTCAGCGCCTCCACAGCGACGGCGTTCATCAGCGCGCCAGCATCTATGCCGCGCATTCCGATTGCCTCTACCAGCCCGATAACCTGATCCTTGGCAGCGCTGTCATCCCCGCAGACCAGCACATCGCAATCTACGCCGTGATCCAGCTTTTTGAGGTGAACGGCGCTCACATTCTGGAAGGCTGCCACCACCTTCACCGATTCGCCCAGTGCTGCTTGCGCTTCCACACACGCCGATTTGCCCTCTGGCACATAGACGGTACGGTAATCCGCCGCGTTGATCGGCACGGTCACATCCACAAAGAGTTTGCCCTGCGCCGCCGCTTTAATGCTGGTAATTGTATCGGCGTGGGCGCTGTACGGCACGCTCAGCACGATGATCTGCGCGGCTGCGGCTGCCTCTGCATTTGCCATGCCGCGAATGCGCTCATTGCCAAGCACGGTGTTCAGTTCGGCGGCTTTTTGGGCGGCGCGTTCGGCATCTCGTGAGCCAATGATGACAGGGTAGCCCTTATGCGCCCAACGCAAGGCAAGCCCTGCACCTTCTTTGCCCGTGCCGCCGATCACGGCAAGGGTTGGTAGTGTATCGGTCATGGTATCTCCATTTGGTCAGGTGTGTTTCACACGCCGACGAATTCGGCAAAGCGCGCCCACACAGCAGGCACTTTTGCCCGTGCCTCAGCCGCGATAGCTGCCTCATCTAGGGTGAGCAGTTGACGATCCCACATCAAAAGGCGCCCGCCGGCGATAGTCGCTGTAATCATGGATGACTCAAAGCCGAACAGGGCGTGCCAAGGCAGGTTGCCTTCCGTCAGCGGTGTGAAAGGATAATACTCGACCAATATCATATCGGCAGCGCTGCCAACTGACAACGAACCAAAGGTTTCATCTGGGAAGAAAACTTCTGCCAACGCCGCATTGTGATCCACAGCAACCTGCACAATGGCATCGCCATTTGCGGCACGCGGATCGCGGTTGGCAACCTTATGCAGCAGGTAGGCTGCCTTCCATTCCTCAAACATGGCGTTGCCCATGCCATCATTGCCCAAACAAACCTTCACGCCGCCGCGCAGCATGTCATCAAAGCGCATGGCGCCAACGCCGTTATTCATGTTGCTGCGCGGTTGGTGTGTTACCCACGTCTCAGATTGGCGCAGCAGCTCCATCTCCCAAGCGTCAATGTGGACGGCGTGCGCGGCGATGGTGCGCTTGCTGAGGATGCCAGCGCGCTTTAAGCGGCGCACCACACGCACACCGGAACGCTTCAGGCTGTCTTCTTCGTCTGCCTCATGCTCCGCCACATGAATGTGAAAGCCTGTTTCAAAGGCTTCCATCGCCCGCACGCAGGCTGCCAACGTCTCATCAGAAAGGGTGAGGCTGGCGTGTAAGCCAAAGGCGCCGGCAATGCGCGGATGCTCGCCCAGTGCCTTCAAAAAGCGCACATTCTCGGCGATGCCTGCTTGCGCCTTTGCCTCACCGTCGCGGTCGGTCACTTCGTAGCACAGCACGGCGCGCACGCCTGCCTGCTCCACAGCTTGGGCAATCACGCTTAGGCTGCCATCAATGGCGTTTGGGCTGGCGTGGTGATCAATCAAGGTGGTGGTGCCGTGACGGATGGCATCTACAAGGCTTACCAATGCCGAAAGGCGCACGTCATCAAGGGTGAGCGCCTTATCTAAATTCCACCACAGCTTTTTAAGAATTTCAGGGAAATTGCGCGGTGGATCGCCGGGAATGGCGAGACCGCGTGCGAAGGCGCCGTAGAAGTGCGTGTGCGCGCAGATGTTGCCGGGTAGCAACAATTTGCCGCCCGCATCACGGCGGTCAAGATTAGGGTGCCGTGCCGTGAGTTCGGCTGTGCTGCCGATCTCGGCAATGCGTCCGTCGCGGATTAGCACGGCGTGATCGGGCAAGATTTGGCGCGGCGTCCAATTAACGAGCGTGGCATTCGTGATCAGCATAATAAATTACCTTTGCAGTGAGACCTTCACAGGCTTAAACAACAGCCTACCGCTAATGATACAACTAAATGGGCATAGACAACCAAATTATTGAGGTAGGTTGCTTTAAGACGCGAGCTGGATGCGCCACACATCATGCGCCCTGCTCAACACAACATGCTATAATCACGCCACCTGAGGTATTCTCAATATGGAGCTATGGTGTGATTCGTAAACGACTTGTCCGCGTGGTCACCCTGCTGGTGGCGGCACTGTTCACCCTAAACCTGACTGCCACCAACGCGCAAACAGCAGCGCAAGTGGCTGCTATCCTCAATCAGAATGGCACGCTCGCCTTGGTGACCATTGATCAAAACGGCACAATTAGCGCGCTGCGCCAAGTGGAAAGCTACAGCGCGATCCTCTCGCCGATGGCAAACAGCTACGCGCAAGTGCTATATAACCAAGCCGATGTGCTGCTGGAATATGGCTACCTCAACGGCGAAACACAGCGCCTGACCATCAGCAGCCCTGAAAACCTGATCACACAGCCCGTCTTTGATAAGCAAGGCAATACGCTGCTGTTCACGACGGCTACCTTTGAAGGCGCGTGGAAACTCTATTTCGTCAGCCTGAATGGTGAAGTGCGCTGGCTGGACGGCAAATTCACCTTTGAGCAGGGCAAAGAAGATGCCAGCACCAGCTACGGCATTCTGCTACCCCTCTCTGACTGGGATTCTGCCAGCAGCAACCTGCTGACCTTCCGTGTAATGCCCTTCACCGAGAGCTTTTTCTTGGGCTTGTTCAGCATTGACCTGACTGCCGCCGCGCCCAGCACCAATGGCACACCGCTGAGCATGAGCGCCGTCACGCCACGTGGCGCACTGGGCGCAAGCCTGTTTGCGCTGCCCTCGCCCGATCAAAACTTTGCGGTGGAGGTTGTGGTAGACCCTGAAAATCCGACGGAAGGCTATCCAACCGATGTGCCGTACTACTTTCCACTCAGCGGCTTGATTCTGCACGACTTAAACAGCGCCAGCCGCCAAAAGCTGGATGTGCCACAAGCGCAAGGCATCGGTGCGTCGGTTTGGGCAGAAGGTAGCCAGGCGTTCTACTTCACGGTGGGCTACTACCGCCAGACGACTTCACCCGTCGCGCCGACGCTCTACGCGCACACGCTCGGCGGTGGAACGAGCATGGTCGTGCCGCTGAGCGCCAGCGATTCTGAGGCAGTGGCAGGCTTGGCAGTCTGTGGTGAGCGCGTTTACTATGTGCTGACGGGTGCCGCCGAATTGCAGCCGCCGGATAAGCTGAACACCTTCACACTAGGCAGCACGGACATTCAGACCATCCTCAACAGCGAGAGTTCAATTGCTCTCTTAGGGTGTGTTCATTCGCAATAGTGCAGCGTGGTATAGCAAACAAGCGGACGCGCCGAGGCGCGTCCGCTTTCTATAAGAGTAGGGTCAGGCACTAACGCCGCAGCCATGCCTCAAACTCTTGGCTGAGTTGGCGGCGCGTTTTGCCAATAGCGTTCTGCAATGCCTGATCAAAGGGAATGTGCCGCGCTGTGGCGATATGCACGCGCTGAAATGCCTCTATGCCGTAAGTCTCGATGAAGAATTGCATCACTGAAGCGCCCACATAGTAGGTCACACCAATGTTGGTATCCACAAGGTGGCGGTTGGTGCGTGTTAGGTCAGGCATTCCGCGCCGCCGCACATAGTTCTTCGCCAAAAGCAGTTGATCCTCATCGTTGCGTTCCTCAAAGTGGCGCGCTGTGCCTTCAACCCACCAACGCGGCACGTCATCGTTTCGCATGGATTGATATTGGAACAGGTGCGTTAGCTCATGCTGAATCACAGCATAGACCGTGTAATCGAGCGAGTCGTAGAAGGTGACCACCGCGCCGCCCCACACGCCGCTTGCTAAGCCGATGAAGATATCGGCAAGCTGCGCGGGCGCCCAAGCCCGAAAATGGCGCGCCTCATTGTAAAAGACGATGTGCGGCGTATACAGCAAGCGGTAGCCAAACATTTTCTCGAGGCGCTCAATGGCGTGATCGGTGCCGTTGACGATGAAATCAATGTCTGCGGTGCTGCGCTCATAGGTAAAGACGACCGAACGCCGCCCTTCGGTGCGCGTCCAGCGGTGAAAGCGCGTATCGCTGTATTCATTGAACTGTGGCTGTGTGCGCCACTGCTTGCCGTTTTGGTCGGTCAGCATGAACCACCATTCTAGCTTTTGCCAAGGGATTTGCAGGGCAAGCTGATCGTTGAAGGTGAAAGTGATCTCTACTTCTTCGCCGGCGCGTTTCTGCGGCACGCGCACGTTGAATGAGAATAGCACCAAGCCGGTGTTTTGCGTGTAGTAGACCTTTGCCTGCCGAATGGGTGATTCAGGCGTTAGGCGCACACTGAGCAGCGCCTGACGCGGAAAGTCGCTCACAAAAGAGGCTTCCGCAGGAATGATCGGCAGATCGTCACGCCGTTCTTCGGTGATGGCTTCCGTCACCTTGAACGTTTGCTGCGGGCTGACGAGTTGGCTGCCATCCTGCCCTTCCAGCACCCACTGATAGAGGATTCGATCTTCATGGAGTGGCATTTGATCAATGCCCATGGTGTGCGAGATTGGGTTTTTGAGCGTCTCGCCGAGTGTTTGCGGCGGCAACGGCACACGCTTTTCTTCGGTGGCGCCCGTTGATGGGTAGGTGTAGCGCAAGGTGGCGCTTTGCACAAGCTGCGTCATGGGCGTTAACCATATGCTGAAATTGATGCGGCGGCGGTTCTCCACTTTGGCAATGACCGCGTCAAGGCGCATGGCATCCGCGCTGAGGGCGGCAGCCTGCGCGGTTGGCGCAGAGAGGGTCGGTGCGGCGGTCGCAGCATCGCGTCTGCCAAAAAGGGGCGTCCATGTGGGCGGTAGTGGCGTCATGGTGAGTGTGGGCGGCGGTGTTGTAGGTGTTGGTGATAGGGTAGGCGTGGCACTGGCGGGAATATCGGTGGCGGTGGCTTCAGGTGCAGCGGCGACATCGGCATCAGGATGCGTGGGCAGCACTGCCAAAGTCGGGATGGGCAGGAGGGGTTCTGTGTTACAAGCACCCAGCACGCCCATCAGCAAAAGCCAGTGCAGCAAGTGGAATTTGCGGCGCATGGTGAGCCTTTCTCTAAGCGAAAGCCAAACGTTTTAGGATTGTTATGAACAGCCTCTTTAAGCCCACATACAATCGGTATAAAGTATAACGGCTAACGCAGTAGAAAACGATGATCGCCAATCTTGCATTGCCAGAGAGAGATAAGCGCAGCGAAACGATTGCTGCCCTGGATGGGTTAAAAACGCCTATGCCAACCATTCTTATAGTAGATGATGATATTCACGCACGCCTGATCCTAGGCAAGCATATTGAGCGGCTAGGCTACACAGCCATCGAGACGCCCAACGCCCAAGAGGCGCTCAGCCTGCTCTTTGGCGAATCGGCGGTGCCGATTGATATGGTGATCAGCGATGTCTGGATGCCGGGCATGTCCGGCATTGAACTGCTGAAGGCAGTGCGTGACCGCGACCCTGAACTGCCCATCGCTATGATAAGCGCCCGTGCCACGCTCCACAGCAGCCTAGAGGCGATCAACAGTGGCGCCTTTGCCTACATCACCAAGCCCTTTCGCGGTGATGAGATCGCCCAAGTGATAGCACGCGGAATGCAGCGCATTGAGGAAGCACGCGCCCACAAAGCCATTGGGCAAGATTTTGCGCGCCTTGCTCAGCTAGAGCGCCAATTGCACAACGCACAGTCCCCACAAGAACGCGATATGATGGGCAGCTTGATCGTAGGCTTGCGCCATGAACTGGGCAACATTGTGTCCGCCATCGTGCTGAACCTTGAAGTTTTGAAGCACAGCCACGATTTACCGGATACCCTGCGTGAAAATCTAGAAGATTTGCAAGCCAGCGCCAACGATCTAAGCGCACTAATCACGCGCTTTCGGGATTATCCGCAATCCGAAACGCTGAACAACGATGTTGATCTGCGCGAAGTGGTGGTCTCGGCGATTGATGTGGCGCGCAGCCGTCAAAACGCCTCTCGCATTGAGATCGTCTTTGAGGGCGGCGATGATCCAATCTTGGTGCGTGGCACCGCACCAGAGCTAAACCGCGCCGTGCTGAACTTGCTTGATAACGCCGTGGAAGCAGCGCGGCGGCGTGTGCAGGTAAGCCTGACGGCAGGCTATGGGCGCGTGCTGCTCAGCATCGCGGATGATGGTCACGGCTTTAGCAACGAGGTCTTGGAACAGGCATTCCTACCCACTTTCACCACCAAGCTGCGCGATGGTTTCATGCGTGGGCTAGGCTTAGGGTTGTTTATCACACGGATGGTGATCTCGTTGCACGGCGGCAGCATCCACCTGGAGAACCGCCCCGAAGGTGGTGCGCGGGCGCTGCTGGAATTGCCTGCCCAAGCGGAGCGCGCCACACAAGGCGCAGCCTAGCGAAGCTAGTTAGGCAGCGGCTCCAAGCCAACATGAATAAGCGCGGCGTGCCAAGCAAGCCTAGGAGTGCCGAAACACGGCGTTAACGCCTACGCCCTGAATCAAAAACAGCCCGTGTGATGCGGGCTGTTTTAGTAGGCGGTTGCTTAGGTTAACACTTTTTCCAAGTCTTTAGCAAAATTCTTTTAGAGGTGCAGCTAACTTTAGTTCAGCTAATTTTTTCGTTAACTCTTGTTGAGCGCGTCGTGCGGTTTGCACTCAAAAGCACCGCGCAACACCACCAAAAAACTCACGTAATCTAAGTTCAATAACTCTATTACAAAAATCTTTTTGCAGGTGTGCATCCATTACATGCACATTATAGCGTTTTAGCACGGCGTGGCAACGATGAAACCGTTGAGAATTAATAAATCTTGCTTGAGGAGTTATGCGGAAAATTGTGTTCTACAAAACGAAGAGAAAATTAAAGGTTTGTTCAAGGTTGTGTGGCAAAATAAAAGGGCAGGCGACACTAGCCGCCTGCCCTGCCCAACTTGCGGATCAGGGATAGAAGCCGCGTGTGAGCATCGCTTGTGCCACGCGGTTGATCGCTGTGATGTTAGCGGCAGTACGCATGTTCACGTTGTAGTTTTCAGCAGTGGTCACAACCTCATCATAGGCGCGCACAAGGATGCGCTCTAGGCGGCGGTAGACTTCGTCCTCGTCCCAGAAGTATTCTTGCAAGCCCTGTACCCATTCGAAATAGGACACCGTGACGCCGCCCGCGTTGGCGAGAATATCTGGCACCACCAAAATGCCGCGGTCATCAAAGATGTCGTCAGCCTCCGGCGTGGTCGGACCGTTTGCGCCTTCCACAATCAGCTTTGCTTTTACACGCGGCGCATTCTCGCCCGTAAGCTGACCTTCCATCGCGGCTGGAATCAACACATCGCAGGGCAGTTCCAACAGTTCGGCATTGGTGATTGGCTCTGCCTCGCCACGGTAGCCTGCCAGCGTGCGGTTCTGGCGCACATAGGCGTACATCTCAGGGATATTCAAGCCATTTGCATTGTAGTAGCCGCCGCTCACATCGCTGACGGCGATGATCTTGAAGCCGAGATCATGAGCGCGGCGCGCCGCGTGTGAGCCGACGTTGCCGAAGCCCTGCACCACGACTGAAATATCAGGCGGGCTGCTGGTGATCTCCATTTGGCGTAACGCCTCTAACATGCAGACGATTGATCCGCGCCCTGTGGCTTCTTCACGCCCTAGCGAACCGCCAATGTTCAGCGGCTTGCCCGTGACAACGGCCGGCACCGAGTAGCCAACCGTCATGCTGTAGGTATCCATCATCCACGCCATGGTTTGGGCGTTGGTGCCCATATCAGGCGCGGGAATGTCAATCTTCGGACCGATCAACAGGATGATCTCTGAGGTGAAGCGCCGTGTAATTGCCTCTAGCTCACTGGCTTTGTGTTCGTAGGGATCAACCACCACGCCGCCTTTTGCACCACCGTAAGGCAGGTTCACCAGGGCGCATTTCCACGTCATCCACATGGCAAGGGCACGCACTTCATCCAGATTGACGTGCGTGCTGTAGCGGATGCCACCTTTGGAAGGCCCTAGCACCGTGCTGTGGTGGACACGGTAGCCGGTAAAAACTTTCACCTCGCCGCTCTCCATCCGTGCGGGAAAATGCACAGTGAGTTCGCGGCGGGGCCACTTCAAAAACTCGACCACGCCGCTTGGCAAATTCGGCAGATATGCCACTGCACGATCATACTGACGCAGCGCCGTTTGATAGGTTGGGTCAGTTGTCATTGCGGCAGGGGGAATTGCTTGAGCAACCATAATGAGGGGACTCTCCTATTCTTTTAACCCTGTTAAGGTTTTCAAAAAGCCCATAAAACGATCTAGATGCTGTTCTTTTTTAGAGTATACCCCACTTTTGCCGATTAGTGGATAGCCTCAGATAACGCTTATATACAATTTTTATAGCAAAGCCGTTTTGCAGGGTGCGGCAAACGTTCTTTGGATGCAACCTGCGCTCTAAATCATCCCTAAACAAGGGATGGTGAACATCAAGCGTATGCAGCGCCAAGTGTGTATCAATCACCCCTCAGGCAGATTCATTCCTTCCCTTTCAAAACCGTTGGTTGACAAACGCGCAAGGCATGCTAGAATATGAGTTTACTATGACCCCAGCATGTGCCACTCAAAGTTCGTTCCCGAAACGCCCGTCGTAAGCCCATGTGGTGAGGAGCGATGTTATGCAGCGACGCCTAAACACGAAGAACTACGCACGCACATACGATGTGCAAGCCCTACCCTCTTTGATCGAGGTGCAACTCAACTCGTTCCGTTGGTTTTGTGAAGAAGGCTTGGGCGATCTGTTCGCCGAGATCAGCCCTATCGAAAACTTCAACGGTAACCTTAAGCTCTATTTTCCCAGCAACACGCCCGAATCGCAGGACTTGGGCTTGAAGTATTGGTTTGATGAACCTAAGCACGGTGAGGATGAGTGCCTCGAACTCGACCTAACCTATGCTGCGCCTTTGCATGTGCGCGTGGCGCTCGTCAACCGTGAGGCTGGTGGCGAAGTCATTACCAATGATATTTTCTTGGGCGACTTCCCGCTGATGACCAGCAACGGCACGTTCATCATCAATGGCATTGAGCGCGTCGTCGTCAGCCAGCTCATCCGCTCGCCCGGCGTCTATTTCGATATGACCGAAGATCGCACGACAGGGCGAGTGATGTCCAGCGCTAAGATCATCCCTGATCGCGGCGCGTGGATGGAATTCGAGACGCGCAAGAGCGATCAGTTGATGGTGAAATTTAACCGCAAGCGTACCGTGCCTGTTTCGGTGCTGCTGCGCGCTTTGGCTGCCACCTCAGATGGGCAGGATGATCTCTCGCCGATCAAGATTGGCTCGGATGAGGAACTGCTTGAAGTCTTTAGCGGTGTGGATACCGATCCCGATCATCAGTTCATCGCGGCAACTTTGCGCAGCGAAAGCCAGTGGGATTTGCGCGAACACCGCACCTTGGCAGAAGCTGCCCTGCTTGAATTCTACAAAAAGATGCGCCCCGGCGATCCCGCCACGCTGGATAATGCACGCGGCTACCTTGAGAGCCAACTCTTTGACCAGCGCCGCTACGATTTGGAGCGCGTGGGACGCTATAAGCTGAACCAGCGGCTGGGCATTGATAACGTCATCCCGCGCAGCGTCCGCACCATCACCAAGTTTGACTTGGTGCAGATCATCCGCCGCATGATCCAGATCAACAACGGCGAAGTGAAGCCTGATGACATTGACCATCTGGGCAATCGCCGCGTCAAAACGGTGGGTGAGCTGATTCAGAACAAACTGCGGATTGGCTTCCGCCGCACCGAGCGCGTTGTGCGTGAGCGTATGCTGCACCGCGACTCTGAGCGTGTGACGCCTATCACGCTCATCAACATCCGCCCAATTGTGGCAGCCGTCCGCGAGTTCTTCGGCAGCAGCCAACTCAGCCAGTTTATGGAACAGACCAACCCACTGGCAGAACTGACCCACAAACGCACGCTTTCCGCGCTCGGACCCGGTGGTCTGCGCCGTGAGCGCGCCGGCTTTGACGTGCGCGACGTGCATCACAGCCACTATGGGCGCATTTGCCCAATCGAGACGCCTGAAGGTCCGAACATTGGCTTGATCGGGCGCTTGGCAACTTATGCGCGTGTCAACGAGTTTGGCTTCATCGAGACACCTTACCGCCGCGTGCTAAAGACGCTCTCGATTGATGATGAGCGCCTGCTTGGGCGCACCTTGCGCGAAGACATCACGGATAATGATGACAATGTGCTGATTGAGGAAGATACGGTCATTGATGCGGCGGTCATCAAGAAACTGCGCGCCGCAAAGATCACAGAAGTGCCAGTCCGTCCTTTCGTAACGCACGATACGGTCTACCTCTCTGCGGATGAAGAAGATCGCTTCACCATTGCACAGGCAAACGCTAAGCTGGACGAACTCAATCAGTTTGTGAATGAGCGTGTTTCGTGTCGGCTGCACCAGAAGTTCTTGGACGCCATGCCCTCGCGCATTGATTATATGGACGTTGCGCCGCGCCAGATTGTGGGCATTTCCGCCGCGCTGATTCCCTTCCTAGAGCATGACGACGCTGGGCGCGCCCTGATGGGATCGAACATGCAGCGCCAGGCGGTGCCGCTGCTGACGCCGGACGTGCCGATTGTCAGCACGGGTATGGAAGATCAGGCAGCCTATGATTCTGGTCAGGTTGTGATCTGCCAGAAGGCGGGCGAAGTGGTCAGCGTACAAGGCGATCAGGTTGTGGTGCGCGAAGAAGATGGCAAAGAGCGCGTCTATAAGCTGCGTAAGTATACGCGCTCCAATCAGTCCACCTGCATTGATCAACGCCCTGTCGTGCAGAAAGGGCAGCGCGTCAAACCGAACGACGTGATTGCGGATAGTTCCTCAACTGTGCATGGCAACCTTGCGCTTGGGCATGACGTGGTGTGCGCCTTCATTTCGTGGGAAGGCGGCAACTATGAAGATGCGCTGCTGATCAGTGAGCGCCTGCTGCGCGATGATCGCTTCACCTCAATCCACATCGAAAAGCATGAGGTTGAGGCGCGGGATACTAAGCTCGGTCCTGAAGAGATCACCTACGACATTCCCAACGTGGGTGAGGAAGCACTGAAAGACCTTGACGAAAGCGGCATTGTCCGCATCGGCGCGGAAGTCGGACCGAACGATATTTTGGTCGGCAAGATCACGCCGAAGGGCGAGAAAGAACTCAGCCCCGAAGAAAAACTGCTGCGCGCCATCTTTGGCGAGAAGGCACGCGAAGTGAAGGATACTTCCTTGCGGCTGCCACATGGTGAGCGCGGCAAGGTGGTGGATGTTCGCATCTTCAACCGCGAAGAACACCGCGATCTGCCTGCTGGTGTTGAGCAGATGGTGCGTGTGAGCGTTGCACAGCGCCGCAAGCTGACTCAGGGCGATAAGATGGCAGGTCGCCACGGCAACAAGGGCGTCATCTCGAAGGTCGTGCCGATTGAAGACATGCCGTACCTTGAAGATGGCACCCCAGTGGACATCATCTTGAATCCATTGGGCGTGCCGGGACGTATGAACATCGGGCAAATTCTTGAAACGCACTTGGGCTGGGCAGCAGATCGGCTTGGTTTCCGTGCTGTCACGCCTGTGTTCGACGGCGCGGAAGAAGTTGAGATCGAGGCGGAACTTGGGCGCGCTTGGCTGATGGACTACGCATGGCAGACCATTGCGGAGCGTGCGTGGGAGTGGATCAAGCCGATGGACTACGATCCTGAGACGCTTCAGGATGACAATGAGGTGCGCCGTCTCTACATTGATCAGTGGCTGGCGGATAACCCTGAGTACGATAGCGAAATGCTGGCGCTAGAGCCACTCTATGCACGGCGTGCTGTGCTGCGTGAATGGCTGCGCGAACAGGGCTACAACCCTGATGACCTGCTGCTCTTCCAAACTGAGGAGGCAAGCAGCATTGAAGATCGTGACCGGCGCGATGCCAACGCAGTGGAGGCAACTTTGCGCTTGTGGGCGCAGATCATGAGTGGCGAACCGACACCCGAACATCTCAGCGGTGAGGGGCTGCGCGAATACGCTAACCGTATCTCAATCCGCACGGGCGAGCCTGTGCCGATCTACGGCAAGCAAAAGCTCTACGATGGCAAGACGGGCTTGCCCTTTGACCGCGCTGTGACGGTTGGCATTATTCACATGCTGAAGCTGGCGCACCTTGTCGAGGATAAGGTACATGCGCGCTCCACAGGACCTTACAGCCTTGTGACGCAGCAGCCACTCGGCGGCAAGGCGCAGTTTGGCGGTCAGCGTTTTGGCGAGATGGAAGTGTGGGCGCTAGAAGCCTATGGCGCTGCCTACACCCTTCAAGAGATGCTCACCGTCAAGTCGGACGATGTGCAAGGGCGCGTCAAGACCTATGAGGCAATCGTCAAGGGCGATGAGATCGAGGAGCCGGGCGTGCCTGCCAGCTTCCGCGTGCTGGTGAAAGAACTGCAAAGTCTGGGCTTGGCGGTGGAGGCAATCGGCGACTCTGGCGAGGTAATCCGCTTCGGCAAAGATGAGGATAAATCGCGCCAACAGCAGGCAAAAGTGACCACAGGCTTGCTCGGCATCTCAGAGTTCAACCGCAACTAACCTGCACAGATACCTTAAAGACATGGCAGGAGCGCTTGATCAAGCGCTCCTGCTTTTCGTTTAAGCATCCTCTACGTCTTGAACGGGATGCACCGTCAATTTCTCGGAATTCGATCGCTGTGTCCCTAAGTCACCGCGCTACACCCCACTGTGGGCAGGCGTGGTATAGTTGAAGGCTGCCCTGCCCTACAGTTTTAAGGAAGCGTTGTGCTATGCCACTTTTTGATCTGCCCATCGAACAGCTAGAAACTTACCTGCCGCTACGCGATGAGCCTGAAGATTTCGATGCCTTTTGGCGCGAAACGCTCGGCGAGGCGCGCCGTGTGCCGCTGAACGCGCAGTTTACGCCCGTAGATTTCGGCTTGCGCCTTGTCGAAACCTTAGATGTCACCTTTAACGGCTTTGATGGGCAGCCGATCAAGGCGTGGTTCATCCTGCCTAAAGGGATTGATCAGCCATTGCCCTGTGTGGTGGAATACATTGGTTATGGCGGCGGGCGTGGCTTTCCGACGGAATGGCTGCCGTTTGCCAACGCGGGCTTTGCCTATTTGGTGATGGATACACGCGGGCAGGGCAGCCGTTGGCGCGTTGGTGAGACGCCCGACCCTGAGCCGCAAGGCAGCAATCCGCACTTGCCCGGCTTCATGACGCGCGGCATCCTAGACCCAAAGGCGTACTACTACCGCCGCCTATTCACCGATGCGGCACGCGCCGTTGAGGCTGCTCGCGCCCAAGATGCCGTTGATGCGGCGCGTGTGGCTGCCACAGGCGGCAGTCAGGGTGGCGGCATCAGCCTCGCGGTGGGCGCCCTGGTGCCAGACCTTGCCGCCGTGCTGCCCGATGTGCCGTTCCTCTGCCATTTTCGGCGCGCCACCACGCTCATTGACACAGCACCCTACAATGAAATCAGCGGCTTTTTAGCCACACACCGTGATAAAGCCGAACAGGTCTATAAAACGCTCAGCTACTTTGATGGCATGAACTTCGCGGCGCGTGCCGTGGTGCCTGCCTTTTTCTCGGTCGGCTTAATGGATGATATTTGCCCACCCTCAACGGTTTATGCAGCGTATAATCATTATGTTGGGCAGAAGCGCATCGCCGTTTATCCCTTCAACAACCATGAGGGCGGCGGCGCACACCATCTGCTGGCAAAATTGCGCTACTTACGCGAATTGTGGGGCTAACTTATGCTGATCGAGCCAAACCAGAAAATCTTGTTCATTGGCGATAGCATTACTGACGCCGGCAGGCGCGATCTTGCGCCGCCTTATGGCTATGGGTATGTGAGCATGGTGCGGAACATGCTGATTGCGCGCTATCCCAATCTTAACCTGACCTACATCAATCGCGGCATTGCGGGCAACACCGTGCGCGAGATCGCGGCGCGCTACGAGAAAGATGCTGTCAGCGAACGCCCACACTGGCTCTCGCTGATGGTCGGCATTAACGATGTATACCGCCAATTTCATGGCGATCCCGCTACTGCGGTGTTCGCAGTGGAATACCAAGCCACGCTGCGCCTGTTGGTGCATCGCGTGCAAGAGGCATTCGGCACAAAAGTGATCCTGCTCTCACCCTACATGATCGAGGCAGATGCTGAGCAGCCTATGCGCCGCCAAATGGAAATCTACGCGGCATTGATGGCGCAGGTTGCCGCTGAATTCAAGACGCTCTATGTGGATTTGCAAGCGGCGTTCGCGCAGGTGTTGCGCGTCAGCGTGCCGCAACTGTGGTCAGATGATCAGTTTCACCCTGTCGGACCTGGTCATGCCCTGATTGCACGGGAGTGGCTGCGCGCCGTAGGATTTGAACTCTGAAGCCTTTGGGTGGGCGTTATCGCGCCTCAATTTCACCTTGACAATCCGCCGCCCCTGTGTAGAATACGAGGGTAAAGGCGACGTAGCTCAGTGGCAGAGCAGGGGACTCATAAGCCCTTGGCCGCAGGTTCGAATCCCGCCGTCGCCATAGTCATTTGCCCGCACCACAACTTGGTGCGGGCTTTTTGTTTCTTGAGCAGAGAACACCCTCGACAGTAGCTAGAGATCATACCCGCGGCTCCCTTTTGCCGTTTGGTGTTTCCAAACGGCAACTTTTTAACAAGGCACTTGGCTGCCCTGTCTTCAAAATGTGGAGAGATATGCTATGCAAAGCATCGCACAGGGTGTGAGCAAAACCTATGGCGGTTTTACCGCCCTGTGCCGTGTTTCTTGTACCACAGAGACGGGCATTACCGCCTTGCTCGTACCGAACGGTGCTGGCAACGCCGCGAAGTGCGCCAGCGGGTCTAGCATTCGCCCATCTGAGTTGCGAGGTGGAATAGATCAGGGAGGTACAGCGACTTTTAGCTGTGGCGGGAATGTGGCGCGCACTACGCTTGGTAGGCAAGCTGCGCGCCACGCAAGCCGCAGCTCAGTGATCCAGCCCAAACTGCCCCAGATTGCCGATCACAATCACAAAGCCGCGCAGCACCCAGCCGCGCCCAAAGTTACCTGTGATCTCCAACCACAAGCCATCGGGCGAAACGCCTACAATATCGTAGGAGATACCCAAGCGCGCAGTGCCTAGTACGGGCGCTGCCTCACTGGGCAGTTGGCGCACGCGCAGGCGGAAAGTATTGATCTTGGCGAGCGGCGTTGTGGTCAGATCGCTAAAGGGCAGTTCCAGCAGGTTGCCTTCCACACGCACCGCCTCCAGCACCACCCAGCCTTCTCTACCGCGTGGCGTGACGATCTGCACATGTGTATTCTTGCTGTGCAAGCCGATCACATCCACCTCATCGCCAATCCGCAACCGATCTACAATGGCGTACTCAACGGCGGGGCCGCGGCGGACGTATACAAGGGCAGAGGTGGTGACTGTTGCAAACGGCAAGACTTGATCATCGGTGATGGGCAAGTTCAGGATACTGGCATTGGTGCTGACCCACCGTGCATCAATCCAGCCGATCCCAAAGGGTGTCACTGCCTCTAGCCATGTGGCAAGCCGATTGCGCCCGATGAGCGGCACACTACTTTCGCGGAGGAGCAGACCGAGCGAAGCGCCTTTGACACGCGGCGCACGGCGCACGTTCAGGCGTTCCGCCTTGATGACTGCCACAATGCCCGTTTCGCCCTGCGCGGTAAGAGAGGCTGCCTGATCAGGGGCTGCCGCATGGCTGGGCGTGGCTGCCACACCTAGCAAGCCGCCAACGAGGAGAATGCTTAAAAAAATCGCTGCGAGACGCATAAGAAACGCTCCATGCCGAGAGCCAATAGAACCTGCCCTAAGCATAAGCGGAATCAATTCACTGTGCAAGCAGGGCAGCGTTATGATTCGGTGGGAATCTGCCCTGCTGCCAACCGCTGCTTGATGCGCTCATCTTGCGCTGCCAAGAAGCTGATCGCCGCGTCATAATCACGCACGAATTGCCCACGCACGCCTGCCAAGCGCATGAGCATCTGCCCAAAGTTGGCGGCAAGCTGCGGTGCGCCGTAAATGACGGTGTAGCCCAGTCTAGGATTACGCAGTGAGTTCACCATTCGACGCAGTCCAACCAGATCAAGCGGAAACTTGCCGACCTGCCTTGCATCCGTCAGGACATGCACCGGCGGGGTGCCGCGCTCAAGTATGGATTGGATTTTAGCATCCGTCGCCTGAATATCAGCCGCGTCCAGATCGCCAATAGCTTGCGAGAAAATGACAATATCATCAACCAGCCATTTGACGATCTGCGGCATAATAAGGTCTCTCGGATTTTCTCTAGCACTGCACTTGCCGCCTCTAAAAATCGCGTTGCGCCTCTTTGGGAATAGCGCCTGCCTCCAACGCCTCCTTAATGCGCGGATCGTGCTGCGCCAGATAGTTAAGTGCGTCTGTATAGTCGCGCACGAAGCGCACCTTGACGCCTGCCAAGCTCATCAGCATTTGGGCAAAGCTGCTCGCCATGCGCGAGGCGCCATAGACGGCGATATGCCCAAGGTTGGGATGTTGCAGGTAGGTGGTTGTCTTCCGCAAACCAATTAAATCGAAGGGAAACCTGCCCATATCTTTAATATCCGCAAGCATATGTACTGGCGGTTCACCTTCAGAGAGGCGTGCGACAACTTCGCCATCCGCCGCCTGCATTTCCTCAACCGTTATATCACCAATCACATAGGCTATGATGACATACTTCTCAATCAACCAACTTGAATTTTGTGGCATAGATCGCTCCAAAGATTACAGCAACTTTCGCTAAGGTTAGCATAATCTTTTTCCCTTAGCGCACTGAACCATGAAATTATTGTGAAAAATTTTAGGATTGCATCGCTACACTACAGACATTATGCCTCTTTGGGAATAGTGCCTGCCTCCAACGCCTCCTTAATGCGCGGATCGTGCTGCGCCAGGTAGTTAATTGCATCCACATAATCCCGCACAAAGCGCGCCTTGACGCCTGCCAAACTCACTATCATCTGGGCAAAACTGCTCGCCATGCGGGAGGCGCCATAAACAGCGATATGCCCAAGGTTGGGATGTTGCAGGTAGGTGGTCGTTTTTCGCAATCCGATCAGGTCAAAGGGAAACCTACCCAAATCTTTAATATCCGCAAGCATATGTACTGGCGGATCGCCTGCGGCTAGGTAGGCTGCCATTTCAGCATCGTTTGCCTGCATTTCTTCAAGGGTTACATCACCGGTGGCATAGATAATGATGATTTGCTTCTCGATCAGCCAAGCGATATTCTGCGGCATAGATCACTCCAGTCTTTGCTAATGTTACCAATGCTTCTCTTATTTGGCACATTAACGCACATTTTTGATAAAAGCGTTTAGGAATGGCACGCCTACAACGCAACCGTTATGCCTGTGTTGGAATAGTCCCTGCCTCCAATGCTGCCTTAATGCGTCGATCATGCTGCGCCAGATAGGCAATACCCTCAGCGTAATCACGCACAAAGCGCGCCTTGACACCCGCCAAACCCATCAGCATTTGGACGAAACTGCTGGTTATGCCAGAGGCGCCATAGACGGCGATATAGCCAAGGTTGGGATGTTGCAGGTAGGTGGTTGTTTTCCGCGCTGCAATCAGATTGAGGGGAAACCTGCCCATCTGTTTAATATCCGCAAGGATATGCACCGGTGGCGCACCTGCATCGAGGTAGGCTGCCATTTCAAGATTGACTGCCTGTGATTCTTCTAGGGGTATATCCCCTACCAGATGGGTTATGATGACCTGCTTTTCAATCAACCACGCTAAATTTTGTGGCATAGATAACTCCAAACCTGCAATTACTTTCGTTAAGGTTAGCATGGTCTTTTCTTATTGCGTGCGTTAAACTGTGAAAGTTTTGTGAAAAGCCTGTGAAGATGATAAAGACATCAAAGTGCGTTAGACTTCTCCTAGGCTGAAATGCCTTTTGCAAAGCCACAGGACAGGAAAAAACTTTATGAGCGCCGAAACATTTGCAAAACTGATTGATGGTAAGGCAGTTGCTGCTCAAATCCGCGCCGAAGTGGCGGCACGCGCCACAGCGCTTGCCGAACGCGGTGTGCGCGGCGGCTTGGCTGCCGTGCTGGTTGGCGATAATCCCGCCTCACACACTTACGTCCGCATGAAACGCAAAGCCTGCGCCGAAGTCGGCATTGAGTCGTTTTACTATGAGCTGCCCGCCGAAACCTCACAGGCAGACCTTGAGGCATTGGTCGAGTCGCTCAATGCGCGTGCGGATGTACACGGCATCTTGGTGCAGTTGCCGCTGCCCGCGCCCCTTGATGAGCAGCGCGTGCTAAGCCTGATCAGCACGGCGAAGGATGTGGATGGCTTTCATCCGCTGAACATCGGTCGCCTGGCGATGAAAGGGCGCGAGCCAGATTTTTTGCCCGCCACGCCAGCCGGTGTCATGCGCCTGCTGGAGGCATACGATGCGCCCTTTGCTGGCGCTAACGCCGTTGTGCTAGGCAGGAGCAACATTGTTGGGATGCCTTGCGCGCTGCTGCTGACCAAACGCGATTGTACCGTGACGATCTGCCACAGCCGCACCCGCGATCTGCCTGATGTAATTCGCCGCGCCGATATTCTGGTGGCAGCGGTTGGACGTCCGCAAATGGTGAAGGGCGATTGGATTAAGGCGGGCGCGCTGGTCATTGATGTTGGCACCAACCGCGTGCCTGACTCAAGCGCCAAAGATGGCTCGCGCTTGGTGGGTGATGTGGACTTTGAGGCAGCGCGGCAGGTGGCAGGTGCCATCACGCCGGTGCCGGGCGGTGTTGGACCGATGACAATTGCCATGCTGCTTGAGAACACAATCAAGGCGGCAGAGCGCAGCCTCTCATGAACGCCTACCCACCGCTGACCCGTGAATTTTACGCGCAACACGCCACCCGCGTCGCACGCGATTTGCTCGGTGCGGTCTTGGTGCGCCGCCTTGCCGATGGAACGCTCATCCGCGCTCGTATCGTGGAGACTGAGGCATACAGCGGTACGGACGATCTTGCCTCACACGGGCGCGCCAAACGCACGCCGCGCAATCTGCCGATGTATGGCGAGGCAGGACATGCTTACGTCTACCTGACTTATGGGATGCATTGGTTGTTGAATGTAGTTGCCGAGCCTGCTGAGACGCCTGCCGCTGCCTTGATCCGTGCTGTGGAGCCGTTGGAAGGCATTGAACACATCGCGGCGCAGCGCAGCGGTCGCCCTCAGCGTGAATGGACGAGCGGACCGGCGCGCCTGACGGCTGCACTCGGCATCACGGGCGCTCACAACAAGCTGGATATGACCACACAGGACAACGGCTTGTGGATCACAGCAGGCACGCCTGTGCCTGATTCCGCTGTGCGGACAGGCGCACGGATCGGGCTGGGCAAGCGCGTGCCTGAACCGTGGTTCTCTATTGCGTGGCGGTGGTGGATTGCGGATAATCCGCACGTTTCAAAGCCACAGTTTTCAAAAGCATAAGGGGTTTTTTAGCGTGAGCCAGCCAAACATCACCTTCATCTCTGCCAAGACCGAAGGCGACTACATCGCTTATCAGGGTGTGGTAGACCTGAGCGCGCAGACTTTCCGTCTGCTGCCCGAAGCAACGCGCACCACACAAGGCGGCAGCCTTGAGCAGTACATTGAGGCACTGCGCGCTGAAGGGCGGCAGATTCTTTCCGCCAAAGCGCGGGATGGCAGTGCCTTCCTGATCGCCAAGCAGCCTGAGCAGCCCGGCAGCCTGAATTTTTGGTATTACACCGTCATCCGCATAATGCGGCGCGCCACTGCCGAACGTGATCCGCAGCGGGCTGCCAACGCCATGCAAGTGAGCCTGCGCCAAAATGTGTTGCAGCGCTTGGTTGGGCGTTTGCTGCCGTTCTAGGGCGCGGCGTTACGCCTTCCACCCAAAGCCATGCCTGTACAGATACCTCTCGGCACGCTATAATACAGGGCTGCTTGAAGGCAGTAATGCCGCGAAAAAAGGAAGCCCTATGCCCGATACTATCCAAAACAATGTTGTCGTCGCCCTTGCCTACACACTGAAACTTGAAAATGGTGAAGTGGTAGACGAGTCCGACGCAGAAGACCCACTGGAATACCTGCACGGCGCAGGCAATATCATCCCCGGTCTAGAGCGTGAGCTAAGCGGGATGCGCGTGGGTGAAACCAAGCGCGTGCAAGTCTCGCCCGCCGAAGGCTACGGCGAATACGACCCAGAGGATACTGAAGTGCTGCCACGCGCTGAGTTCCCGACCGATGTGCCGCTCACAGCAGGCATGGTTGTGACGCTGGCAGATGCCGAAGATAACTACACTGAGGCTGTTATCCGTGAGGTGAGCGCGGAGAGCATCACGCTGGATTACAACCACCCGTTGGCAGGCGAAACGCTATTCTTTGATGTCGAAGTCCTCAGCTTGCGAGAGGCAACCCCTGAAGAAATCGCGCATGGTCATGTGCATGGCACCGAATACGACTTCGAGGATATGTTCGACGAAGACGATTTCGAGGATGACGACTTTGAGGATGACGATTTCGAGGATGACTTCGACGAAGACGAAGAAGACCTTGATCAACTGCGTAAGAACTAGGCTGAACACCCATGCCACCCCTGATCCTTGGCTCTAGCTCGGCGCGCCGCCGTGCCTTAGTCACTGCTGCTGGGCTATCTTTCGAGGTAGCCCGCCCGGACATTGACGAGACGCCGCTGCCCGCTGAGGCTGCCGATGCTTATGTGCTGCGCTTGTGCCGCACCAAGGCAATGGCGATTCCAGCGGAACGCCTGATGCCTGAAACCTACGTGCTGACGGCGGATACAACCGTTGTCTTGGACGGCAAGATCATCGGCAAGCCCGAAACATCCGATGAAGCGCGTGCCATGCTGCGCCAACTGCGCGGCAAGCCACACCACGTCTACAGCGGTGTTGCCCTACGCGATTATGCCACGGGCGAAGTGCAGACTACCCTCACCATCACCACAGTCTACATGCGCGATTACAGCGATGCCGAGATTGAGGCGTATGTTGCCAGCGGCGAACCGTTCGATAAAGCCGGCGGCTATGCCGTGCAAGACCCTGACTTTAAGCCCGTAGCGCACCTTGACGGCTGCCTGACCAATGTGATTGGCTTGCCGATGTGCGCGGTGAGCGCCATGCTGCGCGCCAAAGACGTTACGCTGCCCAACGCGCCGACCTGTTCAACGCATAACCTGCCCTGTACGGTGGATATTCGCACTGCCGACGGCAATACATGAGCCGCACATTAACCGCCTAGCGCCGCTAAGAAAGACATGCCGCCCTGATAGGCTCTGTGGTATGCGTACCGCCTAATTCAGGAGTCATGCTGATGAAGCGTAATCCCTTACTAATCGCTGTTGGTGTAATCGTCGTTATCGGTGGGCTTGCCCTTGCGTGGTGGCTTGTCTCGCCGCTGTTCCTCAGCCAAACGGTGGATGAAGCATTCCCAATGGCTGCCAACGCCACCTTGCCGCCGAACCTTACGCGCCCTCAGGCAGAGGCAACAATGGTCAGTGCCGCGCAGCTTGAGCAGACAATGACCGAACCAATGCCCGAAAGCGCAGATGCACCCGTTGCAGTGCGGCGTGGTAGTTTCCGTGATGCGGATAGTTTCCACAAGGGCAGCGGTGAGGCAATCCTGTACCGCCAGCCTGACGGTAGCTATCTGCTACGCTTGGAAAATTTCACCGTGACCAACGGTCCTGATTTGTTCGTCTACTTCTCGCCCAGCACCGATCCCAAAACGGCTGCGGAAGCTGTCAGCACAGGCTATATTGAGCTGGCACGCCTGAAAGGCAACCGCGGCAACCAAAATTACGAAATTCCCGCTAACCTCGATCTATCAGGGCAGAACAGCGTCGTGATTTGGTGCCGCGCCTTCGGTGTGTTGTTCAGCGTTGCGCCACTTCAGAGTGTGAACTAACGGGCACGGCCTCTCTCAACCGTAGGCTGCGTAGGAGCGCCCTTTCTGTACGGTGCCTTGTAGCGCACCATCGGCAGCCTATGGTACACTCTGAACCTAACACCCGCAAAGGAATGCCCATGACCTCCGATTTCGAGTCGCTTTCACGGCGGCAGTTTTTGCGTTTGGCGGCACTGGCTGCCGCTGGCACAGCTCTGAGTCGCCGAGTCACCACTGTCCACGCAGAATCTGACTTGCTCCCGCTCATTGACGCACACCTCGACCTAGGCTGGAACATCACGGGCTATGGGCGCGATTATACGCGCAGCGCCTACCTCACACGTGCCGCCGAGTCAGGGCGAACTGTTGAGCGCATCGCAGGCAGGGCGATGCTCGGCTTGCCCGAATTGCTGAGCGCGCAGCTTGCAGTCTTGTTCGGAGTCATTTTCGTGATGCCACGCCGTGCGGTCAGCGCTGCTTTACAGGTTGCCAACTACGCCACTGCTGATGAGGCGCACGCTTGGGCGCTGCGGATGCTGGCAGATATAGAGGCATTCGCGGCACGGAGTGGGCGTGGCGTGCTGATTCGCAGCACCGATGACCTTGATAATGCCCTCACGACATGGCATCCAAGCGTGCCACCTGAAGCGCGCCGCATTGCCATTTTGCTGAGCATGGAAGGTGCTGATCCGATCCGCACGCCCGCCGAATTTGGCTTTTGGTACGAGCGCGGCTTGCGCTGCGTTGCCCTTGCATGGATGCGGACGCAGTATGCTGGTGGCAACGCCGAACCAAGCGGCTTGAGCGCGCAAGGTGAGGCACTGTTGCGGGAAATGGGCGCCTACCGCGTGCTGCTGGATACGGCGCATTTGGCGGAGCAGGCATTTTGGGATTGCCTGCGGCATTGGCAAGGTGCGCTCATCTATTCACATGGCATTCCGCGCCACTTTTTGGAGAGCCAGCGCGCCCTGTCGAACGATCAGATCGGGGCATTGGCGGAACGCGGCGGCGTGATCGGCATTGGACTGTATAGCGGCTTTTATCAGCGGCGGCGCGGCACAACCTTCACGTTGGACGATGTGGCAGATAGCATTGACTACGTTTGCCAGCGGCTTGGCACCTGCGCGCATGTGGCGCTCGGCTCTGATCTGGACGGCGGCTTTGGCGCGTTCCATGCACCGCAAGGCGTAGATACGATAGCCGATCTGCCCAAAGTGATCGCAGCACTGCGGCAGCGTGGGTATACTCAAGCGGACTTGGTCGCAATTGCTCACGGAAACTGGCTGCGCGTCTTAAGGAGCGCTTTGTAGCAATGACGGGCGACACATTAATTGGACAGCGTTTCGGGCAGTACGAAATCCTCTCTAAGCTAGGCACTGGCGGCATGGCGGCAGTTTACCGTGCGCGCCAGCTTAACGTAGATCGCTTCGTGGCGCTCAAGGTGATGTTGGATCACTTTGCCAACAATACAGAGCTGATTCAGCGCTTTCAGGCAGAGGTCAAAATTGCTGCCTCGCTCAGCCATCCGCACATTGTGAAGGTCTTTGATTACGGTCAACACGGCGAGATGGCGTATATCGTCATGGAATTGCTGACGGGCGGCAGCCTGGCACAGTTGATCACGGAGCGCGGCAAACTACCACCCGATCTGACTTTGCGGCTGTTCAACCAGATCGCAGAGGCGCTGGATTACGCGCATCAAAACAGCGTCGTTCACCGTGATTTGAAGCCTGCCAATGTGCTGTTGGATAGCTCACAGAATGCCTTCATCACCGATTTTGGCATCGCACGCCTGATCAACAGCACATCGCTGACGCGCACCGGCATGGTGATGGGAACGGCTGCCTATATGGCGCCCGAATTGTGGGAAGGCGCACGCGCCGACTCGCGCACGGATATTTACGCACTGGGCATCCTGCTCTATGAGATGCTCTCTGGGCAGACGCCCTACACTGCCGAAACACCCTTGCAGATGATGTATCAGCATGTGAATGCATTGCCGCCGCCGCTGGCGCTTGATCCGCAGCTTTCGCCCGCGCTCAATGCATTGCTCAACAGGGCGCTTGCCAAACGCCGCGATGATCGTTTCGGCAGCGCCAAAGCATTGGCGGACGCCCTGCGCGCTGCCCTTGAAGGTAAGTCTGCGCCGGCATCCGTAGTGCCACCTGCGCCGTCTGCCGCACCACAAGAGGCAACCTACCCGCTGCCAACTAAAGCTGCTGCCCAAACTGCCAAGCGGCGCGGTAATCCGCTGTGGATCATCGGCGCGGCGGCTGTCCTGATCGTCATCCTTGCAGTGTTCATCCTGACCAACAACAGCGCGCAACAAGCTGCCGTCCAAGCCACACAGACCTACCTTGCCGCGCTGCCAAGTCCAACCGAAATTAGCCTGTTCGTCCCGACCGAAACCGAGACGCTCACACCCACACCAACCCTCACCGAAACACCCACCGTCACGCCAAGCACCACAACAAGCCCAACGGAAACACCTTCCCCAACCGCTACGGCAACGCTCACCGAGACTCCCAGCGGCACGCCTAGCCCAACACTGACGCTGACTGCCACCGCAACGCCGACGTTCACGCCCATCCCTAGCCCAACTGAGGATGTGGCTGTCTTAGTTGCTGCCACCTTGAACGCCTACAGCAGCCAAACCGCGCAAGCGCTCAGTGTGCAGCAGACGGTAGACGCACAGCTTGCCGACCGCCTGAATGCGACCAACACCGCCGTGCGGACAATTACCCTCATTGCGGAAGAAGGCGCGACTGCCTTCGCTATCCGTTCAGAGCGCGCCACCATTACGGCAGCAGCAGCCACCCTCAACGCGCAGTCCACCGCGTTGCAGCTCACCGTGATCGCCGCGGCACGTCCCACCGAACGTCCAACGGCAACCTTCGTCTCGCGCACCTTCCTGATTGGCGACCGCGCTCGTGTCTTTGTGATGGATGAAGGCTTAAAGCTGCGCGCAGGACCGGGCGTGCAGAACCGCATCATCGAGAATTTGCCCAGCGGCACCATCGTCACCATTATTGGCGCGCCGCAGCGTGTAGGCAATCTGTTTTGGTGGCAAATACGTTCGCCTAGCGGTAACGAGGGCTGGTCGGTAGAGGCAGTGGACGGCATTCAGACCTTGCAGCGTATTCAGTGAGTGTAGGCGACTGAGTTGCTTGGGCATTTTGCGCTGTTCACATACAATTGGGGTCGGTTTTTCGCATTCGCAAGGAATAGACCTAACCCATGCCTAAAAATGTGCTTCAAGTGGTGCTTGCCGAATTTTTGGCAACCTTTACGCTCGTCTTTATCGGTGTTAGTGCGGTGGCGTATTTACTGAGCAGCCAAACGCCTTCTGATGCTGGGATCATCGTGGCGGCGTTGGCGCATGGCTTCGCTGTTATAGCACTTGCCTACGCCTTCGGGCATATCAGCGGCGCGCACGCCAACCCTGCTGTTTCGCTGGGCTTGATGCTCGGCGGCAAGTTGAATCCTATCACTATGCTGGTGTATTGGGCAGCGCAGTTCGTCGGTGCGCTGGCGGCGGCTGCCGTTGTGTTATACCTGTTCGATAATAATGTTGCACTGCTGGCAAGGCAGCACAGCGCAGCCGCACTGGGCAACGATTTTCTCAAAATCGTGCTGGTAGAGGGCTTGTTAACGTTTTTCTTCGTCAGCACCATTTATCAGGCAGCAGGGATGGGCAGAGCGGGCAACTTGGCAGGCGTGCTGATCGGTATGTCGTTGGCGGGTTGCATTTTGGCGGGCGGCGCGCTGACCGGTGCGGCGCTCAATCCGGCGCGCTACTTTGCGCCTAGCCTGCTGGGTGGCGATCTCAGCAATCTTGTGCCGTTCTTCGTCGGGACGTTTGGCGGCGGCGGCTTAGCAGGCTTTGTGCATGGCACATTCTTCGCCAAGGCTGCCTAAATAACAAAGTGTGCGCTCCACAGCAGTGTGCCTGTGGAGCGCGTTCCTGTTTATGTTGTGAGCAGCGCACGCAGCGTAGCAGCACTCAACGGCAGGTTTTGCCCATCCCATAGGGGCGCGCCGTCAGGGTCGTTGCGCGTATCGCAGTAAATCTCCAGCCCGTTGCCATCCGGATCAGCGAAGTAGAGCGCCCAGCTAATGCGGTGATCCACGGCGGCAACGGCGATGCCGGCACTGGTTAGGGCATTGTACGCTTCAGCAAAAGCACGGCGGTCTGGTACTTCAAAGGCGATGTGATACAGCCCGACTCCGTGCTGCGGCGGCAGCGGCGCATGGCTGCCCACATTTTGCAGGGCAAGCTCATGGTGCAGGTCACCGCCGCTCAAAAAGGCGTAGTGATCGCCAAACTGCTCCACCACTTTCAGGCTGAAAAAGCGCGTGTAGAAATCCACCGCACGCGCCAAATCACGCACTTTCAAATGCGCGTGACCAATGCGTGTCGCATAAGTTGACATAAGTGACTCCTTATACACATCAGAACGTCTTATCGGGCTATCCCTTACGGCGATGGACAGGCTGCACAGGTGGCGGAACTTTGCGCGCCTGCCCGCCACTTTTTACAGGCGCAGCAAAATCGGCTATACTTCTCGGCAATCATGCGCCGATAAGGATTTTTGCCCTGAATATGTTCGACTACATGCCTGTTCTGGCAGTCGGCTTTGCTGCCTCTGTTGGTTTGGCACCGCTAACGCGCCAATTTGCACGGCGCATTGGCTTGGTGGATAAGCCCAGTGCGCGCAAGGTGCATCAGACGCCCATCCCACTGATGGGCGGACTTTCGATCTACCTTGCCTTCCTCTTGGCGCTGTTGATGTTTGGCAACCAACCTGCCCACCTGAACGAACTGACCGCCATTGTGTTATGCGCCAGCTTCCTCACCTTTGTGGGCTTTTGGGACGACCGCAAAGAGCTGCGCCCACGCACCAAGTACGCCTCACAGCTTTTGGTGGCGTTTTTCTGTGCGGCGGTTGGGCTGCGTGTAGACTTATTCGGGAACTTGCTGCTGGATGTGGGGCTAACCGTCTTTTGGTTCGTCGGCATTATCAACGCGGTGAACTTTCTGGATAACATGGACGGCTTGGCAGCTGGCAGCAGTGCTATTGCTGCCTTTTTCCTGTTCTTGCTCTCGGCGCTGCAAGGGCAAACGCTTGTCTCCAGCCTTTCGGCGGCGCTGTGTGGTGCGCTGATCGGCTTCCTGATCTACAACTTCAACCCTGCCAGCATGTTCATGGGTGATATGGGATCGCTGCCGATTGGCTTTTTGCTGGCAGTGCTGGGCTTGAAGCTGCGCTTTGCGACGCAGGTGCCTGCTGCCAGTTGGATGATCCCGATTTTGGTGCTGGGGCTGCCCATCTTCGATACATCGCTGGTTGTGTTCACGCGGCTTCGCGAAGGGCGTTCGCCGGCGCAGGGCGGCAAAGATCACACTTCGCACCGTCTGGTGGCGATGGGACTGCATCCGCGCTTAGCAGTCATCACACTTTATGCGGCGTGCGTGCTGTTTGGCATTGCTGCGGTGTTAATTAGCTACACGCCCTTAGAGGCAGCGTTGTTCATCGGCAGTGGTGTGGGTGTGGCAGCCGTTGGCACCTTCATCATCTTAGAAGTGGTGCGGATCAAACAGCAGCGCAAAATGCGCGCTGCGGCGCAGCCGTCCACGCATCAAAGCATACAGAAGGGATAGACTAAGAAAACTCATGGCAACCTATTTGGTGACGGGCGGTGCAGGCTTCATCGGCTCTCACATTGTGGATGCACTGCTGGCACGTGGCGAAAGCGTCCGCGTGGTGGATAACTTCGCCACCAGCAGCCGCGATGCGCTGAAGGCAGTGAAAGACAAAATCACGCTCTACGAAGTGGACATTGTGAACCTCGCCGCGCTCCGCGAACCTATGCAAGGCGTAGATTACGTCATTCACCAAGCGGCGATTCCCTCCGTGCCGCGCTCCGTTGCAGACCCACTGCTAACGCATGAATCGTGTGCGACTGGCACGCTCAACGTGCTGCTCGCCGCCCGCGATGCGAAGGTGAAGCGCGTCGTCTATGCCGCCTCGTCCTCTGCCTATGGCGATATTGAAGGCACCTACAAAACCGAAGATATGCCGCCGCACCCGCTTTCGCCGTATGCCGTCGCCAAACTGATCGGCGAGCAGTACTGCCAAGTCTTTCACGGCGTTTATGGCTTAGAAACCGTCGCGCTGCGCTACTTCAATGTGTTCGGTCCACGCCAAGACCCATACTCACCCTATTCAGCGGTCATCCCGCTGTTCATCAAGGCGATGTTGGAAGGCAAGCGCCCAACCGTCTTTGGTGATGGCACGCAATCGCGTGATTTCACCTATATTGATAACGTGGTGCATGGCAACTTGCTGGCGTGCCATGCCGATTCGCGTGTGGCAGGGCAAATTATCAACCTTGCCTGTGGGCAGAGCATCTCGCTGCTTGACCTGATCGCTGCCATCAATAAGCTGCTCGGCACGCACATTGAACCCATCTTTGCCGAGCCGCGTGCCGGCGATGTAAAGCACTCGTGCGCGGATATTCGGCGCGCTGGTGAGCTACTCGGCTTTGAGCCGACCGTCTCGTTTGAAGAAGGCTTGCGCCATACGTTGGCGTGGCTGAAGAACGCCTAACCTGCACAACTGGAGAAACAAAATGGGATTGTTTAGCGGCAAAAACGTTCTGATTTTCGGCGTTGCCAACAAAAATTCAATCGCGTGGGGCATTACGCAAGCACTGCACGACGAAGGCGCCAACATTGGCTTGAGCTATGCCGGTGAAATGCTCAAGCGCCGCGTCGAGCCACTGGCGGAATCCATTGGCGTCACCTTTTTAGAAGAATGCAACGTGCTGGATGATGCCGCCCTAGATGCGGTTTTTGCGAAGGCAAGCGCACATTTTGGCAGGCTGGATGTGCTGGTTCATGCGGTTGCCTTCGCCGAACGCGCCGACCTTGAGGGCAGCTTTGTGAACACCAGCCGCGAAGGCTGGAATACCGCGCTCAGCATCAGCGCCTACAGCCTTGTGGCAATGGCGCGCCGCGCTCAGCCGTTGATGCCGAACGGTGGCGCGATCATCACGCTCAGCTACTACGGCAGCGAGAAAGTCGTGCCGCACTATAACGTGATGGGCGTGGCGAAGGCTGCCTTAGAGTCCAGCGTGCGCTACCTTGCCTATGATTTAGGCAGCTATAACATCCGTGTGAATGCCATTTCGCCCGGTCCGATCAAGACGCTTTCAGCAGCAGGCATTCCCGGCTTCCGCGATATGCTGCGCTACAGCGAACTTGCCTCGCCGCTGCATAGCTTGGTCACACCGGAAGACGTAGGCAAAACGGCGCTGTGGCTATGTTCAGACTGGGGCAAAATGGTGACCGGACAGACAATTTACATTGATGCCGGCTATAGCGCGATGGGCATTCCCTACGGCGTCCTAGACGCTGAGCGCGAGAAACCAGCCGAATAATAGAAGCCACTACCATTGAAAGGCACGGCACTGTGAGATACTTCAGACGATTTACTTATGTTCTGATGGCACTGCTGCTGATCTCAGCCGTGCCGAGTTTTGCCCAAAGCGCACCCACACCCGATAAGACCATTGATGCCGCCTTTGCCGATGCCAGCGCACGCTTGGGCGTTAACTATACGCGCAACAACCTGCAAGGGCGCTGGAACTGGGATTATATCGCGGTGCAGGGCGCAAATCTGGGTTGCGCCAACCCTGTGAGCGGCAGCGCACCCGCCGCTTCAGTTGCCTATGTGGTGCGCCTGAACCTAAGGCAGGGCTACTTTGAATACCGCGCCAACCGTGATGAGTCGATCTTCATTGTGTGTGTGGTGCCAGTCATCCAAGCCACTGCACAGCCTACCTTGCCGCCACAGGCAACTTTCCAACCGCTGCCAGCCACACAAGCACCGCCCAATGTGGCAGCCATCACCTATACACAGGCGATTGCCTACATCAACCCTGATGGTAACGTCTATGTGAACAGCGCCACGACCTTAGAAGGCGGCACGCGCCTGACCAATGACGCGGCGCGTGTGGCAACCGACCGCGCACCGTTCTATGAGCAGGCACGTGCCTATGGTTCGCTGCGTTGGTCGCCGGATGGCAGCGCGCTGCTGTTCATGGAAGCACGTGGCAACACGCTTTACATCGCCCGTTCAGGGCAGCCTGCCCAGATGCTTTTCGGTGGCTTGGCAAACGGCTTCCCATCAGTGTGGTCGCCCGATGGCAGCGAGTTCGCTTATGTGGTGGCGACCGCGCAGCCCGCATCAAACGGCGGCTTCATCTATCAGGTGCAGGCGCAGCCGCGTAATGGTGGCAGTCCGCGTGTGGCGGGCAGCTTTGCCTTTACTGATGGCTGCGCGACCGACCGCAACCCTGATCCTGCTGAGGTGATCTACCGCCGTGAGATGCGCGCACCGTTCGAGTCGCCGCTGGCGCTCTTCTGGACGCCCAACGGCTTTTTGCACAGTACAGGCTGCCTTGGTGAAGGGATAGCCCTCACCGATTTTAATGGGCAGCGCCTCTGGGAGCAGCCTAACGTGATTCGCAGCGCCCTTGCGCCTGATGGTTCGGCGTTGGCTGTCGTGGTGCGTCCGCCGAGTGGTGCGCGCTACCTTGCCTTGCTCAATCCAACAGATGGCAGTGAGCGTGCGCGCTATGAGGTGGCAGATGTGGAGCAAGTCGGCTGGACGTTGGATAGCGAGATCGTCCTCTACAGCACAGCGGCGCTTGATCCATCGGCAAGCGTGGTGGGCGATATTAATGCGCCACAGGGCAGCCAGTTGCTAGAGGTCTGGACGTTGGATGGTGTTAGCTATCAGATAGCGCTCTATGCCCTGAGTGCCGTCACACCCAATCCGCGCCCTGTGGAGCTGTTCCGCGGCAGTGGGCGCGCCATCCTGAACCTGAACGGTTTTGGCGATAATGTGTTGTTCAATATAGTGACCGATAGTGCGCCCTTGGTGGCAGCCATCAACCGCGATGCCCAACGCCCAGAGATTCTGCAAAACGCACCGACGGTGCTGAGCGCCGTGGGCGGTTTGGCGCGGCAGGCAGTGCTGGATTCCAGCTTGCCGCTGCCGAGTGGCGGCGGAAGCGGTGGCTTGGTGGGTCAGGGGCAGCTTACGGCAGGCGGCGGCACGTTCGCGGCGGTCGGCGCGCCGTAGGAACACCCCTCAGCATATTCGCCAAACGGGCGCGCCTTGGCGCGTCCGTAGACGGGTTTTCGATTGTGGGAATATTTCGCACAGTTTGGGCAGTGCTAAAGACGTGCCAGTTCGGCAAACTCGCGGGCATCCAACGCCTGATCAAGTTGTTGGCGCTGCTCAGGCGTGAGTGGCGGTGTACTTGGTGCCGATGACCGCCTCAACCTGCATCAAGCACTGCATGAGCCACACCACCCTTTTGGACAAAAGGCAGCCGCCGCGCTACACTTTTCGGCATGACCACCGAACGCTTATACTACAATGATTCATATACCTTGCACTTTGAGGCAGCCGTCCTCGAAGTGACGACTCATGCCGAACGCCCTGCCCTCGTGCTGGATCGCACCTATTTTTATCCCGAAGGCGGCGGGCAACCACCTGATCACGGCACGCTGAACGGCGTGCGCGTGCTGGACGTGCAAACGCGCCCTTCGGATCGCGCTGTGCTGCACATCCTTGAAGCGCCCTTACGGGCAGATCGCGTTGAAGGCAGCATTGATGCCGACCGCCGCCGTGACTACATGCAGCACCACAGCGGGCAACACATCCTTTCGCAGGCGTTGGAGCAGGCTGCACAGGCACGCACTGTCAGCGTCCACATGAGCGCTGAGAGCATGACCATTGATGTAGATCGCACCAACCTTTCGCCCGAAAACTGGGAAGCCGTTGAAGGGCTTGCCAACCGCATTGTGCTGGAAGATCGCCCTGTGCGCGCTTGGTTTCCCACCGCAGAGGAACTAGCAGCGCTGAACATCCGCAAACTGCCAGAGGTGAACGGCAAGGTGCGGATTGTGGACACCGGCGGCTTTGATATTACCGCTTGCGGCGGCACGCATGTGGGGCGCACAGGCGAGATCGGCGTGATTAAGGTCGTGAAGGCAGAACGGCGTGGCGAGACAACGCGCCTAGAGTTCAAGTGTGGTGAGCGCGCCCTGCGCGACTATCGCACGAAAAATGACGTGATCAACCGTCTGACCGCCGCACTGACCGTTGGCTATTGGGAACTACCTGACTCGGTAGCGCGCTTACAGGATCAGAACCGCACGCTCCAAAGTGAGCTGAAGGCAGCCCGTGAGCAACTGGCAGCCCACGAGGCAGCAGGCTTATTGAGCAGCGCAGCGACGCATGGCAGCTGCCGCCTTGTGGCGCGTGCTTTTTCCCGCAGTGCCGATGAGGTACGGCTGCTTGCCCAAAAGCTGGCTGCGGAAGCGGGCGTGATTGCACTGCTTGGCGCGGCAGGCGAAAAGGCACAGTTGATCTTTGCCCGCAGCGAAGATGTTGCGCTAGACGTTGTGCCACTGCTCAAGAAGGCGCTAGAGGTGATCGGTGCGCGTGGCGGCGGCAGACCGAACCTAGCGCAAGGCGGCGGCGTGCCTGCGGATTTGGAGCAAGTGCAAGCTGCCATCAACACAGCGGTGGCAATGTTGGCATAGTGCTTTGGAGTGTTAGAATGCGGATTGTCTCACTTTTGCCCAGCAGCACCGAGATTGTGTGTGCGCTGGGCATGGCAGATCAATTGGTTGGGCGCTCACACGAGTGCGATTATCCCGAAGCGGTCAAAACGGTGCCCGTTTGCACAGCGCCGAAGTTCGATCCGCACGGCAGCAGCGCACAGATCAACGAGCGTGTGCGCGCCGTGCTGAACGAAGCGATCTCGGTTTACCGTGTGGATGAGGCACTGCTGCAAACCTTGCAGCCGAATGTTATCGTAACGCAATCGCTCTGTGAGGTATGCGCCGTCAGCCTTGCCGACGTACAGCAAGCGGTCTGCACATGGTCATCAGAGGCGCAGATCGTCTCGCTAGAGCCAAATCACCTCGCGGATATTTGGGCAGATATTCGGCGCGTGGCAGAAGCCCTCGGCGTTCCTGAGCGCGGTGCGGCTGTTGTGGCGGCATTGCAGGCGCGCATGGCAGCCATTTCAGCCCAAGCGCGAACCTTGCCCGAAAGACCGAGCGTCGTGTGTATTGAATGGGCTGATCCGCTGATGGCAGCCGGCAATTGGCTGCCTGAAATGGTGGAGATGGCGGGCGGCACCAACTTGTTTGGTGAGGCAGGGCAGCACTCGCCATGGCTGACGTGGGATGCACTACGCGCCGCTGATCCTGAAATCATCATCCTTATGCCGTGCGGCTTTGATATGGCGCGCACCGCGCAGGATGTGCCGATTTTGCAAGGGTTGGAGGGCTGGTCGGCGTTACGCGCTGTGCAGGACGGGCGCATTTATCTGACCGATGGCAATCAGTATTTCAACCGACCGGGACCGCGTTTGGCAGAGTCGCTCGAAATCCTTGCCGAGATTGTGCATCCCGAACATTTCAGCTTTGGGCATGAAGGCAGTGGTTGGCAGCGCTTGGCAGATTGGAAAGGCTAAACCGTGACGCTCTCAGAGGCAGCCCAGACCGTAGTAGCGCGTGCCGAACGCGATCAGATCGCCTATATTGACCTGCAATTTACAGACATCACCGGCATGGTCAAGATGGTGCAGATTCCTGCCCGCCAGTTGGAAGCAGCCTTTGAACACGGCATCTGGTTTGATGGATCGGCACTTGAAGGCTTTGCGCGTGTAGCAGAGTCGGATATGTTCTTGCGCCCTGACGCTGCCACCTACGCAGTTCAGGCGTGGGCAAGCAGCACAGAGCGCGTGGCACGCCTGATTTGCGATGTCTACACACCGACGGGCGACCCTTACGCCGGTGATCCGCGTGGTGTGCTGCGCCGCGCCACCGAGATCGCCGCTGCCCATCACTACCGCTACATCGTCTCGCCAGAGCTGGAGTTCTACCTATTCCGACCGCCAAGCGGCACGGCGTCGCCGCCGCAAGCAGGCGATCATGCGGGCTATTTTGACGTGAGTGACAGCCAAACGCAGCGCGTGCGCCGCGCTATTACCGATGCGCTGGAGGCGATGGGCATTCAGATCGACTCGGCGCATTCCGAAGTAGGTGATGGGCAACACGAGATTGACTTTGCGCCGCTTGAAGCGCTGCCTATGGCAGATGCGATCATGACGGCGCGCCTTGTGGTGCGTTCTGTGGCACGTGATCACGGCTTGCTGGCAACTTTTATGCCCAAGCCCTTAGCAGGCATTGCCGGCAGCGGAATGCACACCCACCAAATGCTGACTGATTTTAACGGCACAAATCTCTTTGCCGACTCAAACGACACCTACGGACTTTCCGCGCTAGGGCGCACCTTCATGGCAGGACAGTTGGCGCACGCACGTGGCATTTGCGCCGTGCTGGCGCCGTTAGTCAACAGCTATAAGCGTTTGGTAGCAGGGTTAGAGGCGCCGGTCTACCTAACGTGGGCGCAGCTAAACCGTGCCGCGCTGTTACGCGTGCCGCGCAACCAGCCAAGCGGGCGCGAACGGGCGCGGGTGGAACTGCGCTGTGTTGATCCAAGCTGTAATCCTTACCTTGCCTTTGCCGTGATGCTGCACAGCGGCTTGGATGGCATTCAGCAAGAGACAGCACTGCCACCGCCTGCCGAAGAAGAACTCTACGCCTTCAATGCGCGGCGGCGGCAAATGACAACCTTGCCAACCTCGCTGCACGAAGCACTTGAGGCGTTAGAACACTCTGAGTTGGCAAGCACGGCGCTTGGGTTAACCGTTTTCGAGCGCTTTTTAGAGGCGAAACGCTTGGAGTGGAACGATTATGTGCTGAGCGTCTCGCCCTGGGAACTTGACCGCTATCTGCTGAATTATTAGGCGCACATGCTATGAGTGATTTGCGCCCGATCATCACCGTCTTGGATTTGCTGCGCCATGCCTTGCCGATTGGCACGCGCCTTGTGGCAGGGCGCGAAGGGCTGGCACGCCCGGTGACGTGGGTCTCGATGCTGCATACGCGCCCGCCTGCCTTCCCTTCTCTTGAAGGGCGTGAGATCGCCCTGCTCTCTATGGATGCCCTGCATCTGCTCAGTGATAAGCTAACGCTTGCCGCCATCATCCACGATCTGGCACAGATGGAGGTTTCTGCCGTTGGTGTGGTTGGCAGCATTGATGCAGTTGCCCGCAAGTCTGCCGAAGATTACGGTATTCCGCTGCTGAACTTGCCGAACGACTATCCGCTGCGCCAAGTGGAGCGTGACGTTGTGCGCGTCTTATCTGGCACGCTGCCCAACGCCGACGAGCGCGGACAAGCAATCCGCGAGCAGCTTTTGCAGCTCAGCACGGAAAACCGTGGGCTGCGCGCCACCATTGCCGCCCTTGCCGATCTCAGCGGCTGGACGGTCATCGTGCAGGATAAACGCCTGGATATCATGGCAGTTTCCGGTGCTTTCAGCGAGCTGCCCAACTTTGCCGAGATTGAGGCGGCGCTGCGCCAAGAAAGCGCCCTGCCCGCCCATTTCTTGAACCGTTCTGAGGCGGCGCAGCACGCGGCTGAGCCTGTTTTGATCAGCATGGCGGCGCAGGGAATGCAACGCCTGACCGTGCCAATTGTGGCGAACCGCTTAGGGCGCGGCTTTTTCTCGCTGCTGGCAACTGATCAGCAGGCGTTCGAGGCGGTTGATCAGCAGTTTGCGCGGCACGGAGCAGCCATTTGCGCTTTGGAGATGGCGAAAGAGAAGGCAGTGCGCGAGGCGCAGAAGCGCGTGCAGGGCAGCGTGCTGGAGCGCTTACTCATCGGCACCATTCCCATTGATCAGGCGTTGCGCCAATTGGTGCGGCTTGGGCATAGCCCAAACACCAAGCAGTATGCAGCGCTTGCCGCTTGCTGGACGAGCGAAGACGCCCCGAGCGACCGCCGCCTTGAGACCACTTTTAACGAGCAGGTGGCAATGCTTGGCAGCGATGCCCTTGTGCAGCTTCTCGATGGTGGCGTGGTGGTCTTTTGCCATGTAGAAACTGTGCCGCAGAATGCCGCTGCACGGCGTGCTATTCCGCGTGCGGTGCGCCAACTGGCAGAGGCAGTCCTGAGCCGTGCGCGGGCGCAGTTCCCTGAGGCAGGGCTTGCCATCGGCGTTGGCAGACCGGTCGAGACGTTAACAGCATGGCGTACCAGCTATCAGGAAGCAGTTGCCGCACAGCGGATCGCCCTTCAGTGGCGTGTGAACCAGCCGCTTTACTTTGCCGATCTAGGTGTTTATCGGTTGCTCTCGCTGCTGCTGGAGACGGCAGAACTGCACAGCTTCTACCGCGAGACGCTGGGCGACCTTGCCGATGAAGCGCACGCGAATGAAGATTTCATCCTGACCCTTGAGACTTTCTTTGAGGAACACGGCAACCTCAGCCAAACGGCGAACCAACTGCATGTGCATCGCAACACGTTGCTTTACCGCATGGAGCGCATCGCACAAATTGGTGGCTTTGATTTGGAAAACCCTGAGACGCGCCTTGCTGTGCATCTTGCCCTAAAAATCCGCCGCCTGCTGATGGATCGCTGAGGCGCGGATCGGGCAAAACGCAGCCGATTGCGCCGTGCAAAGCACCTAACCGCCGCTAAACTTCCTTCGTAGCCATCGTTCGCAGCACAGATCAACTGCAAAAAACGCACCGAACGCCTTCGGCATTTTGCCTAAAAAATCTGCGGACTTTTTCTAACAACCTATCAGAGGCATTGCCAGTGCGCCTGCCCCTATACTCTAAACATACTGAGGCAAAAAACACCTCACCCAATCGCTTTTGCACGGAAAATCTACAACAACAACCGACAGGAGCAAACAGTCCCATGAGCAAATCACCACTGCTGCCACCTGATTCAGTAACCACGCCTGAGGCGTTGGTAAGCTGGGCGCATGAGCAGGGCGTTCAAGAAGTAGATGTGAAGTTCACCGATATTCGCGGGGTGTGGCAACATTTCAGCGTGCCGATGGCAAGTTTTGATGCCGATGCCTTCACCGAAGGGCTAGGCTTTGACGGCTCGTCTATCCGCGGCTTTCAGGCGATCAACGAGTCGGACATGAACCTGATCCCTGATCTAACGACCGCCTTCATTGATCCGATCCCATCTGCCAAAACGCTCAGCCTGACTTGCGATGTCTACGACGTGAACGGTACGCCTTACTCACGCGATCCGCGTGGTGTGGCGAAGCGTGCAGAGGCGTATTTGCGTTCCTCCGAACTGGCAGATGTTTGCTACTTCGGACCTGAGGCAGAGTTCTTCGTCTTTAGCAGCGCACGCTGGGGCGAGGGCATGGGACACAGCTTCTATGAGATTCAATCGAACGAGGCAGCGTGGGAGACAGGCGCACCCGCACCAAACTTAGCATACCGTCCGCGCACGAAGGAAGGCTATTTCCCTGTGCCACCGATGGACAAGATGCAGAATTTGCGCGCCACAATGGTTGCCACGCTGATGAGCATCGGCATTGATGTCGAAGTCCATCATCACGAGGTCGGCACTGCCGGGCAATGCGAGATTGATATTCGTTTTGCGCCGCTGCTGCGGATGGCGGATACCTTGCAGGTGCATAAATACATTGTCAAGAACATTGCCTATAAGCACGGCTTCACGGCAACCTTCATGCCCAAGCCGCTCTTTAAGGATAACGGCAGCGGAATGCATTGCCACCAAAGCCTTTGGAAGGACGGCGGCAACCTGTTCTTTGATAAAAACGGCTACGCCCTGCTGAGCCAAACCGCACTGCACTACATCGGCGGCATTCTGAAGCACGCACGTTCTCTGCTTGCCTTCTGTGCGCCAACCACCAACAGCTACCGTCGCCTTGTGCCGGGCTACGAGGCACCTGTGAACTTGGTCTATTCGGCGCGCAATCGCTCAGCCGCCATTCGCATCCCGATGTACAGCACCAGCCCGAAGGCAAAACGCATTGAATTCCGTGCACCCGACCCGACGGCGAACCCATACCTTGCCTTTGCCGCCATGTTGATGGCAGGGCTGGACGGTATTCGCAACAAGATTGATCCCGGCAAGCCCGCCGACTACGATCTCTATGAGGAACGGCGCAGACGCACGCCCGTCGCGCCCGGCAGCCTGCACGAGTCGCTTGAGGCACTGATGAAGGATCACGATTATCTTCTGGAAGGCGGCGTCTTCACCAGAGACCTGATCGAGGTCTACTACGAGTATAAGAAGGTGAACGAGGCGGATGCCGTTGCAATGCGCCCACATCCGCACGAGTTCGACCTGTATTTCGACGCATAAGCATGGGCGGCAAGCGTCCGTCCTATCCTCCTGTTAGCAGTGTGCGGGCAGGGCAGCTTGAGGGGGCTAAACTGACCAAACGCAACCACAGCGCCGAACGCAAGTTCGGCGCTGTGGCGTTTCGCGTCGCAAGGGGGCTAGTTCCGCAGCGGCTTGCCAGTGGTGAGCATGTGCTGAATGCGTTCGAGCGTCTTTTGTTCGCCAAGCAGGCTCAAAATCGCCTCGCGCTCCAGATCGAGGAAGTACTGTTCATCCAGCCAAGAGGGCGCAGTCACATCGCCGCCGCAGAGGATGTGTGCCAAGTGGCGCGCCAACTTCGCATCGTGATCGCTGGCAAACTTGCCCTGATGCAGCTGGTAAACTGCCATGTGCAGGGCTGCCTTCGCATCGCGCCCTGCCGCATAGAGCTTTTGTGGCGGCGTGGGTGTGTAGCCTTCCGCCAGCAGTTCCAGCACCGTCCGCTTTGCCTCTGCCAACTGGCGTGATTTATCCATTACGATGCGATCAACCGAGCGCAAGAAGCCCATCTCGCGTGCTTCCATCGCACTGGTGCTAGTCTTGGCGAGCGCAAGCTGCTCAAATGCCTTTTGCAGCGGCGGCAGTGGATCGGCGTTTTGGATTTGCATAGCAGGCGTGATGATCCGCTTGACCATCTCTTTGGTGCCGCACCAGGCGGGGATCAAGCCAACGCCAACCTCCACCAACCCAATGTAGAGTTCAGCGTGCGCCACCACACGCGCACCGGTCATGGTCATCTCTGCGCCGCCGCCAACCGTCACGCCAAAGGGTGCGGTCACAATCGGCTTCGGGAAGTAGCGCATGGTCTGCATCAACTGCTGACCGCCCGTGATCATCTTCTCAATCTCGCTGAACTGTCCGCTCTGCGCCGCCATCGCCATGATGAACAGATTAGCGCCCGCCGAGAAATACTCGCCCTGATTGCCAACGACCATGCCATCAAATTCGCCGCGATCCATGCGCTCGAGGCTACGCTGAATCAGATCGAAGATGTCGTTATCGAGTGCGTTCGCCTTGGTGTGGAACTCCACAAGGCAGACTCCATCACCCATATCGAAGAGTGTGGCGCTGCTGTTTTCTTCCACCACCTTCCCGGCTGCGCGCAGTTGGTGCAGCATCACAATGTTTTTATCAGGCAGCACCGCGTCATACGCCTTGCGCTGCGGATTGTAAATGCCCGTCACCGCGCCGCTTGAGTCGCGCTGATAGAACGTCTCGAAGCCGTTGGCAAGCATTTCATCTACCCAGGCAGGCAGGCTGTAACCATCTGCCTTCATGCGCGCCACGCTCTCGCGCACGCCGATAGCATCCCAAATCTCGAAAGCGCCTAGCTCATGGTTAAAGCCCCATTTGTTGGCATTATCAATGCTGGCGATGTCATCGGCGATTTCGCCAAGCATGGTTGCCGCATAGCTCAGGTAAAAGGCGTGTAAATGCCACAGGTAGACGCCCGCCCGATCCGTCTCGGCGATCAATGCCTTGATGCGCGCACCCGTGTTCGGATTCTTGCGGTGTTTATCCACACTCTCAAAGCGTACCTTTTGTGGCGCTTCGTATTCCAGCGTCCGCAAGTTCAGCGCCCAAAATTCGCGCTGCCCGTCGCGCTCAACCTTTTTGAAGAAGCCCTGACCGCTCTTATCGCCCAAGAAGTTATTCTGCATCAAAAACTCGGTGACGCGAGTCGTGCCGACGTGCCGCAGCACCTCACGCTGTGGATCGTTGGGAATGGCAGGGTGCAGGTTTTGCGCCACGTATGCCAGCACATCCACACCGACCACATCGGCAAGGCGGAAAGTGCCTGATTTCGGACGCCCAATCAGCGGCCCCGTCAACATATCAATTTCTTCAACGGTGTAACCGTGATCATAGGCGTAGTTCATGCCAAAGCCGCCTGCAATGCTGATGAAACGGTTGGCGATGAAGTTCGGCGTATCCTTGCACAGCACAACGCCCTTGCCCAAAATTTCTGTGGCGAAGTTCACCATGAACTGCACCAAGGCAGGGTCGGTGTGTGCGCCGGGAATGATCTCTAACAGCTTTAGGTGGCGCGGCGGATTAAAGAAGTGTGTACCAAGGAAGTGGCGTTTGAAGGCGTCGCTGCGCCCTTCAGCAATCGCGTTGATGGAAAGCCCTGATGTGTTGCTGGAGATGATCGCGTTTGGCTTGCGGATTGCCTCTAGCTTTTCCATCAACGCCTGTTTGACGGGCAGTTTTTCAACGATCACCTCGATGATCCAGTCACATTCGGCAAGACGTTGCAGATCGTCATCTAGGTTGCCGATGCTGATCAGATCGAGATCGGCGGCGTTAAAAATGGCAGGAATGCGGCTTTTCTTCAGCTTTTCGATATTCTCGATGGCAATGGCACTGCGCTTGGCAGGTGGATCGCCCGCTTGGGTATCCTTCGCGGCAATATCCAGCAGCACAACCGGGATGCCAACGCCTGCTAACAAGGTGGCAATGCCGCCGCCCATCGTGCCAGAGCCGATCACACCAACTTTACGAATGGTATAGCTCATCTAAAATTTCTCCATAGGAAATTTAATTCAACCTCCATTCAATTTTACCCGCTTTGAGCAAAGCTATCAAAGTAGGGAACGGTTAAGGGCGTGCTGAATGATGTGGAATCGCCCAAGCCAACGCTTTCCCCGCACTCAGGGAAGACCCCCTATCCCTAGCCCTTTCCCCGTTTGCAGCTGAGGGGGCGACAGTAACTTTTGAGGCGAGCGGGTGGGCGAGGGTCAGCGTTTGGCGGATTTGCTGA
>QWHC01000037.1 GCA_021404685.1 Chloroflexi bacterium CFX4 | reverse complement strand
AGACAGGTACCTTCGGCGGAATCTTTGGCGGCAAGCCCAAATCCGAGCCTGCACCGACAGCGGATGCGCCGACCGTTGCGACGCCCGCCGCCACCGCTGCCCCTGAAAAGCCCGCCGAAAAGCCCAAGACAGGTACCTTCAGCGGAATCTTTGGCGGCAAGCCCAAATCCGAGCCTGCGCCGACAGCGGATGCACCAACCGTTGCGACACCCGCCGCCACCGCGCCCATGGACGCTGAGCCGCCCGATTTGTCGGTGACGCAGCCCACACGCGCTACCGGTGCCTTCAAAACACCGACTCCCGCGCCCAAGCCCAGCAGTGGCATTTTCGGCAGCAAGCCCAAGCCCGCCGCGCCAGAACCAGAGGATGAGGCTGACGATGAGGCTGTGCCAGTTGCCAAGGCGCCGCCGCCGCCTGCCAAGCCCGCCAGCGGCATCTTTGGCAGCAAGCCCGCCAGCAGCCCATTTGGCAGCCCCAGCGCCTTCCGTCCCGCGCCCAAGCCAACGTCGGAGCAGCCCGCTGTGCGCGCCGCCCAATCCGAAGCTGAAGCGGACGCGCTGGATGATATGCCAGACGAGGCGGATGCCGCCGACTCCACGCCGCCCGCCTCTGAGCGCACGCCAACGGCTGCGCCTGCACCACGCATCTTTGGCGGCTTTGGCAGCACCAAACCGACGGAGAAGCCCGCCGAGCCGTCGGTTGGAACGCCCGCTGCCGCAGCGGCTGCACCAATCCCAGCTGCCGAATTGCCGCCTATGCAGCACTTGCCGGGCGATACGACTTGGCAAATGCCCGACTACCGCGAACTTTTGCAGTCAGGCTCGGCGCAGACCATCACTGAAGAAATGTTGGCAGAGCGCCGCCGCCTGATCGAAGAAACGCTGGAGGCATTTGGCGCGCCGGGGCGCGTGGTGGAGACGAACGTTGGACCAACCATCACGCAGTTTGGCGTGGAGCCGGGCTATTTGAACTCTCGCGGCAAGCAGACGCGCATTAAAGTCAACCAGATTGCCAAGCTGGATGCAGACCTTGCCCTTGCGCTGGCGGCACGTTCGATCCGTATCGAGGCGCCCGTGCCGGGCAAAGGCTATGTGGGCATTGAGGTGCCAAACCCTGCAACCTCGCTGGTTGGCTTGCGCGATATTATCGGCAGCAGCACCTTTAACCAGATGCGCTCGCGGCTGCGTGTGGCGCTTGGCAAGAGCATTGACGGCGCGGCGGTCGTCTCGGACTTAACGCAAATGCCGCACATGCTCATCGCCGGCACGACCGGTTCGGGCAAATCGGTGTGTGTCAACGCGGTGATTGCCTGTTTGCTGCTGCAAAATTCGCCGGATGATCTCAAGCTGATCATGGTTGACCCAAAGCGCGTCGAATTGACGGGCTACAACGGCATTCCGCACCTTGTCTCGCCGGTGGTCGTTGATCTGGAGCGCGTGACGGGCGTGCTGAAATGGGTCACCCGTGAGATGGATGACCGCTATAAGAAGTTTGCCGCCTCAGGTGCGCGCAACATCACCGACTACAACAGCAAAATCAGCGCAAGCGAGCCGCGAATGCCCTATCTGGTCGTCATCATTGACGAATTGGCAGACCTGATGATGCTGGCGCCGGATGAGACGGAAAAGCAGCTTACGCGCCTCGCACAGATGGCACGTGCCACAGGCATTCACCTGATCATCTCGACGCAGCGCCCAAGTGTGGACGTGGTGACGGGCTTGATCAAGGCGAACTTCCCGGCACGTATCTCGTTCGCGGTTGCCTCCAGTGTGGATAGCCGCGTGATCCTTGACCAGCCCGGCGCCGAAAAGCTGCTTGGGCGCGGCGATATGCTCTACCAAGCGCCGGACGCCGCCGCTCCGATCCGCGTGCAGGGCGTCTACGTTTCGGACGCCGAACTCAAGCAGATTACCGACTTTTGGAAGGCTGCCCAAAAAGAGCGCGGCACACCGCTGAGCAGCGTCTCGTTTGACCATGCGCCTGATAAGCCAACTGCCAAGCTGACCAAGCCGGGCGAATCGTCGCCTTTCCAGCCGCGCACCGAGCGTTTCGGCGGCGGTTCGCCCTTTGGGACGCCGAAATTTGCGCCGCCGCGCCCACAGCCAAGCCCTGAGGACGATGCATTCTTTGCGGCTGTGCGCGGCGATGCCGCCGAAGATGAGGCAGTGGACGACGCGCTCTACGAGAAGGCAGTTGAACTCTACCGCCAGAACAACGGCAAAATATCCGTCATGATGCTGCAAACGCGCCTGAAAGTTGGCTATCGGCACGCCGAGTCGATCTACAAGCTGATGCGTGAACGCGGCGTGGTGAAAAACACAGATAGTGGTGATGACAACGCCGACGCCTAACGCACTCCGCCTTACCGCCGCCCTGATCGGCGCACTGCTGATCATGGCGTGCGGCTTCACAAGCGTCGTGGCACAGCCCACCTCACCCTTTGCAGCCGAATCGGTGCGTGCTGGCACCTTTGCGCCCATCGTCAGCGCAACGCCAAGCGATGCCACACCGACGCCACCGCCAACCCACACCCGCGCCCCTGATCTCGATCCGTGCGGCGCGCCCAAAAGCGATGCCGCCATCCGCTACGCAGTCAGCGCCCAAATTGATCCCGCCGCGCACAGCCTCCGCGCCGAACTGCACGCCGAATACCGCAACACAGCAGGTGTTCCGCTGAAGGCCCTGCTGATGTACGTTGATCCCAACCACAGCGACGGCATTTTTACGCTTGAGTCTGTCCAAAGCACGTCCGATTCGGCGGTCAAGCTGACTGCCTTCCGCCTTGAGAAGGCGCGCCTTGACCTCACGCTGGATCAGCCGCTGCCTGTTGGCTGCCGCGCCGTGATCACGCTCACCTTCACGCTACGCGTGCCAAGTTTGCCCAACGCACGCATGAAGTACCTGAGCTATACCGAGCGCCAGCTGAACATTGGACATTGGCTGCCCGAATTTGCGCCACGCCTGAACGGTGACTGGGTGCTGCCGCAAGCATGGCTGATTGGTGAATACATCTTCTCCGAAATGGCGGATTTTGAGGCAGATATAGCCCTGAGCGGCAGCCAACCCATTGATCTGATCGCGCCGGGCAGCGTCACGCGCTTGGGCGCTAGAAATTGGCGCGTGGTCTTTAAGCAGGGCAGATCGCTGCCGTTGGTGATCAGCGGCAGCATGGCGCGCCTGAGCGCACAAACTGCCAATGGCGAGACGGTTGACCTCTACTATTTCATCAACAGCAGCGGCAAGCCATCCGCCGCGCACTTGCACGCGCTGCAAACGGCACAGCAAGCTGTCGAACGCTTTACGCTGCTGTTTGGCAATATGCCCTATGATCGCCTGGTCGTGGTGGAAGGCGACTTTCCTGACGGCATGGAGTTCAGCGGCTTGGTGCATGTCGGGCATCATTGGTTTGCCAACTTCACTGGGCGCGATGACTCGTGGCTGACGCTCATCACGGCGCACGAGGTGGCACATCAGTGGTGGTATGCTCAGGTGATGACGGCGCAAGGCGAGGCGCCCTACCTTGATGAGTCGCTCTCGATCTATGCCGAGCTGCTCTACCTTGAAGGTGTGCGCCCGGATTTGGTGGCGTGGTGGTGGACGTTCCGCGTCAAAACGTATCAGCCCAAGGGCTATGTGGATACGCCCGTTTACGAGTATTGGAACGTGCGGCTGTATATCAACGCCGTCTATCTGCGCGGCGCACAGATGCTGCAAGAAATGCGCGAGGCACTGGGCGAGGCAGCCTTCCTGACGTGGCTGCGCCGCTACCTGTACGGTGGCAGCGGCAAGATTGCCACCGCGCAGGATTTTTGGCGCGCACTCGGCGCGGAGCATTACCGCCGCACGGCAGAGATACGCATGCGCTATCTGCGCCAACCCGATGTGCTTCCCGAACCTGAGCCAACGCCAACCGCCGCCGATCCTTTGAGCGGTTGATCAGCGGCAAAGCACAGGGCAGCCATCAGCAGTGTTGGTGAGTAATCCACTCCTCTCCTTCTCGCCAAAGGCTTGTGGAGAGAGGAACTGCGAGGGCGCGGCTGGCCGGGAACAGGAAGCGAAAGGTGCGGTAGGGGCTGTTCATGCGCTACAATCTGGGCAAAGCGTTTTGGAGAAAGACAACCATGTTACATCACCTGCACACGCTCTACCGCCCGATTTCAGCGCACGAGGCACTCGCACGCCTGCAAGAGCGCCAAGCCTACCCAATCTATGGCGGCGGCGCTTACCTGATGCGCCTACCGCTGGCAGTCCGCCGTGATTTATCTGTTATCGTAGACCTTGCCGAGCTTGCACCGCGCAACTGGCAGCTAAACAAGGAACGCCTTGAGATCGGCAGCGCCGCCACGCTTGCCACAGTCAGCACCATTCACCCTGATGTTGCGGCGGTGATTGCCGCCGAAGTGCCGCTGACGCTGCAAAACACGCTGACCGTTGGCGATGTGCTGATGGAATGCCGTCCCGATTCACTGATCCTCGCCCTGCTCTACGGCATTGCGGCGCGCCTCATCACGGTTGCGCATGATGAGAACACCGCCATAGATATGCCGCGCTGGTGCGCTCTGAGCCTTGAGGAACGCCGCCAGTTGGCAGTGCTAGGACTTATCGTGCAGGGCTACGCTGCACAGTGGCGCTTTGCCGCCTTCAAGGTGGCGCGCACGCCCGCTGATGCACCGATTGTTGGTGCGGTTGGCTTCGCCGCCGCCATAGCGCCTGATCCGGGCGCGTATTCCGTGCTGGTTGGCGTGGCGCCGCAGCCCGTCCGCTACCATGAAGGCATTACCAGCACGCTGAGCAACTACAGGGGCAGTGCCGCCTACCGCACCGCTATGGCAAGTGTGGTGCATCAGGAAGCCATCCGCCGTGCGCGCCAGTTGGTGCAGGGTGGCTAGATGCTGCGCGTCGGCATAGATGCCAGCGGCTTGGCGGCTGCCAAACACCTCAGCGGCGTCAAGCGCTACCTGTTCAGCCTGCTGAAGGCGCTCTCGGAGCAGGTTGAGGCGCACAACGTACAGTTGCACCTCTATTTCACCTATCCGCCCAAGCGCGATAACGCGCTGCTGGCTGCCTTGCCGCCGAGCCGCTGGCTGCGCTGGCGAACGGCGCCAATCGCCCGTGGCTGGCTGCGGCTTGGGATGGGCGTGGCAATGCGCCTAGATCGGCTGAGTGCCTTTCATTTTCCCGCGCCGCTGATGGCAGGCTATTGCCCTGTGCCGTCGGTAGTCACCCTGCACGACCTTGCCGCGTTGAGCCTGCCGCCGGAGCAGACCGTCAAAGAGCGCCGTTACCTTGCCGATGCAGTGTCCGCCGTTAGGCGCGCCCAACACCTGATCGCAGTTTCGCAGAACGCCGCGGAGGAGGTTGCGCTGCATCTTGGGCGGACGGCAACTGTCATTCCAGAGGGCGTGGATTTGAGCCTTTTTCAGCCTGTGGCGGCGGAAAGGGTAGAGGCAGTGCGCGCCGAACTTGGGCTTGGGCGCTATGTGCTGTGCGTTGGCACACTCCAACAGCGCAAAAATCAGGTGGGATTGCTGCGCGCCTTTGCCCAAATCCAAGATCAGGTGCCGCACACGCTGGTTTTAGCGGGTGGCGATGGCAGCGGCGCAGAGTCCGTGCGCGGCTACCTGGCGGCGAATCCGCAGGTGCGCGCCAAACGGCTTGGCTATGTGGCTGAGGCGCAGTTGCCCGCGCTCTACAGCGGCGCAGAGGCATTCGCGCTGCCTTCGCTGTGGGAAGGTTTTGGGCTGCCGCTGCTAGAAGCGATGGCGTGCGGCGTCCCCGTCCTCACCTCGAATCTCTCCAGCTTGGCAGAAGTGGCGGGCGAGGCAGCACTGCTGGTCGATCCGCACGATGATCGCGCCATCGCGGAAGGGCTGCTGCGCCTGCTCACCGATTCAGCGCTGCGGGTGCGTTTGCAGGCAGCGGGCGCGGCGCGGGCGCAGCAATTTTCTTGGCAGAGGGCGGCAGAGCGCACCTTAGCGGTGTATCGGCAAGCAGCTACACCTGCGGCAGGGCAGCCTCCAGCTCTTTAGCGGTTCGGACTGCCTTCGGTGTGCGCTGCTCTGCCAACTTGATCAGGCGGTTGGCAATCCGCATGGTGGTGCGCTGCATGTATTGCAGCTGCACCTTCGGATCGCGCTTGCGCTCACCGAGCGGGCGCGCTTCCACAAGGCTGCTCAGCCATTCTTGAACGATGCTCACAATGCGCTCATCAAACGACCAGACGCCCTTGAATGTACGTTCATCATCGGGCTGATCCCAGGTGGTCAGCTCTTCGGTTGCCAAGATGCTGGCATAATCGGCGGCATCGGCAAGCAAAAACCATTCCTTCGCAAGCTGATCGCGTGGGCTGATCATGACATAGGTGATGTTCGGAATTTCGGGCAGCAGCACATCTGGCACGCCGAACACATAGATCGACTCGGCACGTTCGGCAAGCCGCCGATAGCGCTGCACTTGCGGCAAAAAGAAGCTCATCTTCTGAAAGCCTGAGAAAATGCGCGCTTTGGCGCCATCGTGCAGCACGGCGTTCTCAATCTCATAGCTGATCAGCGACATGGTGCGGCGGTGGTTCACCAGCATACCGCTGTTCACAACACGCGCTGTTAACTCGTAGACGGAAAGGGTTGGGTCAATGGCGATTGGCATTGTATATCCTGTGTCTCGTTGCTTTAGTGAAGAGTCTATTCATATTTCGCAAAAGGGCAACTTGCACAGGGCAGAGGGTGAAGGTTCAGGGACGGCTGATGGCGCGTGATTGACGGTTATACGGCTGAGGTATGGATCGAAGGGGAATCCTTGCCGCTTGCAACGCAATTTACCCCTATCCCTAACCCTTTCCCCGCACGCAGGGAAAGGGGAGCGGAGGTGGGCGGGCTTTAGGGTAGGGTAAATCTTGGGATAAGCCTCAGCCCTCGCTCGCCATGCGGAGCGATTCTTGCGCCCAGTCGCGCCCGCGTTCACGGGCGGCAGTTTCGCGGCTGACGATGCCCAAGGCGCGCTCGCGTGCCAGCACGTCCACCACTTCGGCGGCGTTGGTCGGCAGCGGATCAGCCCATGTGACGTGAATCGGCGCTTCATAATCAGGCGCGCCCGCCAACATGCGTAAGGTCTGGCTGAGGTGGCGAATG
>QWHC01000011.1 GCA_021404685.1 Chloroflexi bacterium CFX4 | reverse complement strand
AGTTTAGGAGCATGTTCGATGGCTGAATGGCGGGGTGGCGAGACAATCTCTCTTGAAGACCTTCCACGTGAGCGCCTTGTAGAGTTATTAGAATTCTCACTGCCTGAAAGTGCCACACAGGTGCAGTCACTCTACCGTCAATCGCATGGGCAAGGCACAGACATTGTGTTACGGGTACGCTTTGAGCTACCTACTCAGAATTTGGTTGTTTTTCAAGAGACACTTCAAACGCTGACCGATACGCCGCTGGCGTTGGCATTCAGCCTTGGACCGAGTAGCAATCAGGCGTATTATCCCGAATGGGTAAGACAAGAAGGACGTACCTACAAGCAATTGCTTTTCTTTAATAATCAAGGTAAGCGTTACCACGCTTTCTTTGATCTCACAGAAGCCGATAAGACAACAATTTTGCTGGTTGTCGATTGGTAATTTCGCGTGACCAAGGCACGGTGTGTATGGGTGCTTCTCACATCCGCATGGATTACGAGGCGGGCAAGGAGTGTTCAGCGTGCTTTTCGGGATCGGCAGATGGCATTCGTGGGCTGCTAAACAGCCTTCAGCGGCAGATGGAACACTTGCAAGGCGGCGCGTGGCGCGGACGCGGCGCTGACCAGTTCTACGCGGAGATGAAAGACTGAGTGCTGCCGTCGGTGGAGCGCCTTGTGAAGGCGTTGGAGGAAGCCTGCCACGCCACACATAGCATCGCGCAGCGCTTTCAGGCAGCCGAACGCGAGGCAGGTGCGCTCTTTGTGGGCGGTGGCATAAGCGAGTTAACGCCATCCTTCACGCCTACGCCGACGGTCATCCCTGTACCCGTCCCAACACCACCACGCAGAGGAACGCCAACGCCGCCACCGCCGAACCGCTGTTTAGATAGTCAGATGTCCATTCAAGTTGGCACCTATCCACCACAATGTGTCAGCCGACCCGGCACACCATCTTTCATGTCAGCCAACGGTGTGAGCGAAGAAGAAATCAGACGAATTGCATCAATTACGGGCGTTGATCCGCTGCTCTTAACGATGGTGCTTGAACGTGAGTGGAGTACCTCATCATCGGGTTGGTGGTCAGACCTTTTGTGGCGGCTTAAAATCGCGCTGCGTGGAGAAGGCGTCTCGGCGGGTATTGGGAACATCAAAGCAGATACATTAATTCCGTATCTTGAGAAATATCCTGAGCGGTTTGCCAAGTGGATGAGCGATATAACCGATGGTGACGGCAATTTCATCAAAGGTGAGGTCATCTGGAAGCTATTTTCTGACCGTGAATTTAACTTCCTCGCCGCGGCAACGCGCACGGATTGTGGAGAGCTTAGCAGCATGGGGCGTTGAGCTTACGCCTCAGCAAATTGATGATTTCACGCTGGTGACCTACAACGCTGGCATTGAGGGATTCATGGCACGTTTGCAAGACAGAGTCAATATAGGGCAAAGTCCCCATGAAATTCGCCAAGCAATTTTGAGAACCATTGATGCTAACGAAGATTATGTGGGCGGTGCCAGAAAGGGTGTTGATCAGGAGATGTATGCACAATGAGAAAAGCGTTGTACAACTACTTTGCCCTACTAAGCGTTTGCCTTCTTCTAGCCAGTTGTTCTTTGTTAGATGGTGAGAGTGCTATGTTTCCCGAAATTTCTGTTAATATGCCATTGGATCGGTTTTTTCAATCGGACACTTATCAATCGGATGATCTTGTGAATGCAGCGCTAAACCACGTTCAGGGTAGCATAGGCAATCGTGGCACAGCCTTTATACGTGATTTGTGGGTTCGCTTGGAATGCGCTGCTGGTCAGTGCCTATTGAGAAACATGATCGTAACTATTGCGGCTAATCCTCTCCAAAAGCCTGTTGTCATCCTCGACTCAGATGATGAATTTGTCTCTGTGGATACTGATTTCTTCTTCGATCTGCCCGGAAATAGCGTAAAGACAACAAGTCAACGCACACGCTGGCTGTCTGCTGCTTTGCCAATGTGGCAAAACTTGCCCATTAGCCTGACAGAAGCACAGGATGTTTTTATCAACTATGCACAACAGAACTTGGCACAGTATCCACGTTATCGCATTGGCATAAGCCTCTCGCCACAAGGCTGGACTGCTAACTTTTACTACACTGATCCCGAAAACACACGGGCAGCTGCCGATGAAACGCTCGAAATTCCATTTGAAAGCCAGCCGTAGCGCCAACGGCGTGGATGTGAGTTTTCGCAAGCCGAGTGCGGGCGAACACTTACACCACATCGTGCCTGCCGCCAATCCCGGTGCTGCCGACGCAAGAGAACGTTTGATGGAGCTAGGCATTCACCCAAACTCCATTTACAACGGCGTCGGGATGAACACACAAATTCATGACTATATTCATACGCAACGCTATTTCGATGCATTACGTGACCGCCTAAGGACAATCGAATCAACAGAAGGTGCTGTTGCTTTTCTAAATGATCTTGCCCGCGAAATAGATCGTCTGCCGCTTCCCAATAGTCGAGATGAGGCGCAAACCCTTGCACAACAGGTCGTAGAGTACATCCGCAATTACGGGCAGTAGGATTGAAATGAGGTACTTCATGCGCTTTTGGTATCCTAGATTTGACACAGCCTATGCACCACTGCTACTGGTTGATAAAAGCCGTTTGTGGGATGAAGATCATCTCGGCGTCATTAGAAGAGGTATACCTAATCGTTTGTCTACAGAGTGGCAAGCACCAAAAGTAAGGTTTATGCGGGATGACGAAATTGTCCGAGAAGTCGAAAGCCCTGAATTCCCTTATTCCTTTCTTCGGTCGAGTAACTTCAGCGAGCTTTCAGATATACTCATTTGTGATGCCGTAGCACGAGAAGCGCTTGAGCCATTAGTTGGGCAAGCAGTTGAATTTTTGCCGCTAGACTGCCCAAACGAGCCACAGCGGTCACTCTGGCTATTGAATGTTCTAACTGTGGCAGAATGCCTTGATTATGAGCGTTCGGAGTTCACCTATTGGGATAGTGGCGCGGTAAAAGCTGTGCGACGCTATGTGTTTCGCACAGGCTGTCTGGAAGGACAGCACATTTTCAGGCTACCCTTATTTAATTATGTTGAAATTTATGTTTCAGACGAGTTCAAGAGGCTAATTGAACAACAGGGGCTAACCGGCTTGCGCTTTGAACTGGCACAGTGGGAAACGCAAACCGAGTGAAGCAGCAGGCGTGGTGTGTATGGGTGCTTCTCACATCCGCATGGATTACGAGGCGGGCAAGGAGTGTTCAGCGTGCTTTTCGGGATCGGCAGAGAGTATTCGTGGGCTGCTGAACAGCCTTCAGCGGCAGATGGAACACTTGCAAGGCGGCGCGTGGCGCGGGCGCGGCGCTAATGCCTTCTACATGGAGATGAAGGACTTTGTGCTGCCGTCGGTGAGTCGGTTGGTGGCGGCGTTGGAGGAAGCCTGCCACTGCACAGGGACGCTTGCCGAGCGCTTTCAGGCTGCCGAACGTGAGGCAGGGGCGCTCTTTGTGGGCGGCGAGGGTGCATTTGAAGCTGTGAGCGCTGGCGACGGTTATATGCTGGCAAGTTATGCCAAACCTTTTGAGCGCGAAGGCGTCTATCAGGAGGGTGATGGCAAGGATAGCGACGGCGATGGCGTGCCTGACACAGCCCAAGATCGTAGTGAAACCTATGCCGAGTGGCATGAGGACTTGGCAAATGACAGCTCCACACGAAAGGATATTAAGTTTTATGCAGCAGCTGCGCTTGTCACAAATTTGTTAGGAGGCGCGGCTGACAAACTGGATGTAGCTATCCTTATGGCATTTTTCCCGTCAGTTCCTGTTTGGGGATTATTGCAGATGTTAGGTCAATCTCTTGTGGATCCAAACCATGAGGCTTTAGCGCACTACATAGCGCAGTCCATTATTGAATCTAAGCCGCTCAATGATTTTATCGGCGAGGAGTTATTTCGCCTGAACGAGCGCATTTATAATCTGCTCAGGGGCGGGCGGTTTGAAATCGCTGGCACCGATCTGCTTATCAGCCCGCATCAAGGATATGGTGGCGTGGATATTTTGTCTTACCTCGAGAACGGCTACACAGTCAATGCTGATGGGCAACTCCTTGATCCTGACGGAAACATTGTCATGCAAAATGGCTCGCCCCTTCAAGTAAAGACTGTCTCCAGCGCTTTAGAATGGGATATTGCGATGGTCATGCGTGAGCAAACAGAGGTCGGTGGACTGTTAAACAATAATCCACTGTCAAATGACCAGAAAAATCAAGGTGTTCTAGGCAACAACTATCTACTGGGAATGAGCAGTGTTTTTGAGCCGTCTATCCTTGCAGAAATAGGCAAAGTTCTTGGCGCTGACTTCACAGTAGTCAACTGGGCTAAGAACGCACTTTCAAGTGCTGGCATGACGCTGGTGGGCAACGGTAACCTCAATTTCGATGAAATCCATCATCGGGTTGCGATAGGCATCGCCATGGTATTTCAGCAGCATGGGTACAGCGAAGCAGCGTATGTTGCGTATGTTCAGCAGGTTGTTGCCCAAAATCAGCAGAATTTTGATGCGCCGCTGTTGTACACACCTGATGGCTCACAGCCCGCACCGCCACAGCGCTAGTGATTCAGGAGTAAAGTATGTCCTTTAAGCGCGTGCTTAGCATTCTGCTGCTCCTGTGGAGTGGTGTTGCGCTCATGTCGCCTGCTGGAGCTGAGGAGGCATCGCCGCTGCTTTTCGCAACACAACAGCTCAGCCGCCTTCAGCGTGATCGTGGCTTTGGGATAATTGAGACGTACTTCACCCATCATATCCAGTTCTTCGTACTTCAGCCTAAGACGGGCGAGCGCCAACGCATGGCTGAGATCACATTCAACGAATGCAGGGTAGGGCTTTGCCAATTTCTTGGCTTTGAGTGGTTGCCCGAACGTAATCAAGTCGTCTATTATGCCCAAGTCGAAGGTGGCTTTGGGCTATATCTCCTCGATCTAAGAGAAGGGGCAGCCTCTAAAAAGATTGTAGATGGCGGTCTGATAGGTTTGTCTGTTTCTCCAGATGAGCGCTGGCTGGTTTACTCGCAAAGTACACAGCCTGGAGTCCTATCTATACCATCTAGGCTCTACATGATAGCGCTTGATGGTGAGAAAACACCGCGTGTTCTTCTGCCTGAATTGGATGCATGGCAGGTTGCCCTAGATGTTGATCCACAGGGCGAGTACATCACGTTTAACAGTGCTGCCTATGATCCTAACAAGCCGTTTGAGTCTCCGATGACCACTTATCACCTGAATCTCGCTAACCTGTCGCTCATCGAAGTCCAAAGCAGTTCTCAGGTAGATAGTGCTGTGTGGTCGCCAGATGGTCATCAGATCGTATACTGTGAGCGGAGACAACTGTTTATTGCGGATCGCAGCGGGCAGACTCGGAAACAACTCACTCCTTCAACGATACCATGTCTCGGTCTGGCATGGCTGCCACAGGGTGACCGCCTGCTCTATTCCGATGGGCGCAACCTGTTCACTGTGACAGTGGCAGATGGCGTCATTCAGAAAGTGTTTGGCAGTGGCACGCCTGTCAGTCAGGTGAGCATTTCGCCTGATGGTCAGCATCTTGCCTTCATCCGTAATAACTGGCTTGAGGTGCTGCCGCTGGATGGTAGCGGCAAGGTGCGCCGCCTGACAGGTGAGGATGAATATGTGGTCGGGATAGCTTGGTGAGGCAGATGGAACACTTGCAAGGCGGCGCGTGGCGCGGGCGCGGCGCTGACCAGTTCTACGCGGAGATGAACGCGGACGTGCTGCCGGCGGTGGAGCGCCTTGTGAAGGCATTGGAAGAAGCTTGCCACTGCACAGGGACGCTTGCCGAGCGCTTTCAGGCGGCAGAGCGTGAGGCAGGCGCGCTCTTTGTGGGCGGTGCCGGTGATTTCGTTTTGGCGGGCAAGCCCGTGGGCTTCGCAAAAATGGTGAACCAACAAGGTGAAGGTGGCGAAGGCGAACCTGATCCCGTCAATCCAAGCCGACGCAGCGAGGTTTATTCGCAGTGGGCAGAAGCGCTGCGTGCTTTGGGCGGCGAACGCGGCGGCATCCGTTTCTACAACGCGGCTGCCAAAGTGACAGATATTCTGCATGAGCGAGCGATTTAGTGGTATCCTCGATCTCTTGGGGATGAATTTATCCCCCAATGCTGCTGAACTATTAAACACTATCGGCGCTGACCTTTTCAGCCTCAATCAAGGTATTTATACGGGACTCACAAACGGCGATCTGGTTGCACCCGATGGGCGGCTGATTAGCCCATTGACAGGGCAGCCGGTTGATTCGGCGTTGGCGTGGGATTTAGACATGGTGCGCCGTGAGCAGCAAGAGGTCGAACGCATTATACAGAGCGCCCTCGCCAATGGTCAGATCACGGAAAGCGATGTCCGCACCATCAATGGTCTCTTGAACATTAACCGTGCGCCTGGGCTGGCGATGGGTGCGCCTTTCATAGCCGATCTGAGTGATATTGAGCGCGCTCAGCGTGCCGTCAACGGCTTTATGGGCGGAGACTTAGATTTTGGGCAGCTTAATCACCGCATCGCCATTAGCTGGGCAATGGTCTTTGCCATGCACGGGCGTGCAGGCGAATATGGCGATTATGCCATTGAACAGGGCATTGTGCCGCCGCATCCGCAGCCATCCCGTCCACCCACGCCGCCGCCCTTACCGCCTACCACGATTACGCCAGAGCCGCCGCTTACCATCACACCGCAACCCAATAGGTGACTCTGATGACGCTTCTACCACAGCGGCGAATGCGCGCCTACACATACAGCTTCCTCATTGCGCTTGCTATGTTTACGCTGTTCTCGCGGTGGGTGGTGAATGGGCAACCGCCACCGACTGCCCTGCCCGAAGGCTTGCGCGGCAAACTCGCCTTCACGAAAGCGCTCAGCGGCGGCGCAATGCCACTTCACCTGATGACGTTTACGGCGCAGCCACGCACTGAGCAGCCCTTAGCGGCTGACCTGCGCTGTGACGCGGAAGCGATCTCGTGCGTCCACAGCAAGCCTGCCTGGTCGCCTGATGGACGCGCTCTTGCCTACCTAGAAGGCAGCGCACAGCAGCCGACTATTCATCTTGGACATGATCGCTGACGATGCCTGGCGCTTTGATGCACCTGTCTGGTCGCCCGATGGCAAACGGCTGCTCTACGCAGCAGACCGCGACGGGAAAACTGTGCTTCAGCAGGTGGACTTGGCGACGAACGCCGCCACAGCACTGACGGCGGCAACCGATGCCTCACAGTTTGCGCCGACCTTTTCGCCCTCAGGCGATCAGATCGCCTTCACAGAGCAAGAAGCTGAGCGCAGCCAGATCGTCCTCATCAATCGCTTGAGCAACCAAACGGCACTTTATCTGATCAAGCCTGATGGCACGCAGCTTGAGCGCTTAACGCATGGCATGGGCGATGCTTCCATGCCGCGCTGGTCGTCGGATGGGCAATCTACCGCTTTTTTGCGGCAGGATGCGGGTGAACGCTCTGCGCGCTTGCACCTGATCAGGCTTGCTGACCGCACAGAACGCCAACTGGCGGATGCCCTCGTGCTAGGTGAGCCGTTTGCATGGTCACCGGATGACGCCTTCATTGCCTTTATCGCGCCCTACCGCAGCCTCTTTACGGCGCTCTCCATTGTGCGAGTGAGCGATGGGCGCGTCTTTCAGGTGGTGCAGGGCGGGCAGCTTAGCCAATTGGCGTGGGCGGACTAAAGTCCCTGAACAAGGCGTCCGCGCCACAACTTTAGCGCACGTTTTGCGTAGAATCACATGGAAATACAATTAGGGAGAAAACAACATGCGCCGTCCTTTCCGTGTGTTTAGCCTTCTGGTGCTTGTGCTGATGTTGGCACTTGGCAGCACGGCATACGCACAAAGCACCTTTGACTCGCAAAGCGTGGATGCCTACCTAACCAGTATGCAGCAGCTTTATGAAATAACTGGCATGGGCGTGGCAATTGTGCGCGAGGGTGAAGTGATCTTCGCCAAAGGCTACGGCGTGCGCGATATGGAGTCCAACGCACCCGTCACGCCGCAGACGCACTTTAGCATTGGGTCAATCACCAAATCTATGACGGTGTTGGCTGCCATGCGCCTTGTGGAAGCGGGCAAACTCAGCCTTGATGCGCCTATTGTGGAATACCTGCCCGAATTTACTCTGCGCGACGCAGCGCACGCCAATGCCGTGACGCTACGCCATCTGTTCAGCCACACCAGCGGCATACCACTTGCCGAATTGGCGTGGTACAACGGCGAGGTGACCGATGCTGAAGGCATGTTGGCATACCTTGCCACACAGCCTATCCGCAGTGCGCTCGGCACGCGCTATGAGTACAACAACTGGGGCTATGCCTTGGCGGGTGTCGTCTTGGAGCGTGTGACGGGCAAGCCTTATGCCGAGTATCTGCGCGAAGCGGTCCTTGCGCCGCTGGCAATGCCAACCGCAACGCTCAGCTATGCTGCCATGCAGCAAACCGACGATTTTGCCGCACCGCACCGCTTTGATGTGCGGAAGGGCGCACAGCGCATCCCCTTTTTCGCATATCTGGATCAGGTCATCGCGCCGGCTGGCGCAGTGACCGCAAACGTTTTGGAGATGGCAAACTACGCCATTTTCCAGATGGGCGATGGCACTTTCCAAAACACGCCGATCATCTCTGCCAAAAGCCTGACCGAGATGCATACGCCGATCAAAAATGGCTATGGCTTAGGCTGGGTGACCACCGAACTGGAAGGCTTTCAAACGGTCTGGCACAACGGCGCCATAGATGGCTTTGCTGCGATGTTGGCGATGGCGCCTGAGCAGCAAACCGCCGTGATCATCCTCTCCAATGGCGATCAGGGCGATAATCCGAATGTGGTTGAAATGCTTGCGGCAGGCGTGCTGTACCTGACCATCAATCCGCAGCGTGCCGATAGCCTTGAGACGCTCACGGCAGGCTTCAAAGCCTTTGATCCGAAAGCGCGTGCGGAGCGTTTCGCCGCGCTGCGTAGCTTCACGCCTGATCCAAGCCACTATGCAGCCTATGCAGGCAAGTATGCCAGCCTGTTTGCCCAGATTGAGATCAACGTGCGTGATGGTGGGCTTTATGCGGATATTGTGCAACAGGGCGTCAGCATGTCCTTCGAGTTGGTAGAGTTCGCGCCGCGCGCGTTCATCGCCAACATGACAGGGTTGATGAACGAGGTTTTCGCCTTCCGCCTGAACGAGAACGGCTCGGTTGCGCTGCTGCAAAACGAGACTGTAATCGCAGTGAAGCCCGCGCAGTAGTGGCAGGTGGTAAGAGCGCTTGACTCTCACCACCTTTTTAGCGCAAACTCAGCACGCGGTACGCCTCGCTGTAGATGGGCGGTTCGCTCTCAAAGTCAGCGTCATTGCTTTCGCGCAGCCGTTTGGCAAGCGCCTCAAAATCCTTCACTTGGCTGCGGTGCTGGCTGATCGCCTCGATCTTGCGCTCAAGGTAGGCGGTAATATCCACCCTGAGGTTGGGATCAAGCGTGCCTGCAAGGTAGACGCGGCGCACTTTGTGCGGCGCTAAGCCTTCATCGCGCCAAAGCTCCACAAACGTATGCCGATCTCGCGCTGAGGGATAGATCGCGGCAAGAGCAGCCTCACCAATGGCGCGGTGATCAGGGTGATTAATGCCGCCTGTGCGCGTCCAGACCGTTTGTGGATCGTTGGTCACCACAATATCAGGGCGCAGTTGGCGGATCAGGCGCGTCAGGTCACGGCGTAGGCGTAAGGTATGCTCTAGCTCGCCATCGGGATAGCGCAAAAAGATCACGGTGTCCGATCCCATGCAGGCAGCCGCGGCGCGCTGTTCCGCCTCGCGTATGGCGATCAGGCGCTCAGCAGTCATTTCAGGGTCATCGCTACCCTTATCGCCGCTGGTCGCTAAAGCATAGCTGATGTGCTTGCCTTCCGTGGCCCACTTTGCCAACACGCCGCCGCTGAAAAATTCAGGGTCATCTGGGTGTGCGTAGATTACCAGCACGCGCTGAAGCGGTGCGTTTTGATCGGTCATGGTGTGTGTTTACTCCCAGCTTTCGCCAGCATCCCAGTCTTCGGCATCGTCCTCATCGCCTTCCGTCTTGGCAGCTTTGCCGTGCATAGCGCCGCAATCGCAGCCGCCGCTTTCGTGGCGCGCACAGCCGCCTTTCGCCTTCTTCTCAAACGCCTCCAGCTCATCCAGCGGCACAAGGTCTTCGCGCTGCACGAGGTAGCGAATCTCATCCACCAAGACGGTGACGGCATCTTGCAGCGGATGGACATCCAGCACTTTGCCTTCGCCTTGTGGCGTCCGCACGCGCTTATTGCGCTTGGGCAGCAGCTTGCGCGCCTCCACATACTGCTCATATTCATAGACGAGGCAGCAGCGCAGCCTGCCGCACATGCCCGTAATTTCGGATGGATTTAGGGAAATGCCCTGCATCTTCGCCATCTTGATCGAGATTGGGCTGAAATCGGTCAGGAAGGTGGAGCAGCAGCGCGGAATGCCACAAGCACCCATGCCGCCGATCAGTTTTGCCACGTCCCGCGGACCGACCTGCCGCAAATCTACCCGTGCGGGAAAGCGCCCGCTCAGGGCGTTTTTCAGGCGGTTGATGTTCAGCTTGGTGTCCTCAGTGCTGTAGAGGATGGTCAGCATTGCACCATCATAGCTGTATTGGGCAGCCAAAAATTTGCACTGCTCATAGCCGCCCAAGTTTGCCGCCATCTCGCGGCATTCGATGAGCGTCTCTAACTGTTTATCTTCCCACGTCTGTTTCAGCAGCAGATCGCGTGGTGTGGCAAGCCGCAGGATCGGTTTGTAGTCGGTGCGCCCTTCTTCAGGGTCGTAAAAGGCGGCAATTTGCCCCATTTGTTGCCCGCGCATCGTCTCGACGATCACATGATCGCCAATGACCAAATCGGGCATGTTGGAACAATCGAAGTGGTAGAGTTTCCCTACCCGCTGGAAACGCACGCCGGCGAGCCGCGTCGGCGTGGCGATAGTTTGATCAGTCATGGCAATAACAACTCAATTTTGTGCGCGTCGGTTTCAGCCGCAGATCATAGCACAGCACGCCCTGAGAGCAAATTTGCCATGAAAAGGGCATGGCGAAGATCGCAGCTCTGGACTGCCAAGCTCAGGTGCATCACCCTAAACCGCCGCATCCTCTGGCTGCCTTTCCCTGCTGGCAGGGAAAAAGGCTAGGGAGCGAGGTTGGCGTTTTTCGGAGAGCCATGCCAAGCCATGCGTGCAGATCAGCATTAATTGGTGCGGCAGAAGCAAGCAAGGCGTTGCGCCAATTCTTCAGCAGATAGGCATTTGTGCCGAACGCTCATAGAATTCGTAGGATCGACTCTGCCCAAATGCCTTTACAATTGCTAATATCTGTTGTGAGAATGGTTCTTTTTTAAGGTGAGGTGCCTATGCCAACCCCGCTGCGTGGTGTGCTTTTCGCAGGGCTGATCGCCGCCCTGCTAGGCGGTCTGCTGCTGCTGCCCGTGCCAAATTCAGCCCTTTCCCAAACCAACACCGCCACACCTACGAGCCTGACGCTGCCCACCTTGGCGGTGGCTGCCAGCGCCACGCCAACCCGCCCGCGCCTTGCGCTTGCCTCGCCCACGCCAACACCAACCGCCAACATCCCAGAGCCGTTGCTAACCCTGACTGCCTTCAGCTCATCTATCATCGCCACCTTTGAGAACCGCCCAACTGTGACGCCCGGCCCTTCGGCGATTATCCTTGACGGCAAGCCGCACTACATCCGCTTCACGGCAACCTGGTGCCAGCCGTGCCGCATCATGCGCCCGGACGTGCAGGCGATGAAGGATAAATACAGCGATCAGGTCACCTTCTGGGACATTGATATTGACAATCCCGCCTCGCGGCGGCTCATCCAACGCTACGGCGTGCAGTTTATCCCGTACACCGTCCTGCTTGATTCGCAAGGCAGGACGTTTAACGTGCTGGAAGGCTTACAATCCCGCACCGAACTTGACACGGCGATTAAGGCGCTCTTGGCGAACGAATGATGCTGACCCGACGGCAATTTTTGCAGCGCACCAGCGCTTTCGCAGCACTTTTCGGCATCGGGCAAGGCAGCAAGGCAGAGGCAGCCAGCGCGCCGCCATCCCTAACGGCGCTTGCCGCTGGCAGCACGCTTGGCTTGCCCGACGAGGCACCTTTGCTTGGACGTCTGTTCAGCGCCACGCAAGTGCGCGCCAAGCCGCAAGCAACCGCGAAGGCGCTTAAGCGCTTGCCCGCTGATAGCCTGCACGCCATTCAAGGCGTCAGCTCAGATGGCTGGTGGTATCAGATTGCGGATGGCTACCTGCCGCGTGAAGCGATGCAGCCCATTTTGCCCTACGAGCGCCCGCCGCACCCCACTGAGCTGCACACAGGCTACTATGAGGTCATCGCGCCGATCACCACCTTGCGGCGCGCTTGTTCGCCCTATGCCGAGCTTGTCGGGCGCTATCCATTTGGCACGGTGCTGTATGTGCATGACTGGCTGACGGATGATGCGCGCCAAACGTGGTATGCCCTCTCGCTGACGGCGGATGGGCGCGGTGCGTTTGGGTGGGCATCCGCGCTGCATTTTCGGCGCTGGCTGCCGCAGCCTTCGCCGCTGCGTGCGCCTGCACTGTGGCTGGAGGTGGCACAGCAATCGCTCAGCCTTTATGAAGGCGAGGCATTTGTTGGCAAGACGGCAGTTCACAGCGGCAATTTGCCACCTGATTCAGGGACGCTACGCGTGCGGTTGCCTTGTGCGCGTGCCAGCGAACCGCCACACCTGCATATGTGGCAAATGCTCTTGCAGCCGCGTTTGGGCAAGCCCGTGCCGTTCTACGCTGCCAATTGGCACAACCGCTTTGGCACGCCCAACACCTACCGCGCTGTGGAATTGCCCATCTTTGCGGCGCGTTGGCTCTATAACATGCTGGGCGGTGCGCCAATGGCGGAAATTCCTGTGGTGATCGGCTGAGCGCTACGCCACCTGTTCGCGCAGCAGCGCCCACAATTTCCCAAACAGCGCACCATACTGCGGATCGCTCCGCAGTGCTACCGCTTCTCGCGGGCGTGGCAGCCTCACGCGCTCATCGCTTAGAATACGTCCCGGTCGTGCCGACATGACCAAGATTCGATCTGCCAGCGTCAGCGCCTCATCAATGCTGTGCGTCACGAACACAACCGTGCTGCCGCTGGCTTGCCAGAGTTCCAGAAGCGTATCTTGCAGGATCAGGCGTGTTTGGGCATCCAGCGCGCCGAACGGCTCATCCATCAGCAGCACTTCGGCGTTATAGGCAAAGGCACGCGCCAAGCCAACGCGCTGCTGCATTCCACCTGAAAGCTGGTGCGGATATGCCTCTGCAAAGCGCTCCAGCTTCACGCGGGCAATCCATTCACGGGCGATGGCAATTTGCTGCGCGTAAGGCACGCCGCGTGTCCGTAAGCCATAGCTGACGTTCTCTAGGACGGTCATCCAAGGGAAGACGGCAGCACCCTGAAAGACCATCGCCGTAGCAGGGCGCTTGGCGTCTGCGCGCAGCACCTGCACCTTGCCGCTGCTGATCGGCTGCAAGTTGGCGATGGCGCGCAGCACGGTTGTCTTGCCGCAGCCGCTCGGTCCGACGATGCACACAAACTCGCCCTCGTTCACGGTGAGCGTGGCGTGCTGCACAGCGGTGATCTCACCGGCGCCGCCGCGTTCGGTAAAGCGAATTGTCACGTCTTCAAGGCTGATTTTAGGGCTGCTCATGCGGCGTTTCCCTCAACCGGGCATAAAGCGCACGCCGTAATGGCGGCTGCTGTAGTCGTACATGATGGCGGCGTACTGCTTTGGATCAGGGAAGCCGCGGTAGCTTTCTTTAATCTGCGAAAGCTGAATCATGAAGGTGATGCTGCCAAAGCTGATCTTGCCATAGAGCGACCAGCGTTCTAGGCGCTCCAGCAGCGTGAAATCGCTGGCAAAGGCGGGAAAGTTCATCCGCAAGTGCTGATAGGCTGCCTCAAGATCATCCACCACGAAGCCGATATGGTGAATGCGGCTCGGCACGCCGTCGCTGAGCGGCTTGCCTGCCTCTGCCTCAAATAGGAAGAGCGCGTTGTTGCCGTTCGGCGCGCTCAGCACTGCCAGATGTTCATCATCGCGCATGGTGACCATGCCCAAGCCGCGTGTGAAGAACTCTACCGCCGCACGCCGATCTTCCATGCTCAGCGCAAGGTGATCAAAGCCAACATTGCGCCATGGGCGCGCCGCCGCACTCGCTTCGGGCAGCGGGCGGGCAATGATGTTCAGGGTTGCCGTGCCGTATTGATCCTGAATTTCGCCGCAGAACATATCGGGATAGATCAGATCGTCCGTCTGCGCCTGTTTGATGCTGATGCGCTTATTCTTCATAAAACCATGCGGCAGCAGCTTTTCCATCGCCTCATGCACAATGGCAAGGCGCGGCACTTCGCCGTGAAAGGTGCTGCCATCTTCAAGGTGGAAGGTCACAGTCACTGTACTCATGCTTGGGTCGCTTTCTGTTGTTCATGGGCGATGAAGGCGGCTAGGGCAGCCTGCCAATCGCGCAGGGTAATGCCGAGCAGGGCGGCAAAGTCGTTCCGTAGGGCGGAATAGGTGGGCGGGCGGGATGGGCGGTTGAACTGCGCCTTTGTGATCGGCGTGATCGGGTAATCGGGCATTCCGTAGGCATCCAGAATGGCACGCGCAAAGGCATAGCGCGAGACGGCGCCCTGATTGGTCAGGTGATAGGTGCCATAACGCCCTGTGGCAATCAGCGCGGCGATGCCTTCGGCAAGGTCGGTCGCATAGGTTGGGCAGGCAACTTCATCCGTCACCACCGAGAGCGCCTTGCCTTCCCGCGCCAAGCTGCTGATCCGCTGCAAAAAGTTGCGCCCGTTGTGGGCAAACACCCACGAGGTGCGGACGATGAAATGCTGCGGCAGCACTTCGCGCACGATCTGCTCACCAACATACTTGCTATAGCCGTATGGGTTGGCAGGGCGCAGTGGATCGTATTCACCGTAAGGTGCGCCGCCTTCGCCATCAAAGACTTCGTTCGTACTCACATAGCAGAGTGCCGCGCCTTGTTTTTGGCAGGCAAGCGCCACATTCTGCGTGCCAAAGCCGTTTATATGCAGCGCCTCGTGCGGTGCTTGCGCGCAGCGATCTACGTTGGTCAGCGCGGCACAGTGAACGACTAGCTGTGGCGCGTTTTCGCCTATCAGGTGTGAGACGGCGGCACTGTCCGTTATTTCAAGCTGGCTGTGCGAGACGCCAACCGCCTCTACGCCTTGCTTTGGCAGCCACTCTAAAAGTGCCTGCCCTAAACCGCCGCCTGCGCCCGTAATCAGGACTCGCATGGGAAACTACTTTCGGTATCCAAAACTGATCAAGGTGCGTGCCACACCGCACGCACCACTGTAGATTATAGTGAAAAATGTGCCAGCATCCTACAGGCAGGGCTTCCCACACACACTGATTCCTTTTCCCGCACGGCGGGAATGGGCAGGGGCAAGTGAGTCTGGGACGTCTTTCAAAAAACGAATAAAGGGTAAGTTTGCGAGGGAAGCCCTCTCGAACCCATTGCTTGTGGAGCGCACAATACGCCCTCCACAGCCAAAAAAACCACAACCCACTCAAATTTGAAATAGCTTCTGTGTAATGAATTTAATGCTGACCAAGTCCAATTTTATTGACAGCGATCTGTCTAATTCGATACACTGAAAGCGTAACTTCACGCAGGAAAAGTGGTGGTTGGCACTGGCTTTAGGCACGATGGTGATGCTTATGAGTTCGGTTACACACGCACAGCAAGGCAATTGTGGCGATCCCTTTAAGGATGCAGGACGGCTGCGCTTTTCAACAGCTTTTTGGCAGAAAACAGATTTTTGCAAGCACAGCGTACCTTACGATGAAATTTTTAGTGGCGGTCCGCCGCCGGATGGCATTCCGCCCATTGATCGCCCGCGCTTTGAGGGCATGTCCGAGGCTGCCCAATGGCTCAGCGATCAATCGCCGCTCATTGTGTTAGCGCTTGAGGGCGAGGCACGCGCCTATCCGCTGGCAATTTTGATCTGGCACGAGATTGTGAACGATAGCGTTGGCGGCGTGCCGGTAGCGGTCACCTTCTGCCCGCTCTGCAATAGTTCCATCGTCTTTGATCGGCGCGTGGATGGGCAAACACTGCGCTTGGGCGTTTCGGGCAACCTACGCAAAAGCGATATGATCATATGGGATGAGCAAACGCAGAGTTGGTGGCAGCAGATCACGGGTGAGGCAATTGTTGGCGCGCTGACTGGCAGGCGGCTCAGCCTGATCAGCGCGCAAGTGGTCAGCTTTGAGGCGTTCAGGGCAGCCTTTCCCGAAGGCAAGGTGCTAAGCCGCGAGACGGGACATGATCGCAGCTATGGGCGGAATCCTTACACCAGCTACGATTCTAATCCGCGTCCCTTCCTGTTTGAAGGTCAGATCGATCCGCGCTTGCCTGCCACTGAGCATGTGCTATCGGGCATTGTGGGTGGCGAGGCAATCGCCTATCCGTTTAGCCTGCTGGCGCGGGAAGGCGTCATCAACGATGTGGTAGGCGGTGAGGCAGTGGTCGCCTTCTGGCAGGATGGCGCGGTGAGCGCCCTTGATCGTGGCGATATTGATAGTTCGCGGCGGGTGGGCATGGCTGCCCTTTATGCACGCACCCTTGATGGGCGCCGCCTAACCTTTGAGCGGAACAAAGCGGGCGTGCTGCGCGATGTAGAAACGGGCAGCACGTGGAACGTCTTTGGGCGCGCCACCGATGGCACGCTGAAAGGCGCACAGTTGGAGCGCGCCTTTGCCAATCCACACTTTTGGTTTGCGTGGGCAGCCTTCCGCCCTGAAACACGCATCTACGGGCAGTAGCGATACACGCGCTACGGCGCAGGGCGTCCGGCAAGGTCGGCTATCGAAAAATGGTAGAGGACGGCGCCGGATGCCACAAAGATGTTGTCGCGGTCGGCATAGATGCCCGTCATGTTGCGGAACAAGTTTGGGTCGGTGGCGCGGAAACGGTAACGGAAGGCACCTGAGAGCGTCACCTGATAGACGGATTGATCAGCGGCATCTAAGAGGTAGATCGCGGGCAGCGGTGAGTCGCCGTCAAGGTACATGGCGCGCCCACTTTTCAGGCTCATTGGTGTGGGCATCCCGCTGAGGGCAAAGCGCTGCTCCAAGCCGCTGGTGAACTTCTTCAACTGCCCATCCTCAAAGAAGATGTAGATGTTCCCGTTCGGATCAATGGCGAAATCAACCGCAGTGGTTAGGTCAGGCTTCAGGTCGCTCTCGAAGTATTCTTCGGGCGGGTTGGGATAGCTGCTGCCAAGCGGACGGTAGCGCCAAATTTGGTTTGCCTCTGGATCAAGCAGGTAGAGGTTGCCGCGCCATGTGGCAAGTGCAATCGGCTTGCCCCACAGGTCAGCGCCAGCCAGCCGCTGCGCCGTAGCAGGCGCAAAGGTCGGCGAATAGGTGATCAGGATGCCTTGCGTATCGAGGGCTGCCAGCACATTGGCGCGCTGCACGCCGCCTTCTGCCAGCCAGACCATATCCACCACTTCACGCACGGAGAAAGCACTGACCGCCTGCCCGCGCTGCACGACGGGCTGTGTGTTCCGCGTGATGAGCGTCACTGCCTCTGGCGCCAGCGTATCACGGTAGATGGCGCTGCGGCGGACGTCAAGCGTGTAGACATCCGCACTGCCCCGTATAATTGGGTTGACAAGCTGTGCGCCTTCGCCAAAATTCCGCAGCGGAGTCGGCGTGCGGCGCGTCACCTTATCAAAGTGATCCAAAATATCTTGCGCCTTTGCCCGAATGCGATTGAGCGTCGGATCGTTGGTGCGTCCGCCGGTCGTCTCCACGTATGCCACGCGCTCTAGGATGCCTAGCCATGCCGTGCGTGCGACTGGCTCATTCTCCAGCGAGATCAGCTCTGCTTGGCGAGCGGCTTCTTCCACTTCGCGCACCATCTGCTCGAACTGGGTCAGGTCGAACTGCGAAAGTTGCAAGGCAACCATCACAAAGACGACGATGACCGGGATCAGGATTGCCAAGACGGCCGCCAACATGGTTGGGATGCGCGGCGCGCCATCTTCGCTGGGTTCTGGCAGCAGGCGGCTGAGTCCACGGTTCAGCCCTTTGGCAAAGCTGCCAAGCAGGTTGCTCGTGGCAACTGTGGCGCGCTGCGAGATGGGCGCTTTGGGCGTTTCCGCTGCGCGGGCGGGTGGCGTTTCAAGGGGCGCGCTTGGGCTAGGGGCAGGCTCAGCAGTAGGTTCAGCAGGCGTTGGCACTTCTGCGGTGGTGGTGGGCGGTGGCGCAGGCGTTGGGATAGGTGTGCTTTTGCGCGGCTGCGGAATCGGCGTCGGGTCGGGCGTTTCGGGCGTGGCAAACTCAATGACAACTGCCTGCGCCTCTTTGCCTGCCAGCGCCTTCAATGGCTCGATAACGGCGGTCAGGGTCTCGGCGGCAAGTGCCTCGCTCAGCGCGGCGCGCTCAGCGTTGGCAAGGTTGCCATCGCACAGCATCATCCTATCGCCGGGCATGACCTCACAACGGGAGAGTTTCACATCCGGTGAGGGCGTTGCGCCAAGCGGCGCGGAGTCACTCGGCGAATCAGGGTAGCAGGTCAAATCACCGTTTTGGCGCAGCAGGCAGGCGCTTTGTGCCGTGCGTGCGATGTAAACCTCGCTGCCACGCATAACGGCGCAGATCATGTTCAAGGTATGGCGCTGCCCTGCCTCTGAGATTTGGCTATTGACGGTGTAGATCGCCTCACGCAATCCGCTGGTCACGCTGCCGCCGCTGCGGAAGTAGACATCGGCGGCAAGGTGTGCCAACGCCTCGTAAACGTTGGCGGTGGCGTGCGTTTTGCCAAAAGGCGTGATTAAGGTGAAGAAGGTATCTGCCTCACGGCTGCGCTGCACCTTGCGCGGCGGCAGTTCCACCAAGGCGCCCGGTGGCGTCGCGCTGACTGCCCGCCCGCCCACCACAAACAGGTAGCCTACCAAAGCCTCGATTACGTCTATCATGAGCCTTACATCCTAACTTATCGCGGCACATTGTAACGCAAAATCGCGGCGTGTCCGCACTTTGGGCAAAGCCGCGGCGTGGCGAAGCGTGTAGCGATCAGCTAACGTCTAGCCCACAGGCAGGGCAAGAGAAGCGGCGGCGGGCGGAACGGTTTGCCCGCGTGTGCGTCTGCATAGGGCGTCAGGTGCATCGCGCACCTTTCAAAATTCCCTGAACGAATGAGGTGCGTTTTTCGCGCAATTTGCTATACTCTTTAGTGACTATTTAAGACTTCTCGTATAGATCGTATAGATCGTGTTCCCTAAAGCTAGGGAGGCTACCTCACTTTATGACTTCTTTAGTTCTCACCATCACAGAAACGCTGCGCTATCGCGGCAAGATCGGTCAGTGGGCATGGGTGCTGCATCGCGTCTCCGGCATGGGGACTCTGATCTTCCTCATCATGCACGTGATTGATACCTCGTGGGCAACCTTCTACCCCGAACTCTACGCCAAAGCCATTGCCGCCTACAAAACGCCCTTGTTCACGGTGGGCGAATTTGTGTTGGTGGCGTGCGTCGTCTACCATGCCTTGAACGGCTTCCGCATCGCGCTGTTCGATTACCGCCCGCAGTGGTGGCGGCGGCAGGCAGATGCCGCCAAATTGGTGCTGCTTGGCACGCTCGTGCTGCTGGTGCCTGTTTTCTTCGTGATGGCAGGGCATGTGGTGAACTATTACAACGAGCGCGTCACCACCTTTGATCTGGGCTTGGAGAGCGTGATCGAGGCGACGGCACCCTTTGCCGTCGGCACGGTCGTCGTGCTTGGGCTTGCCTTCATCGTCTCGGCGGGCATGGCGGTCGTTCCGAGCCTGAACGCGCCCAAGAAACGCCTGAAGGGCAGCAAGATGGAGACCTTCATGTGGTCGTTCATGCGCATTAGCGGCGTGTTGATCATTCCGCTGGTCTTTGGGCATTTGGCGATGATGCACGTTATTCAGGGCGTCTTTGACCTGACGAAGGTCGGGCATGTGCCAGTCTTCACCAATTTGGGCGCCAATGTGGAGTCCACGCTGACGGCGGTCAATTTTGTGCGGCTGCGTTGGGATACCATGCTGGCAGGTGTCTATATTTGGCGCATTTACGACATCCTGCTGCTGGTGCTGGTCACGGTGCATGGCTTCAATGGCGCACGCTATGTGATTAACGACTACATCCACAACAAGCTGGCTAACCGTGCGCTGCGCTTGGCTGCCGTTGGCACTATGATTGGCGTGCTGTGGGTCGGCGCGCTGGCAATTTTGCAGAGCGTACCTGCCACCACTGCCGAAATGCTCAACCAAAGCTCGCAAGTGATCGGCGTGGATGCCGATACCGATGCCCTTGTGCGATAATATAAGCGACGGACTGTTAGAAGTGTGAAGGAACGTATGAAGATACATCAATTTGATACCATCATCCTCGGCGCGGGCGGCGCAGGCTTAATGGCGGCGCTCTATGCTTCACGCAGCGTGAAGGTCGCCGTGATCAGCAAGCTCTACCCAACGCGCTCACACACCGGCGCGGCCTTGGGCGGCATCGGCGCAGCCTTGGGCAATGAAGAAGAAGATCACTGGGAATGGCACGCCTTTGATACCGTCAAGGGCGGCGATTACCTAACTGACCAAGACGCCGCCGAAATTCTGGCGCGAGAGGCGATTGAGGCAGTCATTGAGCTGGAGCATATGGGTTTGCCCTTCGACCGCACCAAAGAGGGCAAAATTTCGCAGCGCCGCTTTGGTGGGCATACCAACAACACGACGGGCAAACCAGTGCGCCGTGCCTGCCATGCTGCTGACCGCACCGGGCATATGATCTTGCAGACGCTCTATCAGCAGTGCATCAAGAACAATGTGACCTTCTATGATGAATATCACGTGGTGGACTTGATCATGAACGGCGATCAGCCTGTGGGCGCGGTGGCAGTTTGCCTGTTGGACGGCTCGCTGCATCTGTTCCACGCCAAGGCGGTCGTTTTTGCGACGGGCGGCTGGGGCAAGTGTTGGGAAGTGACCAGCAACGCGCACAGCATGACCGGTGACGGCGCGGCGATCACCTTCCGCAACGGTATTCCGTTGGAGGATATGGAGTTTTTCCAGTTTCACCCAACCGGTTTGTATCCCACCGGCTTCCTGATCACGGAGGGCGTGCGCGGCGAAGGCGGCGTGCTGATCAACGGGCGCGGCGAACGCTTCATGGAGAAGTACGCGCCGAAGGTGAAAGATTTGGCAAGCCGCGATGTGATCTCGCGGGCGATTGCCATCGAACTGCGCGAAGGGCGCGGCATTAAAGGCAAGCGCTACTTGCACCTTGACCTGACGCCGGACACCGTGCGCCGCTATAAGGCGGAAGCGGGCGAGACTGCCGATCACTACACCGCGCACTACATCGAGAGCAAACTTGCCGAAACGTGCGATCAGGGACGCACCTACGCCGGCGTTGATCCGCTGACCGAGCCGCTGCCCATCCAGCCAACGGCGCACTACGCCATGGGCGGCATCCCAACCAATGTGAACGCCGAAGTGATCGCCAACAGCGAAAGCCGCGTGATCCCGGGCTTGTATGCCGCGGGCGAGTGCGCCTGTGTCAGCGTGCATGGCGCCAACCGTCTCGGCACGAACTCCTTGGTAGACCTGATCGTCTTTGGGCGGCGGGCGGGCTTGCGTGCGGCGGAATATGCACGCGGCGCGGCATTCATCGCGCTGCCAAGCGATGCCGGACGCAAGATCGAGAGCGAGCTGAACCGCATCCGCACCGCAACAGGCAGCACCAAGCCATACCTGCTTCGCAAGAAGATGCAATCCACCATGCAGGATTTGGTCGGCGTTTTCCGCAACGGCAAAGATATGCAGCAAGCACTGGAGACCATGCGCGAACTGCGCCGCGAATTTGCCACCAACATCGGCATTGATGACCGCGGCAGCACCTTCAACACTGATGTGCTGGAGACGTGGGAACTGGGCTGCCTGCTGGAACTGGCGGAAGTGACGGCATACGCTGCCCTGAACCGCACCGAGAGCCGCGGCGGTCATGCCCGTGAGGACTATGAAAAGCGCGATGATGAAAACTGGCTGAAGCACACCATGGTCTACCGCGAAGGCGACGAGAGCCTGCGCGTGGACTATAAGCCCGTCACCATCACGCAGTACCAGCCCAAAGAGCGCGTCTACTAATTCGCAAAATTCGCGGTGAACAGGGCGTTTGCGTTGCTCACCGCGCTCTTGTTTTTTAAGCGTAGCGGGAAGGATTTAGATCACTGTGGAAGCCACAATACGCATTCGGCGCTTTAACCCAGACAAAGATAAAAAGCCCTATTGGGCAACCTATACCCTGAAAGACTGCGAACCAACCAACCGCTTGTTGGAACTGCTGCACCGTGTGAAGTGGGAAATTGATGGCACACTGACCTTGCGCCGTTCGTGCGCGCAGGGCATCTGCGGCTCGGACGCCATGCGAATCAATGGGCGCAATCGGCTTGCCTGTAAGGTGCTGCTGCAAGAATTTGGCGAGAAAGCGACCATTCAGGTTGAGCCAATTCTCGGCTTGCCCGTCGTCAAGGATTTGGTGGTGGATATGGAGCCGTTCTTTGCCCACTACCGTGCGATTATGCCCTATTTGGTGAACGAGACGCCGCCACCCATTGGTGAGGACGGCAAACCGCGGGAGCGCCTGCAAACGATTGAGGCACGCGAACGCTTTGATGATACGACCAAGTGCATTCTGTGTGCTGCCTGCACCACAAGCTGCCCCAGCTTTTGGGCAAACGGCGCTTATGTCGGTCCGGCAGCCATTGTGCAGGCGCATCGCTTCGTCTTTGACGACCGCGATCAGCACTTGCAAGAGCGCCTTGACGTGCTGGCTGATCCGGATGGTGTGTGGCGCTGCCGCACCATCTATAACTGCACGCCGGCTTGCCCACGTGGCATTGAGGTCACCCGTGCCATTGGCGAGGTGAAAAAGGCGATCCAAACAGGCAAACGCGATTACTAAGCGCGCTTGTGTTGATAAGGCTAAACGGACGGCGCGCTAGACAGCCCGTCCGTTGTCGTTTAAGGTAGGTGCGCGATGAGCGATCCGATTGCGGCAATCGTGGCGGCGGAAACAGGCGCACTGGGCGACCCGCTGCCAACGACGGTGCTGTGCGCCGATGTGCAGCGCGTGGCGCTTTTCACAGAGGCATTTCTGCCCAAAGTGGATGGCGTCTCGCGCACGGCGTTGCTCACCATTCGGCATTTGCAGCGCAGCAAACGCGATCTGATCGTCTTTGCGCCGCACCCAGCGCCGCCGCACATTGAAGGCACACCGATCTACAGTGTGCCTTCGCTGTGGCTACCCAGCTATCCCGAGACGCGAGTCGCCTTGTTGTGGCTGCCTGTGCTTGCTCAGTTGCGGCGTTTTCAGCCCGATCTCATCCACTTGTTCAGCCCATTCACGCTTGGGATGCTCGGTATGCTGGGCGGTGGCGCGTTGCACGTGCCAATCGTAGCAAACTATCAAACCGATCTGCCCGGCTATGCGCGCAGCTATGGCGCACCGCACTTTGCACCGCTGTTCGAGGCACTCTTGCGCTTCATTCACAACGGCTGCACGCTTAACCTTGCGCCAACGCACATTATCTTGGACGAACTGCGCGCTTGGCAGTTCAAGCGGCTGCGCCTGTGGGGACGCGGTGTGGATACGGCGCGCTTCACACCGCGTCGGCGCAGGGCGGCCTGGCGGGCGCGCTTGCTGCACGGGCGTGAATCGGCGTGCGGTGTAGCGCTTTACGTTGGGCGCATGGCGCGTGAGAAGCACCTAGAGGCACTCAGCGCCTTGGCGACAGACTCATCCATCGCGCTGACCTTGATCGGCAGCGGGAATCACTTGCCACAGGTGCAGCAAACCTTGACCGAAAACGGACGGTCGGCGCACTTCATTGGGCATTTGATCGGTGACGCTTTGGCGGATGCCTACGCGGCGGCGGATGTTTTTGTGTTCCCTGCCGTGCGCGAGACGTTCGGGCAAGTCATCCTAGAGGCGATGGCAAGCGGCTTGCCCGTTGTTGCCGCTAATCAGGGCGGATCGGCGGCGTTGGTCCGCCACGGCGAGACGGGCTTCCTTGTGCCGCCGCACGATGCAGAGGCATTTCGGCAGCGCACCTGCCAATTGTTGGCTGATTCGGCGCTGCGGGCGCGGATGAGCGCTGCGGCACGCGCCTACGCTGAACAGCACGCTTGGTCAGCCGTCATGCGCGCCTTGGAGTGCTACTACGCGGAAGCGGTGCGCTTGCAGCGGCGTTTGGGCAGGCTGCGCCGATGCTGAAGCGTCGCTTGGCGGGCTGTTTTTATTTAGGCTGCCTTGCGCCGCTTGGCTTCAGCCTGTTGGCGCTGTGGATTGCCTTGGACGCGCTGCGGCGCGCCCTCTACCAGATTTTGGGCAGCAAGCGGTAAGGCACGCGCTGGCTGTAAGCGGCGTAGCCTTCCAGTTCTGCGCTCAGGAAGCGATCTTCAACGCCCGTTTTGAGGATCATCATCAGGGTGCTGAGGAAGGCTGCCAAGCTGCCCAACGGCGCGCTGAAAACGATGCCCAAGCCGATGTAGAGGATAATCGCCATTGTGTAGATGGGATGGCGCACCACACCATACGGACCTGAGTCAACAAGGCTGTGATCGCGCTGCAAGGCTGCCTCTGCTGCCCAATATTTGCCCAGATAGGCACGGCAGAAATAGGTGCCTGCCATGCCCAACAACACCATGATCATACCAATGAGCGCCGCCCACTCCGGCAGCAGCGGCGTACCAAGTCCAAGCAACATTGCCAAGCCGATGATCGGCAGCGCGGCAGTCGTAAATGCCAGCACCCAGACTGCCAAGCGATCCAGCGGCAAGGTTGACTGTTGCATTGATTTGACGACCGCCGTGCCGCCGCGCCAATAGGTGAGCAGCCATACGATCATAGCCACCACAGAAACGAGGATTGCAACCGTCTGCATCAGCTTAGCCGTCCACCATGATCTTATCAATCGCCTCTACCAATTGCGCCATGTTCGCCACCTGATAAACGCCAGAGGCAAGCGGCGCATAGTCCAGCATGTCGCTATCGCCCGTCCCCCATTGGTACTGCGGCTCTGGGTTGAACCACACCACACGGCGCGCACGCCGCCGCATATCCGCCGCCAAGTCCAGGCGCGGATCATTATAGTTATTGCGCCCATCGCCAAGCAGGATCACGGTGGTGCGGCTATCTATGGCGTCCAGCTTTTCGCCAAAGAGCGTATCAAGGCTATGCCCGAGATCGGTGTTGTACGAGCCGGGCGGGTGGTTTTCCAGCACCTGTTGAACGGCAGCCTCAGGGCGCATGGCGTTGAAGTAATCGCTAATTTCGTGCAGGTCGCTGATGAAGATGAAGCTGCGCGCTTTGGCAACCTGATCTTGCAGTTCGTAGATCAGGGTCAGCATGAACTCGGCGCAGTAGCGCATAGAGGTGGAAATATCGCAGATCAGCACAAGGCGCGGCTTTAGGCTGCGCTTGCGGAATTGCAGTTCAATGGGCGTGCCGCCATAGCGCAAGTTGTGGCGCAGCGTGCTTTTGGGGTCTAGCACGCCGTCATTGGCGCGGCGCTGGCGCAGCGAGGCGCGGCTGCGGAGCTTGGCGGCAAGGCGTTTCACTTCGTCGCGCAGGGCGTCTGCTTCTTCTTGGCTCAGGGCGCGGAAGGGCGTCTGCATCAGGTCTTGGGCGTCGGGCGGTTCGGGCGGATTTTCGCCCATGTTGCGGGCGATGCTGCTGCCAACGAAGCGCTCAAGCTGTTCGCGGAGCGCTTCGCCATTGGCGCGCAGCATCTGCATCACCTCTTGCAGCGCGTCTTCGCTCATGCCTGCTTCGCGGAGTGCTTCCTCAAGCTGATCGAGCAGTTCACGCAGTTCGTTCAGGCGCAGGGCGCGTTGCATCATGCGCTGATAGTAGCCCTGCTGCGAAGGGCTATCGGCGTTGCCCAAGCCAAGCTGTTGCCCTGTCTGCTCAAGCTGATCTTGATCAAAGCCACGCCCGCGCATAAGCTGCTGGAGCAATTGTTGCAGGGCTTGCGGATTGCCGACTAGGGATTGCAGCGCCTGCCTGAGCATCTGCTGCTGATCGGGCGTCAGTTCTTGCTCCATGTTGAACATGGGTGGCGCGGCGGTATCGAAGAACAGCGGGAAGAAATAATCAAAGGTGGGCAGATCGGCAGCCTCTTTGACGAGAGTCGTCCGCAGCGCGGATTGGAACACCTCACGCTCCGAAACGCCGACCTGATCCACAGCGCGCAGGGCGTCGTAGCTTTCCGCCACAGAAATACGCACGCCGGCGGCGCGCAGTGTGCGAATAAACTCGACCAATCGCTTATCCATGTGCCACATCCTCGCGTAAGACGGTAGGCAGATTGTAGCGCAAAGGATGAGCAGATGGGTAGCAACTGGCTGCTTAGGCGGTCAACTCAGCACGGCAGTGCGCCAACGCCTCATCCCGCGTATCGCAGACCTTCACATTCACCTTGCCGAAGATCGGTGCGGAAAGCCCTTTGGCGGCCAGCCGAACCAGCGCCGAATGGCTGACCACAACCAACTGCCGCATGTTGGCATGCCGCAAGACCGGCGTTGCGCTGCGCGTCCCTTTCGAGGCGCCAAGAACAATATCATCAAAACCTAAGGCGGCTTCAGTCACATCTAAGATAAAGAAAAAATTTTCGGTGGCAGACTCTAACCATTGTAGAATGCGCTGATTAAGCTCATCCGAATGTGCGGACACGGAAAACTCGGGACCCACTTGCCCGACCATAATCGGCTCATCGGATAGTTTCTCCAGATGGTAGGTGTAGGTCATTGGCAGATTACTCCTTTACTGATGCAGCACACCTAGATCATAAGAGAATCTAAGCGCGCCGCCCACATCACAAGCGTATTCCAAGACCAGTGTTGGTGGTTTGCTCGACACACATTGTTTCAGGGCGGACTGTGAACGAGGGATGGTTGGCGTTCGACAAAGGGCAGCCGCCCATCGGCTTAGGCAGTCAACTCAGCGCGGCAATGCGCCAACGCCTCATCAAGGGTGTCGCAGACCTTTACATTCACCTTGCCGAAGATCGGCGCGGAAAGCCCTTTGGCGGCAAGCCGAACCAGCGATGAGCGGCTGATCACAACCATTTGCCGCATGTTAGGGTGGCGTAACAAGGGTTTTGTGCTGCGCGTGCTTTGCGAGGCGCCGGCAATGACATCATCAAGGCTGAAAGATGCCTCAGTCACGTCAAAGATCAGAAAAAGCCCTTCTAGAGAATCATCCATGAGTTGCATAATGCGCGGGTTGATTTCTTCCGTGTGGGTTGCCATGGAATAGTCAGCGCCCAACTGCGTGACCACAATTGGCTCACCTTGTAACTTCTCAATGCGGTAGGTGTAGGTCATGCAAATTCCCTTTCTGTGCGTATCCAACACACTTACAGTATCCGAGAATAAATGCAAAGTTCGGATCACAGTTGCATCTCAATGAAAATTCAATGATTGTATTAATCCAGAGGCTTCGCGCACCGCCTGAGGCACTTTGCCTGTGGGCGGGTTGATCCTCACACGCTTCACCACGCCCGATGTGGTGGGTTAACCCTTTGCCCCGCGTATGATAAAATGTTCTAATCGCCTTGCATGGAAAACCAGTCCAAAGAGAGTCTCTATGATCGACTCGCGCCGCCAAGAAGTGCTGGATGTGCGCCTGCTGAACGATGCACAGCTTGATGCGCTTGCCGCCGAGTATGACAGGCTCTGTGAAGCGCCCTTGCAACCTTTTCCCGCGATGGCAACCGACCCAACCCGCATTGCCATTGATGCAGCGCTCAGTAAAGCGCTCGGCTTGCCTGATTTTGGCACGTTGCGCGAACTGCTGGCGCAAGAGCCTGTTGTCTGCCTCAAACGCCTGTGATCAAGTGCGGTGAGGCGCACTGCACTTGATCACAGCCCTAAATCTGTGTTAAAATTACCCTGTTTGGCGTGTGGCGCCCTGAGCGCGCCGCCGCGTAAGGCTTGGCAAGTGCGCGCCGTCTATAAGAATCAAAGACCTATCCCTTAAAGACTTGGAGAAAGCGTCAAAATGGCAATCGCAAAAGCAGATACGCCGCTGCTGGTGGCAAGCAGCGCCGAGCTAGATGAGATGCTAAAGAGTGACTTGCCCGTGCTGCTTATGCTGTGGAACGGCGAGTCGCTCCGTACCGACGTAAAAACTGAGCTGGATAACGCGGCACGCACCTATAGCGGACGGATGCTGGTGGTGAAGGCAGATGTCAGCCGTGCGCCAGAGCTTGCCACGCGCTTTGAAGTGGGCAAACACCCACTGCTGATCGGCATCGTGAAGGGCGAACCACTTGCCCGCCGCAGCCGCCCATGGTCAACCGATGTCGGCGCGATGGTCGAGATGCTCGCCGCCCACGCACCCGCCAAGCAAACGTCCGCTGTGCCAACGGCTGCCAAGCCCGCCGCCCGCGTGGATACCAAGCCCGTAAAGGTGACCGAAAACACCTTCCGCAGCGAAGTGATCGAGAGCGCGCTGCCCGTGCTGGTGGATTTTTGGGCAGAATGGTGCGGTCCGTGCCGCCAAGTTGCGCCGATTTTGGATAAGCTGGCGGCGGAATTCAGCGGCAAGGTGCGGATTGCCAAAGTGAATGTGGATGAGAATCCGGGCATTTCGCAGGCGTTCAACATCATGAGCATTCCGACCATGATGTTTGTGAAGGGCGGCAAGATTGTTGGTCAGCAAGCGGGCGCGCTGCCAGAGCATGTGCTGCGTGATGCGCTGAACCAATTGGTTGCACTGCAAATCTAAGGCGCGCACGCTTCAAAGGCGCGTTGATGAACCCGCCTTGCCTCACCCGCAAGGCGGGCTTTTTGTGCAAAGCTATCTTCAAGATGAGGTATGGATGATCCCTGTAGACTACCACACGCACCACAACCGTTGCGGACACGCACAAGGGCAGATTGAGGACTACATTCAGCAGGCAATTTCGCTTGGCATCAGCGAGATCGGCATCGCTGACCATGCGCCGATCTACTGGCAAGATGGCAACGATCCGATGCCCAATATCGCTATGGCAAAGGATGAACTCTCCCAGTATGTTGAGGAAGTGCTGGCTTTGAAGGCACGCTATGCAGAGCGCATTACGGTGCGGCTGGGCTTGGAGGTGGATTACATCGAAGGCGCTGAGGCTGCCTGCGCCGCGTTGGTAGCACCCTATCCATTCGATTACCTGATCGGATCGGTGCATTACATCAACGGGCGCAACGTCTATGATGTGCGCCGTTGGGATGGCGTCAGCGACGCGCTGCCTGTCTATGCCGAATATTACCGCCTGCTGGCAAAATCTGCCCAAAGCGGTATGTTCGATATTATCGCGCACAGCACCGCTGTCACTGCTTATGCGCCCAAGCCTATCCCACAGGCGATTGAGCCGCTGCAAGACGCCGCGCTAGAGGCAATCCGCGCCGCCGATGTGTGCATCGAGATTAACACCAGCGGCTACCGCAAGATGACTACTGATCCCTTCCCAACCGCACGCATGATCGCCTACGCCCGCGATCTGGGCATTCCGCTCACCTTCAGCTCGGATGCACACCGCCCCGCTGAAGTCGGCTACGCCAGCGAGAAGATCGAAGACCTGCTCGGCAAGCTGGGCATTACCGAATTGGCGCGTTTTGCAGCGCGCCGACGTGAAGCCGTTGCCCTTGCGCCGCGAGTCTTTCACGTCTGAGGGGTGGCACTTGGTTAGGCGCGCTATAATAGGTGGCAGTGCTTAACTGTATTGAGATAGCCTATGAGTCGTATGTTACGCGGCACGCTGGCGGCTGCGCTCTTGCTGATAGCCCTGCTCGGCGCGCGCCTGACGGGCGAATTGCCTGCCTTGCGCGCACAGGGCAACCCAACGCCACAACTGATCATCCCATCCCTCACGCCAACGGTTGAACTGCTGCCGAGCGTGACGCCCACACGCACGCCGACGGTCAACGTGGGCTTGATCCGCGTCGAGGCGCGCCTGGAGGCGAACATTCGCACTGCGCCAAGCCTGGATGCACAAATTCTGCGGAAGGTCGGTCCGGGGCAGTTCTTCGCGGCACGTGGGCGCTATGGCGAATGGATTCAGATTCAATTTGAGCTATCGCCCACGGGCTTGGCGTGGGTTTACCGTGAAGTGGTCACGCTCAGCGGTGGCGATTTTGACTCGCTGCCACCGATTGACCTTGACGCCGTGCCGACTGCCAACTTGCAGACAGCAGGCGCGCAAGCGACCGCCGAATTCCTGACGGCAACGCCCGGCGCACCCCAAACGGCAACTGCCTTGCAGGCACAAGCGACGGGCGTGTTCACCCTGGCCGCCGCCGCACCAGAGCCGATTGTGCCGGGTGCGCCCTTGCCAACCTTCACCTATCCGCCGCCCTACGCAGAGGCAACCTTGCCCGCACGGGCAAGCGACGTAATTAGTGGTGGCGGCGTTCCGCCCATCATGCCGATCTTGGCGCTGGGCGCGCTAGGGATTGCCGGGTTGTTCATCAGCAGTTTGCGGCGCGGGCGCTGAACCTGCCAAAACCTGATTTGCCCTTTGCGCTTAGTCGTGCTAGTGTATTAGGGCAGTTGGGTAACGTTTTAGAAAACGTTTTGAAGGCGTTTTGAAAAAGTCTGAGGCATTTACCAGAGGCTTTTACTAAGCCGTGCCTTGACAAAGGATTGCGCTTTAGCTAGGCTTGTGATAGATTACGCAAACAGGGCAGGATTAACGATATGACTCCGTCGCGCAATTCACCGCAGATCGCCGTTGGACTGGCTGGCGCGATGGGCTGTTATATGGCTGTTCTGGCGATTGTCTCAATCCTAGTCGGTCTGTGGCTAGATGGGTTATTAGGCAACGAACGGCGCATCGCAACCTTGATTTGCGCCGTGGCGGGTGCGCCGCTGAACCTTGCTTCAGCCATTTGGCTGACGCGAAAACTGATTGCGCGTGTCATCCCACAAACGCCTTTAACCAAAACTGACCCAACCACCGTTGAGCCTGAGGCGGGAACAGAGAGCCAATGACTGCCTATAGCACAGCCCTTTGGGCACCAATCGCGGAAACTCACATTAAAGGAGGTCTCTTTTTGATTAGCGGATTGCTATCCTTCCATCGAGCCACAAGGAGGCTGACATGAGCGCTGCATCACGCGGCTTGATTATCTTTGTCGGGCTTGTGCTTTTTGTGGCTGTCCTATGCGTGTGGCTGCCCTTCACCTTCCTGCCTTCGATTGGTGCAGGGGTGGCACTGCCCGTCATCTCGCTGCCTGCTGAAGTGTTAGCGGGCAACATCTTCCCCGGCTTCGACTTCACCAATACGATGACTTCATTGTTGCTGGTGGATGCGCTCCTGATCCTGATGGCGATTGTGGTTGGGCGTGCTTACCGCAGTGCCAGCCCAGATCGCTTTGTGCCGCGTGGCTTGACGAACTTCATCGAGCTAATCGGCGAATTCCTCTATAATCAGGCATATAACCTGCTTGGCAAACGGACGCGTGCAGTATTCCCAGTGGCAGCGTCCATTTTTATGCTGATTCTGGTCGGTAACTGGATCAAACTGGTGCCGGGCGTCGAATCAGTGGGCTTGACGGTGTGCGCCGAATACAATGTTTTCGCCGATGAGACGGATCCATTGGCACCCGGTCAGCTTGGCTACGGCATCAGCGGTCTGAACGCCAACAAGCAGCCCGGCGGCATCCTGACGCTCTTTAACGGTGATAACGACGGCGACGGCGTTTTCAACCTGAGCGAGCGCGCCGGCGTGAAGGCAGTGCGTGCCAACACGCTGCACTGCGAGGAAGAATATCCTTGGGCAAAGCCACCGTTGGCACAGGCACTGGAAGATCGCGCCATCGCGGATAAGCGCGCTACCTATGAGGCTGAGGGCGGCAAGTGGGACGCTGAAAAAGAAGCAAAGGCACGTGAAGAATATCACCACAAGCAAATGCTGAAGGTGCTGACGGCAGAAGAGAAGGCGCAGTTTGAAACAGAAGAAGAAAAGCTAGAAGCTGCCGAGAAGAAGATCAAGGCGGCAGAAGCAGAACGCTTCACGCTGGTGCCGTTCTTCCGCGGCATGACGACTGACCTCAACTTGCCTATCGCGCTTGCGCTGATCGTGGTGATCCTGGTGCAGGTCTGGGGCATTCAGGCACTGGGTGGCGCCTACTTCTTCAAGTTCATCAACCTGCCGGCGCTTGGCAAACTGAGCAAGAAGCCGCTCGGCGCAATTGATTTCTTGGTCGGCTTGATCGAGATCATCTCGGAACTTTCGCGTATCGTCTCGCTCACCTTCCGTCTTTTCGGCGCGGTGTTTGCGGGCGGTGTGTTGCTGATTGTGTTCAGCTTCCTGATCGCGGTGTTCCTACCAATCCCGATCTACTTCCTAGAGTTGTTCGTGGGTGGCATTCAAGCCTATGTGTTCGCCATCCTCACGATTATCTATGCTTCACAGGCGGTTGTGCATCACGGTGATGATGATCACGGTCACGATGAAGCGCATGGCAACGGCGCACACCACTAATGGGCGCTGCATACAGTTACGATAACCTTATCAGGCAGATGCATAACAGAAGGGAAAACTCACAATGACGGATGCTGGTTTGAAGTTTCTTGCTGCGGGTTTGGCAATGCTCGGCGCGTTCGGGCCCGGTATTGGCGTGGGTCTGTTGGTGAACGGTGCATTGCAGGCAATTGGTCGCAATCCCGATGCAGCAGGCATCATCCAAACGAACATGATCCTCGGCATTGTGTTCACCGAAGCTATCGCCATCTACGCTCTCGTGGTGGCGCTCATCGCCCTGTTCGTCTAATTGCAGCAGCGCGAGGAGGTTTGCGTTGGAACGTCTAGGTATTAATGGCGGTTTTCTGCTCGCGCAGATCGTCAATTTCATCGTCGTTTCGCTGATCCTGTGGCTGCTGGTCTGGAAGCCATTGGTGAAAGCACTTGAAACGCGCCGCGAGCGCATTGCCAAAGGCTTGGAAGACGCACGCGCTGCCGAACAGCGCCTTGCAGAGGCAAGCCGTGAGGCAGATAAGCTGATGGAACAGCGCCGTATCGAGGCGAATCGCCTTGTCGAAGAGGCACGTGGGCGCAGCGAAGACCAAACCCGCGCCCTCATCGAGGAAGCCAAGCGTGAGGCAGAAACACTCCGTGCGAAGGCACGTGAAGATGCCATTGCCGAGCGGGATAGCATCCTGGCTGGCGTGCGCGATCAGGTTGCCCGCATCTCGATTGCGGCAACCGAGCGCTTGGTCGGTCACTTGGATGAGGCACGCGCTCAGGCAATCGTCAACGATTTCCTTGCAGCAATGCCCGCTGAGGCACGCGGCATCGGCGGCGATGTGGAAGTGACCAGCGCCCTGCCGCTGACCAGCGCCGAACAAGAGAAGATCAAGGCGGAGACGGGTGCGCGCAGCATCACCTTCCGCACCGATCCAAACATCTTGGGCGGCTTGGTGCTGCGTTCGGGCGAAAATGTGGTGGATGGCAGCGTGCGGAGCAACCTGCAAAGCCTTGCGGCGCAAATGCTCTAAGCGTTCCGCCGCACACCATTGCTCATAACACACAACAGGGCGAGTGCTGCACTCGCCCTGTCTGCTTTCTAAAGATGCCCGTTTAGGCGCGCTTCTTCCAAATGCTCATCTACAGGGCGTGCTGTTCGCACGGGCAGCCCCAAGTCCAGATCAAAAACTTGGAAGCGTTGTTCAGGCAGATAGAGAATGCCGCATGTGCGGCTGCCCTGCGCGTAGGTGCCACACACCGAGCCGGGATTGACGATCAGCACATTCCCGATGCGCGCCTTCATTGGGATATGCGTATGCCCATAGATGACCACTTGGGCAGATTGGGCTGCTGCTGCCGCCGCCACGCGCTCGAAAAGGGAGCGGGGCGCGTTCGGGCGCAGGTAAATATCGTTGCGCCAAGGTGTGGCGTGCGTCAGCAAGATGTTGCAATCAGGTGTTTCAAGCAGCAGGGAAGGCGGCAGCCCTTGCAAAAAAGCAACGCTCTCAGGGTTCAGCAATAAGTGCTGCGGCACAAGCTCTGGGTCACTCGTTTGATACCATGCTTGCGTGCTGGCAGCGATGGCATCATGGTTACCTGCCACACACGGAATGTTCATTTGTTGAATGCGCGCCACAACGGCATCGCCGTCTCTGCCTTTATCCACCAAATCGCCGGCGCACAGAATATGATCGACTTGGTGCTGCTCAAAGAACATCAGGGCGAGTTCAAGTGCCTCCAGATCGGCATGAATATCCGCTAACAAGCCTATTTTCATCGTGTGCTGTTTCCTCAAAAGTTAGGCGTTCGCTCAGGCAAAAGGCAGCGCAGCCTATGGCTACTGAACGTGCAAAGGCAATTTAGGGCAGGTTTGTGCCATAGCGGTTGAAGGTGCAGGCATTGTAGTTTGCACCCAGCACAACCTTAAAATCCGTATCACTATTGGGATCGGGCTGATCAATGACGTTGGCGGCGGTGGCATTTAGAGCGCGCAACAGCAAGCGCAGACTTTGCGGCTTAGCACCGCCGCTATAGTCGTAGATGCGCGTAGCAGGCAGGCGTTCGGCTGCGCCCATCAGTTGCGGTGCAAAGCCTTCCCATAGGAGGCGTTCGGCAGCCACCCGATCCCAATCAGCGTTTGCCGTGCCGTTATACAGCGCTATGGTTGGGCGCTCGCGGGCTAGGCTGTTGGCTGTGGGCGGCGTGAAGAATTTCACCAACTCGGCGCGGATTGCCTCTCGGTTTGGCACCAGCACGGCGGCGCCCTGTGGCGTCTGCCAGCTTGTAACCTGTTGCGAACTGATAAAATAACTCCGTAAGGTGATCCCGTCAAGGTTCAAAGCAATCGGAATCATACCTAGCAAGTCACCAAGCGTTATGTCAGTTTTCACAATAGCGGTCAGGTCTTTCCACAGGCTGCCGATCTGCTCAAGCTGCCCGCGCTGGCGGATGGCGTTGAAGATGGCGCGCAGGACTGCCTGTTGGCGGCGGTTGCGGTCAAAATCGCTGGTGTTGTTGCGCGAACGGGCATACCACAGCGCAAAGGCGCCATCCATGCGGTGAATGCCAACCTTGAGCGTAAAGGGCTGGTAGTTTGCCAGCACGTTTGGGTTAGCGCCTTCGCGCAGGCGGAAATCGGTGATAGGGCAATCTACGGCAAGGTCAATGCCGCCAAGTTCATCAATGATCGTTTTGAAGCCATCAAAATTCACCTGCGCGTAGCGATCAATGCGAATGCCCAGATTGTAGCGAATGGTAGCGATCAGCGTGCCGATGCCTCTGCCGGGCAACTTATACAGATCGCCCCATAAACTCGCCGTGTTGATGCGGTCGTAGCCATACGCTGGGATATAGACATACAAATCACGCGGCAGCGAGAGCATACTCACGCTGTTGGTGGTGCGGTTCACGCTGAGGATGATCAGCGCGTCGGTGCGGTAATCCACGCTGTTTGGGCGAATGTCGCTGCCGATCAGCAGCACATTGAAGAAATCGTAAGCGCCTGTTTCGATGGGCGGCATCGCGCCTGCCTCTAGGGTGGGCGGCGGCGGTGTATCGGTTGGCAGCGGCGTAATGCTGGGCGTCAGGGTGATGGTCGGTGTGTGGCTGGGCGTAAAGGTGCGCGTTGCGGTGAAGGTGGCGCTGGGCGTGAAGGTGCGCGTGCGCGTCGGTGTGCGCGTCGCGCTGGGCGTGCGGGTTGGGCTGATGGTGAAGGTTGGGCTGGCGGTCAGGGTGTGCGTCGGCGTCCAGGTGGGCGGCAAGGTTGGCGCGGGGCGCGTGGCTGTGGGCGTGGCAGCCTGTGCGATGAGCGTGATCTGGAGCGCGGCGCGTGTGCCTTCCGCCTGAGCAAGGGCAAGTTGTATGCCCTGATCGGTTGTGTTGTTTTGCACAAGCAGGAAGGCAAGCAGGCTAAGCACACTGAGGGCTGCCAGCACAAGCATCAAACGAAGGGCATATTTCACGCGGAGTCTCTCACCTATTCCTCAGTGAATAATAGCGCGTTTTGGCAGATTGCGCCTTGTGTTTAGGATCGGCGGCGCTGGACGATGCGTGGATCACCAGCCTTAGCCCTCGCCCGTCAGCGCGCTGCTAATGGGCTACAGATATTTCTCGACCGCCCAACCGCCCTCACGCACAATCGGAATTTCGGCGGGGGCCAGGTGCGGCGAAAAAGTCAGCTTGTTGGTGCCTTGCGCCGCATCCAGCACGTCGCCCATCCAGTCGGCAAGGGCAACTGGCACGCCCAAAGCACGCGCCACATCCAACGGCGATTGATCATCGAGCGCCACGCCTTCGGGATGATCAAACATAATGCGCGGCAGCACCACCAAATCGCCTAAGGCAGCCGCCTTTTTCAGTGGCAAAAGCTGCCCGATCACGTCCTCAGCGGTCAGCAAGCCGGCAACCGTGATCCCTTCGCCAAGCCGCGTGTTCGTGATGGGCTGCACGTGCAGGCGAAGTCCGCTGTTGGCGGCAAGTTCGGCGGCGGCACGTTGCAGGGTCGGTGCGAAAAGCGTGGCTGTGGCAAGCGTGATGTGCTTGGCACGCAGCGCCTCATTGGTAAGCTGCGGCACTTCCTGACGGCGCACCTGATCCCATTCATCCAAGAAGCCGCGCACCATGCCCAAGCCGTTCTCGTGCAGCGCAAGGTCATCATAGGCGCTCAGCGGCGGCAGCGGGCGCTCCGCCACCAGATACCATTCATCGGTTGGGTAGACGAACCCGACGCCGAACCGCGCGCGGAAGTGCTGCTGCCACGCTTCACAGGCATCCAGCACCGCGTTAGCGTGATCGCGTGAGTTCGTCTCCAGCCCGTAGCGGTGATATTTGGTCAAGCCGACCGGCACCACGCTGATGCTTTTCACACTTGGATAGAGCAATGCCAGATCATGCACACTGCGCGCCATGTGTTCGCCGTCGTTCACCTTCGGCGTGATGACCAACTGCGTATGCACCTCAAAGTTGTGGTCTGCCAACTCGCGCAGTTGCGTCATGATGTCTGGCGCGTTGGGATTGCGTAGGCAGTGGCGGCGCAGTTCAAGATCGGTGGCGTGAACCGAGATGTACAGTGGGCTAAGGTGCTGCTCCAGGATGCGTTCCCAATCGCGCCCGCGCAGGTTGGTGAGCGTGACAAAATGCCCGAACAGGAACGAGTAGCGGTAGTCGTCATCCTTAATGTAGAGCGTGCGGCGCATTCGCGGCGCCATTTGCAGCACAAAACAGAACTCGCACAGATTGTTGCAGCGGCGAATATCTATATCAAAGGTTGGGTGGGCAAATTCGATGCCAAGCGGCTGATCGTAGCGCCGTTCGCCCTCCAGCGTGATCTCGCGCCCATCTCGGCGCAAGCGCAGCGCAAGCCATTCTTCGGCGCTGTAGTACTGCACATCAATCACGTCTTCACAGGGCTGCCCATTGATCGCCAAAAGTTCATCATTGGGCTGAACGCCGAGTGCGGCGGCAGCGCTTTCGGGCAGCACCGCCTTCACAATGCCGACGGGCTGCGCGGAACGTTCACGGGTTATCACGGTAAGCTTTACATCCTGCTGGCAGGCTAACAGTAGCTAGACTTTAGCGCAAGGGCGGCGGGCTTGGCAACCTTATTCACTGATCTCATCCTCAGCCTTAAGCGCCTTTGCCAACTGTGCGAACAGGTGCGCGTGACGTGCAGCAGGCATAGCAAGCTGCTTGCCGCGCTCACGGTAGAGGAGGATCGTCTGCTGTGTGGTATCCAGCACCACACGGCAGTTATGGCAGCTTGCCAAGTGCGCCTGTGCTTCAGCGGCAAGCGATTCCTCAAGGTTGTGATCGAGATAATCGGAGAGGTAGCGCACAAGATCATCACACTGCATGGCAGGCTCCTTAGGTGTGCCGCCCTTCAAAGTAGCGGCTTAGGCGTTCGCGCAGGTGCAGCCGTGCGCGATGCAAATTGGTTTTCACGGCAGCCTCGCTCAGGTTGAGGATGTGCGCCGTCTCGCTGACCGAAAGCTCTTCAACATCGCGCAAGGTGAAGACGGCGCGCAGCGTTGGCGTCAGGCTATTGATGGCGCGTTCCATCTCGGCGTGTGCTTCCTCGTTGAGGAGTGCCTCTTCAGGCAGATTGCGCCAATCCACAAGGCAGCTTGGCATGAACTCGCCGCTTTCGCCTGCCAAATCGTCAAGGGAAACAGACGGTGCGGCGCGCAAACGCATCAGGCATTCATTGTAGGCAACACGGTATAGCCATGTGCCGATGTTGGCGCGCCCTTCAAAGCGATCTGCGTGATCGAGCAGGGCGAGGAAGGCAGTCTGCACGACGCCATCGGCTTGTTGCTCATCGCCCAGCAGGCGCACTGCCAAACGGTAGAGCGCGTCGGCATGGCGCGTGAACAATGCTGCCAGCACCGATGAATCGCGTTGTTTTAAGGCATCCAGCAGGGCTACATCATCCACAGGCTTCCCTACGGCTAAACAAAAAGGCGCGGTCACACACAGTTTACCGCGCCGTAGGGCATTCTGCGAGTGTTATGCTTGCCCGCGCTCTTTGAGGCTGCATGTGTTGATGCCAAAAGGCATGTAGGCAGGGCAGCGCCCCGTCAGCGCCGTGCCGATCAGCACCACACCCACCACGCCGCCAACGATCAGCCAAGTGCCTTGTGCCACAACGCCCAAGACGACTGCGACAGCGCCCAACACCAAACGAATGATCCGATCTGTGTTCCCAACATTGCGCTTCATGAGAAAGCCTCCCGATGTGCCATCTAATTCAGTGTACATCCCTTTAGATGCACAGGGCGGCAAAAGGTTACAGGCAATTGGAAGTGATGCATTTTAGCAGATAGTCTAGTCCGCAGCCAACCCCTACCCCTAATCCTTTCCCCGCCAGTCGGGAAAGGGGATCAGAGGTAATCGGGAAAGTCCCACTTTGCCTGCGGGGCGGGCTTTAGGGTGGAACATCCTCTTATGGCGCGCTCGGCAGTTTTAGGCGCAGCGTTTTGGGAGGGTGTCGGGCGGAATCGCCCTCTCCAAAAGGTTTCGGAGAGGGCGAGCTGGGGCGCCAAGGGCTAGCGCACGCCGAGCAGAATCTCGATGGTGATCTGATCGAGGCGTTCGTAGGGCAGGTTACGGCTGCCAAGCGCCACACGGTTGATCTCGGCAGCGCGCAGCTTGGCGAGTGCCTCACGGCTGTAGCCGTTGCTCAGGTAGCTGAAGGTGCCATCGTCGGCGTGAATTTCCGCCAAAAGCTGCTGCACTTCAGGATCGGCGTTGAACTGCGCCGCCTTATCCTTCAGGATCAGGTAGGTACGCATACAGCCGCGTGCGAACGCCTTGACATCCTCGTAGCCACTGCTGCGGAAGGCGTGCGCGTCGAAGTGGCGGCTGCCGCTATAGCCGACATCCTCAAGGAATTTGACCAGATGAAAGGCTTGTTTGGGCATCATGCTGCCAAAGCGGAAGTCCTGATCGTAGCGCCCAAAAAGCTGATCGTTGAGGTCAATGTGAAAGAGTTTGCCGGCAGCGTGCGCCATCGCCACGCCGTGCGTAAAGTTCAAGCCTGCCATGTGTTCGTGCGCCACTTCCGGATTTACGCCCACCATCTCAGGATGATCGAGCGTGGCGATGAAGGCGAGCGCATCGCCCACGGTTGGCAGGAAGATGTGTCCGCGTGGTTCGTTCGGCTTCGGCTCCATGGCAAAGCGCAGGTTGTAGCCCTGATCCTTCACATAGGCGCACAGGAAGTTGATTGCCTCGCGGTAGCGCTTGATCGCCTCTAGTGGACTCTTGGTGCTGTCGCTTTCGGTGCCTTCACGCCCGCCCCAGAAAACGTAAGTGGTTGCGCCCAGTTCGACGCCCAACTCGATAGAGCGGATGGTCTTTTGCAGGGCGTAGGCACGCACGGCGGGATCATTTGAGGTGAAGGCGCCATCCTTAAAGGCGGCGTCTGTGAAGAGGTTGGTGGTTGCCATCGGCACGACGATGCCCGTCGCACTGAGCGCCGCCTTGAAATCGCGCACGATCTGATCGCGTTCAGCGGGTGTGGCAGTGATTGGCACCAGATCATTATCGTGCAAATTGACGCCCCACGCACCTACTTCTGCCAGCAGGTGGACGATCTCAACCGGCGAGATGACGCCGCGTGTTGGCTCACCGAACGGATCTCGCCCGATGTTGCCAACCGTCCACAAGCCAAAGCTAAATTTGTGTTCGGGTTTCGGTTCATACGTCATTGGAAATCACCTTTACAAGATGCGTTGAGCAAAACTGTCGTCCCTGTGCATCATTATAGCCCGCCCGCCCAAATCCTTACAAGCAGCGGGAATGGCGAATTGCGCGGCTATGCGTGACTATGGACTGCCAAAACTGTGTGAATCGCTCTAATTAGCCTCAGCACTCGGACTGAGGTCAAGACTGCTCAGGCAGGAATTCCGCTAAGGACAAGAAGCGCACGGGCTGAGGCTGCCGCCAAACGGACCAAACACCAAATCGCCAACGTATGAATAGTAGCGAATAACGCGGTTGCACCGTTCCAGCAGAAACACAGCGCTATGCACGCGATCAAAGGTTGGGTCAATCCGCCAGATGTTCGAGGACTCATAGGCGCCTTGGGCAACGGTCCCAAGTTTTCGAGCAGGAATAAGATGTCGCGGGTGGCGGTTGCCTCACCAAGCAGGCGGTAGATTTGGCTGGTGTCCGTCTGTTTGAGTGCCTGAAGCTGTTCTTTGGTGAGCATCTTTATCCCTGTGGAATGCTGGTAGCATTTTACCAGAAAACGGCGGTGGTGGCAGTTGGTTCACGTACCGAGCAGGGTGGCTCCGCACTCCAATCCCCGCCCCATCTTGACAAAACTAACCCGCCTGCGTCACAATAAGCGCTATGCAGCTACCGATGAACGCTTCCAAAAAGCAGAAGAAGCCTTCCACTGCCCATACACGGCTGTATGGTGGGTAGCGCACGCGCCTAGCTTTAGGGATGCGAACGCCCTTCCGAGACAGTCGGAAGGGCGTTTTTTGTGTGGCGGGCATAAACAAAACATCCGCTTGGTCGGCGGATGTTTGCGGATGCCCCATAGGGGACTCGAACCCCTGTTTCAGCCTTGAGAGGGCCGCGTCCTAGACCGCTAGACGAATGGGGCGTTCTGGACTGTGTTTGATTGTAGCAGGCTGTGGCGCGCACGTCAACAGCAAATCTTTTCAAGAAGTGTGGGAAGGATGTGAGGAATGTCTGAAACGATTGTGGTCAAAGTGGGTGGCGGCGCAGGTGTGGATACCGATGCAGTCTGTGCTGACCTTGCCGCTCTTGCCCAAAACGGGCACCGCCTTGTACTGGTGCATGGCACGTCCGCCGCTGTGGATCGGCTGAGTGAGCGCGTTGGTGTGCCGCGCCGCACCTTGCAATCGCCGTCCGGTCACGTCAGCCGCTATACTGACCCTGAGACGCTCGAACTGTATGTGATGGCTGCCAATGGGCAGATGAACACAAACATCACGGCGAAACTGCAAGCGCTGGGCGTGAACGCGCTCGGACTAAGCGGCGTAGACGGGCGTTTGATGTTCGCGCAGCGCAAGGATGCCGTGCGTGCCATTGAGCCGACCACTGGACGCCAGCGCATTGTGCGCGATGACTTCACCGGCAAGATCGAGCAGATCAACGTTGATTTGTTGCGCTTGCTGCTGGCGAACAGCTACATGCCGATTGTGGCACCGCTGGCGATCAGCCAAGCCAGCGAACCGCTGAACGTGGATGGTGACCGTGCCGCTGCTATGATCGCGGCTGCCCTGTGTGCTGAGACGCTGGTCATCCTAACCAATGTGGCGGGCTTGTTGGCGCGCTTTCCCGATGAGAGCAGCCTTGTGCGGCACGTGCCACGCGCTCAGCTTGGGCGCGCCTTAGATATGGCGGGCGGGCGGATGAAAAAGAAGGTCTTAGCGGCGCAAGAGGCAGTTGAAGGCGGCGTTCGGCGCGTGCTGCTTGCCGATTCGCGCCGCGCACAACCGATTCAGGCAGCACTAGCAGGCGAAGGGACGGTGATTACGCATGACTGAAGTATTGAGCAACCTAGACTACATGGCGCTTGAGGAAGCACACAGCAGCGGTGTGTATGCCAAGCGCGCTCTGACCATTGTGCGCGGCGAGGGCGCCTATGTGTGGGATGCGGAGGGCAACCGCTACATTGATTGCGTTGGTGGGCAGGGCGCGGCGAATATCGGTCATGCCCATCCCAAGGTGGTGGAGGCGATTCGCGCTCAGGCGGGCGTGCTGCTAAGCTGCCCTGAGCTGTTCTATAACGATCAGCGCGCTTTGCTGCTCCAAAAGCTGACCGCGCTTGCCCAGATGCCACGCGCCTATCTGTGCAACAGCGGCGCAGAGGCGGTTGAGGCAGCGCTCAAGTTTGCCCGCTTTGCCACAGGGCGCACGCACATTGTGGCGACCATGCGCGGCTTTCACGGGCGCACGATGGGCGCGCTCTCTGCCACGTGGGAGCCAAAGTACCGTGAGCCGTTTGCGCCGCTTGTGCCGAACTACACGCACATTCCCTACAACGATCTGGCTGCCGCTGAGACTGCCATCACCGATCAGACTGCCGCCGTGCTTGTGGAAGTGGTGCAAGGCGAAGGTGGTGTGCGCCCTGCCGAGGGCGATTATCTGCGCGGTGTGCAGGCGCTCTGCCGAGAACGCGGCGCGCTGTTCATCACCGATGAGGTGCAGACGGGCTTTGGGCGCACCGGGCGCCTGTTTGCCCATCAGCACTATGGATTATCGCCCGACCTGATGCCAGTGGCGAAATCCATCGCGGGCGGGATGCCCTTTGGCGCCTGCCTGATCAGCGAGCGCGTGGGCAAGCTGCAACCTGCCATTCACGGCACAACCTTTGGCGGCAATCCGTTGGGCTGTGCGGCAGCACTCGCCGCGCTGGATGTGATGGTTGAGGAAGACTTAGCAGGGCGTGCTGCAGTGTTGGGCGGCTTCCTGTTGGAGCGTTTAGGCGATCTGCCTCAGCGTTTTCGCGCTCAGGTGCGCGAGGTGCGCGGGCTTGGCTTGCTGTTCGGCATTGAGCTGCGCGGCAAGGTTGCGCCTGTGCTGAAGGCGCTGCAAAGCAAGGGCGTGCTGGCGCTGCCAGCGGGTCTGAATGTGCTGCGCTTGCTGCCGCCGTTGGTCATTGGGCAGGCGGATTTGGAGCAGGTGGCAAGCGCGATTGAGGCAGTCCTTGCCGAGATGGGCGCGGCGGAGTAAGCCTAGGGGCGGGATGTCTCCCGCCCACACACAGAGCGCAATCGCTGCTGAGCGTTACAGCACACGCAGCGAGTCGGGCGAGCGCTTGCCCAATTCCTCTAGCAGCGCTGCCGCCGTGTGAATGCCGCGATAGAGGCATTCGAGGTTGAACTTTTCATTCGGTCCGTGGGCGCCGTCATCGGGCAAGCCGTAGCCAACCAACAAGACCGGCACCTGATAGGTCTGTGCGAAGGTTGCCACCACAGGGATCGAGCCGCCTTCGCGCAGGAACAGCGGGCGTGCGCCAAAGCCGCGCTCATAAGCAGCGACGGCGCACTCCATCGCCAAGGAGTCAATCGGCACGAGCGCGCAATGTCCGTGATTGAGCGCACGCACTTCCCATGTGATAGTAGGCGGTGCCAATTTCGCCACCTGTGCGCGGATGAGTGCCTCGATCTCGTAAGGGTCTTGATCTGGCACAAGGCGGCAGCTAATCTTGGCAGTTGCCTTGGCAGGCAGCACCGTCTTAGAGCCTTCGCCCGTGAAGCCGCCCCAAATGCCGTTCACCTCTAAGGTTGGGCGTGCGCCAACGCGCTCACGGAGCGTATATTGCGCCTCACCCCAAGACTGCGGCGCGCCGGTCAGTCGTTTCCATTCCGCATCGCTCACGTCGGTCTTTGCCATTGCTGTGCGCTCTTTTTCGTCAATGGGGCGCACCTTGTCATAAAAGCCATCCACTGCCACGCTGCCATCAGGGTGATGCAGTGCGGCGATGATCTCGCAAAGCGCCTGCGCCGGATTGTGAACGGTGCCGCCAAAGCCGCCGCTGTGCAGGTCTTGCTTCGGTCCGCGCACCTCTAGCTCAAGGTAGACCAAGCCGCGCAAGCCGTAGACGATGCTCGGCTGATCAGGCGATTGAATGGCAGTATCGGAGACGACGACCACATCAGCGCGCAGCAATTCTTTGTTGGCAGTGATGAAGGGATCAAGGTTGGGCGAGCCGATTTCTTCCTCGCCCTCGATCAGGAACTTGACGTTCAGCGGCAGCGTGCCGTTCGCCTGCATCAGCATTTGAACTGCCTTGATGTTCACATAGACCTGCCCTTTGTCGTCCGAGGCGCCGCGTGCATACAGATTGTCCTCACGCACTTCGGGCTTGAAGGGATCGCTGAGCCAGCCTGCTTCCAGTTCGGCGGGCTGCACATCGTAGTGACCGTAAATCAGCACTGTGGGCTTGCCCGGCGCACCTAGCCATTCGGCATACACAACGGGATGCTTGGGCGTGGGCATAATCTCAACACGAGTCATGCCGGCGGCGCGCAGTTGGGCAGCCGTCCAAGCGGCGGCGCGCTGCGTATCGGCGTTGTGTTCCGAAAGCGTGCTGATGCTTGGAATGCTCAGATAATCTTTGAGTTCCTCCAGAAATTTTTCGCGGTGTGTGTCAATCAGGGTGTGAGCATCGGTCATGGGTCAACTCTCCGTAAAAAAGGGCTGCCATGCTAGGCAGCCTACAAACATACAGCCATTATAGCAACGGGCAGAGCAGGTTTACAACGCGCTGGGTGCATGGCTGCGGCTGAGCAAACTCTGCACATCGGACAAGGTTGGATCAATGGTGCGAAGCTGGTTGGCAAAGCTGCTCTGAATGCCTGCCAATGTGCCTTGATGGTAGTGCATGATGATCTCAGGGTCTTTCAGCACATGCCCTGTCAGCACGCCGACAACTTCTTGATCAGCGCCGATCACACCCGCCGCGATCAGCTTGCGAATGCCCGCCACGCTTGCCGCCGAAGCAGGCTCGCAGCCAATGCCGGAGGTATCCACCATCGCCTTAGCGTCTAGGATTTCCTGATCGGTGACCGATTCAACCACGCCATCGGTTAGGCTGAGCGTGCGGCGCGCCTTGAAATAGCTGGCAGGGTTGCCAATCTTGATGGCGGTTGCCAATGTTTGTGCCTTGCTTTGATGGCGCGTGGCAAAGCCTTCACGGTAGCTCTGATAGAAGGGCGCGGCGCCTTCCGCCTGAATCACGGCGATGCGCGGCAAGCGGTCTATGATGCCGAGCGTGTAGAGTTCGCTCAAGCCTTTGCCAAAGGCAGAGGTGTTGCCCAGATTGCCGCCGGGCAGCACGATCCAATCTGGCACGCGCCAGCGCCGCTGCTGCAAAATCTCGAAGGCGATTGTTTTCTGCCCTTCCAAGCGGAACGGATTGACCGAATTCAGCAGGTAGATGCCGAGCTGTCGGCTGGCTTGGCGCACCAGCTCTAGGCAGGCGTCAAAATCGCCGCGCACTTGTACATTCAGCGCGCCATAGGCAACCGATTGCGCCAGCTTGCCAGCGGCGATGTTGCCATACGGAAAGAAGACCAACGCCTGCAAATCTGCCAGCGCGCAGTAGGACGCCATTGAGGCAGAGGTGTTGCCGGTCGAGGCGCATAGGGCGCTGGTGGCGCCAACCAGTTTGGCGTGCGTCACGCCGCCGGTCATGCCGCGATCCTTGAACGAACCCGTCGGATTTTCGCCCTCGTGCTTCAGAGAGAGCGCACGGCTGCCCACCCACGCGGCAAGTTTGGCAGGCGCACGGTAGAGCGTGGTGTTGCCTTCGCCGCGTGTCACAATCTGATCATCTGCCACAGCGGGAAAGACAAGCTCTTTGAAGCGCCACACGCCGCTGTTATAGGGCGCTTCCACTTGGCGCAGGCGCCCATCAAACGTCTCGCGGCTGATGCTTGGGCGCAGGCGCTCTAGGTCGTGAACGACATCCAGCAAGCCGCTGCAACGGCTGCACACATAGACAGGCTCATCAATCTGATGTTCATGCCCACACTCAATGCACTTAAGCACGCTTAGCGCTGTCATGGTCTTTTGCCTCTCAGTCTTTCGGCTCAGGTTGGCGGGGCTGCTCAGCAGCAGGGTACGAGCCGAGCAGCTTCAAGAGCGCGGCGCGGCGCATCAAATCCATCAGGGCAGCCTCAACGTTCGGCTCTGAGGCGTGACCTTCAAAGTCGGTGTAAAAGAAGTATTGCCAAGGCTTGTTGCGGCGCGGGCGCGATTCGATCTTGGTCAGGTTCACGCCGCGTTCGGCAAAGGCGCCCAAGCATTCGTGCAGCGCGCCGGGCTTATCGCGCACGGCGAACACGACGCTGGTCTTATTGCGCTTGGCAGGCGGCGGATCGCCAATGCCGATCACGAAGAAGCGTGTGAAGTTGAACGGCTCATCTTCAATGCCATACTCAAGCTGCTCCAAGGCGTAAAGCCTGCCTGCCAAAGCGCTGGCGATGCACGCGGTATGCGGCTCTGGGCTGGCGGCAAGGTCGCGGGCGCTGCCTGCCGTATCAAAATGGGTAACTGCCTGAAAGCCGCGCCGCTTGAGATAGCGCTCGCACTGTGCCAGCGCCTGCGGGTGTGAGCGCACGTAGCGCACGTCGCTAAGCGTGGTGCCTTTGGGCGCCAAGAGCGCATGGCGCACCTGCACGATCACCTCTGCCTGCACGCGCAGATCATACTCCATGAGCAGCTCGTAAGCGGTGGCAACGGTGCCAGCCAGCGAGTTTTCCACAGGCTGCATTCCAAAGGTGGCTTGGCGGCTCTCCACAGCGCGGAACAGCTCGTCAAAGGCGTTGCAGGGCAGCGTTTGCACGCCTTCCCCGAAGTGTTGGCGGCAAGCCTCCTCAGAATACGCGCCATGCACGCCCTGAAAGGCGACAACGGTTGGTTGGTTTTGCTCAGGCACGCGGAATCCTTCTCCCTTCAAAAAACAAAAAAGGCGCACAGCCACACGGCGCACGCCCTGATTATGCTTGCCCAATAGCAGGCTCAATGCAGAGGTGCGGTGCGCGTTTGCGCCCGACAGGTCGAATCGGTGAATTGAAACGGACGAACCACTTTGAGCCACCAGAAAGTATTCATGGCGCTGAGCATAGCACATCAGCGCCTGTTAAGGCAAAATTTCGCAAGGTGCCTTCCCGCGCCGCACCCAAGAATCACCATTCCCTAATGCGGCGGCTGATGACAATCTGCCAACGCTGTGTATACTTACCCAAAACGGCTGTAGGATGTATCGCCCATGTCGGAACGCCTTTTTGACGAAAAAACACTGCGCCAACTTGACCAACTGAGCCTGATCGCCAACCGCGTGCGCGCCGGCGTGATGAAAGGCGAACGGCGTTCGGTGCGGCGCGGCACCAGCCTAGAGTTTGCCGATTACCGCAACTATGCCCGTGGCGACGATCTACGCCGTGTGGACTGGAACGTTTTTGCCCGCTTGGAGCGCCCTTTCATCAAGCTCTTTGAGGAAGAAGAAGACCTCTCGGTGCATGTGCTGATTGATGCCTCTGCCAGCATGGATTTTCCGCGTGAGGGCGAGGGCGAGGCGGCACACCACAAATTCCGCTTTGCACAGCGCGTTGGCGCCGCGCTTGCCTATATCGGCTTGGCAAACGGCGATAATGTGGCAGTCACAGCGCTGTATGGTGCTGGGCTAAATGTGACGTGGGGCGCACATCGTGGGCGCGGACGCTCGCTGGCGCTGCTGGACTACATCGCTGCGCTAAAGCCTGCCGGCAACCTTGACTTGGTCGCTGCGCTGCGCGATTACGCCATGCGCTTTTCACGTCCCGGCTTGTGTCTGTTCATCAGCGATCTGCTGGCGCCGAACGGCTGGCAGGATGGCATCACAGCCTTGCAGGGCATCGGGCATGAGGTGGCGATCATCCACTTGCTTTCGCCCGAAGAAATTGATCCGCCTTTGGTGGGCGATCTGCAACTGGTGGATGTGGAGAGCGGCGCTACCGCCGACGTGACTATTGACGCGCCAATGCGCCAGATGTACGTGCAGCGCTTGTTGGCGTGGCGCGATGAGATCACCGCCCACTGCCGCAAGCGCGGCATTCACTACGCCACTGTGGAGACGGGCAGCCCGTGGGAAACGCTGATCATGTCTGAACTGCGGCGCTTGGGTGTGCTTCGATGACGTTGGTAAGCCGTCAGCGTGTGTTGTTTGCCTACGCTGCACTCTTGTTGGCAGCCTTTGCGCTGCGCCTTTGGCAGCTTGGCACACAAAGCCTTTGGCATGATGAAGGCTGGTCGCTCTACCCTGCCTATACGCTGCTTGGGACGATGGGCATTCGCGGCATGGACGTGAACGCGCCGCCGCTGTTCAACATTAGCATTGGGCTGTGGCTGCGTATTGTTGGCGATGCAGTCTGGACGGTGCGCCTGTGGTCAGTGCTGACGGGCGTGATCGGCGTTGCCTGCGGCATATGGTTGGCACGGCGTTGGTTTGGCGCGTGGGTAGGCGCCCTAGCGGGCGTTTTCCTCGCCTTCTCGCCGATTTTGTGGGTGTTCGCCCAAGAGATACGCGCCTACATTCCGATGCCGATCTACACGGTGCTGTTGATTGCCTTGGCGGCGGAATTCCTTGTGCCGCGCAAGCAGCGCGTGCCGAATCGGGCGTGGTGGTGGCTGTTCGCCGTCACGTTGGCAGCGTTGTGGTCGCACAATTTGAGCGTGCCGCTTGTGGCATGGCTGAATGTGACCGTGATCGGCGGCTTGGTGCTGCGCGGCGCCTGGCACAGATTGCGCGGTTGGCTGCTCTTGCAGAGCTTGCTGTTTGCGCTCTACCTGCCGTGGCTGCTCACCCAGCGCCCAACTGGCACGCCGCTCAACACGCCGCCGACACTCTCGCCTGATCTGCTCTGGCAGATTTGGCAAGCCTACTTCACAGGCATTAAAGCGTTGGTCGGCGCGGATGACGCCCTGATGCTGCTGTGTGCGCTGTTTGGCGCGCTGGCAGCCTTCAGCCTTTTCCGTGCGGTGTGGCTGTGGCGCTCTGTGCGTTTGTGGGTGTTGCTTTCGGCGGTGCTGCTGCTGCCCGTCTTCCAACTGTTGATCATCCTTGCCGCTCACATAGATTTTCACCCGCGCTATTTCTTGCTCAGCGCGCCGCCCACCCTGATCCTGATGGCAGCCGGCTTGGCAAAGGCAAAACTGCCCTTAGCGCTGCCCGCATTACGCCTCGCGGCTGCCGTGCTTGCCATTGCAATCATGGGGCGCATGGCATGGCTGACCTACAGCACGCCCATCTACCAACACGATGACTTTCGCAGCATGGCGCAGCACTACGCCACTTTGACGGAAGACGCCGCCATTGTGATCCCTTACGGTTGGGAGCCAAGCCTTGATTATTACGCGGAAAAACTTGGTGTGCGGGCGCCCTTTGTGGAAGTGCCGATCTACAGCAGCGCCGACCGCATACGGATGCAGCTTGCCGAAGCACTAAATGGCAAGCACAGCGCCGATGTCTTCACGTGGTATCAGTTGCCCGCCGATTTGCGCGGCGCCTTCCCGTGCTTGCTAGGCGCGGTGGGCAACCATGTTGGTGAACTGACGCTCAACGGTGTGCGGACCGATCACTACGCGCTGTTGGCAAGCGATGTGCTGGCTGCGCCAACCTTGCCGCAAACGGCGGGCGTGCCGTCTGCTTTCGATCTGCCCGATGGCGGGCTTGGCTTTAGGCGCACCGCCTTTTTACACACGCCGGGCAATGATCACGCTTGCCTGATTCTCGATTTTTATAGAGACAGCGTGCCGCTTGACGAAGATTGGCGCATTGCCGTGCGCCTGAGAGACGGCAACGGCGGCATTTATGCGGCTGCCGATGCTGATTTGCGCGATGATCGCCAGCGCACTGCTGCTGGGCAAGGCGCCTACGGCTTCCAAGCGACTGCCTTCCTCGCCTTGGACGTGCCGCGAAACGCTGAGGCTTGGTCGCTGATGGCATGGCTCTACAAAGGTGATCAGCGTTCGGCGGCGCATTTGCTCGGCACGCTGAGTGCTGAAAATGGCGTTGTCCGCCTGACGCCAAACCTAGATGACCTGCCCTCCGTCTTGGCGCCGCCGCGCCTGCCCATTCGCGTGGATTCTGCGCCGTTCCGCGTCCAAGTCCGCCGTGATGAATGGCGCGCCGTAGGCGCCCTGGCTGCCGCCGATCTCGCTGAGACGTACTCGGCAGGACCGCCGCCCGACCTTGTAACGCTGTTGTGGCGCGCCGAATCGCCGTTGCCTGTCAGTTACCTTGTCTTTGTGCATTTAGTTGCGCCCGACGGACGGCTGATTGCCCAGAGCGATTCCGAGCCGATGGATGGTGTGCGCCCAACCAGCAGTTGGCGGACGGGCGAATATATCGAAGATCGGCACGCGCTGAGCTGGCACGTTAAAGAGTATCGTGGTGAGGCAGCCGTGCGCGTCGGCATCTATGACTTGCGGACAGGTGCGCGCCTCACCCTAGCTGACGGCAGCGACTTTGTGACGCTGCCGCGTACAGTCACCGTAAAGTAACTGTGAAGTGATGGAAAGTTACGCCTTATGTCCTTCCTTGCGCCGTTAGGTTTGCTGCTCAGCTTGCTGGCTGTGCCGATTATCTTGCTCTACATGCTGCGTTTGCGCCGCCGTGAGGTGCAGGTCAGCAGCACCTTATTATGGCGGCAGCTTTTGCAAGACCGCGAGGCAAATGCGCCGTGGCAGCGCTTGCGCCGCAACCTGCTGCTGCTGCTGCAACTGCTGATCCTTGCCGCGTTGGTGCTGGCATTGGCACGTCCCTATAGCGAAGTGCCAACCCTGACCAGCGGACGCACCGCGCTGCTGATTGACGCTTCTGCCAGCATGAACGCGACCGACGTGCAACCCAACCGCTTTGAGGCAGCCCGCCGCTTTGCCCTAGAGATTGTGGACACCCTGGGCGACGATGACAACGTGGCGATCATCCGTGTGGCGGAAAGCGCCGAAGTGCTGGAAAACTACACCAGCGACCGCACCCAGCTGCGCGCCGCCCTAGAGCGCATGACGCTGAGCAAAGGCATTCCGGACTGGAACGCAGCGCTAACCCTTGCGGCAGCCGGCGCGCAAGGCGCAGAGAAATTCACGATCCTGTTGCTGAGCGATGGCGGCGTACCTGCTAACCTCGACCTGACGCTCTACGGCGAGGTGCGCCATGTGCCGATTGGCAGCTCCGCGCAGAATGTGGCGATCAGCGCGCTTGCCACCGCTGATGATCCCGTGCGCGGTGCCCAGATTTACGCCCGACTCACCAACTATGGCGATCAGGCTGCTGACGTGATCTTCAGCCTTAACCTTGACGGGACGCTGCACAGTGCCGCACCCTACCAAATTGCCGCTAACAGCTACCTCGATCTGACCATGAGCGAGTTGCCTGCCGAGTTTCGGCGTGTGGAAGCGCAGTTGACGCGCCCTGCCAGCAGCACGCTGCCTGATCATCTGAGCATTGATGACACCGCCTATGCCGTCTATGCGCCTGTAATCGCCGGGCGCACCGTCGTGATGACGAAGGGCAACGCCTTCTTAGAGCGCGGCTTGGCTGCCTTGAACGCTTGGCAGGTCTATCGCGGCGATCCTGATCGCGGCTTGCCGTCTGAGCGCTACGATCTGTACGTCTTTGACGGCTGGCTGCCAACCACGCTGCCCGATTCCAACATCCTGATCGTCAATCCACCGCCTGATCTGCCGCCTAATAACCTGTATTCGGTGGGCGGCATGACCAACCAAACGCAGATTATCCGCGTGCTGCCTGATGATCCGCGCACGCGCTACTTGCGCTTTAACGACGTGAACGTGCGTGTTTTCCGCCAAATCCGTGCGGAATGGGCAGAGACGCTGGTCGAGGCGGCTGGCGGCGCCTTGGTGCTGGCGGGCGAATTCGAAGGGCGGCGCATTGCGATTTTGCCCTTCAACCTGCTCGACTCGGATTTGCCGCTGAAAATTGCCTATCCGATCTTGCTGGCAAACCTCACAGCATGGTACAAGACGCCGCGTGCGCTCAATTTGGAAGGCAGCGCACAGATCGGGCAGACGGTCGTCATTCAGCCGCCGCCAGAGGCAGACGTAGTGCGCGTTATCCGCCCTGACGGTGCGGCAACCACCTTCCGCGCTGATCAGCCGCTGCTCATCTATGCCGAGACGCTCCAGACAGGCATCTACAGCGTGGATATGTACAGCGGCGAATCGCTTTTCCGCCAAGAGTTTTTCGCCGTGAACTTGTTCAGCGAGAGCGAGAGCAACATCGTGCCGCGTGCGGTGCAGCTTGGCAGCGGCGCGGATGCCGCGGCGGCGGAAGCGCCACAAGAGATCGGGCAGCGCGAGTTCTGGTCGCTCTTGGCGCTGATCGGCTTGGCAATTCTGGCGCTGGAGTGGTTCATCTACCATCGGCGCTTGGGTGCGCCGCGCTTACGCGGTGCGGCGGCGGGCAAATTCAGCCGCACGGCGCGCCGTCCGTGAGGTGTGGAAGGTGATCCGCTTAAGCCGTCCTGCTATCGGTTTAGCCTGCTTGCTAATCGCCCTGATCACGGCTGCCTTCATCGCCCGCTTCGGCGTGAATGTGCCACATTGGGATGAGTGGCAGGCAAGCGCGCCCGTCGTGCTGCGGACGGCGGACGGGACGCTCACGCTGGCAGATTTGCTCAAGCCGCACGATCAGCCGCGCATTTTCTTCACGCACCTGACGACGGCGCTGGTTACGGCGTGGGCAGCGTGGGATGTGCGCGTTGAGATGTGGGTGAGCTTTGGGCTGGCAGCGCTCAGCTTTGGCGTGCTGCTGGCAGTCCAGCGCCGAATACATGCGCCGAGTGCGCTGTGGCTGGCAGTGCCGTTGGCGCTGCTGATCTTTGCGGTGCGGCAGCGCCAAAACTGGCTGATGGGCTTTCAGACGGCGTGGTTTTTCTGGCTGCTGTTCACGGCGGCGGCGCTTTGGCTGTTGGTGCGCTTACCGGTCGGTTGGCGCAGCCTGTTGCCGATTATCGTGTGCGTGATCGGCGCCAGCTACGCCTATCTGAGCGGTTTGGCGCTCGCGTTTGCCATGCTGCCGGCGCTGTGGCTGCGCGGCTACCGCAAGCCTGCACACTATGGCATTTGGTTGGGCGCGGCGGTGCTTTATATCGGCTTGTACTTCACCAACTACGCCTTCATTGATCAAGGCTTCCAAACGGCGGTGAGCGCGCAGCTTTGGGACTATCCGCTGTATGTGCTGCGCTACATCGGCGCGCCCTTTGTGCCAGATGAGCCTGCCTACCAAGCGCTCAGTCTGCTGATCGCGCTCTTGGGCGTGGCGCTGCTGGCTGCCAACGCTGCCTACCTGTGGCGTAAAGTGCCGTTGATCAGCTTTGCCGCGCCGCTCACCTTGATCCTGCTATGCCTTGCCAACGGCGCTTTAGCCTCGCTGGGGCGCGTCAAGCCTGATTTGCTGGAATACTTTTGGGCGCGCCCGACCACATCGCGCTATGTGACGGCAGCCAACCTGTTTTGGATCGCGCTCCTGATGCTTGGCATAATGGCAGCTTGGCAGGCGGGCAAGCGGCGGCGGCTGATCATGGCGGCAAACGGCGCACTGCTGACCGTCGCCTTGCTGGGCTATGCTTTTGCCAACCTGACCACACCAACCTACATCGCCACGCCTGAGGATCGGCTGTGCGTGCTGAACTATCTGCGCGCACCGTATGATGACTGCCTTTTCCGCGTCAATGCGGATCGCGGCGGCTATCTGGCGACGGCGCAGCAGCTTGGCGCGCACCGCCTGACTGCCTTTGGCGACTGGTTTCAGGATTTTCCGCCCGCAGCACAGCCGACAGCGGCGCATTTGCAATTCCTGAACGGCATTGCCGATCCGCCCGTGTTCATGACGCACGAGGCTGATTCATTTGTGCCTGAGGCAGCAATCGTGCTGTATCAGCATCCGCCAAGCCTTGCCGAGCAGCATTTGCACCTGCCCGACGCCGAACAAGTCTTTTTTGAGGCAGAACTCTACGTGGATTTGCAGAACTTGGCAGCGCATCCCGACGTGCCGCAGACGGGCGCGCACTTTCGCTTGGGCATCCGCGAGAACCGCAGCGTGCGGATTTTCTATGAAGGGACGTTTGATGTGCAAACGCAGCGCGCACCGATCCCAATCCGCGTGGATTTAAGCGCGTGGCGCGGGCGGGCGGTGGTGCTGGTCTACCAAACGGCGGTGCGCGATGGGGTGCCATTTTATGCGTGGGCAATGTGGCGCAATCCGCGCCTTGTGGCAAAGTAGCGCCGCAGCAGTGGTGTTGCCTGTTGGAATTTTTCTGCGCTAATCTTTGGCGCTTACCGTGCAAGTCTTCTAATGGCAAGCACCGTTCGGTGCGGTGGAAAATATGGCTGCACAGAGGCGCACAGGCGGATGCAATTCGGCTAGTGTTCCCTCAAGCGCGATGTGGCTAGGTTGTGTTGCTTGGCATAAGGTGATAGGATTAGCGTGGCTGTAGTGTGATAAGCGTTTTCGGTTTTTCTAAGCAAAATTTCATGACTGCTAGAGATGATTCAATCGTAATTAAGGGCATCCGCGAAGGTTTATTGCTCACACTCAGGGCGAGTGGTGATGAGTGGAGCGATCTTGTTGCCCGCCTTGCCAAGCGCATTGATGAAAACCGCACCTTCTTCAGCGGCGCACAAGCGCGGATTGCCTTAAATGTGGGTGAGCGCCCAGTGCTGCCGCATGAGCTGGATAGCCTGCGCCTGATGCTGACCAAGCGCGGCATTACGCTGTGGGCTGTGGTTAGCACCAGCGCCACCACCCAAAGCACCGCCCGCAATATGGGGCTGGAAACATCGCTGGTTGCCGAACGCGGTCAGCTTGAACTGCCCGAAGTGAGTTCGGAAGAAGCAGGCACGGCGGCGGTGCTGGTGGCGCGCACCTTACGCAGCGGGCGCACCGTGCGGAACGGCGGCAGCGTTGTGGTGGTTGGCGATGTCAATCCGGGTGCGGAGATTGTGGCAGGTGGCAACATCATTGTGTGGGGCAAGCTGCGCGGCACCGTTCATGCCGGCGCCAATGGCGATGAGGCTGCCTTTGTCTGCGCGCTCGACCTTGCGCCAACGCAGCTACGCATTGCTGGCTACATCACCGTTTCGCCGCAAGATCGGCGCCGCAAACCGAAGCCTGAGATCGCCTTTGTGCGGCAGGGTCGCATTATAGCAGAGACGTGGGATGGCTAAGCGGTAAGTGCAGGGGGAAGATATGATGCAGCCAATGGGAAGAAGTGCTTCCAACCGCGTGATCACGATCACGTCGGGCAAGGGCGGTGTGGGCAAAACAACGGTAACGGCTAACCTTTCGGCGGCATTGGCGCGCTTGGGCAGGCGCGTTGCGTGTATTGATGCAGACATTGGCTTACGCAACCTTGATTTGATCTTGGGCGTGGAAAACCGCATCGTCAATGATATTGTGGATGTGGTGGAAGGGCGCTGCCAATTGCAACAAGCGCTTATTCGCCACAAGGCATACCCAGAGCTATACGTGCTGCCGGCTGCCCAAAAGCGCGATAAAACGGCGGTTAGCCCTGCCCAAATGGTGCGGATTGCCGACGATCTGCGCGCCCAGTTTGACTTTGTGTTGATTGATAGCCCGGCGGGCATTGAGCGCGGCTTCAAAAATGCCGTCGCGCCTGCGGATGAGGTGCTAATTGTTACTAACCCAGAAGTTTCGGCAGTCCGTGATGCGGATCGCATCATCGGCATGATCGAACTGCTGGAGAAGCGCCCACCCTCACGCTTGATCATCAACCGCGTGAAGGCGGAGATGGTGCGGCGCGGCGAAATGCTCTCCGCCGATGACGTGACGGACATCCTCTCCATTCAATTGATCGGTGTAGTGCCTGAAGATGAGACCGTCTTGATTGCAGGCAATCGCGGAATGCCGGAGGCAAATTCGCGCTCAGGGCAGGCATTCAATGAGATTGCACGCCGTCTGCTAGGCGAGAACGTGCCATACACACATAGCAACCCTTCACAAGGCTTTTTCAAGCGGCTGACGCGGCTTTTCAGTGGCTCTGGTGCGCGGCAAGGGAGTGTGTTTGATGAGTAGCTTTTGGGAGCGCCTACTTGGGCGTCGGAATCAGACGGGCAGCAGGAATGTTGCTAAGGAGCGCTTGCAGTTGGTGCTGGTTACCGACCGCAGCGACCTGCCGCCGGAGACGATTCAGCGCATGAAAGATGAGATCATCGCCGTCATCTCGAAATATGTGCCTATTGCACATGATAAAGTCGAGATCAACCTTGAGCAGCGGCAGCGCGATAACTGGCTGGTTGCCGATATTCCCTTGGTGCGCGCCATACAAAGCGGCAGCGTCAGCCTGACGGATAGCACCACTGCCGACGACGCCTAAGCACGCGCTGATCAGGCGCGCCTGCACAGCGTTGATCAAGTGTGTTACACTCTGCCCATCGTTGGTCAGGAGATTTCTCATAAGATGAGCGCATCGTCGCTGCCTGATTCCAAACGCTTTGATCAAGTGCGGCGCGTGTTGCGGCGCGTGTTGGTGGCAAATGCGTTCGTCGCCGCCGCCAAGTTGGTCATCGGTGTGCTGACCGGCACCTTGGCAATGGTTGCCGATGGCTTTCATTCCGCAATGGACGCTTCCTCAAACCTGATCGGCATGGCTGCCGCCTCTATCGCCGGGCAGCCGCCAGACGCCGATCATCCCTACGGACACCGCCGTTTTGAAACGCTTGCCACGCTTGCCATTGGCGGCTTGTTGTTGGTTGCCGCCTGGGAAATTCTGACGACTGCCCTTGACCGTTTGCTGAACGGCAGCACATCGGAAGTCTCGCCACTCAGCTTTGCGGTGATGCTGGTCACGATGGCGATTAATATCGCAGTAGTTATTTACGAGACGACACAAGGGCGCCGCTTGCGCTCGGATGTGTTGTTGGCAGATGCTGCCCAAACACGGGTCGATATTTTCATCTCGCTCTCGGTCATTGGCAGCCTTATTTTCACGCTGCTGGGCGTCGGCTGGGCAGATACCATCGTGGCGCTGCTGATTGTGATACTCATCGGGCGGACTGCCTTCACCATTTTGCAGCAGACCGCGCAAGTGTTGGCAGATCGTGCCGCACTTGATCCAGAGGCTGTGCAGCGTGTGGTGGAAGGCGTGGCGGGCGTCGAGTCCGTCAGCCGCATTCGCAGCCGTGGCCCTTCGGATGCCGTTCACGCCGATGTTGAGGTGCGCGTGCAGCCTGCCACGACCACAGAGCGCGCCTCTGCCATCGCGGGTGAAATTCAAACGCGCCTGAAAGAGTCGCTGAGCGGTGTGGCGGAAGTGCAAGTGCAGGTGCAGCCGCACTATGCCACGCCGCCAGATCGGGCGATTGCGGTGCGCTCCGTTGCGGATGCACTGGGCTTGTCTGTGCATGAGGTGACGGAAATTGTGACGGGCGAAGGTATTGCGCTGGAGATGCACGTTGAGGTTTCGCCGCTGCTCACGCTTGCCACTGCTCACGCGCAAGTCACCGAGCTTGAAGAGCGTGTGCGCGCCGCCATGCCCGAAATTTGCAACGTGATCACCCATATTGAGCCAGCCAGCCGCCAGGCAGATGTGGTGCTGCACAGCGGCAGCGCCATTGTGCTGCGTGAGCAGGCGCTGCAAGTGGCACGCCGCACCTATCCGGACGCAGTGTGGGGCGAGGCTGCCGTGCGAATGGTGGCAGGTGGCTATGCGGTCATGCTGCGCTGTGCGTTGCCGGGCAGCATGAGCGTGCAAGAGGCGCACGCCATCGCCGAGCAGGTCGAGACGCACATCCGCAGCGAGGTGGCTTTTGTGCAGCGCGTCACCATTCACACCGAGCCAGCGGACTGAGTGCTGCGCGGATAATCACGGTGGCGAAGATCGAAGCCGCGCCCTAAAACAGCCGCACCCTTGCTCCATACATAACAAGGGTGCGACCGAAAGAGGAGAGATTCAAACGGACAATGCGTCCGCAGCCTTGCGCTTAGTCCAGATATTCGGCAAGTTGCAGGTTGCGGTCTAGCATCCGCAATTTGTGCAATGCTTCGTGCTGCAATTGGCGAATGCGCTCACGGCTGTAGCCCATAATTTCACCAATTTGCGCCATGCTGTGGTTTTCGCCATCATCAAAGCCGTAGCGCAGCCGCAGGATTTCCGCTTCGCGCTGTGGCAGCATGTTCAGCAGGCGCTCAATCGCCTCGGAGAGCAGCTGGCGGCTGGTTGCCTGTTCCGGCAGTTCGCTCTCCGTATCCGCCAGCAAATCCTCACGCGGGCGGTCTTCCTCGTCGCCCGCCAATTCGTCAATCTGCATCGGCTCACGGGCGGCGATCAAGGTCGCCTGCACCTGCTCAACGGTCAGATCGGCGGCGGCTGCCAATTCCTCATAGCTGGGTTCGCGCCCAAGCTGCTGCGAAAGTTCCTCAAAGGTGCGGCGCAGCCTGCCCCAGCGCTGCCCTTGATTGATGGGCAAACGGATGGTGCGCCCGCTATCGCCAGCCGCACGTGCAATCGTTTGGCGAATCCACCAAGTGGCGTAGGTGCTAAGGCGCACACCGCGCTCAGGATCAAAGCGATCCACCGCCTTCATCAGCCCTAAATTGCCCTCTTGGATCAGGTCTGCCAGCGAGAGTCCACGCCCTTGATAGGTCTTGGCGATGCTGACTACCAGGCGCGTGTTCGCCATGATCAGCTCTTGACGGGCGCGGTCACCCACCTCGACCATCAGCTCAAGGTTTTCGCGCTCTTCTTCGGAAAGCTCACCGCCGCGCCGCAGCCGTTGGCGCGCCTGGCGCCCTAGCTGAACATCGCGGGCAAGGGTGCGTTCGGTGTCCACGATCAGCGGCGAGGAGACCGGACGAATATCGCGGAAATAGAATTGCACAAGGTCAGAGTCCAAATCAAGGGCAGGGCGTGCCGACCGTTCTGCCTGATCGCTCATGCTCTGTTCTTCAGCCCCATAAGGCTCGGATACAGGCTTTGTGTGTGTGGTGCTGCGCTTACCCATAGGGTTTATCTCCTTGCGTAAATTTTGATCTGCCTTGCAAGAAAAACTTTTCAGTTTTTGGAATTGTCAAATGCTCATTGAAACCATGTTATACCTTTTTATAAGGTTAGTCAACAAGTTGAAGATTAGCAAATGATGATAGGGGTAGCTTTGGCAAAAGCGAATTAAGGGGCAAAAAACACCTAATTTTTCAGGGAATAGCCACTCAAAGGCACTTCTTAACCTAGCCTTCATACAAAATATGTTAGCGTTAAGGTTGATGGAAAAATGAAGGCTTTGTCTAAGGCTGAGCTAAAGGCATCTGAGCAAAAGGAAAGCGACTATGCCGCGTTCACGTATCCTATTTCTGGCAATTTTAGGCGTCGCAGTGATCATTGTGGTCATTATTGCCCTCAATAACCAACCCGTTTCGCCAGAAGTGCAAGCGCAGCGCGATGCCACTGCAACAATGGCAGCACGCAACGCACTCTTGGCAAACACAACAACCCTCATTGTGAACTATGGCACTGAAAAGCGCCGTTGGTTAGAAGATGCAGCCACCCGCTTTGAGGCGCAACACCCTAACATTGACGTGCAGTTGGTTGGGCAAGGCTCGATGGAGTCCTACCGCGCACTCAGTGCGGTGACAGACTCTAGCACCACCTATGATCGCGGCAAGCCTATTCCCGCCTTGTGGAGCCCCGGTGGGCGCATTCAGGTTGTCATGCTGAATGCTGATCAGGGGCGTGACTTTGCCACGCAATGCAAAGACCTTGTGCTTTCGCCGCTAGCGTTCATCATGTGGGAAGACCGCGCCAACGCCTTTGAGTCATTCTACAAAGATCGCGGCGGCGTTACTTTCGATAACCTCGAAGATGCGCTCAGTGCGCCAAAGAATGGGCGCTGGAGCGAAATTGGCGGCGATCCGAACTGGGGCTTGCTCAAGATTGGCTATACCAATCCGAACGAGTCCAATGGCGGCTTTATGTTCTTGATGGCGCTTACGCACGCCTACTTGGATCGCACCGCAGAAGCCACCATCGCCGAATTGACCGATCCGCGCTTTGCTGAATACGCACGGCGCATCGCACGCGCCATCTCGATTGAGCCACTGAACAGCTCAGGCATTCTGATGGATAATATGATGCGCCAAGGACCTGCCACCTATGATATGGTCATCTTGCACGAGGCACTGGCGATTGAGAACTACCAAATCGCCATTGATCGGCATGGGCAGCCCTTGCGCGTCTTTTATCCTCAATACAACCTCTACTCGGAGCATCCGCTGTGCCTGATCGATCATCCATCGCTCACGGCGCAGCAGCGCGAGGCGGCACTCTTGTTTCAAGACTTTCTGCTCAGCCGCGAGATTCAAGAGCTGGCGCGAGTCTATGGCTACCGTCCCGCCGTTACCGATGTGCCGATCTTCGTCTCGGATTCGCCGTTTAATGAGGCGCGCCTGCGCGAGGCAGGCATCAGCAACAACATCGGGCAAACGCTCGTTCAGCCTGATGGCAACACGCTAAAGCAACTGCTCACCATTTGGAATCGTGCCGTAAACTAGGTCTGGAAAGGTCGTTCCGATGCAAAAGAATGCTTTCGGGCTGCGCCGTGCAGCCTTGTTACTCACCCTTGTAGCATTGATCATCTCGGCGTGTGGTGGCAGCGGCAGCGCTGACCAGCCGCCGCAGCCGCCGCCGGACGCCCTGCGCGTCCTGTTCACCTATGGCAGCGAAAAAGACGCCTGGGTAAAGGCGGTGACGCAAACCTTCAACAGCAGCAACACACGCACCAGCGGCGGCAAGCTGATCGTGGCTGAGCCTGTGCCAGTTGGTTCGGTGGAAGGCGGCATGGATATTGTGGAAGGGCGCACGCAACCCGCCTTGTGGAGTCCTGCCAGCCGCCTGACGTTGCCCGTCATCAACGATGCCAACCTACAACAAAACGGCGCAGCCCTCGTGAATGACAACGAATGCCGCGATCTGGTCATCAGCCCAACCGTCATCATGATGTGGCGACCGATGGCAGAGGCGCTCGGCTATCCGCAGAATCAGATCGGTTGGTCAGACCTGATCGCCCTAGCGACCAGCCCCAACGGCTGGGCAGACTATGGGAAGCCGCAGTGGGGACGCTTCCGCTTTGGGCATACGCACCCAGATTTCTCGAACAGCGGCTTGCAATCCATCGTGGCAATTGCCTATGCTGCGACGGGCAAACAGCGCGGCTTGACTCCGGAAGACATCGCCAAGCCCGAGACCGTGCAGTTCATGCGCGAGATTGAGAGTTCAATCGCGCACTATGGGCGCAGCACAGGCTTTTTCGGGAACGCGATGGGTCAGCGCGGCACTGCCTACCTGAGCGCCGCCGTCGTCTACGAGAACGTGGTGATCGAGAACAATAACGATCCACAGAAACGCAATCGCCTTGAGTTCCCCGTCGTGGCGATCTATCCGAAGGAAGGCACCTTCCAGACCGATCATCCCGCCTGTATTCCCGATATGCCCTACATGACGCCCGAATTGCGCGAAGCTGCCGAAATCTACCGCAGGTTCTTGCTGGCAGAACCGCAGCAGCGCCGCGCCTTAGAGTTCGGCTTCCGCCCTGCGGATCCCGCCATCGCGCTCACAGCGCCCTTCACGCCCGAAAATGGCGTTGATCCGCTCCAGCCACAGAACACGCTGGCTGTGCCAAGCGCTGCCACCATCCGCGCCATTCGGGAGCTATGGGGACAGCAAAAGCGCCCCGTCAACCTGACGATGGTCTTTGACGTTTCGGGCAGTATGCGCGAGCGCAACCGCATGGAAAATGCGCGCAGCGGCGCGGCTGCCTTTGTGGATCAACTCGGCGATAAAGACCGCCTGACCTTGATTGCCTTCAACGACAAGCAGACCGTCGTCTTTGACAATCTGGAGGTTGGCAGCAACCGCGAGCGCATGAAGCGCGACATCCTGAGCCTGATTCCCAGCGGCGGCACTGCCCTGTTCGATTCAATTGCCTTTGCCATTGAGCGCCAACAGAGTACACTCAACCGTGAGGCAATCAACGCGCTTGTGGTGATGACCGACGGTGAAGATACCAACAGCACGCGCTTCCGCGATGCCGCCAGCCTGATGGATCGCTTCGGCATGACGGCGGAAAGCCCTGCCGATGTTTCAATCTTTACCATCGGCTATGACCTGAACGACTCAGGTTTGCGCCCATTGCGGACAATTGCCGAACGCGGGCGCGGCGCCTTCTATCAGGGTGATATCGGCAACATCCGCGATGTTTATCTAGAAATTTCGACGTTCTTCTAAAGGCGAAATGCGTAAGGCACACTGCACACCACGCTATACCATTCTAGGGAGCATTCTGCTGTGCCTGATCGCCTGCCTTGCGCTGCCGCACCTCAGCGCGGCGCAAGGCACCAATACGCTTGCCTACGGGCAGACCGTCGAAGGGCGCATTACCAACGAGGCATTTCGCACCCTATACGCCTTTCAAGGGCAGCAGGGCGAGATCATAGATGCGCTGATGCGCCGCTTGGATGGCACACTTGACCCTGCCCTGCTCCTTCTGGATAGCGACAACGCGCTTGTCGCCCGTGATGACGATGGCGGCGATGGCTTGGACGCCACGCTGAGCGCCGTCACCTTGCCGCGCACCGATACCTACTTCTTGGTGGCGACGCGCTTTGGGCAAGCGCAAGGCAGCACCACAGGGCGCTACAGCCTGACCCTTGAACGGGTCGGCGTGGCAAGCGATCCCGCCCTTGAGGAAGAAACATTCCTGCTGCGCTATGATGAGAGCGCCGTGCGCGACCTGAATGACGCGCAGCCGCAGCACCTCTATACGTTTGCCGCCCTGCGCGGCGACCTGATCACAATCCGCATGGCGCGCATCAGCGGCGATCTGGACGCGGTGTTGATCCTTGCCGACGCAGAGGGCAACGTGCTGCTCATCAACGATGAAGCACCCGACCGACGCGGCACGCTGGATGCTGCCATTGTTGAGTGGCGCGTACCGCGCAGCGGCAACTACCTGCTGGTGGCAACGCGCTTTGGCAGCGAAGGCGGCAACACACGCGGCGCCTACAGCCTTTTGCTCAGCCGCGTGCCGCCTGAAGCGCTCAGCCTGACGCCTGAGCGCGCCGCCTTGCTGAGCTATGGCGAGCGCGTGATCGGGCAGGTGACGCGCACCACAGTCCGCCGCTACTACATCTTTCAGGCGCGGGCGGGCGAGGTGATCACCGCCGAAGTGACGCGCACACGCGGCAACCTTGACCCAACGCTCGCCCTGTTCACAGCTGACCTTGCACCACTGACCACGCAAACCGAAGGACGGCGCGGGCAGGACGCACGCATCGTCGGCTACCGCATTCCGCGTGATGGCACCTATATGCTGGTCGTCTCGCGCTTCAACGCCGAAACAGGCATCACCGAAGGCGAGTTCGCCCTGCAACTCTCGGCGCGGGCGGGCAACTAGCCCGCTGCACACCCCGATCAGCGCGGCAAAACGCCGCTCTCCGCCACGCCGTAGACATCCGCCCGCACCCAGAGGATGACATGCTTGCTAAACTGCGTTACATAGCGCGCTTGCCGATCATACAGCCAGCCGATGAAGTCCCAATATTGCAGGGTGCTGAGGAACCAACTGCTCTCGGTGGCAAGCCGCTGCCCCACGTAGCTGGCGCCCAACTGCGGCGATTCTGCCACGCCAAGCGCGATTGGCGCACTCACCGCGCTGGAGAGCAGGTCTACATAGCGGTGATTAGGGAACTTTTGCAGCGTCCATGCCAATGCGGGATTGTCCTGCACGGCGGCGCGCTCCACCACGATTTCGGCAGTATTCGGCTTGCCAGTGGCGCGTAGTGAGGCAGTCTCCAGCGTGCTGACCAACAAATTCAGGTTGCGCGAACTTGGATTGATATGCCACAGCTCACGCGGATCGTCAAACTTGGTGACGGCAGCCTGCCAGCCGGCATTAAAGCTATAAATGCCGAAGAAAAAGACCAAGCCAATGCCCGTGCCGTGCCACGCCGCCCGTGCGCCCCAAATGCTGCCCACCAAAAAGAAGGTGATCACGCTAAGCGCCAGTGCCAATAGCACCATTAGCGCACGCATTAGGTCTTGCTGCTGGAAGGGCGGAAACCACTCTGGTGCCATGCCCAACGTCACGCGTCCGACCCAGATCAGGTTGATGCCAGCAATGAGGAGCGTGCCAACGAGGATCGCGCCGTGCAGGTAAGGCGCCCACGTCGGCACTTGCCAATAGCGGTCTTGGACGGGCGAAAAGGCACGCGCCACCGCAAAAGTAGAAAGTCCTGCCAATGGCAGCGTCAGCCACAAGGCGTTCTCCGCGGTGCTGCCCGCATAGACCAACCCAAAGGCAAACGCCGCAACCAACCAACCGATCAGGGCGCGCCCGATGAACAGCTCAGCGAAGGGCGTTTGTTCAGGATTCGCCGCCAGCACGAAGTAGGCGCCTGCCAAGCCGAACACCCAAAACAGCGGCTCGTAGACCAGCGAGGCGAGGATCGGGAAGGCAAACGGCGCGTCGGGTGTGCCGACGAAGATTCCGCGCAAGCCTGCCTCCAATGCCGCGCCGAGGTGCGCCATGCCGCCGGGAATGGTTAGCAGCGTGGTGCTGCCCGCAACCAAGGCCAGCGCTGCTGCGATGCCCATCTTAAGGCGTGGCAGGTCGTTGAACAGTTCACGGGCTGCGCGCTGCACCTGCTTATCAGGATCGTCCCACGTCCACAGCGCAAACCCAGCGCCCACGCCCAACATGATCAGCACGAGGAAGCCCGTTGGCGCGCTGCCAAACATCAAGAGCGCCAAGGCGCCGGCACCCACCAGCGCGTAGCGTTCGCGGCGAGTCTCGGCAAAGCAGCCGAAAGCCCATGCCGCCAACAACGCCATAAAGAGCGTCCAAAGGCTGCCGCTCATGCTGCGTGCCGCCACCAACAGCGCAGGCGAAATTGCCAAGAGCGCCATGCCGATCACGGTATAGGCAGCGCCCAGCCACCGCCGAAAGGCAAGCGGCATGAAGATCACCGCCATGCTTGCCAGCAGCGTGCCTGCCCGTGCCACAGCGTTTTGCGTGCCGCCGATGCTCATCAAAAGCGTGTTGAGGCTGAAGCCAAGCGGCTGCACCGAAAGCGGCGCCTCGCCAACCGCGTTCGGACTCACAGCGTGCAGCGCGGCAAGTGCTTCGGTCGCTTCGGCTGCCTTCAAGGGAATCACGTCGAGTTCCGGCAGGCGAATGACTGCCGCAAACAACACCAGCACAATATAGCAGATCGCCTCCAGCGAGAGCCTGATCTGAAAGCTGCCGATTTCGGTTGCCGCCGCACGCGGTGGCGATTCGGCAGTCGCGGGCATTGGTTCAAGGTTTAGCGCGTCCATCGCGTATTCATTCTCCATAAGATTAGTCCGCACGCGCCGCCAGCAGCGCTTTGAATGAGTCCGCGCTGTAGACTCGCGTGTTGCCATACTCACAAAGTGGCGGCAGGGCATCAAACTTTGCCAAGCCTTCCGCCAGAAAATCGCGGCGCTCTGTGGCACCAACGTAAATATAGGTAATGCCGTAGCGCTGAATAACGCCGAGCGCCTCAGCAGGATCCGTGCTGTTATAGAGCGTGGCGATTGCCTGGGCGCGTGTCTCGATGCGCGTTTCGCCGTTCACCACATAGGTGAGCGTGTTCACCTGTGGAAAGGTGCTGCCGCGCCACTGCCCTTGGTGATTATCCCAGCCGAGCAGCGTCGGAATGCCCGTCAGCGCGCTCACGCGCCCATAGTCGCCGCGGTAGGCAAGCCGTTCTCGCGTCGCCTCTGCCACCACATCCCGATCAGCGGTGGCGATCTGTGCTAGGCACCGAATGGCATTGTAGTCATCCATACCCTGCGCCATGCTCAAGCCGCCGTCCAAAGTCATCTCTTGCGTGTTGCCGCGCAGCCTGCCGCTCTCGCCCAGTGCGCGTGAGGTGATCGCATAGGCAGGATAGACCAAGCCAAGCACAATCGCACCGCCCGCCAACACAGTGGCGGCTGCCCGCACAGGGGTTGGCAGCCGCTGAGCGGCACTTTCACGCCTATCCAATGCACCTTCATATTCGGCAAGGACTGACCACAGCCCATAGGCAGCCGCCACGCCCCACAGCAGCCACGCCTGATACCACAGTTTGAAGATCGTGTTGATGCGGACGCCGAAGCCATCGCGCAGATAGACGAACTCCGGCGCAAGGGTCAGCACCGCGCCCGCGCCGATCAGGAACAGGACAAAGCCCGTTGATGGCGAATAATTGATAACTTGGCGCGTTTCATCAGGCGTGCCATCGGCGCGGCGCGGCTCACGCGCAAACAGGCGCGCAATCACCATGCCGATGATGCCGAACAGCACGGCATGAGTCAGGATGCCGTGCAGGCGGCGCGCCAAAAGCGCGGGAATAGTTCCCAACACACCGCCGCTTTCATCCAATGCCTGAAAGACGGCATAGCGCACATCGTCCCGCAGCCATGCCACAACTGCCAGCCCGACGATAGCGATCAGGATCAGCGCCATCACGCCGACCACAACTTGAACGGCAAAGCGCGCATTGAAGGTCGCGTCGGCACGCCGCCACTCTGCCCATAGGAAGGCAGCAAAGATGATCAGGAACGGCGCAAACTGCAAAAAGAATTGCTGAAATTGCGTCTGCCAAAGCAGGTTTGGCAAAATGCCGCCCGCCTGCGAACGGAAGCCGATGAAGAACGGCAGGTATAGCACAGCGGTCAGCCCGATCATTGCGCCTGCAAAGCCTGCGATGCCCAGCCAGTCACGCGGCAGATAGCCGCCGGTGCCGTTGGCGATCAGGCGCCGCAGTGCCTCCGCGCCGATGATGAACCCAATAAAGACGGCATCCCACGAGTTCAGGAAGATCATCCCGCCCACGCATATGCCGTAGAGCAACAGTTCCCACGCCCGCAGCCGCCGCTTGCCCAGCACCAAGTTGAGCGCTAAGGCAACCACCAACATCACAAAAGGCATTGAAAGCACATGCGGATGCATATCCGCCAGCACATAGCTGAAGATCGGCATCTCCGTGATGGGCTGAATAACTAACGGGCGCCCGCTCAAATCCAGATCGCGCACCACACGGCTGTAGCGGAACCACCACCAGTAGCACCAATTGCTTGGATCAGCGCTATCGGTTGGCAGGCAGCCAACCGTGTACGAATCACGTTCTTCAAGGTTCATCCAGGCAAGGTATTCGGGCGATGCCGTCCGCGTTTGGAAGGGAATCTCCACAATGGCAGTGCCAAGATTGCCCATCACAATCGTGAGCAAGACTGCCAAGCCGCCTACTGCTAAGCGCATTCGCAGCAGCACACCGCGAGAGGCAACCAGATCGTAGGCGACGCCAAAGGCACCGATCCCACTCAGCGCAAAAAGCAGCGCAATGCCCAAGTTAAACGCCATGCCGTTGCTGACGGCGCTGAGGTTGGCAATGCTGCCGATCAGGATATAGCCAAAGTGATAGTAGCTGATCGCATAGCCTGAGAGCCACGGATCGTGCGGCGGGAACTGCGCGCTGCGCCGTACCGCGCTTAGGAATGCCATCTCCATCGGCTTTTCGGTGGCAGTCAGATCAGGGTGCAGGGCGCGCACAATCGCCCAGCCAACGAACAGGACGACGAACAGCACTTCCACCGTGATGATCAGCGGTGCGTTTTCGCGTAGGTAGGCGCGCAGGGCAGGGCGTTCGCGCCATGTGAAATAGGTGGTCAGGCTCAGCGCCAAGACGATCAGCGCCACCAAGAGCGTATCGCCGCTGGTATTTCGCAGTGCGCCGAGGTTGTTCAGCAGCCAGAACAGGTAGCCGATCAGCAGGATGCCGAAAGCACGCGCTAAGGCATAGCCGCGTGAAGGCAGCCCATGAAACAAGCGCAGGCAAAGTGGCAGCACTGCCCAACCTGCTGCCAAGCTGATCAACCACCAACTGATCAGCGCCCATCCTTCAGAAAGAAGCCAGTCAAAGAACATGCCGTGTGCCTTCTAGTAGTTTCTGATGAACAATTCGTTGCCCTTTTGGGCAGTTGCTTGCCCAACATTATTCATGCCATATTGGAGTTGCCACGCTGTGATGTGCGCGAAGCTGAATAGCTGGTGCACAAGCGGCGAATCGTCATAGGTGATTAGCCAACGGTGCGCGCAGTTCCGCAAGGCATTCGCAAAGCGCGCATGGTCAAAGGTTGTGTGCAGCACACCATCGGCGCCATATAGCCGTGAGGCGGTGGCGCGCCAATAGGGCGGATCAAGAAAGATGAACACACCGCTGCCGTCCTCTTGCAGCATCGGCAAATAGTCCGCGTGCGTGATGTGAACATTTGCCAGCATTGGCGCAAGTTTCCGCACACGCTCAATCGCCGAGTCCGTAAAGCGCCGCTCAAAGGACTGTTGCGAATAGCCACCTGAGTCCACCACGCCTGAAAATGTGATCCGATTCAGGGCAAAAAAACGCGCCGCACGGTCTAAGTCGCTTTGCAGCGTATTGGGTGCGTTCAAAAATGCCCACAATGCGCGCCCATCGGTATGGGTGCGCTTCAGGGCGAAAAGGCGTTCAACGAGTGCCTCATTTTCATCGCGTGCGGCACGCCAAAAGCAGCACAAATCATAGTTGAGATCGTTAATCCAATAACGCCCTACACGGTTGCCCAAAGCTGCCTTCACCGCCAAAAAGACCGAGCCGCCGCCGATCATCGGCTCACGGTATTCCGCGATATTGACAGGTATTTGTGCCAAAATTTGCGCGGTGGCACGCGATTTGCCGCCGGGATAGCGCAGCGGACTCTTGACGGTTCGCATAGTCATACACGCCCTGCCAGTAAGATGCTTAGTTGGGTATTCGCCGTTGCTTCCTGATTCAACAGATAAAGCAGGGTTGTCTGCATGCGGTTAAAGCGGTTGTGTGTTGTAAATGCTGCAATCGCTTCAGCAGAAGCAGGTAAGCCAAGTTTACCTGCGAAGTTACCACTGAGGTGCAGTTCCACACGGAAAGGCATAACAACATCATCTACAGTAAGCACTTCCATGTTGGCAAACAAAATCAGTTTGAACAGCCCATCCTGAATATCGGTAAGACTCGGCAACACACCTTTAGAGGCATTTTTTGCTTCTTGGAAAACAATGTTATCGCCTTCTCGGTAAAGCCCATCCACCGTTAGAAAATACTGACCGCCGAGTTGATTAACGATCTGGATAGACATCTTTTTGCCAACAGGTGTATATTCTGCCGCGTGTTGTGTGACGATCTCACGTGCAGCTGCACTTTGTGATCCCTGTAAGGTTATCTGCTTGAAACGTTCTAGATCGAACATACTTTTATGCATAAAAGCCTCTAAGGTTTGCAGATTACCTTGTTTGCTATGCATGGCAATCTCAAACCGCTGCGCGAGTATCTCATAACTTGCCACCGCACGCTGATAAATATCCACAAAATCACGTTGGAAGTGCATCATATTCCAATGTAGCGCTGTTTGATGGTAACTCCGCAATTCGGTAAGCCGTTCGTGTATGTAGGTTGTATTAAAGCGCTGATTGGTTATTTTGCCTGCCCGACGGCTCACTACTGCATCGTCATACCACGCAAGGATGATGTAGACATTCATCAAATTCATCCACGAAAATGTGATGAAATTGATCCTATCTAGATCACCCGCCAAGCCTTCATCTTTGATGATTGGGATAATCGTAACCTTTTTGGGCAGGTGATATGTATTGTAAATACGCGCAAATGGATAGGAGCGCGTGCGTTTTGGTGAAACCCATTTTGAGTAACCGATCATCTCATCACCATTTGCATCATAGGTAAGGATGCCGAACGGACTCGCCTGATTCACGTCAAAAGTGGCGGCAGGTGAACGTTTTAATTCACCTGCACGCACATGAGCAGTGTATCGGATGTTCCGCACGACACCATTCAAAATCATCTACCGCATTCCCACCAAGCGTGGCGTATACTGCGCGCCCTTCAGCACGCGGTATATCTTGTCGCCCTCATGCTCATAGACGACCTCCAGCAGCCCTTGCGCCACCATCGCCTCGAACTTGCCCAAGCCATCTTCGCGGTAGGTGATGCGCTCCAACGCGCCCACGATGATGTAGCGCACATCGTAGAAGCGCAGCAGTTCCCATGCCGTGCCAATATCCAGCGTGTTGTAGAGCGCTGTCACGTTCGCTTGGCGCTGCACCACCAAGTTTGGCAGCGGATCGAGCGTGCGCTGCTGTTGCTGGTGGAAGCGCCAGCCGAGGATGGTCGGCAAGCCCGTATTGATCGCAATGCGGCTGTTATACTTGTACTCAGAAGGATACTGATGCGCCTCGACGATGGTTGGCGTGCCTTGCACGTTCTCTTGCAGCCAACGGATCATCAGCAAGTCGTTCTTCAGCGGCACCGCTTGGCTGCCTTCATAGTAGATCGCATACTCCATGTAGGCGTTGCCGTCCAAAGTGCGCGGTGCCTCAGGCGCCATCCGCATGGCGTTCTTGCCTTGCGTAGACATGATCGGGAACAGCGCCGCAATGCTCAGCAGCAGCGCCGCCGTGAACAGCCACACATTCCGCACCACAGGACGCCAGCGCCACGCCGCGTAGAGCAGCCATGCCAGCCCAACGCCGCTTGCCACGCTCAGCATCATCCAGACCTGCATGTAGAACTTGAAGAAGGTGTTTTGCCGCCCAATATCGCCATCCAGCACCACGATTTCGACGCCCAGCGCAATGGCAAGCGCCGCGCCAATCAGCACATAGACGATCTGCCATTCCCGCGTTTGGTGCGGCACGAAAAAGAGCGCCACCGCCCACGCGATGAGCGGCACCAACAAGAGCGCCAACGGAATCGGCATATCCAGCAGCGCGATCCGCAGCGGCATGATCGCCATGAACAGCCCGACCAGCAGTGCAATGCCCACACCGCCGATCACCGCTACCGTCGGGATGAATTTGCCCGCCAGATCGCGCAGGTAAACTGCCCGCAACAGCCGCGACGTTTGCCAGACCATCAGAGAGATGGCGGCGAACAAGAACACGCCGTGCATGGTGAAGAATGCCCACAGCGGCGTTTTGTTGCCCAAGAAAGGCTTCACCGAACTATAGGAGGTGGCATGGAATGCCATGAAGGGCAACGCCGCAATGATCTGCACAAGGAACAGCCAGCCAACCTGTGCAATCCAGGCGGTGAGGTTTGCCCGCGTCAGCCGATCACGGCGCAGCAGAATAGCAAACGGCAAGCCTGCCATGCCCAAGATCAGATAGGTGATCCAATCCCAAGTGTTGGTGGCGCGCAAGATGCCAATGCTCAAGCCGCCTAAGGCCGTCCCCACGATCACAACCCACGTTGCGCGCCGCAGCCGTCCGCCGACGAACATCTCGCCCATCAGCCACGTGAGCATCAGGAACGTGATCGGCAAGGCGATCATGTGCGCGTGCAGGTCGCCAAAGACGAAGGTGAAGTATGGGAATTCGTTGATTTCGTTGCTGTTGCCTTCCAACTCGCCGACCACACTGCGCGGCCCCCAGTACCAGCGTTCCGCGCCGATGGGCAGAATAGCGCCTTGCGTAAGCTGCCCAACGCCGCGCCCAAAGCATTCGACGGTGCGCCCAGCGTTAGCGAGGTTGAACAGGAGCTGATCGATCAGACTTGGACTGTTGGCGGCACGCAGCAGGTCGGTTGATTCCTCTGGTGTTGGCTGCCTGCCGTTCTGTGCGATGAACTGATCGACCTTCCACAAGTAGAGATCGTTGCTAGCAGTGCAGCCGCCCGCCCGCTGCACGCCCGTCAGGAAGACACGCGGCGTATCCAGATTGCCCAACACCACGCACAGCAGCAGCGCCAACGTACCCGCCAAATAAGGCGCGCCGCTTGGCGTCCGCAAGGCATGGCGCACGCGCTCTGCCAGTGGTGCGCTGCGCTCCGGCGAGCCTTCCTTACGTGGAAAGTGCCACTTGGCGATTGCCAGATTAAAGGCGAGCGAGAACGCGCCAATGCCCGTCAGCGCAAAGAGCGTCGGTACAATCAGGTTATAGGCGATGCTTGGCATCACGCCGAGCAGCTTGGTTGGCGCGCCGACCAACACATAGCCAAAGTAGTAGTAGTTCAGGTAGCCACCTGCATACCACGGATCGTAGGCAGGGAACACGCTCGAACGCAGCACCGCGTTGAAGTAGGCGAAGTTCATCGGCTTTTCGCCGCCAAGCGTCTGCGCCCATAGATCAGGGTTGCCCAGCCGCACGAAGACGAACGCCACAAAGAGCGCCGCCGTGATCGCCTCCACGATCAGCAAGTGCCGCCAATTCAGGCGCAGCCACGCGCCGAATTCAGCGCGGCGCAGCCATGCCACCCGCCCGCTGATCAGCGCAACCACAATCAGCAGGAACAGCAAGCCACCGCTGCTCCATAACGGCAGCCGCAGGGTGCCGCCTGCCCACGCCAGCCACGCGATCACCAACATGCCCGCCATCTTTGCCATCGGATAGCCGCGATCTGGCAAGCCCGGCAGCAGCACGAAAAGCAGCGGCGCGATCACCCACCCAAAGACCATGATCGCCAGCCACCAGCCAACCACGCTGACCAGTGGCGAGGCGTTGATAGGTGCCTCGCGGTTGAACAACGCCGACCACGTGCCGCCCGTCTCCTGCGCCTGGCGCAAATCATCAGGCATCAGGAAGGCGGTTGGCGCTTGGCTTGCCTCGTAAGCGCCCCACCGAATCACGTTCACAATGGTCGGGTCTTCCGTCTGGAAGGTGGCGTTGCTGTTCAGCGGCACGCTGTTCAAGACGGCTGCCACGCCCTCTGCCGCGTAGCGCTCTGGATTTTTCTTAAAGATCAGCACGGCGGGATGATCGTAGACGTGAAACGCCTCCTCCGCCTCAAATTCGTTCAACCACGATGGGCTATCATAGAACGGTAGGTGCTGATCCGAGATCGGAATGCCGAAAATCTCGAACGAATTGTTAAAGACTGCGATCAGGTCGTAGCCGAGTTCGCCCTTAAAGAGCGCATCATAGAAGGCGATGCTCATCGGGAAGCGCGTTGGAATGCGCGAGAGTGTATCGTAGAAGCGGTTGCTGCTGATGGTGATGTAATCTGCCTCGTCCAGCGTTTTTTGCAGCACATCACGCTTCTGAGTATCGTCTTCCATCGCCATGTACAACTCAATGCCGCGATAGTACGTTCCCCATGGGTCAACGCCGCGGCAGGTTGCCAGCGTATACAAGCCTGGCGGCTGCGGCAAGGGCAGATCAGGCGGCATCGCACAGACCTTGTGCGGCACAGGATCATCCCAAGGCCCTTCGGTAGCGATCACGCTGCCGGTCAGGCGTGCCAACATGCCGTTTAATGTGCTAATCTGCACCTGCAACGGCTGATCAGCGGTCACGCTAATCGGCGTATCCAGCACAATCCGCACCGATTTGCCAAAGGGCGAATATGGCACACTGTCCAGCTCGGCGCGCAGAATGCCCTCGCCAAGCGTATCGCCCGTCGCGCCATCGCGGATGGCAGCCCGCAGCGTGACGGCGCGCCCATCGTTGAGCGGATTGAGCGCATGTGCCAGCGTGATGCTGCTGATGGTGCCGGTCAGCGGTGCATTGAAGTTCGCCATCGCCGCCGAGCTGCTGATGAGCGTACTCGCCTGTTCGCCCACATAGGCAATGTTGTTATCAAAGGCGGAAAGCTGTAAACTTGCGGCAGCCTTCAGCGCACTATCGGCAAGCACAAAGTCGTTCTCAACGGCGCTCAGGCGCACCGCTGCCAACTCGCCTTCACTCCACGTTATCAGGTAGTAGGGTGTGCTTGGCGCCAGTTCGACCGCCTTATCAAAGACAAGTGTGTAGCTTCTGCCCAAGCCTTCGTCATCGTTAAAGGTATCGCTCAGGCTGCTGATGGCAAGCACCTGCAAGCCAGCGGCATCTAGGGCAAGCGCTGCCCAAAACGTCTTGGTGCTGGTATTGCTCGGTGCGCTGTACAAACGGTTGATGATCAGCCGATCTACGGTGGCGGGCTGGTTGATCGGCGGCAAGGGCGTGGCAAAGCGTGCGCCTTCGGTGTAGCGGCTCAGGCTGGCGTTGATGGACGGCGTGCTGATAATGGTGTTGATCAGGTACGTTTCGCCATTGTCTGCCTGCAAATTGACCGAAACTGCCGATGGCACATTGCGGTAAACCCAGTGCGACGCCTCCACACGGGTAAGCTGCCGCCGATAGATGTTGGTGAAAGCGCCCGCCCACAAGTAAGTGAAGCCGACCACAAAGATCAGCAGGGCAAGGCTCATGCGGTAGGCAAAACGCCGCACCCCTTCAGGATTCTCCCGCAGGGCGCGCCACGCACGGGAACACAGCTCCCAAAGCGCCCAAGCCGCCATCAGCGTTAGGAACGGATAGAGCGGCATGTAGTAGCGCATGGTCATCACCCACAAGCGCCCCATAAAGGCAAAATAGGCAACGATCCACGCCGCCGTTAGCACGTGCCGAGTCCAGCCCACCTTAGCGCGCACGATCTGCCACAGCGCCCACGCCAAGCCGATCCATGCCGCCAAGCCAAGCGGCGCACCCATGCCCCATAAAATAATGTTCTGCGCGGCGAATACATAAGGCGTGCGGCTTGCCCACTGATGATTCGGCGGAAAATCTGCCTTGCCGCTGGTCAGATACTGCGCCTGCCCAACATCGGCGAAAAAGGGTTGGTAGGGAACGATGTTAAAGATGCCTAGCAAGCCGGGTCCGCCCGTGAAGGCGTGCGGATTGGCAAACCGAAAGACCACCAACATCGTGAGCAGCGCCACAAAGACGCCAACGGCTGCCTTTTGCAGCAGGTTGCCGCGCTCGGCACGGGCAATGCCACGCGCTAGGGCAGGCATGGCATAGACGATTGCCGCCACCACAAAGACGCCGAACAAAGGCAGCACGTTGATGCGGCTGGCAATTGCCATGCCCATCCCCACGCCGAAGCCAAGTGCATCTAAGGCGCGCCCACGCCGCATAAAGCGCACCGCAAAGATGAAGGCGATCAGCACGGGCAAGCTGGTGAAGGCGTCCGCCGTCCAAAAGTGCGAGAGCTGAATGGGCAGCACCGCCGCCGCGTAGAGCGCCATTGCCAGCACGCCAACCCATTGGTTGTAGAGCATCCGCCCCAGCACAAAAACCAACAGCAGCGAGATGAGATCAGCAACTGCCGAAACGCTGCGCCCAACCAAGTGAATGCCGTTATAGTTCGTCCACGAGAGCGCGATCACATCATCCGCTGTATCGGGTGTGTGCCGAGCGATCTCATAATGCACCATCTGCATGGCTTCCGCCGTGATCCGCACCACGAACAGCGGCAGCTCGCCGTACACATACAGCCCATGCCCAACGTTCTTGGGATACCAGTTGGAGCATTGTGAGTCGAAAAAGTCGCCAATGCCGTCCCGTTCAGGGTAGCGCTCACGGCAAAGTGCGTATTGTTCGGCGCGTGCGGCTGGATCAGGGTTGGTCAGGTTAAGCCGCCCGTTGATGTTTTCCGCCACTTGGGTCAGGAAGCGCTCATCAGGGTGCAGGTGGGTAAAATCATCCCAATTCTGCCCAACAAAGCGGAAATAGGCGCCAACGGCGAAAATGATCACGACGAGCAGCGGCACTTGCCAAGGGCGCCGCGCAGCGCGTTCAGACTCAGATGTGGTGTAGGGCTGAAATGCCATAGGAAGTTTTTACTCTAAGCCACAGGATAGCTGCTAGTATAGCGAACGACATCGAGAATTATACACACTAGGGCAGAAAAGGTCTCAGTCGGTCGGATAAATTGGCGGGCGTGCCAAAAATGCCGTGATACAGCGCATGTTATAGCTTTAAGATGCCGTGCAGCGCTTTTTTCGATGTTCTTATAACGTAAAGGGCTTGCCAAGTGTGGTAAAATCTGCGAACCTTAGCGCATCTATACACTTTTAGGCACAGCGCTACGCTCTGCTTGAAAAACAGCGCCTCAACACGCTGCCCAAATGTGTTCTCTATGCAACCTGTTACGCACGACATTCGCGCCCTGGGCGTGGATGCTGCAAAGGAGTCTCTAAACCGTGTCTAACAAAGTTCGTGTTGCTATCGTGGGTGTGGGCAATTGTGCGTCCTCTTTGGTACAGGGCATTCAGTACTACCAAAACGCCGATACCAACAGCCTGATTCCCGGCTTGATGCACATCGCGTTGGGCGGCTACCATATCCGCGATATTGAATTTTCCGCCGCTTTCGATGTGGACGCTGAAAAGGTTGGGAAAGACCTCAGCGAGGCAATCTTCAGTGGGCAGAACAACACCGTTAAATTCAGCGACGTGCCAACGCTTGGCGTGCGGGTGGCGCGTGGGCATACGCTCGATGGCTTGGGCATCTACCTGAGGGGCAAGATTGAAGAATCGCCCGAGACGCCCGCCGATGTAGCACGCCTTCTGCGCGAGACGGCGACCGATGTTGTGGTGAACTACCTGCCCGTTGGCAGCGAGGCAGCCACGCGCTTCTACGCTGAGGCAGCCCTTGAAGCAGGCTGCGCCTTCGTCAACTGCATTCCTGTCTTCATCGCCCGTGAGCCAGATTGGCAGCAGCGCTTTGCCGAGCGCGGCTTGCCACTGATCGGTGACGACATCAAATCGCAGGTCGGTGCGACCATTGTCCATCGCCAGTTGGTGAACCTGTTCCGTGAGCGCGGCGTGATTGTGGAACGCACCAGCCAGCTAAACGTTGGCGGCAATATGGATTTCTACAACATGTTGGAGCGCGCACGGCTGGAGAGCAAGAAGATCAGCAAGACCAACGCCGTCACCAGCCAACTGCCCTATGACTTGGGTGAGGACAATGTGCATGTCGGGCCTTCGGACTATGTGCCGTGGCTGACCGACCGCAAATGGGCGCATATTCGCATTGAAGGGCGCACCTTTGGCGATGTGCCGCTGACGTTGGAGCTAAAACTAGAGGTCTGGGATAGCCCGAACAGCGCGGGCGTGGTGATTGACGCAGTGCGCTGCGCCAAGCTCGGCTTGGATCGCGGCTTGCGCGGCACGCTCGAAGCGCCCTCAGCCTACTTCATGAAATCGCCGCCGGTGCAGCACCCTGATGATGACGCACACGCCATGACGGAAGCCTTCATTGCGGGTGAGCCAAGCGCCCAGCGCACCTTGCAAGGCGCTGACGTGGCACTTGGCGCGCCAGAGCCTTCCGCCGACTGATACCTTCAGCGCACCCTCGCGGCATATCGGCTGAGGGTGCGCGCCTAACGGTTTTGCGCCTATGCCATCGGTCCCGTGCCGGGCAGGTGGTAAACATCCGCTGGTGCGCTGCGGGCTGCCACATAGTCCAGCGGCACATCGCCAATGTTCTCTGGCGTATGCACCACGCCGGGTCCGATGTAGACAAAGTCGCCCGTCTCGCAGATCACCTCATGCTCAAGGTTCGGTCCATAGTAGACACGCGCCTTGCCACTGATGATGTAGATTGCCGTCTCGAAGGGGTGATAGTGTGGATCCGCTTTCAAGCCGGGCGCCAACGTGCCGTGCGTCATGCTGATGGCTTGCGCGCCGGTCGTCTCGCCGGTGATGCCCCACTGGCGCATGAAGCCATGATTGGTATCACGCACGCCTTCATCGGGATGAATAACCAGCAGTTTGGTGCGATCTTGTGTGCTGTTCATTGAACGATGTCTCCTTGCTAGATTAACCCAATAGGTCTAACATTCACCTGTTGGCGGCAGGCTCAGCCTTCCACCATGCCCGTTTGCGGATGCAGCGTTCCGCCGCTGCTGCCTGCACCTTCTTCCTCTTGCGCGCCTTCTATGGGCAGCGTCTTGGTGCGTTGGCGCATCCGCGAGGCTTTGCTCTGCAATTCCTTGAAGAACTCGCTATCCGTGATTTCAGCCACAGCGCGGCTTTTCTTGGTCTCGTCAATCTCGATGCGAAGCTCTTGCACTTCCTGCTTGAGCGTTTGCTCACGGATGATGACTTGCTCACCCATCGCTTGGAAGGTGCGCGCCAACTGCCCAAATTCATCTTCGCGCTTGGCAACTGGCACAAGGCTTTCGGCGTCAAACGCCTCCGATTTATCCTTAAGCGCCTTGGCTGCCTCTACCAATGCCTCAATCGGCACCACAACGCGCTGCGCTGCCCGCCGCCCGGTCACGGCTGCCAGCACCACCGCCAGCACCATCACCGCCAGCGCAATGATGACCGTCCACAGGGCAAATTCCAAGGCGTTCAGCACATTGCGTTCCGCCACAATGGTGAACGTTTGGTTGCCATAGCTTTGCTTGACCCACGTCACCACAACGTTAGGCGCCGATTGCCCCGTGCCTAACCCACCCGCCGCAGGCAAGGTATAGACTTGGTTTTGCAGCACAATGGACGGATTCAGGTGCGCCACAATGCGCCCTGAAATATCGGCGATGAAGACGTTCTCGCCCGCGTCAAGCTGAATGGCTGCCACCAAATCCCAGATCGGTTTGAAGCGAATCCTAGCGATCAGCACAGCGTCAGCCGCACCATTTTGTGGGTTGATGATCGGCGCTGAGATCAGCATGGAAGGCTGCCCTGTCTCCTCGTCAATCAGGATTGGGCTGTAGTGGGCTTTGCGGTCTGTGCGGGTGAAGAAGAAAAGGTCGTCGTTTGCCCACGAGACGTTGCGGTTCGGATCAAACACCGCCAGGCGCGAGAGGTATAAAATTTCCGCACCGCGTGAATCAGTCAGGATTAGCTCGTCAAAAATTTGTGGGTAAGAGGGCAGCCGCGCTAACAAATTCTGTTGTTGCTCAGCGCTCAGACCGCGCAGCTCTTTGGCAGCGGTTTGTAGCTCTGCCTCCAGCTTGCTGATGAAAGCGTTTAGCTCCGTGGCAACACGCCGCGCCACTTCACCCTGCTTGCTGAGCGCCTGATTGTACTGAAAGCTAAAGCTGACCAGCACCAAAACCAGCCCGACCAAGACCAGCGGACCGACTGCCACCGTGATATAAGAGAGTGGTAAACGCCTGCGGATGCTCTGTCTCATGCTCGTTTTCCTTTAGAATGTGCGCTCGGTGGGCGTTGCGGCGGGTGGGGGCAGCGTGGAGGTTGGGCGGATGGTTGGCTGCGGCGTGTTTGCGCCACTGCTGCCCATCGGGTTGCCATAATAAACACGATCTGCCTGCTCCACCAATTCATCCGCCAAGGTTAGCCCAATGGCACGCGCCGTTCCAACATTAATGGCAAGTTCAAACTCCACTGTCTCCACGGGCAGGTCACCCGGCTTGACGCCGCGCAGCACTTGATCCACTAAACGCGCCGACTGCCTGCCCAGTGAAAAGAAGTCGAAGGCATAGGCAATCAAGCCGCCCTGGGCAACTTGGGAAACAATCGGCACAGACATGGGCAGTTTGCGCTCCAGCGAAACGCTCAGGAAGTTTGGTGTGCCGCTGACAAGCCGCGAGGCGATCAAGTTATCTGCCAGCACGTGGATCGCGTCCACATCAGCAGGCACATCCGTCAGCGCAGCCGTGAGTTCATCATTATTGGCGCTGGCACGCTCCACCACTTCCACGCCATAGCTGGCTGCCACCTCTTTAGCGATGTTCAGGTTGATGACCGCTGCCCGATCATTCGGATTAAAGGGAATGTAGACCTTTTGAATATCCGCTTTAACGCGCAGCAGCCACTCAAAGCGCTTTGCCTCGTGAATGCCGTGCCGAATGCCAGTGATGTTGCCGCCCGGCTGCCGAATCGAGTCCACGATGCCCGCCCCAAGCGGATCAAGGACGCTGGCAAACACAATGCGCTTGCTCTCGCCAGCGATGCGCTTGGCAGATTGCGCCGCGGGCGTGCTGATCGCAAGGATCAGGTCAATCTCAGGCGTTAGAAAGGTGCTGACCAAATCGTCCAGCTTATCAATCGTACCCGCCTCAAGATAGGTATATTTGACGTTTACATCTTCACGGTAGCCGAACGCCTGCATACCGTCTTTGAAGCCCTCAAATACGGGCGCCAATAATGGCGATAGATTGATAACGCCAATGTGCAGAATGCGCGTTTGTGCGGTGCAGCCCACCAATGCGGACGCACCAATGATCAGCGTGAGCAAGGCAGCCACACCGCGCCGTATGTGCCAAAGCATTCGTCTTCTCATGGTTTTTCTGCCAACCCTTTGCCGTGTGCATCCATAGATAACCCTGCGAGATGGGATGCCGCCTAATGATAAACGTTTTCAGCGCGCACGCCAAATAACAAGGCTATATTGAAATAGGCAGCCGCTGCGCCTGCCTCTTGCCGAAAGGCTTGACGTGCGCTAGCTGCCTATTTATACTTTGCGTGCTTTTTCCCAGTCTTGATAAGTCGATCTAGAAATCGCGGAAGTCCTTATGCAGCGTGAGCGAGTAGCCGATGACATCTATGTATTCACCAGTGATCGATACGCCCAAGTTACTGCCAGTGTCTTAATTACTTCAGAAGGTGCCGTCCTGATTGATACCCTGCTCTACCCTGACGAAACACGCCAAATCAAGCAGTTTGTGGAAGGGCGCTTAGGCTGCCCCGTCCGCTATGTTGTCAATACGCACTACCATGCCGATCATACCTACGGCACCTGCCTATTCCCATCGGCAACCGTGATCGCCCATCCGCGCTGTGCGGAACTGCTCGATACACGCGGGCGCGCCAGCCTAGAGCAGGCGAAGACCTCACTGAGCGAGCTTGCCGATGTACAGATTGTGATGCCGCAACTGCTGATCACGGAGCATGTCTTCAACCTGACGGTAGGCAATAAGGTGCTGCAATTCTGGCATACACCCGGTCACAGCCCCGATTCAATCGTCTGCCTTGCCCGCGAAGACCGTGTGCTGTTCGCCGCGGATACGCTCATGGCGCTGCCCTACTTTGTGGATGGCGACTATAACGATTTTCTCAATTCCCTGCAAAGCCTTCAGAACAACAACTTTGAAAACATTGTGCAAGGGCATGGTGAGGTCATCTTGCGTGGTGAAATTGAGGAAAAAATCCGTAGCGATATTGCCTATCTGCGTGCCTTGAAAAAGCATGTTGAGCTTGCCCTTGCCAAACCTAACCCACAGAGTTACCTTCAAGGGGTGGATATTGAACGCTGCGGCAAAAGCCGTGTGCTGCTGAATGGCACGGCGCAGCAGCTTCACCGTGATAACCTGAATGCGCTCTTTGAGCGGATGCGGCACGCCTCTCAGCCTGCCGCCAACCCTGTGGAGACGAACTAAATGCTGCGTGGGCAACTTGCGGTGCTGTGTGCTGGTTTGCTGTTGGCTGCCGCCGCCCTTGCCTGCAACTTGGCGAGTGCGCCTGAAGCAAGCACACCACCCACGCCCACGCTTGCCCTGCCCTCTGATGACGGCACGCGCCCACAAGTCGTGATCGAATCGCCGCCCAACGGCGCAGCCGCCATCGCCGGTGAACAAGTGATCATCCGTGTGCGCGCCCTAGATAACATCGGCATTACCCGTGCCGAACTGCGCGAAGGCGAGCGCGTGGTCGCCATTCAGCCCGCCCCTGACCCCATCCGCGAGTTTGAGGCACTGCTGCCTTACACGCCCAGCCAAAGCGGCATGCTGAACCTCTCCGTAATTGTCTATCGGCGCGCCGTTGCCAGCGAGCCTGCCTTGCTCAGCCTGCAAGTGGTCAGCAGCAGCGGCGCCACGCAGAGCGCCTCGCAAGCCTGCACCGCACAGGTCAACGTGAATAACCTGAATTTGCGGCGCGGCGATGGCACCAACACAGAGATCATCACCAAGCTGGCAATTGGCGAACAACTCGGCGTGCTAGGGCGCAACAGCAGCGGTACGTGGTATCAGGTGCGGCGCGCCGATGGTCAGATTGGTTGGGTCAGCGCGCAATACATCAACCGTGATGGCGACTGTGCGCGTGCGCCCGTTGTTCAGCCATGAGCGATCCGCTGTTCTCAATCATCATTCCCAACTGGAACGGTGCGGCGCATTTGCCCGTTTGCCTTGCCGCCTTGCGCGCTCAGCGCTACCCACACCTTGAAGTGATCGTTGCCGATAACGCCAGCACCGATGGCTCGCCAGCGCTTATCCGCGCCGAATTTCCCGAAGTGCGCCTGATCGAACTGCCCAAAAATTACGGCTTCACGGGCGCTTGTAATGCAGGCTTGCAGGCAGCACAAGGCGATTTTCTGGCGCTGCTGAACAACGACACGGAAGCTGATCCGCAGTGGGCAGCCGAAGTGATCGCCTGCTTTGGTCGGCATCCAGAAGCGGGGCTGGTTGCCTCGAAGATGCTGCTCTTTGATCAGCGTGATACCTTCCATACGGCAGGCGATTTTTACACGCTGGACGGACGGGCGGGCAATCGCGGTGTGTGGCAGCGCGATCTTGGGCAATTTGCACAGGAGGAATACGTCTTCAGCGCGTGCGGCGGCGCAGCAGCCTATCGGCGCACCATGCTCGATCAGATCGGCTTGCTGGATGACGATTTCTTCTTCAGCATGGAAGATGTAGATTTGGCATGGCGCGCACAGCTTGCTGATTGGCGCTGTGTGTACGCGCCAAAGGCGGTGGTCTACCACAAACTCTCGGCAACGGGTGGCGGCGCCACGGCCAGCTTTCACGATGGGCGCAATGCGCTGTGGGTGCTTGCCAAGAATTATCCCGCCTTTTTGTGGCGCAAGCACTGGCGGCGCATCCTGGCGGCGCAAGCACAGACGGCGTGGCAAGCGCTGCGGGCATGGCGCGGCGCGGCGGCACGCGCCAAACTGCGCGGCATGGCGGCCGGACTGGTTGGGCTGCCGAAGATGTTCAAGAAGCGGCGCACCATTCAGGGGAACAGGCGCGCCAGCAATGCAACGCTTGAGGCGATGCTGGGCGCGCCTGATGAGCAAAGCTAACTACGCGCCGTTACCTGCCAACCACGATCCCATGTATTCCAACTTCTCCAGCTCTAGGGCAGCTGTCGTTATCTCTAGTGGATGGAAGGTATCCACCATCACAGCGAGTTCTTCCGTCTGCACCGCACCTAGACTCGCCTCTGTGGCGCCGGGCTGCGGACCGTGCGGCAAGCCGCTCGGATGCAGCGTGATGTCCGCACGCTCAATGCCGCGCCGCGACATGAAGTTGCCCTCTGCATAGTAGATGACCTCATCGCTGTTGACGTTGCTGTGATTATAGGGCGCCGGAATACCTTGCGGATGGTAATCGAACAGGCGCGGCACGAATGAACACACCACAAAATTCCCGCCCTCAAAGGTCTGATGAACTGGCGGCGGCTGATGAATTCTGCCCGTGATCGGCTCGAAATCGTGGATGCTGAACGCCCACGGGTAGAGATAGCCATCCCAGCCGACCACGTCAAAGGGATGGTGATCCAGCACATGGCGCGAGAGCCTATCGCGCACCTTGACGCGTACCTCGAACTCGCCGCGCTCGGTAAAAGTCTCCAGCACTTCCGGCGTGCGGATGTCGCGCTCGCAATAGGGCGCATGTTCCAGCAGTTGCCCGAATTTGTTGCGGTAGCGCTTGGGCGGCTCAATCTGCGAGGGCGATTCAATGACGAAGAAGCGCGCCTCGCCCGAAAGCTGCATTTGCCACGTCACGCCGAAGGGGATGACCAAATAATCGCCCACGCCGAACGGCAGGCTGCCAAACTGAGTCCGTAATGTGCCGCTGCCTTCATGCACAAACCAGACCTCATAAGCCTGTGCGTTGCGGTAGAAGTAGCTCATGCTTTGGGTTGGGCGCGCCACGCCAAGCGTCACATCGCGGTTGCCCAGCAGCACGCGCCGCGCTTGCACAGGGTCGCCGCCGCTGGGAAGGTTGGCAGTGCTGAAGGCGCGGTGGCGGATGGCGCCGAAGTCGGCATAGTCGGGCGTTGCCATGCCTAGGTCTTCCACGTGCAGCACACGCGGCGGCAAAAAGTGGTGGTAGAGGATGCTCTGAATGCCGCTGAAGCCTTCCAAGCCCATCACTTCTTCACGGTAGAGCGATCCATCAGGTTTGCGGAATTGAGTGTGCCGTTTGTGCGGAATCTCGCCAAGTTTATGGTAAAAGGTCATTTTCAAAGCCTCTTTTTTGGGAGTGTCTCGCTGAAATTTTACCGCAAAGCGGAGTGTGGCGCGCAACCTCACCCTGAATCAAGGTCTATTATAGATTGGTGACCCTAAAGATAGCGCGGGAAAACCATCAACCCGCCGCCTGCGCTGCCCGTTAGACGCACTTTTTTCAAAAAAGCGCCCAAAAACTTTACCCGCTCAGTGGAGCGCTGTAGGTCTAGCCCTAGCAGACTAAGCGAACGCCCTGCCTTGTTATGGGCGGCACAAATTTGACAAACCTTCACAATCGTGCATAGACTCTCTGCCAAGTGCCGCGCACTTAAAAAAACCATTAGTTCACAATGAGGAATTTAGCCATGACTGCCACCCGCTTTTGGAGAGTTGCCTTCGCAGCTTTGCTGTGTATGTGCCTATTGGCGGCTGCCGTTGCGCCCGCCGCCAACGCCCAAGAAAAAATTGTGCTGACCTTCTGGAAGCACAGCCACCCGCCTGCCGATGTGCTGACCGAAGAACTCATTAAAGAATACATGGCAGCCAATCCGAACGTCGAAATTCAGATGGAGATCATCCCCAGCAACGAGTACCTCAACAAGGTGCTGACCGCTGCCGCGGGCGACCAACTGCCCGATCTTTTCGATATTAACGATGCCAACCACGCCATCCTGACCAGTCGCGGCATTTTGGCGCCAGTAGATGCCGCCGCCTTCGGCTTTGAGAGCGATGAGGCATTCCTAGAGGCCTACGTCCCCGGCAGCCTTGATCCTTTCAAGGGCGCTGATGGCAAGGTCTACGGCATTCCCTTTGAATACAACTCTTGGACGATGGTCATCAACGACAAGATTTTCCGCGAGGCGGGCTTAGACCCTGCCACCGATTATCCCAAGACGTGGGAAGAAGTCGGTATGATTGGCGCAAAGCTGGCAAAGGTTGAGAACGGGCGCTTTGAGCGGCAGGGCTTTGCCTGGAACTTGCTAACGCCCGGCTGGACGATGCTGCTCTACTCGCCGCTGCTCTACCAGCTCGGCGGCTCGATCCTGAGCGATGACGACAAGGGCAACACCTGCACCCTGAACAGCCCTGAAGGCGTGAAGGCGCTCCAGACCATGCAGGATATGTATACCAAGTATGGCGCAGGCGCACCCGGCATTAACCTTTCCACCGCCCAAAACGCGATGGAAGACTTCGTGCAGGAAAAGGTCGGCATGTGGATTTTGGGTCCTTGGGCAGTGCCAACCTTCGCCAGCAACCCAGAGGTGGTCGAAAACTACCGCATCATTCCGCTGCCACAGATGACCGACGCCACCCGTAATGTGGTCATGCTCTCAACGTGGCTGTGGGTCGTCAACGCGAAGAGCCAGAAGCAGGCTGAGGCATGGAAGTTCATCAACTTTGCCTCTGAGCAGGGCGCACGCTGGCTGCCAGCGGCGGGCTATGTGTTGCCACGCCTTGGCTGGACGGATGCACCTGAAGCCGCCGAGTTCAAGGGCTTGGAAGTCTTTATTGATCAGATGCAGTATGGGCGTCCGCGCCTGATCCATCCGCAAGGTGGGCAGATCAGCACCTTCATCCACAAAGCGGTGCAAGATGCCGTGTTGAACGGCTTAGATGCTCAAACCGTGCTGGATGAAGCCTGCCAAGAGATCGAATCGGTCATTCAGTAGCTGTTGTGGGATAGTCAGGCGCGCAGTGCCGCTATCCAACGTGATGTTTGCTAAGGGCGGGCGCACAACCCGCCCTTGTTGTTACATTTTTGGAGTATCACCATGCTTCCTTACAGCACCACCACACCGACCGCCGCCGCAGTGCCGCGTGCGCCGCTGCTGACCTACCGCCGCCGCCTTGCCCTGACGGGCATTCTGTTCATCTTGCCCGCGCTCATCTATTTCACGGTCTTCGCCTTTTACCCAATGGCGAATGCTATTCACCTCAGCTTTCACGAGTACGACTTGCTCTCGGAAAAGCGCTATGTTGGCTTGCGCCAATATGAGCGCCTGTTCAATTCAGCCGCCTTTGGGCGTTCGCTGCAAACGACGGCGATCTATTCGCTTGGCGTCAGCGTGCCGATTTGGGTGCTGGCGATGGGCTTGGCGATCTTGCTCAACCAAAATATCCGCTTCCGCACCTTCTTCCGAACGGTGTTCTTCACGCCGATTGTGATGCCCTTGGTGGTGCTTGCCATCATCTGGACGCTGCTTTATCATCCGTTCGGTCCGATAAATTCGGTGGTCTTAGCGCCATTCACCGGCGGCGAGACCATCCCTTGGCTGAACAACCGCCAATACGCGCTGTGGGCAGTCATCATCATGGCGATTTGGCGCGCCACGGGCTACTACGCGGTGATCTTCCTGGCCGGCTTGCAGAACATTCCCAATGAATACTACGAGGCGGCGCGCTTGGACGGCGGCAATGGCTGGCAGTTGTTTGCCTACATCACCTTTCCGCTGCTGCGCCCGACCACGCTCTTCGTGGTGGTCGTCTCGATCATCAATGCGCTGCGCCACTTCGACGCAATCTGGATTATGACGGGCGGCGGACCCGGCGATGCAACAACTGTCCTCTCCGTGCTGATCTACGAGACCGGCTGGATCGGCTTTAATATGGGACGCGCCTCTGCGATGTCGGTCATCCTGTTTGTGATCGCGCTCGGCTTCACAGTCATTCAACTGCGGCTGTTCCGCAACAATCAATAAGGAAGGTGCAGCATGGTAAAGAACCCTTCGGCAGTCCGCCACTTTTGGGAGCAGCACGGCACGCGAATCGCTACCTATGGCGTGCTGATCCTCTGCGCTGCTGCGATCATTTTTCCGCTGCTGTGGTCGTTCCTTTCGGCGCTCAAGCCCAAAGAGCAGGTCTTTCGCATCCCACTGGAAATCTTCCCAACCGAATGGCAGTGGCAAAATTTCATCCTGCCCTTTCAGCAGCGCCCGTTCGGCACCTATTTCTTGAACAGCATTTTTGCCGCCGCACTCACGATCCTCATCACCATGGTGGTGGCAAGTTTGGCGGGCTACAGCTTGGCAAAATTCCACTATCCGGGGCGCGGCATCGCCTTCTTGGCAATCCTCAGCACGCTGATGCTGCCGGTGCAGGTGATCCTTGTGCCGCTCTACTTAGTGGTGCGCGATCTGGGCTGGTTGGATACCTATCAGGGCTTGATCATCCCACAAGCGGTCAACGCCTTCAGTATTTTCCTAATGCGCCAGCACTTCCTGACGCTTCCCGATGACTACATCGAGGCGGCGCGGCTGGATGGCGCCAGCGAGCTGGGCATTCTGTGGCGCGTCATCCTTCCGATGAGCCGTCCAGCGCTGGCAGCCGTTGCCATTTTTAGCTTTCTGGGCAGTTGGGATAGCTACATTTGGCCCCTTGTGGCAGTTACCAAAGAAAACATGCGGACGCTGCCCTTAGGGTTGGCAGGTTTTTTTGGCGAGTATTCAAGCGAGTATAATCTAGCGTTGGCAGCTGCCTTTGTGATGATGCTGCCCGTGCTGATCGTCTTTATCATCATGCAGCGGTACTTTGTGGAAGGGCTAACCCGTTCGGGCTTAAAATGAGCGAAAGCACTTATTACATCGGGAAGGTTGCCTCTGCGCCGCGCCTGAGCGTGCCAGAGGGCTACCGAGTCACACGTGGCTGGCACGCCTTTGCCGTGCTGCCACGCGGCGCGCCAACCCTGCTTTATTGGGACGGGCTGGAGTCTGTGCCTGTAAGAGAGCGCCCCTGTTTGCGGCTGAGCGTTGCGCTCGATTCGCGTGAGGACGCCCTGCTAGAAGCGATTGCGCTTGCTAGCGGGCGCGTTGTGGCGCGCATGGATATTCGCCAAGCGCACGCCTTCCAGCCCTTTGAGGCGCCGCTCTCTGCCCAAACGCTGCGCGAGATTGCCGAAGAAGGCTTAGGGCTGCGCCTTGGGCGCGGCAGCGCACCGCTCTGGCTGCTGCACGATCCAAGCGGTGATGGTGAGCCTGCCCTGATGCCGCATCTGTTCCTCGGCACGCACCTAGACCGCTTGGCAGCCTTTCGCCAGCGCCTGAACTCGCGTGCCTCGCTGCAATTCTTCGGTTGGCAGGAAGGCTGCGTGCTGAACGGCTTGCAGGACATGGCAGCCGTCGGTCTGTTGGATGCCGAGAGCGCTCAACAGACCATCGCGGCGCATTTTGCCCACTTTTTTGACGCGGACGGCACCCTTGACTATGAAGATGATTTCAGCCAGCCCAAGCGCAGCATTTACGGCGTGGAATGCACCTTGCCCTTTGCCGTCCTAGCGCGCACGCAGCCTGCTCATCCCGCCCTTGAGATGGCTGTGCGCTTCTGGCGCGACTCCCGTGCGACCAATGGCGCGGTGCAGGATGGCGCGATGCTGACGGCGGAAGGCAGCTATACGGTTGCCTATCCGATGGCGCAGATCGGCGTGCTGCGCGGTGAGCCAAGCCTGATCGCCGCCGCGTTGGAGCAATTGCGCGCCCGCCAGGCGCTCTTTGAAGATGATGCGCTTGCGCTGCGCCTGTATACCGATGGCAGGCGCACTTTTGTGAACTGGGCGCGTGCGGCGGCCTGGTATCTGCTTGGGTTGGCGCGCACGCTCGCCATCCTGCCCGATCCGCCCGCCGATCTGCGCGAGGAGTTCGCCCGTGCCGCGCAGTGGGCGATCCGTCGGCAGAATCGGGACGGCTTATGGCACGCTTTCCTGGATGCGCCGGACGTGCTGCCTGATAACGGTGGTTCAGCGGGCATTGCGGCGGCGCTTGCCATTGGCGTGAAGGCGCGCTTGCTCTCGCCTGCCATGCGTGCGCCTGCTGCACAGGCTGCTCAAACGCTCAGCAACGCCCTGACGCCTGACGGCTTCTTGACGGGTGTGGCACAGGTGAACAAGGGTGGCGAAGCGCTCCAACGGGATGATTACCGCGTCATCTCGCAGTTTGGGATGGGCTTGTTGGCGCAGCTTTACGCGGCGTTGGTGTGATGGGCATGTATGTGATCGGCGTGGATGGCGGGCAAACAGCCACCAAGTGCGCTCTGTTCACGCTGGAAGGGCAGCTTTTGGGTATGGGCAGCGGCGGCGGCTTGCTGCACTTGGCGGCGCAGGAGGGTGCGGCACGTATGGCGGAGAGCTTGCGCGCGGCGATCCGCGGCGCCTTCGGAGCGGCGAATTTGCCCGTGCAAGCCGTGCGCGCCGTCGGGATGGGTTTATCCGGCATTGAGGGCAGCACCGCACCGGAGGCAGCCACGGCGCGCAACATCCTGCGCGAAATTCTGCCCACTGAGCAGGTGTGGGTGGAAAATGACGGCGTGGCGGCGTTGATGGGCGCGCATTTGGGCGCGGCGGGCGCCATTGTGATCAGCGGCACAGGCAGCATTCTGGTGGGCTTGCGGCAAGATCGGCAGCTTGTGCGCGTGGGTGGCTGGGGCTGGCTGGTGGGCGATGAGGGCAGCGCTGTTTGGCTTGGCATGGCAGCCGTGCGTGCTGTTTTCCATGCCCTCGATGGCGTTGGCGCGCCAACAGCGCTCACGGCGGCGCTGCTGCCTTATTTCGGCGCCTCGGATGTGCGTGCGCTCAAGCGCTTGGTCTATGCAACAGACTTTGGCGCACGTGGTTTCGCAGCACTGGCGCCTTTGGTCGGGAAAGCTGCCGCTGCTGCCGATGATGTGGCGCAGAGCATCCTTGCTGAGGGTGCTGCGGCGCTTGCTCAGGCGGTGGGTGCGCTGCACAGGCAGATGGATTTTGGTGAACAGGCGCTGCCCTTAGCCCTGATCGGCGGCGTGTGGGATCACATTTTTGGAATGCGTGCCACCTTTACCAAAGCGCTTGGCAAGCTGCCTATCCGCCTGAGTGCGCCTGCACTGCCGCCGATCTACGGCGCAGCACTGGCGGCAATCCGTGCGTGCGGCGGTGATTGGGCAAAGGCGGCTGAACGAATGCAGCGTGGTTAGGTTGCCTTATCCGCCGCCAAAGGCTACAATCCGCCCAATTGTGAAGATACAGATAGCTTTCGGTTAGTCTTCACCTGCACTGAAAGGGAAAGCCATGCGTTGGCATAGCCGAGTTGCCTTGCTCAGCCTTTTTTTATTGATGGTAGGCTGCGCGCCTGCCCCTGAACCGACCCCAACCCAGACTAGCACCGCAACCCTTACCCCTACGCCCGATGCAACACAACGCGCTGAAGCCGCTCTGAATGCTACCCAAACCGTCGTTGTTGCCCAAAACGCAATCGCCACCAACATCGCCGCCACGCGCTTTGCCTTGAATTCCCCGACACCGCCGCCCACCGAGGCATCCACCGAAACACCGACCCTAACACCAACTGCCACGCCATCCCACACGCTCACCCTCACACCGACTATCACGCCCGATCTCGCGGCAACAACGCAAGCCATTGGCACACAAACCTTCGCCGCCGTCCAAGCTACACAAACCTTGGCGGCTGCCTTCACTGGCACGTTCGTGAACAGCCAGACCCTTGTGGCGCAAACAGCCGCCGCTATGCCCAGCGCTACACAAATCACTGTTCCCACACACACGCCCGACACGCTGCCGATGACGCTGACTGCTATCTCGATCTTTGAAGGCACGCGCCGCGCCCTTGACCAAACCGCAACGGCTGGGCGCCCTGATACACTCACGCCTTCACCCACAGCAACCCATACACCAACGCTCACGCCAAGCGCCACGCTCACAGCGACGCTCACCGCGACTCTGACCCATACGCCCGATCTGACGCAAACATTCAGCGCCGCGCTGAGTGCCTCTCAGACGGCACGCGCCCTTGAGCGCACCCTAGAGGCGATCATCCTTGCCACAGAGTTTGCCCAAACGCCCACGGCAACCTTCACCGCCACGCCAAGCGCTACCTTCACATTCACGCCGACACAGACGCCAAGCGCTACGCTCACAGCCACACTCACCGCAACCCTGACTCACACACCCGATCTGACGCAAACATTCAGCGCGGCGCTGAGTGCCTCTCAGACGGCACGCGCCATTGAGCGCACCCTAGAGGCGATCATCCTTGCTACAGAGTTTGCCCAAACGCCCACGGCAACCTTCACCGCCACACCAAGCGCTACCTTCACATTCACGCCGACGGCGACCCGCACACTCACGCCGACACTAACGCTGACGCGCACGCCTTCGGCAACCTTCACCGCCTTGCCAACACGGATGCCTTCGGCAACGTTTACAGCCTTACCTACACGCACACCAACCCGCACGCGCACTGCGACTGCCACACACACGGCAACCGCCACACCTGATGCGACCGAGACGCGCCGCGCTGAGCTAAATGCGACGAGTACGGCAAGCGCATTTGCGCCGACTCTTACGCCGTTGTTTGCCGATGCACGCCTCATCTTTGAGGAAGCGCTCATCCGCCTGCCACATAATGCTGCTGATAATCTCATCAGCGCTTATGAACTGGTCTGCACACCAAACTTCATCATCAGCGCTCGCCTCTACACACCTTATGATGATTTCGCATGGTCGCATGGGATTGTGTTCCGCCGCACGCGCAATCAAGAGTATCGTGTGATTTTCAATCATGGCGGGCAATATGAGCTGCTGCGCTACTTCCGTGGGCAGCCCGATGCGCCTTTTACCTTCGAGATAATCGAACGCGCCGATTTGCCCAATGGTGTGAACATTGCCCGCGATTCCTACAATGACCTGTTGCTGGTTGTGCGCGGCGGACTTGCCACCTTATACCTAAACAGCCTCTGGGTCGCTGATCTGAACGTCTCTCACTATCAGGAAGCGGGTTGCATTCAGGTTGCAACAGGGCTTTATACCAACAGTGAGCGCGATGGCGCCTCAACCTTTGTTGAAGATGTCACGGTGTGGCGCTTGCCGTTCACGCCGGAGCCAACACGCGCCTTCAACGATGCCGTCGCAGCAACGCTGACCGCGCTTCCCTTCCAGCAGGCAGTTGGCACGGCTGTGGCAGGCACGCTTACACCGACCAAGACACTCACACCGACGAACACGCCAACACCAACCAGCACACGCACGCCTACCCACACACCAACCGCCACCAACACCGCCACCAACACAGCGACGCACACAGCGACCCATACGGCAACCTTCACCGCAACCGCCACGGCAACGCCTACGCACACACCAACCTTCACGCGGACGGCGACCCATACACCGCGTCCGACTGAGACGGCAACCCGCACACCGCCGCCGCCAACTGCCACACGCACCGCAACGCCTACGCAGGTTGCGCCAACCTTTGCGCCGCGCCTTGATACTGCGACCTTCACACCCACGCCAACACCGACGCACACGCTGACGCCAACGCCCTAGCGTCTGAAAACACAACGCGGAGACCTGTTCAGGTCTCCGCGCTTTGATTAGGGCGACTTAGCTTGTCTTAAAGCGGGATATTGCCGTGCTTCTTGGGCGGATTGCTATCGCGCTTGTTTTGTAGCGCGTTCAGGGCGTTGATCAGGCGTGGGCGCGTTTCGCTGGGCATGATCACATCATCAATATAGCCGCGTGAGGCTGCCACATAGGGGTTGGCAAATTTCTCGCGGTACATGGCGACCAGCTCTGCCTTCTTGGCGATTGGATCATCGGCTTCGGAGAGTTCGCGGCGGAAGATGATGTTCACCGCGCCGTCAGGTCCCATCACCGCGATTTCCGCCGTGGGCCACGCCAAGTTCAAATCGCCGCGAATGTGCTTGCTGCTCATCACGTCGTAGGCGCCGCCGTATGCCTTGCGCGTGATCACGGTCAGCTTTGGCACGGTTGCCTCGCAATAGGCATAGAGCAGTTTGGCGCCGGCGCGGATGATGCCGCCATGTTCTTGCTTGGTGCCGGGCATGAAGCCGGGAACGTCCTCAAAGGTGATGATCGGGATGTTGAAGCAGTCGCAGAAGCGGATGAAGCGCGCTGCTTTCTCGCTGGCGTCAATATCCAGCACACCAGCCAGCACCATAGGCTGGTTTGCCACAATGCCAACGCTGTAGCCGCCTAGGCGCGCAAAGCCAACCACGATGTTTGCCGCGTAGTATTCGTGAATCTCGAAAAACTGCCCGTCATCCACGATCATCTGAATCACCTCTTTGATGTCGTAGGGCTTGTTCGGGCTATCTGGCACAATCTCGTTCAAGCGCGGGTCGCTCCGCAGCGGATCGTCTTTGGCTGGCTTCAGCGGTGGGTCTTCCATGTTGTTCTGCGGCAGGTAGGTGAGCAGTTCGCGGATCAGGTAGAGGCAATCTGCCTCGCTTTCGGCTGCCATGTGGCAGACGCCGCTGGTGGCGCTATGGACGGAGGCACCGCCTAAATCCTCAAAGCTGACCTCCTCATGCGTCACCGACTTGACGACATCCGGTCCCGTCACGAACATGTAGGAAGTGTTCTTCACCATGAAGATAAAATCGGTGAGGGCAGGCGAATAGACCGCGCCGCCAGCGCACGGACCTAAAATCGCGCTGATCTGCGGGATGACGCCGCTTGCCAGTGTGTTTCGCAAGAAAATATCGGCATAGCCGCCCAAGCTGACCACACCCTCTTGAATACGTGCGCCGCCGCTATCATTCAAGCCGATGATCGGCGCGCCACTCTTGATCGCCATCTCCATCACCTTAACGATCTTCTCGGAATGCACTTCCGAGAGCGAGCCGCCAAAGACGGTGAAATCTTGCGAGTAGACATAGACCAAGCGTCCGTTGATCGTTCCCCAGCCCGTCACGACGCTATCGCTGAGGTATTGATTCTCAGGCTTGTCCATGCCAAAATCGCGTGAGCGCTGCACCACGAAGGCATCTAATTCGCGGAAGCTGCCCGGATCAAGCAGTAGGTCTAGCCGTTCGCGTGCGGTGAGCTTGCCCGCCTTGTGCTGCTTGGCAACGCGATCCGCGCCGCCGCCGGCTTGGCTGCGTGCGCGCATCTGCTGAAGCTGTGCGTACTTATCCGCTTTAGGCGTATCGGTCATGATTCAGTGTGTCCTTAAAAGTGTTGGGTAAAAATGCTTTCGGCTATTTTAACCCACGTGAAACATTCTGCGAGAATGAACACACAGCAACGCGAGGTGTTACGCCAGCCCCTTCCGCCAGCAGGGAATATCCATCCCGCTATGGACGAATCCATAGCGCTCGTAAAGCCGCCGTGAACGGAGGTTGCTCGCCTGTGTGTTCACGCTGGCTGCCAACACGCCGCGCTCAATGAAGCTGCTCAACAGCTCGCTGAGCAGCGCGCCGCCCACACCGCTGCCCTGCGCCTCTGGCAGCACTGCCAAACGGGCAAGATGAATGCTCTCGCTGTGCAGCGTCGTAATTTGGTAGCCAAGCGTGCGTCCCGCGTGTTCGGCAAGCGTGAAGCTGGCAGCCGCCCGTGCCGCTTGGCGCACCGATGCCTCATCCAGCGCCCAAATCGGTAAGAAGGCTGCCCGATCAATGGCGGCTGCCAATGGTGCCTCGCGCCAATCGGCATGGCGAATGTGCAGTTCGGGACGGGGTGTGGCGGGAACATCATACCCTCTGCGCCGCAGCGTGATGATCTCCTCAACCTGTGTGAAGCCCTGCTCCGCCAACTGATCGCCAACCCATGTATGCAACGCCAAGGCCGCCACCTCTGCGCTGCCCAGCCCGATCAGGCGTAGGCGCAAGGCACGCCACAACACCGCGAATACATCGCTGGGCGGCACATCGGTGCGGAGCGCGATCAGGCGCAGCCATGCCGCACCACTCTGCGGTGGCGTTGCCGCGATAGCGCCGATCACGCGCCGATGGTGCAGGGCAAGGTAGATCGGCACATTCGGATGCGCAATCCATTCTTCCACACTGTGCCAATCAAGGTGGATGTGCAGCCAGACGCTCGGATCGTCTACCAGCGCCAACAGATCGCGCCGAAAACGCCGTGCATATGGCACAATTTCCACACTTATCCCGATCATCAACCATCGCCCTGCACACTAACGGCGGCTTGCGGTCAGCCTGCCCAGTCGCGCAGGTACAGAAAATCGTGTCCGATGCTGCGCCGACTGAGCTTTGCGACATTTGGCATGGTGCGCTTAAAGTGATTCATCCGCACCCGCCGCCAGACTCGCTCTACAAAGGCGCGATCAAAGCCTTGCGCGGCTGCCTCTTCCACTGTATAGCGCCCATCCACCAATAGGTAGAGCAAGCGATCTACCTCGGCATAAGTATAGCCGAGTTCGCCCTCATCGGTTTGCCCTGTCCACAGATCGGCGGATGGCGCCTTGTCTAGGATGCTCTGCGGCACGCCGAGCGCCCGCGAAAGCTGCCGCACCTGTGTTTTGTATAAATCCTCAATCGGCTGCAAGGCAGCGGCGCTATCGCCAAAGAGCGTGGAGTAGCCAAGCAGCACTTCGGTCTTATTGCTGGTGCCGATCACCAAGCCTTTCCAGTCCGCCGATTGATCGTACAGCACGATCATGCGTTGGCGCGCCATGATATTGCCTTTCCGCACGCCATCCATATCGGGGAAGAGATCGATCAAGGGCTGCACCATCGGCGTGATCTCAACCGTGAGCGCGGGCAACCCAAGCTGATCGATCACGGCTTGCGCGTCGGTCAGGCTGCCTGCTGAGGAAGTTTGGTAAGGCAATCGGACGGCAAGCACGTTTTCTGCGCCGAGTGCCTGCGCGGCAAGAAAGGCGACCAGCGCTGAGTCTATACCGCCGCTAAGCCCGATCACAGCGCGGGAAAAGCCAACCTTTGTCACGGCATCCTGAATGAAGCCGACCATAATCTTGGTGGCAAGGTCAGTGTTGATCGTAAGCAGCGTGTCCACGTCTACGCGCTGCTGTGGTTGAACAAGCGTGTTAACCATCGTCTGCTGCTCCTTTTAGCGTGCGCCAAGCGTCCTATCCGGTGCTTCCTCGATAATGCGTGTTAACTCACGCGCCATTAGCGCGGTGCGTTCGTCACGCAGCAGCGGCAGGCGCGTGCGCGTGCGGCGTGTCTGGTTCAGGTCAATCGTCTGGATGCAGAGTGCAGGCTCGTGCATGGGCGCCGCACAGACGATCTCGCCGTCAGGATCAATGATTGTGCTGCCGCCCCAGAAATTCAAGCCGTCCTCATAGCCAACGCGATTGCAGTGCAGGATGTAGCTGGTGAACAGGCTGCCATACGCCTGATTGACCAACTGCACCCAACGCGCCGAACCAAGCCGATCAGAGGCATCCAAGCCGCGCCCCGGGCTGGCGCTGTGGAACAAGAACAGATCGGCGCGGTCAATCCAGAGCAGGTAAGGCGGCGAGGCGTGCCAGAAATCCTCACAGATCAACATGCCGAAGCGCCCGAAGCGTGTATCGAAGGCGCGCACCGCATCGCCCCACGCGAAATAACGCCCTTCATCGAACATGGTGTAGGTTGGCAAATAAACCTTGTGATGGACATGCAGCACCTTGCCATCGGATAGGTAGGCAGCGCCGATGAAGTAGCGCGCCCGCCGATCTGTATCCACAAAGCCAACCATCAAGTCCATCCCGTAATCGCCGCTTGCCTCCAGCAGTTGGCGGAAGATCGGATTGTCCGCCGTGGGCTGCATGGCAACCTCGTAGACAAGGTCTTGCAGGTTATAGCCCGTCAGCGAAAGTTCGGGGAACATCAAGAGCTGAACACCGTGCGCCTTTGCTGCCTCAATCTGCGCCAAGTGCGTTTTCAGGTTTGCCGCCACATCGCCAATTTTGGGATAGAGCTGCGCCAGCCCAACTGTGAGATACATTTTTGACTCCGACCTGCGCTGTGCTTGCAGCGCCTTGTTGAACAGGGACTATGGCACTTATTCTAACGTGCTTTGCCACCTTCTGTTTCCCCGCAATTTGAGGGGAAGTGGTGAAGGATGCCTGCCGTTTCTAGCACCGCTATCCTTAGGGTGCAGTGGGACGCAGCAAGGCGCGTCCCCTGCACCGATTCCATCCGCACGCAAGGCGGGCGCCGGCGCCTAGCTGCCAAAGGTGAACGGGTTGAAGTTCGTCTCGCGGTCGTAGTAATCTTCGTTTTCGGCGCGCTTCAGCCGATTAACGATTAGGTAGGTGAGCGGCGTAAACAGCACCTCAATGCCAACCTTGAACAGATAGTTTGAGACGAAGATTGCCAAGACCAACTCCGGCGGCAGGGCTGTTTCGGGCGCGAAAATGGCAACGGGCAGCGTGATCAGGAAGGCGATCACCACGAAAACGCCGGTATCCACCGCCTGCCCAACAATTGTTGAGCCGATGGTACGCGCCCACAAGTGACGTCCCTTCGTCCAGACTTTCATCTTTGCCAGCACAAACGAATTGATGAATTCGCCACCAAAATACGCCAACAAGCTGGCGATCACGATGCGCGGCGTCTGCCCTAGAATGGCGGCAAAGCTGTTGTCGCGTGTCCAGTTCTGAACGCCTTCAAGCGTGTTCCAGTCAGGATCAGGCGGCAATGCCTGCACGATTGAGAGCGTGATCGCCATTGCGGCAATCCAGAAGAAACCGATCCAGATCACACGGCGCGCACGCTTGTAGCCGTAGACTTCGGTCAGAATATCGCCAAAGATATAGGCGAGCGGAAACAAGAGTGTGCCGCCATCGAAGGTGAGTGAGCCTAGCACGAGGATTTTGGTCGAGGCGATGTTGCTGATGAGCAGCACAGCCACGAATGCCGCCGTTACAATATCAATATAACGGTAGGCGCGCTGAGCGGTTGAAGCCGTCATAAGGAAAAACAGTCCTTTCGACACATCTGCGAGCATGGCTGCCTTCGCGCAAAACAGGCACGCGCAGCCGCTTATCATTATCGCACAGGGCAAGGCGCTGTTGCTAGGCTGAACTCATCCATCGCGTTGTGCATATGTGATAATCGGCGTCACATCGAAGAAGATTTCGCCTTCCACACCGTTGGCGTCACGCACGCGCAGCACATCGTAGAAGCGGTCGGACTCGGTGATGAGCGCTTGCCCCAGTCCCTGCAAACTTAGGGCGCGCAGCAGTTCATATTCTTCGCGCACGGTGATAACTTTGAAGGCAGTCCCCGTCGTGCGCCCATCACCAGAGCTGAGCAGCGAGCCGATCAAGCCGCGTGCAAAAAGCAAGTGCCAGGTGGCGCGTGTCTCATCTTCCAACTGTTGGAAAATGTGCGTCATAATCAGATGCAGCGGCGCGTGCAAATAGTCAGCAGCGATCAGGTGTTCACAGCGCACCGCCGCCGCTGCCCAGTCCTCAGCGCGGAGAAGTGCGATCAGCGCGGCATCTTGTTCGCCGCTGCGGTAGGGATCGTAGTGCGTGGTGTGCGTGTACGCCTCACGCAGGGCGGTGAAGTCAGCCTGCTGAATATCGTTTAGAGCAAGCGCCAAGCGCTGTGCATAGTCCATTGAAGGTATCCATCTTCCTACAAAGTGGCTTCCAATGAAGCCCAAGACACTCATCTTAGCGCAAAAGCGCATTGCACGGCATAGGTATAATACCCACCAAAGGCTTTTTGGAAAGGATTTTCCCCATGACCACCGCCCACATTCAGCGCATCGCCGTGATTGGCGCCGGCACAATGGGCAACGGCATTGCCCAAGTGAGCGCCACCAGTGGTTTCCAGACCATCCTGATTGACATCAGCGCTGAAGCACTCGCCCGCGCCAAAGAAACTATCCGCCAAAGCGTGGAGAAACTCCACAGCAAAGGCAAACTTGACGATGCAGCACGCGCTAACGCCCTCACCCAAATGATCAGCGGCACGGATATGGCATTGGCTGCTGATGCTGACCTGATCATTGAGGCAGCCACCGAGAACAAACCGCTTAAGCTGAAACTGTTTGCCGATCTGGACGCACTGGCAAAACCAAGCGCGATCCTTGCCTCGAACACCTCATCCATTTCAATTACAAGCCTTGCGGCTGCCACCAAGCGCCCAAGCCACGTGATTGGCTTCCACTTTATGAATCCGGTGCCGCTTATGCCACTGGTCGAGATGATTCGCGGTTATGATACAAGCGAGGCGACCGTTACGGCTGCCCTTGCGGTGTGCCGTGCGCTTGGCAAAACGCCGCTGGAGGCAAATGACTCGCCCGGCTTCATCGCTAACCGCATCCTCATGCCGATGATCAACGAGGCGATCTTTTGCCTGATGGAAGGCGTTGGCACGGCGGAGGCAATTGACGGCGTCATGAAACTTGGCATGAACCATCCGATGGGACCGCTGACGTTGGCAGATTTCGTCGGGCTGGATGTCTGCTTGGCAATTCTGGAAGTGCTGCACAGCGAACTCGGTGATGATAAATACCGCCCTTGCCCACTTCTGCGGAAGATGGTGGCAGCTGGTCACTATGGGCGCAAGACAGGGCGCGGCTTCTACAGCTACACAAGTTAGCAGAAAGGATACAACGATTGCGCGCACTACACTTTGATGAGGCGCTGACGCTGCGCCAAGATTTCCCTGAACCTGAGCCACAGCCGCACGAAGCGCTCATCAGGCTGCGCTTGGCGGGCATCTGCCACACCGATCTTGAATTGACACGCGGCTATATGGGCTTCAAAGGCGTGCTGGGGCATGAATTTGTGGGCGAAACGCTGGCGGATTACGGCAGTTTCGCAGCCGGGACTCGCGTGGTGGGCGAGATCAACATCGCCTGCGGCGTCTGTGATTTCTGCCTTGCCAACCTGCCCAGCCAATGTCGGAATCGCTCGACGCTGGGTATTGATCGCTATGACGGCGTCTTCTCAGAGCGCTTCCGCCTGCCCATTCAGAACTTGTACGCCGTGCCAGAGACCATCACCGATGAGGCAGCCGTCTTCACCGAACCGCTGGCAGCCGCCTTACAAATTCCTGCCCTTGTGCCGATCACGCCATCGCAGCGCGTGGTGCTGATCGGTGCGGGCAAACTTGGGCTGCTTGCCGCGCAAGTGCTGCGGCAGCTTGGCTGCGAACTGTTGGTGGTGGCGCGCAAGCCGCGCCCGATCAGCCTGCTGGAGAAATGGCACATTCCCTATGTGGATGCGCGCCGTGCCGACTGGATGGATCGGGTTGGGCGCAATAGCGCGCATGTGGTGGTGGATTGCACCGGTAACGCCGATGGTTTTGCCAGCGCCCTGACCATTGTGCGACCACGCGGCACCATCGTGCTGAAAAGCACTTACAGCGGCGTGCCAAATGCCGATCTCTCACGGGTCGTCATTGACGAGATCAAGATTGTGGGCAGCCGCTGCGGTCCTTTTGGTGCGGCGATTCGCCTGCTCGAAAACGCCCTGATTGATGTGGAGTCCATGATCGAGGCGGTCTATCCGTTGGAAGATAGCCTGGCTGCCTTTGAACATGCCAGCAGCAGCGGTGTACTAAAAGTGCTGTTGCGGCCTTAGCGCGGCTCTAAGCTAAGGGGTGGGCTGCCAAAACTGTGCGAATCACCCTAGCGCAACCCATCCCTTCCCTTTCCCTGCGTGCGGAGAAAGGGATAGGCGTTGGCTGATCCTACCACACCCATACCAACTGCACCTTGACGATATACGGCGCATCGGCTACCATATAGGCACAATGGGCGCGTAGCTCAGCTGGGAGAGCGCTACAATCGCACTGTAGAGGTCGGGGGTTCGAATCCCCCCGCGTCCACAACTTTTGATATGGCAGGCTGCACGGCACCCTTCATATGCCGAGATCATCTGACAACGATCTCGGCATATAGCTTGTCCACAGCACCCTGACTCAGGGTCTGCCCCGATTAACCGCCTCGCGCAGCCCCTCCGTCACAGCCGCAAGGTTGCTCAGCGCGATGACCAGCAGCACCAACCAGACCGCCGCCAACAGCCATGTTTGGGCAGCTTGCCAGCGTGCTGAGCGCGACGTTGGCTGCTCAGGCAGCAGCGCCACGATCAGCACCATGATCAGCGTCAGTGCGACAATCGGCGTGATCACGGCGAAATCCACCATGTGGTGCGCGCCAAAGCCAACCAGCGCCGCAAGGCTGCCAGCGCGAATGATCCGCTCTGTGTCGCGTGCCTGGCGCCAGCCGATCAGCGCCACCCGCGCCGTGACAAAGGTTGTAGCGCTCAGCGCGAGCAGCCCGACTATGCCCAGCTCAGCCGCGATGTGCAACGGCGCATTGTGCGCGTGAATATGCAGCAGCACAAAGCCGGGACGATCAGCCAGCGGTTGATAATATTTGGTGGTGAATAAGCCGTTGCCGACCAGTGGCTGCGCTCTGAAATACTCGGCTGCCTGGCTGAATATCTCCAAGCGCGGTTCGCTGGTGCGCGTGGTGACGAGCAGCGCACCCGTCAACACTAACAGCGGCAGGAGGGCTGCCACCACCCACACTGCCCGAATCCGCTGACCATAGGCGATCCATGCACCAATGCCCGCCGCCGCCAACACACCCAGCCAGGCGCCGCGGCTGCCCGTGAAATAGACTGCGACGCCCAGTGCCAGCACATAGCCGCCGAACACGATGCGCCCAATGCCACTTGCCAAGCGCGGCGGCGGCACCAAAAAGCGCGCCACTGCCAGCGGCAGCACCAAGACCAGAAAGGCAGAGAGGATATTGGGATTTTCGAGGCTGCCCGCGATCCGATCCACCTGCCCAACTTGCCGCAACGCCGTGATCAAAGGCGGAATAGCGCTCACCAAGAGCGCATCGGCAGCCCGTAGGCGCCCTGTGGCGTAGCTCACAATGTTATGGAGCGTATACCACAGCGCGGCATACAGCGCGGCAAACCACAAGCCATAGCCACTCCGCGCCAGCTGATCGAGGTTGCCAAGCGTGGCAATCAGCAGCGCGCCAAACCACAGCGGCATCACCGAGTCTAAAGCGGTGCGTTCCCACGCTTTGCCTTGCGCGGCGCGCCAAAGCTGCCATACACTCACCGCAATGACCACTAGCCACAGGCTGCGCGGTGCGATGGTCATGCTCATCACGCCGCGCCACGCCGCCCCTTCAAAGCTCATGTATGCCAAGATCAGCATCAGGGCAGCCGTTGGCAGTTCCTCTAGCCATTTTCGCATTGGTTTCCTCAGCCCGTTGTTTTCATGCCCGCCGCAATGCCGTTGATGGTTGCCAACACGGACTCCAAAAGCGCGCCGCGTTGCGGATCATCGGCAGGTAAGCGGCGCAGTTCGCGCAGCAGTGCAACTTGAATAAAGTTAAGCGGATCAACATAAGGGTTACGCCGTGCGATAGAGCGTTGCAGCACCGGCGCGTTTGCCAAAAGTTCGGGCTGATCGGTAAGGCGGCAGATCAAACGGCAAGCGCGGGCATGTTCTTCCTGAATGCGGCTGAAAATGCCTTGCCGTAAAGCGGCATCTTCCACCAGATCAGCGTACAGCGCCGCAATGCCCATATCTGCCTTGGCAAGGTCAAGCTGCACATTGGCGATCAGCGCACGGAAGAAGCGCCAGCCGTCGTACATCTCACGCAGCAGCGCCTCATCGCCCTGCTCGGCGAACACTTCCAGCGCGTAGCCCACACCGTACCAACTGGGAATGATGGCGCGGCACTGCATCCACGAAAAGACCCACGGAATAGCGCGCAAGCCATCAAAGCCGCCGCCGCGCCGCTTGGCAGGGCGCGAGCTGATCGGCAAGGTTGCCAACTCATCAATGGGCGTTGCCTGCTGCCAGTACTCTAGGAAGCCGTGCGTCTCGTAGACTAAGGCGCGGTATGCCTTCTCGCCTTCCGCCGCAAGCGTCTCCATCGCAGCGCGCCATGCCTCACGCGGCGGCGGACGGCGCGGCGCGATGAACGCGATCAGCACGGCGTTCAGCACTTGGTGCAGATGCCGCCGCGCAATGGCAGGATTGCTATAGCGGTAGGCGATTACTTCACCTTGCTCGGTAATTTTGATGCGCCCATGCAGCGATCCCGGCGGCGCGGAAAGGATGGCGCTGTTGGTCGGTCCGCCGCCGCGCCCGATGCTGCCGCCACGCCCATGAAAAAGCTCCAACTGCACGCCGTGTTCGGCGCAGATGGCTGCCAAGCGCTCTTGCGCGGTGTAGAGACTCCAGTTGGAGGCAAGATAGCCGCCATCTTTGTTGCTATCCGAATAGCCAAGCATGATCTGCTGGCGCATTCCGCGTGCGGCAAGGTGCTTCTTATAGGCGGCATTCTGGAAAAGTTCCGCCATGATGCGCGGCGCCGCCTTTAGATCGTCCACCGTCTCAAAAAGCGGCACAAGGTCTAGGTTGTTCTGAACGCCTACCTCGCTGGCAAACAGCAGCATCCCTAGCACATCGCTGGCGTGCTGAGTCATACTGGCGATGACGGTATCTATGCACTCTTTGCCATAGCGCCGATGTGCCTTAGCGATCATGCGCCAAGTGGCGATCACTTGCTCGGTGACGGTAGAAAAGCGCGGTTCGGTAGGAAAAAGCGGGCGCAGGTTGGCAATCTCAGCAGTCAGCAGTGCCTGACGGTCTGCCTCTGAGGTGGCATCGTAATCGGCACAAATGCCATAGGCGCGGAACAGCTCGCCAAGCGCCGTGCTGAAGCGGCGCGCATCTTCACGCACGTCTAAGGGCGCAAGGTGCAGCCCAAACAAGCGCACTTTCTGAATCAGGTGGCGCACGGCGCCATTTGCCACATGCACGCCGCGGTTTTCGCGCAGGCTCTTTTCGATCAAGCGCAGATCGTTGAGCAGATCGGCAGTGGTGGCGTAGTAATCAGCGCTGAGGCGCGCATGGATAACATCGAGGTATTGGCGGTAAAGCTCGCCGGGATATTTGGGGTGTGCATTGGCGTTGGGCAGTGCCGCACGCAGCGCGTCCGAGACATTGATCAGGTCGGCGGATTGTGTCAGGTGTTCGCGCAGAAAGTCCACCTCGCGCAGATACAGATCGCGGGCGGCAGCGCGCATGGTGGCAAGCGTCTCCAGGGTGACATCCGCCGTAACGTTCGGGTTGCCGTCGCGGTCACCGCCAATCCAAGAGGCATAGCGCAATAAGGGCGGCAGCTCGTCCCAGTTTTCTTCTGGATAGTGCGTCCGCAGCGAGTCTTGCAATTCTGCGTAGACTTGTGGCAGCAGATCGGCGAGGCTGGAGGTGAGAAAATAGACGCCAAAGTCCACCTCGTCGGCAACGGTGGCGCGTGCGGCGCGTGTCGGGCGCGTTTGCCAGAGTTCTTCAATTTCTTCGCCAATGGCAGCCAACACAGCACGGCGTTCACGCGGCAGCAACGAGGCACGGTCGTGCTGCGCCAGCCACTGGGCAATGTGCCGCTGCTTAATCAGAACTTCCTTACGTTTTGCCTCAGAAGGGTGCGCCGTCAGCACCAGCCGAATGCCAATCTCTGCCAGCAGCGCACGCACTTGGGCAGCACTGACATTTGCTGCACGCAGATCGCGCACGGCGGACTCGATGGATTCCTCAACCTGATCATCACGTTCGCGCTGGCGCAGCACGCGCAGCCGCTGCTGATCTTCGGCGATGTTGATGAGCTGAAAATAGTTGCTGAACGCCTTGATCAGCACTTGCTTGGCGGGCAGATCAAGCGCGTTGATGGTGGTTTGCAGCGCAACGGTGTGTTGTGGGCTGTGCGGCGCGGCGCGGCGCGCACGGCTTTCGGCGCGAATGCGCTCTACAAGGGCAAGCGCCTCTTCGCCGTGCTGCTCACGGATAATTTCGCCAAGCAAGCCGCCTAATAAGCGAATATCGGCGCTTAGGGCGGCAGTCAGGTCGCTGATAGATGTCGTCTCAGGTGTGGTCATGTGTTCCCAAGCCTGCATAATAGCGCGCGGATCGTCGCTGATCCTACCACGTTCGGCGGCACTTCACTAGCGAAGGGGCTACCCTTTGGCGGATTGCCCAAGCGCCCGTGTGAAGCCTTACACCAAACCGGCGCCAACCAACCATGCCATTGCCTGCTGAATTTGCGCCCGAATGGCGGATGGCGCCGTGCCGCCGCTGTTTGTGCGCTGCGCTGCGGCGTGCGTTGGCTCAAAGAGCGTGAAGACATCTTCGGCAAAGGCACTTGATTCGGCTTGGAACGCCTCTAGGGAAAGCTCGACAATGCTCTTGTTGGTGCGCGCCGCGCTGACGACTAAGCGCGCCACAACCTGATGTGCCTCTTTAGGCGCTGTGCCGCGTTCAATCAGGTAGGCAGTCAGATCGGGCAGGAACAAGCGATCATCGAGGGCATCCAGCATGGGATCAACATCCACCGTCAGCAGTTCAACTGCCTCTTGCGCGCTGCTGATCAAGGCGCGGAGCGTATCGGCAGCCGTGATCAGCATATGGCTGAGCGCGCCGCGCTCCACGCTGCCCAACGTGCCAAGCGCGGCGAACAACTCTGCGTGCAGGCGGAACGCCTGCATCCGCGGCGCAAAGCTATCATCAGTGCTGAAAAAGCCAAGCGCGGTATACAAATGCAGATCGTCGGCAAGGCGGCTTAAATGCGCGCCGATCAGCGCGGCGGCGAACAAGAATTCGGCGGCAAAATCTGTATCGGTAACGGCGTCTATGCTGTTGGGTGAAGGTTCGCCCAAGTCGAGATCAGCGGCAAGCGCACGCCGATCAAAGGCAAGGCGCGTGCCTGCCAGCGTATCGCTGCCCAGCGGCATGATGGCAGTATGGGCGATGGTTGAGGCAAGCCGATCCTGATCGCGTGCCAACATCCAGAAGAAGCTAAGCAGCCAATGGCTGCACGAAAGGATTGCCGTAGGCGTGTGGCGAATATAGCCGGGCATCAGGGCGCTGATGTGGCTCTCTGCCTGCTCAATGAGCGCCTTTTGCAAAGCGGCAAGCGCTGCGCTGAGCGTGTTGAGTTCCGCAAGCAGCCACAGCCGCAAGGCAGTCAGCAGCCGCTCATCAGCGGTACGCACTTCGGCAAGTTTGGCGGCAAGCAGCGGCTCACGCTTGAGCAAAAAGGCATCAAGAACGGCAAAGGCATCCTCAGCAGCATCAAACTCGCCGTTGGTATAGGCTGCCTCTGCGCTTTGCACAGCGTTCAGCAAACTGTCGCGCTCAAACTCGGTGAAGTAGGCAGCGTTGGTGAGGGCGTTAATCAGGGCGCGTGCCGCACGTAGATCGGCAGGCAGCAGGCGCAGCGTAGTGCGGGCGTGATCAGCTATCGGTTGGTTGGGATCGGTAGGCATAAGCGCGCTCCGTATGCGTGACGGCGAATGTCATGCTCACCTATCTTACCGAGAAAGCGCAAAACGCGCTGAAAGTGCGCCTTGAATGCGCCGCTTTAGCCGCCGCGCTGCCGCTGAATGGCGCGGCTGTGCAGTTGCAGCACTTCGTCCAGCACCATCTGCCGATTTTGCCGATGGACACGCGCCCAAGGCTCGCCGACTGAGAACAAATAATGCGTGCCGAGCATCACGCGCACCTGATCGCTGTTGAACTGCAACTCGTAGAGCAGTTCCAGCATAGGCACAAGGCTGACCAGTGGATCGCGGTGACCAAGAAAGACTTCCACCAAGTCCCAACGGCGCGGCATCGGCGCATCACGGATGGTGCCCATCGCCGCGAAGGTGCGCGCCGTCACGCTCCGCAAGGTGGCGCGGTAGATGCGATCATGTTCGGCGCGCACGGCAGGGCTGGCGCCATCGGTCAGCGTCTCCAGCACACGCGGCGAAACCAAGCGCTCAATTGGCTCTAAGGCGCCAATACGCCCGACCAAACCGATCCCAAAGCCAAGCGCGGTATAGAAGGCACGCCCAAGGTCATCGCGCAGCAGCAGGGCAGGCGCTAAGGCAGTGCGCGTTAGTTCGCCCAAGCGCCACTTGGAATCATCGGCAAAAAAGAGCGCCGCACCACTCATCGAATGCCCGATCAAATGGACTGCCTTCAAACGCGGATCACCGATGGCACGCCGCAAATTGAGCAAATTTAACCAGCCTTCTACGGCGCGCATGACGGCAAGCGGGCTGCATTCCTCATACTCTGGCGTGCGGTCGGCGAAGGGCGTGCTGCCAAAGCCGTTCAAATCCACGGCAAGGCTGACCAATCGCCGATTCTGGTTGATGAGCGCACACGGCATATCTTCCCAAATAGCGTGGCTGCCCGTCCAGCCGTGCATAAAAATCGCGTAGCCTTCGGCGCTGTCAATCATGGTTGGCAGCAGTTCGTCGGGTGTGGCGTCCTCATCACCCCAGTAGATGCGCCAGCCAAAATCCTGCAAATCTGCCTTCACCAACAGCCGATTGACCTCGCTAATCGGCAGCAGGTTGCGGTTTGCCAGATCGCGCAGGCTGTAGCGCGCCATTTGCGTGCGCGGCGTCAGCCCGTCGCTACGTTCACGGTAGCCACTCAGCCAACGCAAGCCTTCGGGTGTGCTGATCATGCTCTGATCTCCTCAGTCAGTGCCTTACCCTTTTCATTATATGCCTGATAGGGCGCCTCTTCGGAATCTTCACTGGGCAGCGAGAGCATCGCGCAGGCTTGTGCCAGCATGGGTCGGTCTTTCGGATCGCTGATCAGCAGCAGCTTATCGCGTGCGGCAAGCGTGGTGCTGCCGCTTGGCACAAAGGTATGCCCATCGCGGGCAATCAACACCACCAAAACGCCCGGCGGCAAGCCCACGTCCAGCAATTGGCGCCCGTTGGCAGCGGAATCGGGTGGCAGCACAATCTCGACCGTTGCATCTTTCAACGGGATTTCCGGCGCTGGGCGGCGGCGCGGCTGTGGCGCTTCCACACGCAGCCAGCGCGCAATCGGGATAATCGTCGGACCTTGCAGCAACACTGATGCCAGCACCGCGAAAAAGACGAGGTTAAAGAGCGTATCGGCTTTGGGCAGCCCTGCCAGCAGCGGAAAAGTCGCCAAGATGATCGGCGCTGCGCCGCGCAACCCAACCCAACCAACCATCAGCCGTTCGCGCAGCGTGAAGCGCGAGAACAAGAGCGCCACCAACGCACTAAACGGGCGTGCGATCAGCATCAGAAACAGTGCCAAAATTAAGCCAGGCACGATCATCGGCAACAACCGCGAGGGAAAAACAAGCAGCCCAAGCGAAAGAAACATCATGATTTGCATCAGCCATGCCAAGCCATCGTGAAAGCGCGTCAGGCTTTTCTTATGGATAAAATCGCGGTTGCCAAGCACCAGCCCCGCAATATACACTGCCAAGAAGCCGTTGCCATCCAAGACTGTTGTGACACTATAAGCGAGCATTGCCGCTGCCAAAGTCAGCACGGGGTACAAACCATCATATTCAAGGCGCAAACGGTTCAGCAGCCATAACCCAAGCAGCCCAAGCAAGACACCGCCTAAGACGCCCAAGACCATCTGTTGGACGAAGAAAACAAAGAGCATTGCGATAGGCTGATCGGGCTGCCCAACCAAGCTGATAAAAGCAATGGTCAGGAAAACCGCCATCGGATCGTTGCTGCCTGCCTCAAGCTCCAGCAATGGCTCCAGCCTGCCGCGCAGATGCACACTCCGTCCGCGCAGCACGGCAAAGACCGCCGCCGCGTCGGTTGAAGACAGAATCGCGCCGAGCAGCAACCCTTCCAATAAACCGAAATTCAAAAAGGCGTGGGTAAACAAGCCCACCAACACAGCCGTAATGCCCACACCGAGCGTCTGGTTTAACAATGTTCCAATCTGTATCCAAGCCGCCCGCAAACAAGATCAGTGAGAGCGCCACGACGCCGATTGCCTGCGCCAGCGCCGTATCATCAAAGGCGATGCCGCCAATGCCTTCGCTGCCTGCCAACATGCCCACCAAGAGAAAGAGCAACAGCGACGGCACACCGAGCCAGCCTGCTGCCTTGCTGGCAAGAATGCTCAGCAGCAGGAGTGCTGCTACCACAATCAAGATCACTTCAAAGGTCATGTCACCTCCTGTTGCCTAAAGTTCTTTTAATTGTACGCAAAGCCGCGCCTATCGCGCAGTTTTTGCCGACGGGCTATACTTACCACACTTCAGCAGCTTACCCAGAAAGCTATAGAAACATGCCAGAGATTGCTTTTGATCGCTACTATCGCTATGACGACCTCACACGCCTGCTGCACGCCTATGCTGCGGAATTCCCTCAGTTGGTGCAAGTGCAGAGCCTTGGCAAAAGTTACGAAGGGCGCGAGATTTGGCTGGCAACCCTCACCAACACTGCCAGCGGCGCAGCCGAAGATAAGCCCGCCCTCTGGGTAGATGGCAACATCCACGCTAGCGAGGTCTCGCCTTCTTCCGCCTGCTTGTATCTCATCCACAAGCTAACCAGCGCCTATGGCTCAGAGGCAGACATCACCCGCGCCCTAGATACGCGCACCTTCTACATTTGCCCGCGCCTGAACCCAGATGGCGCAGAGCTTGCCCTTGCCGATCAGCCGAAGATCATCCGCTCTAGCACGCGCCCTTACCCTTATGATGAGGAAGGCTTGGAAGGCTTGACCGAGCAGGATATTGACGGCGACGGGCGAATGCTCCAAATGCGGATTCCTGACCCGAACGGGCAATGGAAGGCACACCCAACTGAGCCGCGCCTGATGATCCGCCGCGATCCGACCGAGATTGGCGGCACCTACTATCGCATCCTGCCCGAAGGTTTGCTCAAAAACTATGACGGCGTGACGCTGACCGCCATGCGGCACAAGGAAGGACTCGACCTCAACCGCAACTATCCCGCCCACTGGCGGCAAGAAGGCGAACAAGTTGGCGCCGGCGAATATCCAACCAGCGAGCCGGAAGTGCGCGCCGCCGTTGCCTTCATCGTGGCACACCCAAACATCACCGGCGCAATTGCCTTCCACACCTGGAGCGGCGTCCTGCTGCGCCCGTCCGGTGTGGCAGCCGATGATAGCCTGCCGCCGGAAGACCTTTGGACATTTGAACACATCGGCAAGCAAGGCACCGCCCTCACCGGCTATCCCGCCATCTCTAACTTCCATGACTTCAAGTATCACCCCAAAGAGGTCATCACCGGCACCTTTGACGACTGGGCATACGATCATCTCGGCTTGTATGCGTGGACGGTCGAAATTTGGAGCCCGCAACGGCAAGCAGGCATCACCGAATACAAGTTCATTGATTGGTACCGCGAACATCCACTAGAGGATGCCCTCACCATGCTCAAGTGGAGCGATGAAAAGCTGGACGGCAAAGGCTACATTGAGTGGTACACCTTCGAGCATCCGCAGCTTGGCAAGGTAGAGCTAGGTGGCTGGAACATGCAGTATGCTTGGCGCAATCCGCCACCGCAATACCTTGAGCGCGAGATCGCACCCTTTGCCGAGTGGCTGACGTGGCACGCGCTGATCTCGCCGCGCTTGGAACTGCACAGCACACAGGTCACACCGTTAGGCGATCAGCATTACCTTGTACGCCTTGTGGTGCAGAACACGGGCTGGCTGCCGACTTACGTCTCCAAGAAGGCGCTAGAGCGTAAGGTGACACGCGGCGTCATCTGCGAAGTGACGCTGCCCGAAGGCGCTACCTTGATCAGCGGCAAAGCGCGCCACGACTTTGGTCAGTTGGAAGGGCGCGCTTATGCTGGCACTTCCGCCACGCCGTGGGCAGTTTGGCGCTTTGCCGGCACGCCCGACCGCCTGAAGGCAGAGTGGGTGATCCATGCACCGAACGGCGGCAGGCTAGGGCTGGTGGCGCGCCAAGATCGCGCTGGCGTGGTGCGCGCCGAAGTAACGCTCGGCTAAAAGCGGTCTGTCTTCACCAGAAACCGTGTAGGGATGCGCCCTGGCGCGTCCCTGTTCATAAACAAGCGGCGTGGGGCGGCATAATCACCGTCCCGCACGCTTTCCTATTCCGCCTTGAGCAGCACCAAGCGCACATCACGCGGATTGCCTGATGTGCCGCTGATCAAAAGCAGATCGTAGCGCACACCAACCACAATCTCCGCATCGGTCAGTTCTGCCAAGGGCGTGCCATCGGTAGCGCTGCGTGCCGTGAAGGTGTACGTGTTGGCGCGCAGCGTCACAATGCTGGAGATATTGCCATACTCCAAGCGTGCAAAGTATTGCGCGGCACGCGGCGTTGGCGTTGGGCGATCACCAAAGAGTGCGCTGCTGGGCGCGCTGATGGGCGACTCGACCGAGATCGGCTCAGCATCGGGCGCAGCATGGATGACGCGCAGCACGGCGTTGCTGGTCGTTGGGCGCGTGCGCTCTAAGGATTGCAAAAGCTGCCAGTTGCCTTCATCGCCAAAGAAGATGATGGCAAGGTTGCCGTTCGGCGCGAATTGCAGCGTTTGCTCCACCAACACCTGATCAGTGCCACTGCGCTGCAAACGGATCGGGCGCATGGTGCTATCAATGGTGAGGGCAGCCGTGCTGCTTTGGTATGCCACATCCTTAAAAATCGGCACATCACCAATGATCAAGTCCACACTGATCGGCGCCGCGGCGGCGTTGATCAGGCGGACGCTCAACGGGCTGCTGATGGTGGGCGTTGGCAAGGCAGCGAAGAGCGAACGAACGTCCGTGCCGATGATCAACGGCGGCGTGTTCAAGCTGCTCAGCACCACATAGAGATAGCTCCAGCCTTCTTGCAGAGTGACGGTGGCTGTTTCAACGGTGCGTGCGCCTTCTGCCTCAGTGGTGTTGAAGGCAAGGTTATACTGTCCGCCGTTCAGGCTGATCGGCGCGCTCAGGGCAGCGTAGGGAATCGGTGCGCTGAGTGGCGTGGTTGGGTTCAGCGCCTGGATAGACGTTTCTTGGCGGGCAAGGTTCAAAACGCTCAGCGAGGCGCGCCCTGCCTGCGGCAGCGCAAGGTTTTCAGAGAAAACTTCAGCGCGGATTTGCCGATTGTTGGAGGCTAACTGCGTGCTATAGATGACCAGCAAGCCTTGCTGATCGCCCGCCAAGCTGATGTTGCCTTCAAAGAGCGGCTGTGCATCGGCAGGGTCGGCGTGCGCCAGCACACGAATGCGATAGGCGCGGGCAGTCAGCGTGAGTGCCTCCAGCGCAACGCCAAAAGGGGCACCTTCCGCCACAAGGCGTTCATCAAGGTAGAGATCAGCCTTTGGCAGGCTGCGTTCGGCGTTTAGCACGCGCAGCTTGCCCTCACGCGGGGTTGGCAAGGTGAGGATGGCAAGGCGCGGCGCGCTGAGGGTGCCGTAAATGATCAGCATGACCGAATCGCGGGAGGCAAGCGCCAGTGGTGTTGCAAGCAGCTCCTGGTTATCGCGCAGGAAGCGCGCATCGTAGCGGCGGGCGATCACCTCACGGGCAGCGGTGCTTTGTCCGCCGCTCTGCGCCGCACCAATCGGAATGTCCGCATCGAGGAAAACGCTGAGCGCCACATCCTCAATCAGCGCGTTAACAGCCGCTACACGCCCTTCGCCAATGGCCGTTGCGCGCAAATCTTGTGGGTAGCGCAGAGCGCGCAGCGTTGCGCCATCAGGGCGCAGCACATAGAGGATCGTCTCGTTGGCGCGCACACGGATCGTCTCGCGCAGCAAAACGTCCGCCTGGTTCACGTCAGCGCGGGCAGGCACGACGCGCAGCACATACTCACCTTCGTTCAGCGGCAGCGGCAGCGAAAAATCGCCATAGGGCAGGCGCAGCGCAGCGGCAGAGCCTTCAAGGTATACGTCCAGCGGCGCAAGGTCAGGCGCGGCGTGGAAAAAGCGCACTGTGGCACGTTCAGTTGCCTCTGGCAGCGCGGTGGGCAGCGGTGCCGGCGTGGGCGTGTTGGTCGGTAGCGGTGTGGCGGTCGGCGTTTGGGTCGGTGTGGCGGTCGGCGTAGCGGTTGGCTCAGGCGGCGCGCCACAGGCGCTCACCGCAGCAAATAACAGCAGCAACAGCAGGCGAAAGCGGCTCATAATCGTCTCCGCAATAGATCGGGAAAGCACACACTGCGCCATTTTACCGAACACCAACCGATTAGGCGTCTGCATCGTCAGTGCCAAAGGTTCGCTCAATTTCAGCGATCAGGCTATCGAGGCGCTCAATCTCATGGCGCACGGAGAAGAGCAGTTGCAGGAAGGCAGCCCGCACGCTGCTTGGCTTGGTGGCTTGGCAGCCCGTCACATACACCATTGATTCCATGCCGATCCACGCGCCGACTTGTTCAGGCGTCGCCGCGCCGAGCAAATCTTGCTTATTGGCAACGATCAGGGTTGGCACAAGCGCATAGCCGCGTGAATGCGCCAACATCACACGCGCCATGCTCCACGATTCCTGGTCGGCGCTATCTACAATGATCAGGTACCCAAGAATATCGCGCTGTGCGATCTCTAGCAGGCGGTCGAAACGGGAGGCTTCGATTGAGGTTAGCACTTGCAGATCAAGCGTATCATCCACCACAAATTGGCGGTATTCAATGCCGTTTTCCCGATCCACGATCAGGCTTTCGGGTGTGCCGAGTGAGTGCAGAAAGGTTGTTTTGCCCGAACCTTCCGGACCTGCAATATAAACGTAGAGAGTCGTCATAAGCGCTCCGTTGGCTGTGTGCGCCGTGCCATGTGTATGCGGTTAGTTTACCACAGGTGTGAGCATGGTGCGAAATAGGACAAATGGGGCGTGCTGAAGGGCGCAGCACTGGTATAGGGGCGGGATGGCTCCCGCCCGCTGCCTAAAATCTTTGAGAACGCTATTGAACAGACGTGGGTAGTTAATAGATCGGCTGTGTGCGGTCAATCTCTCGCGCCCAGGCATTGATGCCACCCACCAGATTCACTAAGTTGGTGAAGCCTAGTTCTTGCAGCATCAAAATTGCGTCGCGGCTGCGAATGCCCGTCTTGCACTGCACCACCACTTCCACATCACGCGGAATTTCGGCGGCACGCGCCACCACTTGCCCTTTGGGAATCCGCAGCGAGCCTTCAATGGCGCTGATCTCCCATTCGTGCGGTTCGCGCACGTCCACAATCACCACGTTCGCGCCCGCCTCTAGGCGTGCTTTCAGATCATGCACATTGATGCCGCGCACGTTGTGTTGGGCGTTCTTCTCTTTATACTCGCTGCGGTCGTGGGCTGGCACACCGCAAAATTCTTCATAGTCAATCAGTTCCGTGATGGTGGGATGCTCGCCGCAGACGGGGCAGTTCGGGTTCTTCCGCAGGCGGATGGTGTCAAAGGTCATGTTCAGTGCATCGTAGAGCATCATGCGCCCGATCATCGGCTGCCCAATGCCCAAGATCAGCTTGATCGCCTCGGTTGCCTGCAACGTGCCAATGGTGCCGGGCAAAATGCCAAGCACGCCGCCTTCAGCGCAGCTTGGCACTAGGCCGGGCGGCGGCGGCTCTGGGAACAAGCAGCGGTAGCACGGACCTTCTTTCGCGTAAAAGACGCTAAGCTGCCCTTCAAAGCGGAAGATGCTGCCGTAAACGTTCGGTTTGCCCAAGATCACACAGGCATCATTGACCAAGTAGCGCGTTGGGAAGTTATCCGTGCCGTCAATGATCACATCGTAGTTGCGGAGAATTTCTAAGGCGTTCTCACTGGTCAGCGGCGTGTTGTGCTTCTCAATCACAATGTAGGGATTGATGTCCGAAAGCTTGGCGGCGGCGCTCTCCAGCTTTGGCTTGCCAACGTCGCTGCCAAAGTGGATGACTTGGCGCTGTAGGTTCGTCTCGTCCACCACGTCGTAATCCACCAAGCCTAAGCGCCCAATGCCGGCAGCGGTCAGGTAAAGCGCCAACGGGCTACCCAAGCCGCCCGTGCCGATCAGCAGCACGCTTGCCTGCTTCAGTTTGCGCTGCCCCTGAATGCCGACTTCGGGCATGATCAGGTGGCGGCTGTAGCGGCGCACCTCGTCATGCGAAAGTTCAACGCTATCAGGCGCGATCAGCTCTAGGGCGCTGCCGCCTGCAATGCTTGGGATGATCCGCAGGCTATCCGTTGGCTCGACAGGCGTATCGAGTCCGTCGCGGTAGCGAATATCTTCTTCACCGATGAAGATGTTCACAAAGTTACGCAGTGCCTCGCCGTTGTAAAGGTGCTGGCGCAGATCAGGGTGCTGTTCAAGCAAATCCGCCAGCACCGCGCCGACTGTCTCCCCGCTGACGCTGATCTCAGCGTTGCCGCCTGTGTAAGCGCGCAATGGCGTTGGAATTTTGATGGTTGGCATACCGTCTCCTTAATCCGTTTTACTCTGCGCCTTTGACGATGGGCGCGCCGATCAAATTACCCCACTCTGTCCACGAACCGTCATAGTTGCGGACGTTCGGGAAACCAAGCAGATATTTCAGGGCAAACCAGGTGTGTGAGGAGCGCTCGCCAATGCGGCAATAGGTCACCACGTCCTGATCCTCGCTCACGCCCAGATCGCCATAGATGCGGCGAATGTCTTCAATGGGCTTGAAGGTGCCGTCCTCTGCCACAATGGTTGACCACGGGACGTTTTTGGCGCCGGGAATGTGTCCGGCGCGCTGGGCAGTTTCGGTCATACCGGGCGGCGCGATGATGTCGCCCACAAATTCGGCGGGCGAGCGCACATCCACAAGGGCGAAGCCATCCTGGCGCAAGCGCGCCCGCACGTAATCACGGTCAGCGCGGAAGGTCTCGTTCACGGCGCTCACCTGATAGTTGGTGCGCTCATAGGTTGGCACCACCACCGTCAGTGGGCGCCCTTCTGCCAGCAGCTTCTTGCGTCCACCGTTAATCAGGCGTACATCGGCGTGACCGTAATACTTGAACAACCAAAAGGCGTAGGCAGCGAACCAATTGTTGTTATCACCATAGAGGACGAGGGTCATCTCAGGCGTGATGCCTGCCGTGCTAAAGAGCGCCTCAAGCTGTTCCTTGCTGATGATGTCGCGTGCGATAGGGTCTTGAAGTTGCGATTGCCAATTGAAGGCGATGGCGCCTTGCAAATGCCCTGTCTCGTATTGGGTGGTGTCCACATCCACTTCAATAAAGCGCTTGTCAGCGTCGTGTAGGTGTTCGATTGCCCACTGCGTGCTAACGAGAATGTCTGTCATGTCGGTTTTCCCTCAAAACGTTAGGATTCCTCGATAATGGTAAGCGGCAGCTCAGCAAAGGCAGCACGGTCTTCTGCCAACTGCCAGCCACGCAATTCTACCGCTTTTGCGTCTTGCACAGAGGTGATCAGATAGCGAAAGTTGGGCAGGGCGTGAACGCGATCATACTCGGACGGGATGGCAGGCGAATCAGGGTGCGAATGGTAGTAGCCAACCAACGTCAAGCCAAGCGCGTCTGCCTCATCTTCAAGGCGCATCCAGTCGGCAGGCGTCATGGCATAGCGGTGATACTGTTCCTCTTGCGCGGCAACGTTTTCAATCGGGCGAATGCGTGTGATGCTCACGCCGCCCTCTGGCAGGAGGCTGCCCAGCAAAAAGCCACCGCCCTCATTGGGATAGGCGCGTTCGAGGTGTTCAAAAATTTGGGCAACTAGCCCTTGGCTAAGCCTGACTGTCTGTGTGATTGCCATAGATGGTGTGCGTTTTCTCCCTCTGCTGAAGGCTGCTGATAACAAAAAAGCCGACCCCGTTTCGGTCGGCTGTGAGCGTCTTTACAGGCGTATGCGAACGCCTACACGCTTGCGCTTCCCGAAGCAGGGCAACCTATAGCACACATACACACCATCATACACAGATGGGCGGATTGGGTGAGCATGGATTGTTTGGGACGGCTTGCTAAAGTAGGCATACTGCATAGTGTAGCGCTTCAGGGTGCGTTTGGCAAGCGCAGGTTTTCCAAAGCCGATCCCTACCCCCTCGTGGAGAGTTGTTACCCAACTCGGATCGGTTGGTGCTGCGTCCTCAGCGGTGTGGTTCCAATCCCGCCCTGTATATGGGGCGGGCTTTAAGGTTAGGGAATATGCTAATCCGGCAGGATGCGCGTGCCGAGGAAGTAATCTATCCAGATGAAGCACAACAACACCATCGGCAAGCCTGCCAACGGCAAAAATGGCACTTCCACAAAGCTGATCAGCAGCGTTGAGTCCAGCGGAATATTCGTGGCAAGGAAGGTTACAACCGTCAGCGCGCCGCCAGTGATGGCAGCCAAGACCCACGCCAGCAGACGGCGTGCGTTCAGGGCAACATCGGGTGTATCCGTGGTCTGTGGCGTGGTAGCTGAAGTCACTTCAGGCTTATCGCTCATGATCTCTTTTCGACTCCTGTATGGCTGTATGGTCAGATTGTAGCGCGCTCGCCCTGCCGCGTCAACGATCCCACACTCAATCCGCGCTGGCAGATGCCGCCCTGCCGCGCCTCACGAAACCAAGCGCCATGCCAAGCATACGGTTGAACATCTCGCGTTCTAGCCACCACAGCGCCGCCCAATAGACCACACCACCCACGCCGACCGCCACGAACATGCCGATCAAGCCGTTGAGCGCCCGCTGCCACGCCCAATCGCCAAGGGCTTGCAGCGCCAGCCAAACCACGCCGCCCATCAGCCCGCTGCCAATTAGCGCAGGCACGAACTGCCGCAGCGCACCCCAAAACGTAAATCCCAAAATGCGGGAGGCGATAGACAGCCGCAGCAAGCTGACCAGCACCGCCACGCCCAAATGCCCAACCGCAACGGCAAACGCGCTCTCCTGGGCGAGGAGATAGAGCGTTGGCGCCAAGAGCAAAAATTCGACCAGCGTTGTCTTCCACAGAATATCGGGACGCCCAATCGCCTTATAGACATCTCCAATATTCCACGAGACGGCAAGCACCGCGCCATACAGCGAGAGGATCGCCATCACTGAGCCTGCCGCCGCCCACTCCGCGCCAAAAAGCGTTTGGGTGAACAGCGGCGCAATGAGCGCCAAGCCAACGCCGGCGGGAATGGTGACCAACGAGACATACCGTAAGGCAGTCATCACACCCTTCCGCAGTTGATCGCGGTCGTTTTGCAGCATGGCATAAGCCGGAAACAGCACTTGGGCAATCACAATTGAGAAGTTGATGATCAGGATTTCAGGCATTCGGTAGGCAACCGTATACACACCCAGCGCGGCATCGCCGAGCAGCCGCCCGATGAACACATAATCTATGTTTGCCTGCAATGCCGAGAGGAAGCTATCTATGCTTGCCTTATAGCCATAGCTGAACAGTTGACGCGCAATGGACAGCTTAAAGCGCAGCTTTGGTCGCCACGCCAACACGCGCCACGCCAACACCGTAAAGGTAAAACGCCCGACCAACTGACCCAGCACCAATGCCCAGACGCCTAAACCCATCAGCGCCAGCTCGATTGCCACCACGCTTTTCAGCAGGCTCTCGCCCAAACTTGGCACAAAGCGCAAGCCAAACTTCATCTCGCGCTTGATGAGTGCATCGTGCGTGCCGCCGAAGCTGCTGATCACAAAGCTGAAACTGAGGACGGGCAAAATGATCACAATCAGCGGCTCGTTGAAAAAGGCTGCCACAAAAGGTGAGGCAATACACGCCACTAGCCAGATGATCAGATTGCTGGCGATGTTCATCCAGAAGGCGGTGTGCGCGGCGTCTTCAATGTCATCGCGCCGCTGAATGAGCGCTAGTTCCAAGCCCAGATCGCGCACGGCGTCTAGGAAACTCATGGCGGTGAGCGCAAAGCCGACGATGCCGAACTGCGCCGTTGTGAGCAGCCGTGCGAGGATGATGGTGGTGGCAAGGTTGGCGCCCTTGCTCAGGATGTAGCTGAGGTACGTCCACGCCGTGCTTTTGACGGCTTTTTTGGTCACGCTGTTCACCGTGACGCCAGACTCAGTGCGGGAATCTGGCGCGGGAAGCGGCTCAGGTGCGCTCATAGCATTCCTTATGATGATCGGCTAATTGGCGTTGGCGCGCTTTTGCCAAGTGACGCTTTGTCGGTTTCGCAGCCAGCGCCACAGACCAACCAACGCCGCAAGATTGGCACTGACGAAGAAATACGGCACGCTGAACAGCTTGTTGCTGCGTCCGTTCTTTTCAGCAAGGTAGCCAGCATAGGCAGCCATGTAGAAGGCATCTTGCGCGAAGAACAGCAGCAGCCAATACCAGAAGCGCCCATCAAAGCTAAGGGCGGTCAGCAGCACCAACAGAATATTGGCGATCAGCGCGCTCAACATGAAAATCGGCGTAAGCGGGCGCAGCAACTTGTGCGAGAACAGCCGAAAAGTGAGATCGGGCGTTGGCGCATTCAGGTAGCCCGCCGAAAAAAGCGCCTGAAAGCGCCCGGCGTTAATGCGCGCACGGCGCTTGAACTCGTCGCTCATGTTGGTGCTGGCAATATCATAGCTGATTGCTTGTGGCTCATAGACGACGCGGAAGCCTTGCCGCATCACTTCCATCGCAATGCTGAATTCATCGTTGATGGTGTGCTTTCGCAGCGGGCGGTACAGGCTGCGCCGCACGGCGAACATATTGCCATGCACGGCAACCGTGCTGCCCGTCAGGCTTTCCCACTTCCGCAGCGCCGATTCATATTTCCAGTACAAGCCGGCAGGCTTGGCAACCGCGTTCCCAGCATCCCACACGCGCAGCGCACCAACCACCACACCCACGCTGGCATCGGCAAAGTTGCGCGCCAACAGCCGCAGCGAGTCTTTTTCATAAATGGGAGAGGCATCGCTCAGCACGACCAACTCGCTCATGGCGGACTCAAAGCCGCGGTTCACGCCCGCCATTTTGCCGCCGCGCGCTGGCTGGCGGATCAGCCTAACGCCACGCTCTTCAAATTCGCGCACAATATCGGGGGTGCCATCCGTGCTGCCGTCGTCCACCACCAAAATTTGCAGTTGCTCAGCAGGATAATCAAGGCTGACCGCATTCTCCAGCTTTTCGCGGATCACGTCCGCTTCATTATAGGCGGGAATGAGCAGCGTCAGGCTTGGCAAATGCGAGGCATCCTGCTGGACGGGGCGCGGCGCAAGTTTGGCGCGCAGCGCCATCAGCAGCGGATAGCCGAAATACGTCCAGAACAGTGCCAGAGCGCTGAGCCAAAAGATGAGTGCTGCGAATGCGATCATGCCGACCTTGTCTTCCGTTGGTGCGCTTAGCGTGCGCCGCGCCGCTTCAAGACTTGCGTTACAGTGCGGATCAGGATTTTCACGTCCAGCGTAAGGCTCATTTTCTCAATGTAGAGCATATCCCACTGCACCCAACTGCTAAAATCAGTATCGCCACGCCCATAGACCTGCCACAAGCCCGTAATGCCCGGTTGAACGCTCAGGCGCTCGGTTTGCAGCAAGGTATAGCTGCCTAAATCCCAACTGGTTGGGCGCGGACCGACAAGGCTCATATCGCCCTTGATCACATTTAGGATTTGCGGCAGTTCGTCAAGGCTGGTCTTCCGCAGAATGCGCCCCAAGCGCGTCACACGTGGATCGCGCTCTAGCTTCAGCGGCTCAGCAAGTTTGCCCTTCGCATCTAATTTTGCCAAGCCCTTTGCTGCCAATTCTTTTAGCAGTTCTTCGGCATTGGGCACCATCGTGCGGAATTTGTACATGGCAAAGCGCTTGCCGCCGCGCCCGGTGCGCTGCTGTGTGAAGAAGATCGGCGCGCCGCTATCTAAGTAGATCAGCAGGCTGACGATTAGAAAGACAGGCAGCCAGCCCGGCGCCAGCAGGAAGATCACGCCCAGATCGAAGGCACGCTTGATCACACGGTAGATAGTGCGGGCGCTGGCGCTTTGGTAGGGCAGCAGCGTGACCCAAAAATCAGGGTCTTTAGGGCGCTCGGAGCCGATGCGGTGCTTGCCAATTTCGGGCAGGGGCAGCACTTCATACAGGTTGCGGTAGGAATCGATCAGCTTGCGGATTGGGTTGGCGTTGGGCGGCATGGGCAAGGCAGCCACACTCGCACCGCTGCCAACGCCGACGGGCTGCGCGCCGAAATCGCCATTGTGGCTGGGCTTGGCAGTGGTTGGCGTTGGCAAGCCCGTTGAGTCAGGCTTGGTTGGCACAAAGCCAAGTTCGGCAATGGGCTGATCTTCAACTTCCACATCCAGCTTGGGCAGGATGGTTGTGGCGCGCTTGACAGCAGCAACAGCCTCTTCTTCCTCAGCGGTGATGATGCTGGTATTGCGGATAGCTGCCTCGACCAAGTCGCTGTAGATCAAGCCGTTATCCGGGAAGACGACCACGCCCATCGGCAGCTTGAGGTCAAGGCGCAGCGCGATCATCTTATCCAGCTCGCGGGCTGTTTTCAGCGCCTCTTCGTGTGTGGTTTCGGGCAGGCACACGAACAAGTTCTCCTCTTGCCAGGTCACCACGTCGGTTTGGTAGAGCGAGGCTTCCACAATCTGCGCGATGCGCGTCTGAATGTAGTGCTTCTGGAAAACGCCTTCTAAGGTCACGCGCTTGCCGCTGGCAAGGCTTTCAAGGACGGTCAAGTCAATCAGGATGAACGCCACAGGGCGATCAAAGCGCCGTGCGCGGAACAATTCGCTGTTGATCGCCTCTTCGCCTTCGGTCATGGGCAGAATGCGGAGCTTGGCAGGGCGCAGCACAATGTTTTCCACCGCCTTTTCAAAATTGGTGACCGCTAACGAGACGGCGCGCACCAACAGCAGTGAGATCAACAACGCAAATGCTTCGGCAATCAGCAGGTAGGCGGCACGGCGTGGGTCTTCGGCTGCCAAGCCCTTGAAGGGGACAAAGGTGAGGCGCAAGAAAATATAGAGCAGCAGCGTAGCGCTATAGGTGAACTCGATGCGGATGCGCGCAAGGTCGGGCATCAGTAGGATGGCGAGGGCAACAGCAGTCGAGACGACAAAGACCAGCGACGACAAGTCCAATGGAAAATCAGGCGATCCCAACAACATATCGGGACGCGCAAGGTTAAACAGGAGAAAGAGCCATGCTGTGAGCAGGATTAGCAGCATTCGGAATTTTGCCATTGTTATCGCCTCCTAATCTGCTGAGTGCATTCTTAGCCAATTGCTGATATTGGCACGCGAAAACCGTAAAACATATCAAACGAATTAAAGTGACTTTACCATGAATGTGTTACGTTTATCATAAAGGTTTCAGGATGGTTCGTAACGTTGAGTGCGTTGCGCTTAAACCAAGGACAGTGCCGAATGGCACACACTATAACACGGATCACAATCTCTTGAAGGCGTGCGCCGCAAAATTTATGAAAAATTCATAGGTTAGGCAGCATTTTTTACGTTTGGCGCAAAAAAACGGGTTAAGGATAAGCTCTCCGCCTGAATATTTTTTTCACAAAATGAACTAATTAAAACACCACTGGTAGCCATTCGTGGCTTTTGCTATACTTTTCACTAAGGTTACACACGCGCACTTTTGTGCGGCGGCACCTTTTACCCTCTTTCACCGCCGCTGCCGCAGAGCGCGCTTGATCGCACCACCAAAGGAGATTTAATTCTATGACCGATAAAGCTGCCGCCGCCACGAAAGGCTTGCAGAATATTGTGGTTGGGCAAACACGGCTCAGCCTTGTGAACGGCACGGAAGGCAAACTGATCTACGCCGGCTATAAGATCGAAGACCTTGCCGAATATGCCAGTTTTGAAGAAGTGATCTACCTCTTATGGCACGGCGAACTGCCCAACCGCCAAAAACTGACCGACCTCCGCCACGCACTCCAAGCTGAAATGCACCTGCCCGCCGCTGTTATGGGCATGATCTACGCCTTCCCCAAAGAGGCAACGCCTATGGCAGTGCTGCGGACTGCCGTTTCGATGCTTGCGCTCTACGACCCAAAGGCAGACGACAACAGCGTTGAGGAAAACCGCCGCAAGGCGCTGCAACTGACGGCAAAGGTACCCGTCATCGTGGCCGCTTGGGAACGTTCGCGGCAGGGCAAAGAGCCAATTCCCGCCCGCGCTGATTATTCCTTTGCCGAGAACTTCTTGTGGATGCTCAAGGGCGTGGAGCCGCAGCCGCAAGAGGCAGCCGTCATTGATGCTTACCTCGTGCTGCTCTCTGAGCATGGCATGAACGCCAGCACCTTCAGCGCCCGCGTGACGACGAGCACGCTCTCCGATATGTACAGCGCCATGACGACTGCCATCGGCACGCTGAAAGGCGCGGCGCACGGCGGCGCGAACGAAGAAGCGATGCGGATGTTCTTTGAGATTGGCAGCGCCGATAAGGTTGAGCATTGGTTCAACACCTATGTTAAGACCAAGCAAAAGCGCATTATGGGCATGGGTCACCGTGTCTACAAGGCACTTGATCCGCGTGCGGCAGTGCTGCGCCGCAAGGCTGAGGAAATGTCCCGCGCCACCAACAACATGCAGTGGTTCGATCTCGCCGTCAAGCTGGACGAAATTGCCCGCCAAGACCCAGAGTTTATCGAGAAAAAGCTCTATCCGAATGTGGACTACTACAGCGCCATCGCGCTCTACACGCTTGGCATTCCGATGGATCAGTTCACGCCGCTGTTCGGCATTGCGCGTATGCCCGGCTGGACGGCGCACGTCATTGAGCAGTGGGCAGATAACCGCTTGATCCGTCCCGATGTGGATTACGTCGGTCCGATGGATTTGCAGTGGAAGCCGATTGATCAGCGCTAGGGCGTAGTAATTCTCTTGAATGCGAAAGGGCGGGATGATTCCCGCCCACCGGCACGCCGATTTTCAAGTGTGCTATACTAGAACACCATGCGACGCTTAATTAGGCTTGTGGTGGGTTGCTCGGTCTGTTGTGCGCTGCTAATGGGCAGCCTGAGATTGCTTGCGTCTGCCAGTGCCACAACAGGCTATGTGTGCCTGCACCTTTCAGATTGGCTTAACCGTGCTTGGGTGCTAGATACGCAACTGGGCATTTTTGCCCCTGATAAGCGCGCCAAGCCGCCCCTGCGCCACATTGCCGAAAGCACCGCCGTTCAGCTCCCCGAACTCACCGCCGCCGATCTGCCTGATTTGCCGCCTGATAGCCAGCTTCACAACGCGCCGCACGGCAATGTCACCTTGCTAGAGAGCATCTCACGCGGCTTCTATGGCGTGCTGTATGCAGATGGCAGGCAGTTCATCACGCCGAACGCCAACTACCGTTTTGTGGGCTGGTCGGCGGATGGTGCGCGAGCCGTCCTCATCGAACGGCGCTACGGCGAAAACTACGCCACGCTGCTTGCCCTAGACCTTGCCACACAGCAGTATGCGGTCGTGCGCCGCCGTGTGTGGACGGGCGGACAGTTCACCAGCGATACACTTGGCGGCGAGCGTAAGCGCGTCTTGGTGCCTTACCGCCTTTCGCAAAAAGAAGTTGCGCTCGATCTGATGGATTTAGACGGTCAGAATGCGCGCCGCTTGATGGTGGACAACACCTTCTACCGTTGGTGGTGGTCACCTGATGATCGCTTCGCCGCTGTGCTGAACGGCGTTGAGTCTGCCACGCGCCTTTTAATCGTGCATACCGATGGCAGCGCCGTGCATGAGGTTAGCGGGCTAAACGCTATCTATGCCGTCCTTTGGCAGGCGGATGGTCAGCTTGCCTATGTGGGCAGGCAAGCCGACCGCTGGCAGGTGGGTGTGGCTGATCCGCAGGGTGGCGCGCACCATAGTGTATTCAGTTTGCCCGCCTTCTTGCGCCTGAAGCCTGACTACTTCCTTGCCGCGCCGAACGGCAGCGCGATGGTCGTTTCAGTGGAGCGCCGCGTTTACGTCGGTGTGCGTGAGGGCGTGCCGCGCTTGCTGCCGCGTGGTCAGGGTAATGCCTTCGCCTGGTCGCCTGATGGAGTTCAGTTGGCGCGGCTGTTCGTGCCGGAAGGCATGGTTAATCCGCAGTTGCAAATCTTGCTTGCCGATGGGACAGAGGTGCGCCGCTTAGCGGCAAAGCGCAGCTTGTTACGCGGTTGGTCGAATTGTGGTTAGGCGGCCGCACCAAACGCGCCTGGTTCAGCACACCCCGCACATCTCGCAGAAGCGCGCTGCATCGCCTTGCCGCCAATAGCCGCGCTGCTGCCGAATGGTGAGCAGGCGTGCCACTTCGTGCGGCGGCAGCGTTGGGATCGGCGCAAGCTGCGCGGTGTGGTGCAGCACGCGGGCTGTGTGTTCCAGCACTTCCATCCGCAGAAATGCTTGCCAGAGGTCTGCGCCAGCGGTCAGTGCGCCGTTGTGGGCGATCAGCAGCGCGTCATGCTCTGCGATGAGCAAGCGCACTGCCTCGCGCTGTTCGGCGCTGTAGGGCGCGCTATAGGCAGCCGTTGGCACCAAGCCGAGCAGGATCACTGCCTCTGGCAGCACGCACGAACGCATACTGATATTGGCAAGGGTGAGGGCAAGCGCGTGTGGCGGTGTGGCAAACAAAATGCCGTGCAAATCTGCCCGCTGGCGGTAACAGGCTGTGTGCAGCAGACGTTCCTCAGCACTTGACGTCTCGGACTCATCGGCAAGGGCTGCCTTTAGGATTTGCTCGGGCTGCAAAAAGCCTTTGGCAAGATTTGGCGGCGTGATCAGCAAATGAGTCGCATCGAGGCGTGCGCTAAGGCTGCCGGAGACTCCGCTGAGCCAACCTGCTTCATGGAGCTGCCTGCCCATGTGGCACAGCAGGTTACGCAGGCTGTTTTCATCGCGCCCTGTGCCGTAGCCCGCCTTCTCAAGGTCATGTTCAGGGTAGGGAACAGGCAGGCTCATGGCAGGCTAGGCTTGCCCTAGGAAGTGGGTCAGTTTGGTGGCAAGTTCTTTCAGGTCTATCGGCTTTGAGACGTAATCATCGCAGCCTGCCTCCAGCGCACGCTCACGATCACCCACCATGGCGTGTGCCGTCAGCGCGATGATCGGAATGTGCTTCAGTTCGGGCATCTCTTTGATGTGGCGCGTGGCAGTTAGCCCGTCCATCTGTGGCAAAGAAATATCCATCAGGATCAGGTCAGGGCGATCACTGCTCGCTTTCTTCACGCCTTCTTCGCCATCAGTGGCGATGATGACCTCATAATCCATCGAATCCAGCACATCCGCGATCAGAATGCGGTTATCAGGATTATCTTCAACGACTAGAATACGGCTGCCCATTCAGATTACATTGCCTCCAGAACACGCAAGGCGGATAGGGATAAGCACGCCGCCAATTGTTGCCCATTCGCGCCCGTGATGCAAGGGCAGGTTTGGATGGGCGTCTCCATGCACCGCACGGCGGGCGCGCACCACGCCCGCTACTTCGTGCTTGGCGCAGTGATCGGCACTTTGGTCACTGCGATCTTCAAATCAGGGAACACCGTCCAAAAAGCAACTGCCCAACTGCCCACGCACAGCATCATGCCGTAGACCACGAAGAAAGTATGCCCGCGCTGTGCGGCAAGGAAAGCAGTCAGCAGGCAGACCACGCCCCACATGAAGTCAATCAGAGCGCCAATATCCGCCCGCACATGATACTGATTCGCGCCAAGCGCGCTGCCGCCCCACTTTGGCGTGCGGAGGAATTCGCCGCGCTGCCCGATGATCGCCTTGATGGCTGCCCGTAAGATGGTCATTGCCAAGCCGCTGCTCACCACCTGCAAAAGCAGCACATTGGGAAAGGCGCGCCAGCCGCGCTTCAGCAGCACCTGCGAAAGAAACAGGTAGAGCGTCGGCGCAAAGGTGAACGGTCCGATGGCGTTGGCATATTGCATGATGGGCGAGTTCAGCCAGACCTCACGCGGCAGCAGCAGGCTTGCCAGCACATAGGCAACCACGAGGATCGCCATGGTCGGGCTGACCATGTAGCTGAGCAAATGCACCGTCGCTTGCAGTTTGCTGCCCAACGGTGCGGCGCTGCGCCATACCTTCGGGATGAGCAGGCGCGCACATTCAAGGCTGCCCTGCGCCCAACGTGCCTGCTGGCGTTTGTAGGCAGTCATGGTCGGCGGCAGTTCTGCCGGCGCGCTCACCTGATTGCGGTAGATGCCGTGCCAGCCGTTCAGCCATGCGCGGTAGCTCAGGTCAAGGTCTTCGGTCAGCGTGCGCGCCTGCCAGCCTTGCGCGTCCTCAATGGCAGCGCGCCGCCAAATGCCTGCTGTGCCATTGAAATTGAAGGGGAAGCCGCTGTGAAAGCGCCCGTCTTGCTCAATGCTGAAGTGGCTATCTACCGAGATCGCCTGCACACGAGTCAGCCATGAATCAGCGTTGTTGAGGTGTTCCCAGCGCGCCTGCACAAAGGCAGCTTTGGGATCAGCCAGCAGGCTGGGCAGCAGCGCTTTGAGGAAATGCGGCGGCGGCACAAAATCAGCGTCGAAAATGGCGATGTATTCGCTGTCGGTCAGCGCCAAGCCATAGGCAAGCGCGCCTGCCTTATAGCCGTGCCGATCCGTGCGGTGAATATGCTGAACGTCTACACCACGCGCACGCCAATAGGCAACGCACTCCGCCACAATTTGGCGCGTCTCATCGGTAGAGTCATCCAGCACTTGGATGGTCAGCCTGTTGGAGGGATAGTCGAATTGGGCGGCAGCATCTATGATGCGGCGGCTCACATAGCGTTCATTATAGAGCGGCAGTTGTACGGTGATATGCGGATATTCGGTCAGTGGCGGTTCCGCCTGACGCCGACGGTTGAACAGCGCCACGCCCATCAGATAATAGAGGTTGAAGCCATAGGCAAACAACAAGAGGGTCGCAGGCAGAAAGCTGATTAGCAGGGCTGCGGATAAGATCGCAGAAGCAGTGGTCATTGCGGCATCTCACTGGTTAATAGGCATGATCTGAGCAATAGCCGCTACGGTCGTCAGCGTTTCGGTGTGGTGTATGGCGTGATGGTAGCGGCACACAAAGCGCCCATTTTAGCGCAATTTGTGCCGCTTGCGTAGCCTGAACCTGCGCGCCGTGCTGCTTTTAGGGCAAACTGATCAGCCACAGGGCAGAGTCGTCGGCATTCCAAAAGACGACGTGCCGTCCGTCCGGCGAGACGTGCCAATCATCGTTGGCAATGCGGAAAGGCTGCGCGGGATCGGTGAGGATGCGCTGTTCGCCCGTCGTCACGTCGTAGCTTGCCAAGAGCATTTGCCCGCCGTTGGTGGTGAGGATCGGGCTGGCGTTCGCGCCATAGAGCAGGTAGAGGATCGTCTTGCTATCACGCCAGCGGTAACTGCCGAAGAATGGTAGCAGGATCGGTTGCGCGCCTGCCTGAGTCACCATGCCATAGACGCCGCTGCGGGCAGGATCATCTTGGAAGGGTGCGTAAAAGAGCAACACTGCGCCACCGGGCGCAATCTGCACGCCGCGCAGATTTTTCACCTCTGCCAGCAGCGTTTTCTGGCGCGTTTGCAGCGCCCAGAGGAACAGCTTGAAGGTCTGCGTTCGTCCGACAGGCTCAACCGCCAGGATGCGCGCATCGTCTAGCCAGAAAACAGCGCCGCCTTGTTGCGTACCAAGCAGATCGCGCCCTGTGCCATCGGCGTTGGCAACCCACACTTCCGTGAGCGGCGGAATGCCACCGGGAATGTTGTCCGCCGGATGGCGATGCCACAAGATGCGCGTGCTGTTTGGCGAAAACTGCGGATAGGCGCCGCCGGTGGAGACTTCGCGCCACGCGCCGTTCACGCGGTTGGTGGTGCGTGTGCGCCCGTCAATCTGAGCAATTTCCCACACACCATCAGGCGAATAGAGGCGGTGTGGCGCTTCGCCAACGGGTTGCGGCGCGCCTTCGCCGTTCACGCTGACGGCGTAGCGCGTTGCCAGGGCGCCATCCGCGCCATCGTAATAGTAGACCGCGCTTGAGTCCGGCGCCCAGAAGGGCAGCGCACAGCAGCCGTCGGCGGTCAGGCGGCGCAGTGTGGCGTAGCCTTCGCCAAGCGGCGGCGCGTTAAAGTGCGGCAGGGTCAGCGGTGAGGGTGCATTGCGCGCCAAAGGCGGGTAGCTCAGCCGAAAATCGTTCAGCGGGCGCTCGTTGAAATCTACGTTTGGCTGATCATAGGCGCTCTGCCAGCGGTTCGGGCGGTAGAGGTCTTTCACAAAGCCGCCGAAATGATGATAGCCAATGCTGGCAAGCGTCTCCCACTCGGCGTCAATCAGCAGCATGGGATTGTAGGACACGCCATAGTTCGCGCTGCGGATTTCAAGGTGCAGGTGCGGGCGCGATTGGCAGGTGCGGTCAGGGTCGCCCACTGTGGCAATCACATCGCCGCGCCGCACTGGCTGCCCACGCATCAGGCTTGGTTTGGCGTTCAAATGCCCATAGACGGACGTATAGCCGAGTTCGCGGTGAAAGATGGTCAGGTTGTGTGGCTCTAAGCCAAAGCTGAAGTTATCCACCTGATCCACGACGCCATCAGCAATCGCTAGGACGGGCGTGCCGCAGGCTGCCCAAAAATCCAAGCCGAAGTGCAAATTTTGCCCGCCGGCATACCAATAGCGCCCATAGTTAAAGGCGCCAATCGTGTTGCCGAACTGCTGGCTAAGCAGCCATGTGGTGGGGCCGGGCGGCGTGTTAAAGGGTAAGCTGAAGGGCTTGGTGGTCTGTGCGGCGCTGTGTGGTGCGCTGGGCAAGGCTGCCAAGAGCGTGTAGGCTGCCACCACAAGCGCCAAAAGGCGGCGTTTCATGCGTTTGTATCCCTCGTGCTGGTCTCTTGACGAGGGAGTATAGCATAGGTAAGCTAAGGTGCAGCATAAATTTGAAGATCGCCTTTTTGGAATAGCGTTAGAAGGCAAAGTATGTACATCCATCGCGTGGTGTTAGAGGGCATTCCGGGCGTGCCTGATCATGACCTGACCTTTTACGATAACTGGACGGAAAGCCCACTGCGAAATGTGCTGCTGAGCGGACCGAACGGCATCGGTAAAAGCACGATTTTGCGCGCCATTGCCCTGCTTTGGGAAAACTTTGATGAATGGCTGCGGCGCGGCAAGCCGCTTAGCGAATCTCAGCACAATCAGCGCGGCGTGCTGGCTGAAGCAGAATTAATCGCCGTTGAGGTGCGTGATTTGCAGCTTTCCACCATGCCTGATGTGATTGACCACGCTAAACCAGAGCTAAACTTGCCCTCGATTTGGCTGTACATCACGCGGTCTGAGAAAGCCTCAAAATTCATTGAAGCTGCTGTGGCAGATTCTTTTTCAATCGGTGAACAGCGCGGCAAGCGCGGCAAACCAAAACTCAGCCGCACACCTGAGTCTGATCATTTTGCCAAACTTGCTAATTGGGCAGAATACCTGCAATTGGGCGCGTTTGATGAAATGCTGCGCTTGCCAAACCTGCTCTTTTTAGAGGCTGAAACGCGCCAGATCATGCGCCCAACAGCACGCCCTAGACCTGGACCGGAAGCGCTCTACCGCTGGTTGGTGACCTATAGCGCTTCAGATCGTGCCGAAAGCCACATTGAGGCGATGCTGCGCAATCACAAAATTCGCAGCCCTGAACGCTTTCAGCAGACTCTCGCACACATCAACCGTTTTCTAGAGCAGAACGGCAAACGCCTGACCGATTTCGACGACAATCTGCGCTTGCTTGTGCAGGTTGGGAGTGGCAAGGCGCGCACCACACACTTTTTAGAGGCGCTTAGTTCCGGTGAGCGCCAAGTGGTGTTGCTTATCTTCATGGTCAGCCGTTGGCTGATGCAAGGCGGTGTGGTGTTGATTGATGAGCCAGATTTGCACATGCACGGCTCGTGGCAGCGCACCCTAATCCATGAACTAAATCGCCTTGTGGCAGACAAAGAAGGGCAGTTGATCATCACATCACACGCTGAGCTTGTCGCTCAGGAATACGCACCTTCGCAGCGCTTTGCGATGGATTTTGAAGGTCATCCTGCATGAGCATTGACTGGCAAAACCTGCTGCGGGGCGGGATGCACGGCGTAGCCGTTGAAGGCAAAGATGATCAGGTTGCCCTTGAAGCATTCCTTTCGGCAGGTGAGCGCGATGGACACTGGCAAAATTGGCGCGCACGGCTTGCTATCCAACGCGCTGACGGCACGTCAATGGTTTTGAAAGAGGTGCAACGGACAGACTATATAATCTGGGGCATCTTGGATCGGGATTGGCGCACACAAGAAGAACTTGCCGACCTACAGCAAAAGCATCCTCGCCTGTTATTTTTGCCGCGCATCATGATTGAAAACTTCATCCTTGCGCCTGATGACTTAATGGCGAGGTTGCCACCAGCGCAGCGCACACGCCTTGAAGGGAGCAATTTCAAAACATCGGTTGAGGCTGAACGCACCGTATGGATACAGCACGGCGCGCTTTCGGGCGTGCTGTATGAGCGTGGCGCGCATCAGTTCTGCCGTGGTGAAGAAGGCTTTCCGCGCCGCCTGTTGGCTAAGCCTGTTAGCAGTAAAGATAAGATAAAACGCCAGTTAGAAGTGTGGCAGGCACAATTAGCCCCTGAAAGCTGGCTGCCAATCTACGAAGAACGCCTCGTTGCATTACAAAGCCAAACGGCAACCGATCAATATTCGCATTGTATTGATGGCAAAGATTTCTTTAACGAAGTGGTTGTTCGGCAACTGAACAGATTTTTAGGGCAATTCGGACGCGATAAGTGGTGGGAAATATTATTCCAACATACTGCTGAGTCACCACCCTGCCCACCTGATCTTGTGCCGCTGCTAAAACGCTTGCTGGCAGATTAGGTCTGTTCCGCTACATCTATAGCACAGCCCAGCGCCTACCGCCGAAGGTACCCCAAGATAATTTCGCCCGTATGCCGAAACAGTCCCGGATAACGCATATGCAGCCACAGCAACCACACGCCATAATACAGCGTGTGGTGCAAGCGCATCAGGCGAAGGCTGCCGATCACCACAAACAAAAGCAAATCGTACAACGGACCCGGATCATCTACGCGGGACTGAATGGCAATTGCTTCGCGCACATGGCTGAGCGCTGTAGCTCGCTTACCTTGCGCTTTGAGCGCCTCTGCCAAATACGTCAGGCACAGCGCTATCATATGCGGCGCCGCCGAGCCTTGCCCAAACGCTTGCAAACGGTTCAGCTCACCGTGATCATTATCAAAATAGACTTCGATGGCTTTACGCACAAACTTCTCAGCCGCATATGGGTCATGCAGCATCACAATGTTTCCCAAGCTGAACAGTGCGCGCCCTTGCTCATAAAACATTCCGCAGGCTTCGGCGTTGTGCATGGCACGCTCAAAACTGGCGCGTGCTTGTGCAAAGTCACCCCTACCTATATATGACCAGCCAAACATGAAAGCAGGGTCAAGCGGCGTTTGGCTGACGCCCAGCTTTTGGGCATAGTGATCCATCTCGTGTAGTGGGTTCAATGCCTCTGCAAAATTTGCGAAAACGCGATAGGTGTTGTTGTACAGCACTAAGGCGCGGAATCTATAAAATGGCGCTGTCTCAAAGCTAAGGCGCGCTAATGCCTCTTTCGCATGGTGATAGGCGCGCTTTTTATGAAAGTTAAGCTGATAAACATACGTCAACACGAGGTGATGCAGTGCTTCTTCAAAGAGCATGGTATGCCCTGCCAGGCGCCCAAGTGCTGCTTTCTGCGTCCGTTCAATGTGCCGAAGTGTGGTATAGCGAAAGTTAGACCACGCCACTGCGCTCTGAAAGCGCGACCACGCACGCAGGGAAAGCGAATCGAGCGTCGGGTCATGCAAAATCGGCTTGGCAAGCCAGCGCCAGCCATTCCAGCCGTAGGCGTGTTGGTAGAATTCGGAGAGGTAGACGCATAACCAGTTGCGGGAAGGCTGTGCTTCGCTATCCGAGATGGTGTGCCATTCAGGGTAGGCGTCGGGATCATCGAGGTAGGTGCGAAGTTTCTTCAAAACGCGCCGATAAACCTTGACGGCAGGCATAAATTCAGCATGGCACATCATGTGATGTGCCTGCTGTAATTCGCGCCAGGTGTGGGCAGCGCGGCGAAATGCCTCGTCTCGGTTCATGATGTGCTTTTCACACGAGTCAGATAGGCGCGGATAAGCGGGTGCATGGTGTATTGGCCGCGCACGTTGCTTGCCACCAGCACGCGCTGATCAACCAACTCGGCAAGTGCCTGCTCAAAGGTGTCCTCATCTTCGGTATGCATGGCGGCGTCGCTCAGCAAATCCTCTTGAGTAATTTTCTCAGAGTAGATTGCCGCATCCAGTGCAATTTGCTGCGCGGCGGCGCTGAGTGCATCGTACAAGCCGCCGAACAGGTTTTGAAAGGCTTTATAGAATCTATCGCCTTTCTGTATATGCGCGATCAACTCCCGCATATCTTGATGTGTCTGGGCGCGTGCATAGCGTGCAATGGCGATTTGAATGAACAACGGATTGCCATCGGTGGCCTTTGCCAGCAACTGGCGCTCATTGTCGGTTAAACGGACGTTGTTCTGACTTTTCTCTACATATTTAATGTACGCTATAACTGATTCTAAAGCAAGCCCTTTGATCGGCATAAATTTAACGTTCATGGTTGGATATTCGACGCGAGAGGTGATCAGAATGCGGCTGGTGCGCGGCACTTTGGGATGCACCAACACGCTGAGCGCTCTGAGGAAATGTTCCAACTGCCCTTGCGTTTCCATGTTATCCAGCACTAAACAATAATGCCCTTCGCGGAAGCGCTGAGCGCATTGGCTGGCAATGTTGGTAGCACGCAGCTTTAATTCATCCCAGCTAAAGTGTTTGATCATGCTGTTGAAGATCGAGTCGGTGTGTAGGGCGGGCAAGCCGGTTGGGCGTGGTTCGCCGTTGCTATCCACATACATGCTGCGGTCGGTCACCCAGTCAAAGTGCGTGAACAAGCCTTCCTCCACCGCCCGACGCATCGCCCACCAGGCAAGGTTGGTCTTGCCATCGCCCGCCGTGCCGCTGATGCACACAATTGGGTGCTGCCGATCACTGAGCATGGTCAGCAGTTGGCTCATATCGTGATCGCGCCCCCAAATACGCTGCGATGGGCTTGGGAAAACGCGCTGATACAGTTCGCTGAGCGTTTCACTCATGTCTGTGCTGGCGTAAAAGACTGAGTCTATTTGCAACTGGTCAACTTCTTCAGGCGTCAGCTCGGCAAAGGGCTGCGCGCAGACGGCTGTCGAGCGCAAGAACAGGCGTGCATGATTCACCAAGTTGATGCCGTTCAGCACCAAGCGATTTTTGGTGCGGGCAAACTGGCGCAGCACGCCAATGGCACACAGCGCATCAGCACGCAGATTAATCGGCTCGCCGCGCAGCCATTTGCCAAATTTATCGCTGCTGATCTCAAAGGCAAGTCTCTGATCAAGGGACGCGGTGGCTTCCTGAAAGAGGCGGTGATGGTGCGCGATGCTCTGATCGGGGTGGTAAAAGGCAGTGGCTTCACACCAATCAATGAACGTCCATGCTTCGTTGGGCTGTTGATCACTTACGCTGGTCACGGTGCAATCCTTCTCATAACTAACCTTCCACAGGCTACCATAAACATCTCTTGTATATTTTGCAACCGAATGTGTGCGCCAAAAAGTGGCATTTTTGGGGACTACTACGTATTGCCAGAACTAACCGAGTGCTTGTAGGCTTAGGCTGAGGATTAGGGATTGCCGAGAAAGGGAAAGCCCATGAACCTACAATGGTTGGATATTATGAACCACCTAGATTGTATGCTGCGTTCCTATATCGAGATTGTGGCAATGTTCACCTCGCCCAGCGATTGGCTGTCTGCGGAGCGCATCGCGCAACTCTGCGCGTACCCGAAATTGAGCCATTTTTCGCCACAAGAGATGATCGCCTACCTGCAAGATCGCACACAGATCATTCAGGAGAAAGGCATAGCGGCGCGTTTAGCCAATATCACACGCTGCTTGCCAACCCATGCACAGCACAAAGAGGCAATCGCCCTAGCGCTCTCAGCCGCCGCAGTTGAAAACTGCTTGCAGCGGCAGCACACCGAAATTTTATATCAAATGAAGAACGCCTTTGAACTGAGCGAGGGCGACATCGAAGACTTGCTTTCACCCTATAGCTTAGCGGCACACTAAGGCACGCTTGGGCGCAGCACACTGCGCCCAAATTGTTTTTCGGCACTTTTCCTCCAAACAGGCTATACTCACCACACAACGCAACCGTACTTGAAAAGGAAGTAAAGCCGAATGTTTACCAGCATCACCGATATGTTTGAAAAGCTGCAAGAGCGTTTTAACCCTGATAAGGCACGTGGCGATAAGGCGCTGATCGCCTTTGAGCTAGGCGGCGAAGGCGGCGGCTCGTTCTGGCTTCAGGTGAACGATGGCGCCTTGAACGTTGGCGAAGGCACACCGCCCTCTGAAGCAGATGCCATTTTGCGCGCCGAAGCGGCTGACCTGATGAAGATCATGGGCGGCGAACTCAACCCGATGATGGCGTTTATGTCTGGCAAGGTGAAGGTTGAGCGCAACATGGGCATGGTCATGAAGCTGATGGGCTGGTTTGGCATGTAGCCAAACAGCGCCCTGCGCCAACCAATTAGCAAATTGACCAAGCGAGCGCAGCAGATTGGGCAAAATGGCAAAACTCGCCTAGCAATTTGTTGTGCAACTTGGCAAAGGGTGACATAATACTGCCAAAAGCGCTTTATCTCGCTGCCGAGCGCATTGCAAATATCGTTTGGCTCGGTCTAACGCCTATATAAGACTATTGGAGGTTTCGGTGGCAAGCGTATCGTTCAGAAGCGTTTATAAACGCTACGCCGGCGACGTGGTCGCGGTGAAAGACCTCAACATTGAGGTTGCAGACAAAGAGTTTCTCGTGCTTGTCGGTCCTTCGGGCTGCGGCAAAACAACCAGCTTGCGGATGTTGGCAGGGCTGGAAGAAATTTCGGACGGCGAGATTTTGATTGGCGACCGCGTCGTCAACAACATTGCGCCTAAAGACCGCGATATTGCAATGGTCTTCCAAAGCTACGCGCTCTACCCACACATGACGGTTTACGAAAACATGGCATTTGGCTTGCGGCTTCGCAAAGTGCCAAAGGAAGAAATTGATCGCCGCGTGCGCGAGACCGCCAAGAGCCTGCTGATTGACCAATTGCTAGACCGCAAGCCGCGCCAACTCTCAGGCGGTCAGCGCCAGCGTGTAGCAGTCGGGCGCGCCATCGTGCGTGAGCCGCAGGTCTTCCTGATGGATGAGCCGCTCTCCAACCTGGACGCCAAGCTGCGCGTTGAGGCACGTGCTTTCATCAGCAAGCTGCATCAGCGGCTTGGCACCACCTTCATCTACGTCACGCATGATCAGGTGGAAGCCATGACGATGGGTACGCGCATTGCTGTGATGAGCGCAGGTGAATTGCAGCAGATTGATACGCCGCAAAACCTCTACGATCATCCCGCCAATATTTTCGTGGCAGGCTTCATTGGCAGCCCATCCATGAACTTCTTTGAGCATTCCCGCCTGGTGGATGAGGGCGGCAAGTTGTTCGTGGAAACAGCCAGCTACCGCTTGCCCGTGCCAGAACACCGCTATGAGCGCTACCGCGATCATGTCGGCACGGAAGTGATCCTCGGCTTGCGCCCAGAAGTCATTCACGACTCGCACTACACACCGCCTAGCATCCAGCCGGCGCCCATTGAGGCGAATGTGGATGTCGTTGAGCAGATGGGCAACGAGAAAATCCTCTACCTGGAGGAAGGCGGCAAGACCTTTGTGGCGCGCCTTGACCCACGCACGCAAGCGCACGTTGGGCAGCGCATTCAGGTCGTGATTGACGTGCTGAATATGCACTTGTTCGACGTAAAGACGCAAAAGGCGCTCTAAAGCGCACTGCATCGCTGCATCTTCATAACAGAACGAGGGCGTCTGGGCTTTTCAAGCAACACGCCCTCGTTTTGTGTTTAATCGGTGAAACGAGGTATGGATGAGCGCACATCTCACTTACCGTGTTATGGCATATCGCATTCGCATGTTGGTGCGCGATTGGCAGGGTGAACAACCCACTGTGGTCTTTTTACACCACATCACCGCCAACGGTATTGAGGCACTGCGGTTGGCGCGCCTGCTCAACGGGCGGCGGCGGCTGATCGCACCTGATTTGCGCGGGCGCGGCGGCAGCGATATGCCCTTTGGCGAATACGGGATGGCTATCCATTTATTGGAGCTTGCCGCTACCCTAGATCGGCTTAACATCAGCCAGTGTACCCTAGTTGGGCATTCGTTCGGCGCCATGCTCGGCGTCTTCTTTGCGGCGCAGCACCCAGAGCGCGTCAGCAGCCTTGTGCTGATAGATGGTGGCGCACCGCCCAATCCCGAAGAACTACAGCGCCTGAACGCCTATTACGACAGTATGCCCTACCGCTACCCATCCCTGGATGCCTATATTGATCGCTATAAGAATCAGCCGCTTTACCAACCCTACACTGAAGAACTTGACCTGCTGCTGCGGAGCAACCTTCGCAAACAGGCAGATGGCAGCTACATTCGGCAGATGGCGCGCTATGTGCTGGATGCGGAGCGCAGCCCGGCGGCGGTGGCACAGTGGCAGCAACTGCCCGATTGTTACGCACAGGTGCGTTGCCCCGTCCTGATTGTGCGGGCAGGCATGGGCATTTTCAGCGCGGATGATCCCGTGCTGACTGAGGAAGCGCTTGCCCTGATGCAAGCAGGAATGCCACAGGCAGAGCTTCTTAACGTGCCAGAGGCAGGGCATACCACCATTGTCACCATGCCACACGCTGCGCGTGATGCGGCGATCCTACGCTTTCTAGGAGTCGAAAGTGTCTGACCTAATCGAAAACTTGGCAGAACAACTCGAAGAATTGAAAATGCTTCAGCACGTTGATAAAGAGCTGGGCGCAACCTTAGACTTTGACAATGTGTTGATGCTTACTATGGATTGGGCGTTACGGCGCACCGGTGCCGCCGCGGGCATGTTTATCACCGTTGGCGAAGAAGAAAGCGCCCTCAGACCGCTGGCGGCGCTTGGGTATCCTTACGCGGATGTGCGCGATCAGGTTTGGACGCTTGAACGCGGCATCGTCGGGCGCGCCGCACGCACCCATCAAGCCCAGCATGTTACAGACCTTGCCGCTGATCCTGATCATCGCGCAGAGTATGTGCTTGAAGAAACGCAATCCGTCGTTGCCATGCCGATTGAACTGCGCGGCAAGGTGATCGGTGTGATCTGGCTGGAAGGCGAGATGCCCAACACATTCAGCCCAACGGATGTCGCTTTTGTGCAGCGCCTTGCCCAACGTGCCGCCATCGCCCTAGACCATGCGCGCCTTTACCGCGAAGCAGCCCATCAGGCGGATGAGATGGCGTCGCTCTACACTGCCAGCCGCATGATCTCCACCAGCTTGGAAAAAGCTCAAGTGCTGGCGATTGCCGCGCAGTCCTTGGCGACCACACTGCGCGTTTCAAGCGTCGTGATGGCGGATTATCGCAGCCTGCATGGCGAATTGGAGTTCGCGCACGCCTATCGGCTGCCAACAGCGCGCCACACAACCGATACCCTGCCGCGCATTGGCAGCACCTTCAACCTAGAGAACCTGCCCGAAGTGCGCCACGCTATCGAGACTCAGCGCAGTGCAGGCTATTCCGCGCAATCACGCCTCATCTCGGACGCCCTGCGCGCTTTTATGACAGGTCACGCCGTGCGCGCCGTATTGATCATCCCGCTGGCAACTGCGCCAACAGCGGCACAATCACCCATGATCGAAGTTGTTGGCGTTGCCTTTGCGATGGAAGGACGCCATGAGCGGCGCTTCACGGACGATGAGTGTGGCATGGCAGAGGCGCTGGGCAGCCAGATCGCCTCTGCGTTGCGCCAAGCGCGCTTGTATGCCGAAGTGCGCGAATTGGAAGAGATCAAATCGCACATGATCCGCATGGCATCGCACGATTTACGCAATCCGCTGAGTGTGGCAATCAATTACTTTGATATGTTTGTGCATTCCATGCCGCAAGAGAGCCTGACGGCTGACCAGACCAAATACATCAAGAATGTGCAGCAAGCAACAAGCGCTATGCGAACGCTGATCGAGGATTTGCTAACCCTTGAAAAGGTGGAGAGCGAACGGGAAGCGCTTTGGAACGAAATCGCCTTTAACGGCTTGGTGAGCGCCGAAGTGGAAGCACAAGGCAGTGCTGCGCGGCTGAAAAAGCACACCATCACGGCGCACATCAGCCCAACGGTGCTGTTTGTGCGTGGCAGTGCCGCACAATTGCGGCAGGCAGTGGGCAACCTGATCAACAATGCCATCAAATATACGCCTGATGGCGGCTTTATTCAGGTGCGGCTAACCTTCAAAGAGCGCCGCCTGATCTTTGAAGTGCAAGATAATGGCTATGGCATCAGCAAAGAGCGGCAAGATCGCCTGTTCAGCAGCTTCTACCGTGCGCGTGAGCCTGGCACCGATCATATTACTGGCACGGGCTTAGGCTTAAGCCTTGTGCGGACGGTGATCGAACGGCACGGCGGCAGGGTATGGGCAAACAGCGAGCCGGGCATCGGCAGTATCTTCAGCTTTTGGCTGCCATTGGTGCGAACTGCCGAAAGCTAGGGCGTAACATGACGCTGGTGCAGCCAATGACCTTGTCTGCACCCACTACACATAAAATAATCCTCACAAGTTGAGAGCGCAGAGCAAAAGGCGAATGAAGGCCGATGGTGAGCGGCAATCCTCTTGAAACTGCCGCCAACCGTGCTTCACAGACCACAAAGATGTTCGGCTGGCCATGCATTTTTTTGAACGACTGTCTAGGCTTTTCCGCGCTGCTGTAGCAAGTATTCTCTTGCTATTTTCGCATTTCGCCTTAAACTTATATAGACTCAAATCGCGCCGCCAAACCTGTGAGGGGAACTACTTTGTCTACATGGATGGTTGTCGAAGACGAACCGGATATTTACGATGTGCTGCTTGCCATGTTCGAGATTTGGGGCATTGAGGGCATCGCCTTCGTAGATGGTGGCGAAGCAGTGGCTTGGGTAGAAGATGTAGACAAAGGGAATGTAACGGGCGACCTGCCCGAATTGGCAATTATTGATATTCGCCTGCCGGAAGTTTCCGGTCCCGAAGTGGGCGCACGGCTGCGGCAAAGCCCGCGCCTCAGCAAAGTCGCAATCGTGTTGATCACCGCCTACCGCCTTAGCCCTGACGAAGAAGAGGCGATGAAATCTAAGGCACAGGCGGATGCGTTGATGTATAAGCCGCTGCCGCCTATGCCCGAACTGCGCCGCACCCTCGACCGCATCATTGCCGAGCGTAAGCTGAAGTCGGCACAACCCACCCTTCCCACCAACCTCTAAGCGCTTCAGCTTGTTCCCTGCACCTTAGCGCAGCGCGACTCTCGTTCGCGCTGTTTGTGCTGCGCAAACCTTATGAATTTTTTATGCAGATTTAAGAATACGGCGCATTCTTCACTATAATTTAGGCTGTAGAGAGTTACCCAAAAACGTGAGTTCTGCCCGTTATGCAACACCATTCCACAACGCGTATCATCCTCATTGATGATCATCGCCATGCTCACGAGATGGTCTCCCTTGCGCTTGCCAACGCCGAGGATATTGTGCTGGTGGCGCATGGCAGCAACGGCGCGGAGGCAGTTCAACTCTGCGAAGAATATCAGCCCGATCTGATCCTGCTGGATGTGATGATGCCTGTGCTGGGCGGCGTCGAGACGGCGCAGATCATCCGCCAGCGCTTTCCCACCATCAAGATTTTGGTGCTGTCCAGCTTTCAGGATGATGAAAGCATTCACGCCATGCTACGCAGCGGTGCGGATGGCTACGTGCTAAAAGGCGCACTCTCTGCTGATCTTGCCAATACCATTCGCGCCGTGCAGACCGGTAATCAGGTTTTTTCGCCGCAGGTGACCGAAGTGCTGCGCCATACGCCGCCTTCAGGCACGCCAACGCCAAAAACTTTCTCGCTCACCGAGCGTGAGATCGAAGTACTGCGCCTGATGGCAGAAGGCAGCAGCAATAATGAGATCGCGGCGGCGCTCTTTATCAGCGCCTCCACCGTCAAATTTCACATTGCCAACATCCTGCATAAGATGAACGTCCAAACACGCGCTGAGGCAATCGTACTCGCCGCTAAAAACGCACTCATTTAGACCACCTATCTGTTTGGCTAGGTAGGCATTGGCTAGAACTCTCCAAATAGCCAGCTAGACCTGCCGCCAAACTAGGCATATCCTTTAGAAAATGAGAACGCTCTCATATATATTATATATAAGAGCGAAGGGTAGGAGTTTCTGTACTTGCTATGGAAGTCACACATGCAACACCACCGCACGGTGAAAATCCTTCGTTTGCGCGTTTTTGGCAGCGCCTGACCGCGCCGCCAGCACACTTAACGGATGATGAAGCACAGCGCCGCGCACGCCTACTCAATGCCTTGCTGCTGATCATCATCCCCGTTGGGTGGGTGATTATCGCGCTGATCCTCATCAACAACCCGCTTGCCATCCGCAGTGCAGATACGTGGGCAACCTTAGCCGCCTTGATCACCGCGAAGGGTCTATACCTCTATCACCGCCGCAGCGGAAAAACCAACCATACTGCCTTAGTCGTCGTTTTGATCACATGGGCAATTTTCACCATCACGCCGTTCATTCCCGCCACCCGCGACGCATTGGTGTATTTCAATATCATCACGCTGCTGATTGCCGCTATCTTCTTCAATGCGCGCTTTGTGCTGTGGCTGGCAGTTGCCTCCGCCCTCACCATGCTTGTGCTGGTGAACTTTGCGGATGCACCGCGCTGGACGTTCACCAGAGCTTTTTACGCCGTCCAATATACCGCCGCCGCCACCGCCATGCTGCTGACCTTCATGAACCATCTGCAAGGTGTGGAACGCAGCCGCCGCCACCGCCTTGAGCAGGCAAACGCCGCTTTGCGTGCCTCTGAAGCATTGTTGGAACAGCGCGTGTTAGAGCGCACCGCACAGGTGGAGCGCGCTTACCGCGAGTCGGAAGTGCTGTATCAGGTCAGCCAGTCCATCAATGCTGTGCAGAGCTACGTCGGCATTGTGGAGGCTATCGCCAAGTATATGGACGATCCGCAGGCGAATATCGGTCTAGCGCTCTACGAAAACTTCGATAAAAGCAGCGCTACCTACTTTGAGATGGTGGCGCTGCGCCCTGCCAACGCAACGCAAGCCGTTGCACGCGATAGGCGCTTTGAGGCACACCGCCTTGAAAACTGGACGCTGCGCGAAATCGTGGTGGTGGAAGATATGAACACTACCACCTTGATCTCGCCAGAGGATATCGCCTTCTACCGTGAGAACGGCGTGCAAGCGATGATGGCGGTTGGTTTGGTGCTGGGCGAGCGCGTGATTGGCATCCTGAATGTGACCAGCAGCACACCGCGCACCTACAGCGACGATGAGCGCCGTTTCTTGCGCGCCGTTGCCGATATTGCCGCCGCCGCTGTCGAGCGCACGCGCCTATACCATGAGCAAGTGCAGGTTGCCGAAAAACTGCGCGCCGTAGATCAGATGAAAAGCCAGTTTTTGGCAAGCATGAGCCATGAACTCCGCACGCCGCTGAACGCCATCCTCAACTTCACGGACTTTGTGGCGCTTGGCATGTTGGGCGAAGTGAACGACGCCCAACGCGACGCCCTGCAAAAATCGCTGGATAGCGGACGCCATCTGCTCTCGCTCATCAACGACGTGCTGGATATGACCAAGATCGAGGCGGGCATGATGACGCTGTTCCTTGAGGATGACGTTGATCCGCACGCCGAAATTCAGCAGGTGATCGCTGCCACGCACAGCCTGATTGCCGACCGCCCGATCACCTTTGTGAAAGATATTGACGCCGATCTGCCGCATATGCGCGTTGATCGCCGCCGCCTGCGCCAAATGCTGCTGAACCTGCTCTCCAACGCCATCAAATTCACTGAGCAAGGCAGCGTGACGCTCAGCGTCAAAAATCGCGGCGACCACCTGCTGTTCGCTGTGATTGACAGCGGTCCCGGTATCTCTGAAGCTGAGCAGGCGATCATCTTCGCGCCCTTCCGCCAAACCGAACGCGGCGTGCAGCACGCCGGCGGCACTGGGCTTGGCTTGCCGATCACCAAGCGCCTTGCCGAAACGCACGGCGGCAAACTCTGGCTGGAAAGCACCCTTGGCGAAGGCTCAGCCTTCTTCATCGAACTGCCCGTGCAGGCAGTCGAGACGCCTATCACCAAATCCGAGGCGGCATATGCGTGAGCTAACCTACCTCTACGTGGAAGATGACACCCTGAGCCAAGAGATCATGCAGATGATCCTGCTGCGCGGCATGGGTGTTCCCGCCGAACGGCTGCACATCTTCAGCGATAGTTACGACTTCATGGCGCGTGTGAAAGCGCTCGCGCCGCAGCCGAATGTCATCCTGCTGGATATTCACGTCGCGCCCTTGGATGGCTTCAGCATGTTACAGCACTTGCGCGCTGAAAGTGATTACCAAAACGCCCAGATCATCGCCCTCACTGCCAGCGTCATGAATGAGGAAGTTGCCCAACTGCGGCAAAGCGGCTTCAACGGCGCCATCGCCAAGCCGCTGAGCTTCAGCACATTCCCTGCTTTGATGGAACGCATTGCCAACGGCGAGACCGTTTGGCATATTGCCTAGTGGAGCCTAATTGATGTTTGAGGATACGCAAGACATAGCGCATATTCGGTCGCTGATCGATCAACTCGACAGCGCCGATCCCTTCGCGGCAAGCGCCCTAACCCGCCAACTGCTTGCTTATGGCACCTTGGCGGTGCCTGAGCTGATAGACGCCTTATCCTGCACACGCTTGCCGCGTGGCTGGCGCGCCGCCAACATCCTTGCCCACATTGACGATATACGTTGGTTTGTGCCGATGGTGATGGCAGTCCGCGCCGAAAATCCGCTGTTGGGTCATGCGGCTGCCAATGCGCTTGCCAAGCGCTACCCACACGAGGCAGTTGCGCCGTTAGTGGCAGCCTTGCCGTCCTGCCATCCAATTGTGCAGCTTCGGATTGTCGCCATCTTAGAAGAACTCAAGGCCGTAGAGGCTGTGCCGCAGTTGATCGAACTGCTCGCCCTGACTGATTCGGCAACCATGCGCGCCACGATTTTGCAGGCACTCAGCACACTTGGCGATAAGCGCCTGATCAGCATCGCACGCCAATATCTTGAAGATACCGATCCGCACGTTCGCAAGCGCGCACGCAAATGCCTAACCAGCTTTGGTGTCTCGGTGGATGACACCGGCACGTTGGCGTAGCCATAGCGCTTTCCGCAGAGGACTTTACCATGATCCTAAAGGAAAAACGCATCTTCTACTTTGAAGATGACATGAAAAATCGGGCAATTGTTCAGTTGATCCTGGAGCGCGAAGGTGCCGTGATGGGCTTTGAGCGCTGGGGCGGACGCGAAGTGCTGCCGCGGCTGCACGCCTTCGCGCCGATAGAGCTGATCCTGCTGGATTTAATGTTCCCAAACGGCGTGAGCGGCTACGATGTCTATGATGTTATCCGTGCCGAGCCAGCCTTTGCCCAAATTCCCATTGTGGCAATCTCTGCCTCCGACCCTGCCGTTGAACTGCCCAAAACACGCACCAAAGGCTTTGCTGGCTTCATCAGCAAGCCGATCAACCTGCGCGATTTTCCGCTGCAAATCGCCGCCGTCCTGAACGGTCAACCCATTTGGCATCTCATCTAATGCTGCACAAGGAGTATTCAGCATGAATAGCTCACACGCGCTCATCATTGACGATAATCAGCTCAACATTGATGTTTTGGTCATGCTGCTAACCCAGCAAGGTATCACCTATACCGCTGTGCGCTCTACCAAAGAGGCCTTAGCCATCCTTGATAATTTGCCGCCGCTGCAAGTGGTCTTCCTTGATCTGGAATTTCCAAACGGCAATGGCTTCAACCTGATTGGCAGCCTCAGCGCACACCCGAACTTGCACGGCGTGCCAATCGTGGCGTACAGCGTGCATACCAGCGAGATTGAGCGCGTCCGTCAGCATGGCTTTCACAGCTTTTTGGGCAAACCGCTGGACGTGCAGCGCTTTCCCGACCAACTCGCACGCATCCTGAGCGGGCAATCGGTCTGGGAAGTGTAGGCGGTTCGCAAGCCACGCCGCCGCAGCGCGCCAAAATGCCCTAAGCGTGTTATACTGCGTTGGCGCTATCCGAGTGCCGCGCAGCAAGAGAGATCATGGATAACTCGCACAAGTTCGCACAATTGGGCATTGCCGTTGCGCTGCTAGGCGGCGTGGTCACCTTTATCGGGCTGTTTCCAAGCGTGATTGGCTTGGAGGCAAGCGCCGGCGTCGGTGTGTTGCAGGTGCTGGTCATCTTGGCGGGCTTCTCCACCCTGATCAGTGGTGTGTATATCTTTGCCCAAGCCACCTACTATCCAAATCGGCGGCACAACCTTGCCCAAAAAATCGGCGTTCGCCTGAGCATGACGGGCATTGTGTTGGCAACGGCAATCGGCTTGGCAGATGTGCTGGGCTTTGGCTCAAACTCACCGCTGATCGGGCAGCGCCCAACGCTCGGGCCTTGGCAGACAGGCGGCATGATCGGCAGTTTTATCATCGCCTCGCTAGGTGTGCTGATCTTCGTCTTGCTGGGCGAGAATGATCCCGATGATCCCAACAGTCCGCACGATCCCGATGATACGATTGTGTTCTAGGCTTTATCCTTCGCTTGTTTGGCTGCGCCATACATCCGCAGTGCCTTTTCGCGCTGTGCGCCGTGATCCACAATCGGCAGCGGATAATCGCGCCCAAGCTGCACACCCAAATGCCGCTGGTCTGCCGCGCTCATGGTGAACGGCGCGTGAATGAACTTCGTGGGCAACTTTGCCAAGGCGGGCAGCCAGCGCCGAATGTAGTTGCCTTCGGGATCGAACTTCTCTGACTGCGCGACGGGATTAAAAATGCGGAAATAGGGCGCCGCATCCGTGCCTGTGCCAGCCGTCCATTGCCAGCCGCCCACATTGTTTGCCACATCACCATCAAGCAAGTGCTGCATGAAGAACCGTTCGCCGTGCCGCCAATCGCACAGCAAGTCTTTGCACAGGAAGGAGGCAACAATCATGCGCGTGCGGTTGTGCATCCAGCCTGTGTGCAGCAGTTGATGAATGGCGGCATCCACCACCGGGTAGCCGGTGCGCCCTTCGCGCCAGGCGGCAAGGTGCGCGGGATCATCTTCCCACTGCACGGCGTCGTAGGCGGGACGGAAGTTGTGGCGCACGCTATGCGGATAGCGCGCCAACACCTGATAGTAAAATTCACGCCAGACGATCTCGCTGACCCAAACATCCACGCCCTTGCGCGCCGATTCATCCGCAGCGGCGGCGCGTGCCTGCTGAGCGGCGTGGTAGCACGTCCGTGCGCTGATCATGCCAAAGCGCAGGTAGGGGCTAAGCGCAGAGGTGCCATCTTCAGCCATCAGATCGCGCCGTTCGTGGTAGCGGTAGATCGGCGCGGCGATGAATTGTGCCAAACGGCGCTGCGCCTCTGCCTCCGTTGGCGCGCCGATGGGCTGTGGTGCAGGCTGCTCAGCAATCGGAATAGGCAAACTGTGCAAGTTGGCAAGCTCAGCGGGCAAGCCTAATTTTGCGCGCATCGCGTCGGTAATGGTGTACGGATCAGGCTTAGGCAGTGCTTCCCATGCTCGGCGAAACGGCGAATAGACATCATAAGGGCTGCCGCTTTTGCTTGGCACCGCGTTCGGCTCGTGAATGAGCAGATCGGCGCAGTCCTGCGCGATCAGGCTGCGTTGACCAAAGGCACGCTTCACGGCTGCATCGCGCTGAGCGGCGTAAGGGCTGTAATCGCGGTTGAAGATGACGCCTGCTGCACCACTTTCGGCGCACAGGCTGAGCAGCACCTGATCAGGGCTGCCTTCGCGGACGATCAAGCGCGATCCATAGGCACGCAGCGAAGCGTCTATGGCGCGCAAGGACTCAAAAAGCCACGCCATCCGCGCACCGCGCAAACGGTCGGCATTCAGCAGGGTCGGATCAAGCACAAAGACGGGCAGCACATGCTGAGCGCGCATGAGCGCATAATACAGCGCAGCATTGTCGTTCAGGCGCAGGTCGCGGCGCAGCCACCAAAGTAGGCGAGTCATACTTCACGAAAATCCTCACACAGGTTGCAGTGTAGAGAGTTTCGCAGTATGGTGCGCTAAATGGCAACACCGTTCGGCACTAAAACATCAGCGTGTCGCGCTCGGAGCGATAGAGCATCAAGAATTTCTTGTCGCTATAGTCTTCTTGGCTATGCCCTGCTACGGCATGTGTGTGTTTCCCGAAAATGGCGTCGCCATTGGGTGGATCGAAGCGATAGGACATGTGAAATCTCGTTTCGGGATCACCATCCGAATCTTTTCCCCATTCACGCTTCACGTTGGTTACTTCACCAATGAGCAGCACGCCTTCTCGCCAAAGCCGCGTCATGCGATCTGCGTAGTTGGCTGCCCCAAAGAGTAAGCCTAGTCCGAAGAGCAGCAAGCCAACAGCGAATACCAGCGCAATTTCAGGCGAGCCTTCGATTTTCAGGCGCTGTGTAGGTGCGATCGCAATCAGAAGCAAGAAGCCGCCTAGCAAGCACAGAAACACGCCTACCAACAGACTAAGCGGCAGGTCGAGCATTGAGATTGGTTTATTTTCGCGCAGCCGATTGAACAACTTTCGGTTGCCTTGTGTGAAGACGATTTCCGAATTATGCAGAAGTTGCAGCACTTCGCGGTTGCGCTCGGCAAAGTTAGCCATATACGCCCTCCCTGCTAGTTTGTTGTGGCTCAAGACCATACCAACTTACCATTAAGTGTGCGTTAAGCACGTGTAAAAAATGCCGCACAACAACATTGTGCGGCATCTCAACTTTTCAGGTGTGTGGCGTCTGTTTATTCGGCGCTGCCCACAGGCTGCACGCTCAGCGGACGGTTGCCCAAAGCGCCCTCAATGGCGCGCAACACCTCCTCCGAGAGCTTCAGGTTAGCCGCCTTCAGGTTATCCTCAAGCTGGCTGACCTTCGTGGCACCCATGATCGCGCTGGAGACGCCGCTGTGGCGTAGCGTCCACGCCAGCGCAAGCTGAGAGCGCGTCACGCCCAGATCATCAGCGATCTGCTTCAAATTCCGCACGCGCTGGACGTTTTCTTCGGTCATCATGCGCTCTTTCGCCCAGTCCTCACGCGCAAAGCGCGAATCGGCTGGCACGCCTTCATCATATTTGCCCGTCAACATGCCGAAGGCAAGCGGCGACCACAGCACCAAGCCGATGCCATGCTGCACCGCCGTTGGCAGGATGTCGGTCTCGAAATGCTCACGGTAGAGCATTGAATACTGCGGCTGTTCCACCTGCGGCGGATACAAGCCGTAGCGCTCACATAACGCGCACGCCTCGCGCAGTTGTGCGCCTGACCACACCGACGTTCCCCAGTACAGCACCTTGCCCATGCGGATCAGATCATCCATAGCGCGGATCGTCTCGATCATCGGCGTCTCAGGGTCGGGACGGTGGCAGAAATACATATCCACGTAATCTGTGCCGAGCCGTTGCAGCGATTTATCAATGCTCTCGAAGATATGCTTGCGTGATAAGCCACGATCATTGATGTCATCGCTCATTGACCAATAAACTTTGGTGGCGATCACCAGCGTATGGCGCGGAAACTGTTTCAGCACCGCACCCATTTGCTTTTCAGCCTCACCACGCCCGTAAATATCTGCCAAGTCGAAGTAGTTCACGCCGTTGGCATAGGCGTATTCGACAACGCGGCGCGCTTCCTCTTCGGCAACTTTGCCCTCACCATAGTTGATCCAGCCGCCAAAGCTGAGCGCACTGACCTTCATGCCGGCTGAGCCAAGCCTTCTGTATTGCATAGAAAAAATCCTTTTTGCAAAGCAGGTTACACACCCAATTATAAGCGATGCAGGGTGAATTTGCCCTTCACAAGCCTATGCAGGGCTGCGCCGCAGTGCGGACAAGCCCAACCGAGATGCAATCGCGTTCTTGGCAGGGGCGTCATCAGATCAGCGTGGTCATGGTCAAGGGCAGCGGCGTCAAGCGCCTTAATGGTGAACATAACAAATGCCCGCACGCCTGCTCTGATGTGTGCGAGAAGCCAACCCCGGAACCGTGAATAGTGTACTGGGTGGCAATGAATCGGATTCTACAATGCCTCCGCTGAACCTATTGCGGTTATGTGGACTCACGCCTTGGTTGTCTTCGGCAGCAGCGGCTTTTCGGTCACCAGATCATAGCCAACCGCATCGGCAAGCTGTTTCGCCTGCTGATGAAACAGCCTCGCAGCTTCCCACACAATATCCATGGCGGCTCGCAATGTGACTGTTTCTACATCATTCAACCGATCTGCTGAGAGTTCTTCCGCCATACGTGTATACATGAGTGCATACTTACCAAAGTGATCGCGTGGATTCTGTTTGGGGGTAATTTTCAACGCAGTACGCAGTTGCGTAGCAGTCCGATCCCACAAGCCCTTATATAGCTGATCCGTTTTTGTGCATACATGGTCGGCATCTCATCAATCACCGCGTTTTTGAGGGCTTCAACGAATCGCCTACGGGTCACAATGCCTTCAACGCGAACCGCAATCCAACTATGCGGTTTACCAATTCGTCGATACTCATCAACCGTTCTATCGAGTGAGCGGAACAGCCCCAATTCTGGGTCTTCAGATTCTTCGAGCCTCTGTGAACCAACCTGTGCCAGCCACATCTTGAGAGGCTCGGCTTTGGGCGACGGAATAGACTGGATCAGACTCAGCACTTGCTCTGTATTCATCACGTCGTTTTGATAGCGTTTGCCATCCGCAGCTATCAATTTGAGTTTCTTACAAGCTGTAAGAGACTCATTCCCTTCTTTCTTGAGCCGCCCTTTGAGGACATGATAGTAGTTTTAGGCAGTTTTCTTGTCAGCATCCATCAATTCCATCACGATATCAACGACTGAGTAGTACCAGTCGTTTACTATGGTGGTCAAGATATCCCAGTCAAGTTCCGATGTGACTTTGTGATGGACGTGGAAATTAAGCTCACTTACTGCTTTTTGTTGCCCTTGGTGATTAAAACAGTGATTTGTCCTTGCATTTCCAGCTCAATTAGACGCTTTTGTAATTCCTCTGCTGTCAAGTTCAGTGCATCTACCACTTGAGCAAAAGAAACATCGGCGACTTCGATCAACTTCAAAATTGGGTCAAGGTTTTTGGGATGTTTTTTTGACCTTGCAGACTGCTGAGATACTGTACTAGGTTTAGGTTCGGTTTTTGCCTGAGCAATTTGCTGGGCTTTGATAGCTGTGCTGACTTCATCGAGTAGGGCTAAGACACGTGACCAATAGGCTTCAAATAAGGTTTGGTAGCGTTGCAAACCGTCTACTGACAGCGCTTCCATGAGTTCCTGAGTTATCGTTATGTGTTCACGTTCAAATCCAGTAGTATCAGCCAATGTGTCCAGCACTTCATTGTACTTTGCGACCTGCTGTAATCGCTGAACAAGTTTAATCCAATCTAAATGGCGGCTACTTAAGCCCAAAATATCCTCAACTGTTTGAGCAAGCGCATTATATTCGCCAAATATCGCATTTGACGCATCAATTAATTTGTACAAGGACCGAGCATCGTCCGCAAGTGACGGCTGATTAAGTGCATAATTTATGCTAATCGAGAAACGATTCAACGATTCAGCGTAAACCTCGCGGCGATTTGCAAGGATTCTTCCTACTCCATTAATATGGGTGTCAAGAGGACTACCAGTATTTGATATCGGCAGCGACCTTTTTAGTGCGTCAATGTGTTGATGAATAGTTGAACGTAGCGACAAAAGTTGGCTTGAAAGTTGTTTAGCGATTCTCGGACGTTCTTGCTGAACGGTATTTTGTGCCTGAAGCAAAAGCAACTGAACATCTGTCAGTTCACCTGTTTTCAAATTGGTAACTGCTCGTGCAACTTGTTCTAGAACTTGACGAAGACTCGGTGTATCAACGACCAACCTTAGCAGTTCAGATTCTTCCCGAATTTCGAAAGCCAGTTGTTCTAATTCTGGACTGGATAGGGTATGCGTGGGTATATAGGTTTGTGTTTCTTCATCGAATTGAATAAAACCACGCAGAACCAAAAACTCAGCCAGCCATGACACTTCTTCGGGCAGATAGCCATCTCTGCGTCCAATTTGTGTCAGTCTACCTCGATCTAGGCTATCGAGTATGATAGCGTTATGGAGTATTGTCTCGCCCGGATGTCTTTGGAATCGAACACTGCCAGAGTCGCCTGTCCATTTTTCTATTGAAAGCAGGTCTTCGTATTGTTTGGATTGACTTTCGAAGCCAGCATGGTTTCGAAAGCCAAATATCGCAGCAATAAAAGACTTCGCATCACTCAATGGTTCGATACCCCGACTGTGTAACGCACCAACTAAACCAAGTGCTTTTGCATATGCTTTTAGGACGGTCTCCCACTGGGGGGAAGTAATGAGGGTGCGGTACGTAGGATAGGCAGAACGCAACACGCTAAACAGTACTTCTCGAATGGACTGCTCCCCGCGAGCCAACACATTTAGCCCCAATCCCTGAAACAGGTTTTCCCCAAACACAGCGGTTAAAAGGAAGGTTTGCAGTTTCTGCTGATGTGCCTCAATGCGAGCCATTTCACTTGTTGTAATGCCTTCAATAGTTGGAGCATGACTCTCGATGTAGTCAAGTAGGCTAAGTAGAACACCAGGGGATATTACTACTGGACGCAGATATTCTTCGATCCAGCGTACATCACGGGGTATCGGTAGATCAAAGGGACGATTGATTGGAAGGCTAAGCGTAAAAGTTCTTGAGGTAGGATCGTATGCAGGAGCAATCGGATCGGCATTTAACCGTTGCAGCACAAAAGTGAAAGACACATCGGCAAATTGATCTGAAGGATAGGCTTGGTCGAGGGAATGACACACCTGTAGATAGACCCGCCGCTTTGGATACTCCTCGAAGAAGGTTCCCTCATATGTCCGTGAATAGCTGCCATTCGGGGTTAGCTGGAAATCTGCGTCTTCGGATGACCACCCTGATATCAAATTGTGTGACGGTGGAAATAGTGGTTCGAGTGCATACTTGGCAAATAACCTCACTGCCTTATCAGCAACAATTTCATCTTCGGTGATGTGCAGCCAATACTTTTTGAGGATAATATTTAGCTTGTTTTGAGGTTTGCCAACCTTCTGTAGATCGATCAAGGCGATTCCCTCTGGTAGTTCCGTCAGTATTTCGCCCCGCAACAAATCCGCCAACTCATCATAGGAATCCGCTAAATTGTACCGTTCGGACACTTCACGAGGACAGCCACGGGGAAACGCTGCAATGAGTTTCAGTGTCTCGAATCGTTTCGGCGCCCGCTTGATATAGTCGTAGCTGGTAAGTTCCGTGACGAGCGATGCAATCTTGCTCTGATCTCCGTCAAAGCGAATAGCCCCTGTCATAAAATCATTGATCAGATCCATAGGCGAATAAGGTTGCTGCTTGGTGGCATAGGTATTGGCAATATGCTGGAATACGTCAATCACCGTTCGAGGTCCATTGCTTAGGTCGTGACGTTCACCGATTTGACCGATAGCATCTAGCGTGGCATAGTCTACAATCTGCTGGCTATAGTCAGTGAAGCCAAGTATTTCGGCATATCTTGTCCACAACAAGCGGGGAAATTCCCTATCATAAGCATCAGTGAAATCAAGATAGAGACCGTCTTCTTTGATCCGATGCATTATGTCCCCAGCGCGCTCATTTAGGTTACGCTCTGTATCCGGATCCAGCGTGATCAAAAAACCAAACGGAACCGAGCCACGAGTACGAAGCCCCCAAACCAAAGTTCTGAAATTTGTAATGGTAGTTTTGTTGATATTCCCTAGGAACTGCTGAAACTCGTCAACGATGACTAGAAAACCCTTGTACCCCGCATCAACAACGATTTGCGTGAGTTGTTCGATAAAAATGAGTAGGTGATTGCTCATGGCTTCCACTTGCAGGATGCCCCGCTCGATTTTATCCTCAATGCTACGCAACGCGGTCTCAAAGTTAATCTGATACTGTTCGGAATCTTGCTGGGCAAGCCGCTGTGCGGAGGATACGATCAGCGTATCGTGTGCCTTTTGTATTTTTACTGCGTGGTCGGGTCCCAATCTTTCAATAACCCCACTAGCCATTGCCTGTCCCAGTTCGCCGATTGAACCACAACTAAATGGCGGCAGGGCTAAGACCCCTTTGGCTTCACATAATTTCCATGTAGCAATTGCTGCACTTGTCTTGCCGTAGCCAAACGGTGCAACAATGCATCCAATCGCTGTACCCTGTCTAAGTATTTTGTCTAGCATCTGTTGCTGAAAGTCCGCAATTTCTGGCGGACACACGTAAGTCAGTGCTTCTCTGTTGTAACGTTCATAGGTCTGCGGGGTGTTTGTTTCAGTGAAGGCTCCTATATGAGTCGCAACTACAGGTCCTTTTGCGGCAATAGGAGCAAGCCTATCAACAACTTGAGACATGGAGCTTTTCATCTTTCTAGTGTTGACCATGAAAAATCTTTGATGGCGATTCGATCGCCGCGCTCATGCCGAACCTGCAAGCAATCAAAATTGGCTTCTGCCTGTTCAAGCATTTCCGAGAAGGTTTCCGGAACGATCAAACACACTCGGCAAACTTCTTGGCGCAACTTTGGAGTTATTGATGTGAACCAGTTGTCCTTGTCCTGATACCGACGTAAGACGTAGTGCAAGGATAGCATAAACATCTCAACAGAGCAGTAGGCGCGTCGCACGAATCGCTGCTTATTCTCTTGGACAGCTATACAGGCGGGTCTTAGAGCGCTCAACCAATTAAGAATACCGTAAACGCTGTTGGTGCTAAATGAAATGCCATTCACTTGGAATGTTTCCAGCGCTTGTGCCGTGACTAGATTTACCAGCTTGTCACGATTAACCACACAGGGCGCGCTGTTCCACAATGCGTCACAGATTAGACGATAACTCCATGAAAATCGCTTATTTTTATCGTCATCATACACGGTATAATAAAGAAAATGCACAAAATCGGGAAGTAAATCCGGCTGGAAAACTGTCAAAGCCGCTATGTGCCTCCCAATATCCGTCAAGCCAATGTGCTTCTTGTTCTCGGATAGAATTCCAAGTTCCTCCAGAGACTTCAGCGGTTTGCTCCAATCTTTCCGATTTCGGATTGTATAGCCGTGTTGTTGAGCCACCTGTTGAATCTTCTCCAACGGTTCACTCCTGTTAACCGCACGTAACAGTGTAATGATCTCAACTGTGTGTGACGGTAACAAATCATGCCGAACATGGAAACTGCTCGCCTTATTCATGATCCGCACCTGGATTGAACTTGATGCGTGGTTGTTTTCGGTAGTTCTTGTAGCGGGACTCCTCCAGCCCGATAAGTTCTGGGATAAAGGTTTTGCCCGCATTCAACGCATCAACGGTATCTAGCATAACATAAAGGTTATGAACCATCTGGTAAATTCGATTGGCTTTCAGTGTTTCATAATCCTCACAGAATGGACAACGGTGCGAAGTAGCTTCCTTCAGTTCGCTGAAGCGAGCCTGTGTATAAGCCCCTCCACCAATCTCTCGTGCCATTCGCTGTGTAATGCTCTTTCGACCGATGAAGGGGAGGTAAACGTTTCCATAGCCCGCTGTTCTACTCCAACATGAGCTGTCGAAGCTGTCAATTCCAAGTTCGTAGAACAAGGGAAGCACGTTGGGAGTCCCTACTCCGAAAAGGTGAACTTTCAAGCCATATTTTTGCGCATGGTGCTTCAAAAACTCAATCATCTGGATAGCTTGTTTTGTAACCGCATTGATCGAGTTGTTGTCGCCGCTTGTGCCAAAACTGCCAAAGCCGATGTAGGTTGCGCCCATATCGGCATAGTTGTCTACACAATCTTTAACTTGCTCACGAGTATGACCCTGTACCACGGGCAACATTCGGCTACGTAATGCCTCTGGCATTTCAAGCGCAAATTGACGCGCAACACTGATAGTCGCGTTTACCCGATTCTGTACCTCAACTGCGGAGAGAGACGTTACAGGGACATAATCTGGAAGAACATACCAACTGGCCCAGTCATTTTCCCGATAAAATGCCAGTAGGCGCTGAAACAAAGATTCGTAGGAAACAACACTCTGCTGGACGTAATACCCTCCCGAATCAAAAATCACCCCATCCTTTCCCTTGAAATGCTCGACCATAAAATTTAGAACGGTTTTACGGGCAAAAAGCGGCGTGAAAATAGTACGCGCAAAAGGATTGCGTCCATCATAACTGGCATGCCATAGCCGCCAAATTTGACGTAGATCATCCACTCGGGCTGTCATAGATGCAACGAATTCCAAAGGTCACCTTATTTTCAGCACAACTAATTCCCATACATTGAGTCGTCGAACCTTACCCGCTTCCGTGGCAACCTTTTGAAATCCCAAGTGATCATAGAAGGAATTAGCGTCCGAATCGACCGTGCATTTCAAACGGATATATGTGCGACAATGCGAGATACAGTCCTGATAAAGAGCGTTGATGAGTCCGCGCCCATAACCTAGACCGCGAACACTCTGATCAAGGCATATTTCAGATAGGGTTGTCTGTGTATCAGTTTTGCGATGTCGAAAGGCTACAAAGCCAACTACTTTCCCTTTAAGGACAGCAACAATAATGCGATTTTCTTCAACCAGCTGCACGATCCTAGCCCGATTGATAAAGCCTACTTCGTCTCGGTTGGCATCTGCAATCGCCTTTATTGCAGAGATGTGTCCGCTCGTTGCTCGTGAATAAGTCGGGCTTGCTTTTCGCAGCATAGTGGGTCGATTCCGATCTGGGCAGTTTACTGCCCAGATTATAGCATACCCGCTCGTCTTTTCCATATCACAGAAATTCTTAATATTTTCGGAGTGGCTTGTCTACCAAAACCAACTATGGTTTAATTGGTTTATAGACTTTCCTCTGTGTCTGGTTATATCGTGGAAGGTAATTTTAGTCATGTTAGAAATATCTGCCCAAACAATATCTAATAGCAACGAATATTTAGCAGTGCTCTCACTGAAAGAAAAATTTTTCATGAATACCCGCAGTTCTAGACCAGTAAGGCACATAATATTTAATATTATTGTAGGCGTTAAGTGTCATGGGCAGAACATCCGAGATATTGATCTGATCGTATTTGGTAAGTTCGACACCCCGATTTCGTTTCGACCATTCCTGGCATTTAGCACTCCCAACGGCGACATTGAACGCCCCGACACGGTCTTGCTCGACAGTTTCTGTCTTGTGGTCGAAGTCAAAGCACATTCAGGAGATCGCGTTAGGTTTTCGGAATGGAGTGCTAATGAACATGTACCGGGTGGGCGCGTTGTTATCGTTGAAGGTGCAAAGACTCTGCCAAATAAGCGCCAGTTCGAGACATGGATCAATGAAACTCGGCAAGCAGGAAATGAACCGGTCGATATGCTATTGTGTGTTCCACCAAATATGGCAAAGCAAATTAAGGAAGATACCGGAGGCGCATCCTCTATAATCGCTCATCAATTTCATGATTGGGGTTGGAAAGTTTGGGATGGCACATCATTCGCAGTCCGCAGCACCTACCCAACTGATAACAATGCGTTGCGTATCGTCCAATATGACTCCTGCCGTGGGTTGGAAGGTTGGACGGTCGTTCTACTCGCCTTAGATGAGTTCTATAATTACAAATTGAAGCAACTTACCGCTTCCGCTGGTGTGGGGGATAATCCCAAAATACAAGCCGCACGCTGGTTAATGATCCCTCTTACCAGAGCAATGGACACATTGGTAATTCATATCACAGACCATGAATCACCTGTACGCGATGCTCTGAAGGCTGTTGCGGCTCAATTTGGTGAGATTGTTGAATGGAGCAAGGCATAACATATGGCAACCTATGAAGCTTGGAACAAAGCCCTATTTGACTACACACTTGCGGGTGTACCCAAAGGAACACGTGTCTATATCCCCATAGACAATGAAGCACTTACCTGGTTGGCTGATAATCTCCAAACCACTTTAGCAGATTTTGGGGAAGTGGTTCAGTTGCAATGCGTGGACAATGGAGTTGTCACCTTCAGGCGCGTTTTTGCCGAATATCCCAATAATTACATGAACCCGCCTCGGTATTTTGCATTTCTGTGTGCTATGGTTTTAGCTGCACATCTGATGGGGGAAAATGAATCCAGCAGTCCGAACGACTATTTCACGCATTTCAACAAAATACTGGGGCTTGATATAAGCGGTCGGCCTCCGGGTCTTGAGAATGGAGCCGAGGAAAGGCTTTGGAAGGACTGGGCTTTTTGGCTTCGATGGAATGGTTATCAGCCAACGGCAGAAAAAAACGGCGATCACTACTATACCTATGCCCTCTCACAGGCTATGCTCCGCCACTTGGACAAGAACCATCTATGGCAACATTTCGCGAATAACAGCGAAAGATATGCAAACTCGTTGGGTAAAGGGGAACTCACTGCACAGTTACGAGCCGATGCCAAACTTACAACTACACGGTTTTCCAAACATCTTCAGAAATTGCTCACGATTGAAGGCAAGATTGGCGCAACTCGCTATGACGACCTAGCTGATGCCTTCGCTAAAACCTTCGATGCATGGGTTGAAAACGGTAGGCCACGTGAAAGGACTATCACCCATCAAACTGCTATCCCCACCACAATTCGAGCTGGTCTGTACCGTACTGAAGATTACTTGAGTAGAAAGGTAACGTACTACCTGCTCCCACGCCAGCCGCGTTATATCCAGGTTACCGAAGCCATTGTTACATATAAAGATGAGCCATATCAATTGCTTCCGAATCGTAGTGGATGGTTTGAACCCCTACCCTTTCCATTGTCATTAACCGATATAGAAAATGATTTGAAGGTATCCCTTCAAGTTCGAGGTATTGATCGAATCCGCGCCTTAACAGTCAATGCCACTGACTTCTGGATTCTGACACCTGACCCTGATGATGTGGGTTCAGGAATATACGCCTCATGGACGGATCATCCCATATTAGGCATCCCCTTCGTCTTGCTTTGCAAACCAGAACTCAAACCCGATATGGAAACACTCAGAGCCGAAAGACTGCTCGACTGGAGCAGTCAAACTGAGATTGACGGTTGGATTGAGTATTCAGGGGCAATGGTTCTCAGCGATGTATGGAGCGCGGTAAATATTGGACACAAAGAACTCCTCAATCAACTCCGTCCGCGAACTTATTTAGGGATCGCATTGCGTGGTGGTTTGCGTGACACCAAAACAGGAGCTTGGTTGGTCCAAGCCGGACCTGAGGTTGTAGTCAACGCATTTGCCAAGCAAGTTTGCTTGACTCTCTTAGATTTGAGCGATGACAGCATCATTCATACCTTCGATTCGTTGAAACACGGCGAGAGCGCGCCTATAAAATGGCTTCAGGCAGGCGATTACATGCTCTGCCTTCAGGCGGAAGGCCAAAAATATGAGCGGTTTGTTCGTATTATAGACTGGGGTGTTGTTCAGCTAACTTCTCAGGTAGCGGAAGTTGGGCTAATGATTGGGAATACAGCAATTATAGGGGCATTCATCGAAACAGGGGCATAACTCCATGAATGAGCGAAAATACTGGGGGTTCCATACACGCAGCACCCCCGATGCAATCAAGCAGCGGATTGCTCGCTTAATCGAACAAAATAACCTAAGGGAACGAATTCCCCACATGTACTGTGAAAAGCCTTCTGCTCGGCGTGGTGTCCGTGAATTCTATTTTTTTCTCAACATCATCGCTGATGACAATGATGTACCCTATGATATTCTGCGCCATCCTGACTTAAAAACTATTGCAAGCCCCGTTGAAGAAAAACCCCTTACCTACGACGAATTCAAATCGATGGCTGGGCCCGAAGTTGAATTCGAGGCGATAAAATATGGACGGCAATTAGTTTATCGTCCTCCTGAAACAGCCAAACCTGAGAATCCCTTTGATTTTGCCGTGACTACTGACTCTGATTTCACATCCAGCGAGGCATACAGACGCTTGTTATATTGGATGTCAGCAGTTGGTAGAGGGACTTGGCAGGGGTTTCGAGAGGCATGTAGGACACTAGGGCTAAGCGAGATTGCCGAAGCTAGGCATATCTTTCGACGCTTACGGCTGCTGGGGCATGTTGAGTATCTAAACAGCGGAATGCACTGGGAAGTTTGTCCACCGTGTTTGGTTAAGGTCAATGCTCAGCACGATTGGCGATATTTCTTGTCCGGCGCTCAAGTACCAACCCTCATTGACAAACTACGAAACGTTGCACCAGTTGAAATTAGAGATAATCACGGCGGACCTACCTCAGTCTTTGTGATGTTCGATTCCGAAAGCAACGCTCAAGAGCGGGTTGCTTCCCTGCAAGAAAACTACCGCCAACTTAGATACGCTGGCACAGCAGGCGAAAGACTCGCTGCAATCCTGCCCGATTTGGATAGCTGGTGTCATACAGTGCTAACCGAAATTAGTGTCGCTAGTGATCGATTCAAGCTGGAAAAATGGAATGGTCGGGACTTTGAAATCTCTGGTGAACCTTCAACTGAAACAGGCATGTATCGTCTTTCCGACCTTGTCAACCCGGAATCGGACATTTGCTACTACTATTATTTCGACGCAGATCGAAATTGCTGGTTTCAAGGAGATTGGTATGGGCTGAGATTCCTTGCAAACCATCATCTTGGCATTCAAGCTGAGTTCACCTATAAACTGGAATTGCGTCAACTCTATGCGCCAAGTGCTGCACATATACCAGACCTCTATGAGAGGTCTTTAGTGCTTGCTTCAGGTAAGTTGCCTTCGCCAGCGGACGGCGGACTCGTATATGAGAACATTAACGAGGCACTGGCAAAAACGCTTTGCTCAAAACTCTATGCACAATTAACCAAAGGAGTTTAGCTTATGTACGATGTCGTTGGCTCTTATCTTCGCCTCGAAAAAATCTACCGGATGTATATCAAGAGTGCCTTCCCGTTGCACAGTAAGGCGCTTTCTCAAGAACGGGATAACTTACTCCGTCAAATAGGCATCCTGAGCCAACCGCCATTGTTGGAAACTGTGCCGGTCTATCCAAAGGCACAAACACGGACTGGCGAGGATATGTTTCTCCGCGATGCTGGTGACGCGCTTGTCAGTGCAAACCTCCCTGATGCTTATGCAGACGTGCAACACCTCGCCGCAGAGCTAATGTCAGCACGTCCGTTATACGAGCATCAATGGCGCGCTATGCAAGAAATGCTTATTAATGGCAAGGATATTGTCGTCACCACGGGCACTGGATCAGGTAAGACCGAGACCTTCCTGTTGCCTTTGCTCGCGCAACTTGCAGCAGAATCCGCGAGTTGGGCAGCTTGCCCGACGGTGCCACACGGTCATAAGTGGTGGAATAACAAGGACAAGACGCGCATATCGCAATGGAGCCATGTTCAACGACCAACAGCGCTGCGTGCCCTCATTCTGTATCCTCTCAACGCCTTAGTTGAAGATCAGATTCGCCGTCTGAGACGTGCTTTGGCAGCCCAGAGTGTAACCGGTTGGATGAACGTAGCGCGAGGCGGAAATCGAATCACCTTTGGCCGCTATACTTCACTTACACCAGTATCTGGAGTGCCGAAGCCTGACACCATCGTGCGATTAAAATCAGAACTGCATGACATGGCCGTTGAATTCGATCAAATCAGGCGTACTGTAGAAGCAAATCCTAACGATGAAGCCGTCCAAGATATGCGGTGGTATTTTGCCGATCCTGATAGCAGTGAAATGTGGTCACGGTGGGACATTCAGGAAACCCCGCCAGACATTCTCATCACCAACTATTCGATGCTGAATATCATGATGATGCGCACGGTCGAAGACTCGATTTTCGACTTAACACGAGACTGGCTGGCGGATGACCCAACACGTAATTCTGATCGGCCTGAACGAGTCTTCCACCTGATCATTGATGAGCTACATGCGTATCGCGGCACACCGGGCACTGAAGTTGCCTATATTCTGCGGTTACTGCTCCGACGGCTTGGACTACATTCTGAGTCACGCCAACTTCGCATTCTGACTACATCTGCTAGCTTGGACGACAACGCTGCTGGGCACAAGTTTCTTGGCGAGTTTTTCGGACGGGATAATTTCGCGCCGTTCATTAACACCCCTGAAGTGTCTCCGAAGAAGAATTCCCGTTTTGTGGTAGATGCACATCGCTCAAAATTTGAATGGTTTGCTAATGTGATACAGCCAAACCCGGTTGAGCCAATGCGACCAGCCGACAAGAATGCTACAGGGATTCGGCAGGCAATGAACGACCTTGCTATGCAGTTAGGCTATAGTGGTGATCCCAATAAACCAGACGAACAAAAACTTGCTGATGCACTCATGAATTTGGGGACGACGGCAGAAGGGACAGTATCGGCTTCGGACATACTCCGCGATGCTGCCATAACTCTGTCAACCAATCACGTCGTTCGTCCGACTCAGGTCACAAAGATTGACCATGAGCTATTTGAGACACCAATTCCCACTGAGATCACCTCTAACATCATATCGCCAGCCCTTCGAGGATTCTTGCTGGCGATTGGCTTGGCTCAGCAGGCAGACAAAACCTCCCCTCAGCCACTGCGCGGGCACCTTTTTTACCACAATCTTCAGAACCTATGGGTATGCAGCAATCCCAATTGCAACTCGCCAACTTGCAAAGACCGAACTGAACCTAAACCACCAGTCGGTGCATTATTCGCCTCCCATCGCTTGACATGCGATTCATGCGGTTCCCGCGTGCTTGATCTCATTGTTTGCGAAGTCTGCGGTGATGTGTTCTTAGGCGGTTATCGGCGGCGCTTGCCAGCCGGTGCGGAAGTGATCACAGCCGATCAACCTAATTTAGAAGGCATTCCAGATCAGGTTTCAATTGAACGCAAGTATGGTCAGTACGCCCTATTTTGGCCCTCTATAGATAAACGTCAGTTAGCTAATTGGACAAACAAAAAGTACCAATGGAGGGCGGCAAAACTTGACACTACGACAGGCGTTTTAGTGCGGAAAGACAACAATAGAAACTCTCCGACCACGTCCGAGGTTGAAGGCTGGCTCTACGTCGTTTCCAAGGGAGACGACGAACCAGCACTTCCAACCCGTTGTCCATGCTGTGATGCAGACTTTTCGAGCCGCGAAAATAACCCAACACCGTTGCGTAACCATAGAACTGGCTTTCAAAAGTCGGCGCAGGTACTTGCTGCGGGTTTACTCCGCGAAATGCCCAAACCCGACAAACCTGACTCGCGTTCATCGCGTAAGCTCGTGATTTTCTCAGATAGCAGGCAAGACGCGGCAAAGCTGGCCGCTGGAATGCAGCGCGATCACTATCGCGATCTTGTACGTATGGCGCTTATTCGTGCCATCAACGAATACTGGGGTGATTTAGAGGCTTTCCTCCGTCAGCGGAGGGTATCCGTCGGGAATATCCCCCGTGAACTTAAACTTAAAGACGTCTCTTCTATCTTGGCGGCACAGGTTGAGGCTGCACCTCAAAATGATGATGTTGTGCGCTGCAATCGTTTCATGACCCAACATGACGATCTCACAACCGAAGCACTGTTGTGGTGGAACGGTGAGCCAGCGTCTAACAAGACGCAACGCGAATCTTGGCTGGCATTGCTTGCGGAATACCCCGGACGTATATCCGTTGACCGCTTGGCGCGTGCAGTCGGTTCACACCTGCTTGGTCTCGGAATTAACCCCGGCGGCGTGACAACCGGTATTTTGACCTATAAAGCAGATAGTGGACAGTCACAACTTTGGTTTAATGCCTATGATTGGGCATCTGGAGACCTTATCAAGCCTATCGCAGAGCCAAGCGATACGGGTCGAGATCAACATATTCGTCTCATCAACACGACATTACGTGGAGAATTGATGTATGCACTGTTTCCCCATAAGTCCCGCACTATCGAAGGGTTAGGTCAAGGGCAAGTTACTTTCCGTCCTGTTGGCGGTTCAATTCCCGATAAACTTGCAGAAGCTACCGATGTCGTCATCCGTGTCCTCGGCACACGCCGACGCCAGACACAAGCCTTCTTCTACAAGCCAGGAAACAATGACCGCTTCCCTCCCTTCGTTGAGAAATACTTGAATCAGATTAATCTCGATCCACTTGCTGTGCGAAAGCAACTTCTGGATTCTGGCGCCGCTGAAGAGTCTGCATCAGGACTTGTCCTCAATCCCACCCGATTATTCGTATTGCCGCCATCCAAGACGCGAGAAACTCAACATGGATGGCGTTGTCCATCGTGTAGGGCGTTCTTTTTGCATCACGCCACAGGAATTTGCCCAGACTGCCTGAACAGCCTAGTTGAAGATGATCTGTCATCCGATTTCGACTACTACACCTATTTGTCGGCGGAGTCGGGCGATCCATTCAGGCTGAATGCCGAAGAATTGACTGGGCAAACGGATCGTCGAGAACGTGTTCGGCGGCAGCGGTGGTTCCAAGACATCGTTATTGCGGATGAGAACCGACGGGTACAAGCGGTTGACTTGCTCAGCGTCACAACAACTATGGAGGCAGGGGTAGACATTGGCTCCCTGCTGGCGGTGATGCTCTCGAACATGCCCCCCAGACGTTTCAATTATCAGCAGCGTGTAGGGCGTGCTGGACGACGGGGGACCGGAATCTCGCTCGCAGTGACGTTTTGCCGTGGTCGTACCCATGACGATTTCTATTTCCAACGTCCAGAGAGCATTACAGGGGATCCGCCGCCGCCGCCTTATGTAGACATGACCAGTGATGCTATCTTTAAGCGAGTCCTCTGTAAGGAGGTATTGCGCCTCGCTTACAAAGAAACTGGACTGTCCAAACAAATTATTGATGCCGAAGGCGGGAAAGAAAACGTCCATGGCGAGTTTGGCAAGGCGACAAACTGGTCAACATACGAACAGTCACTTAAGGTCTGGCTAACTGATCCTCAAAATACATCCGTGATCTCGGATGTGATTGGCGCTTTGTGTGTCGGCACAATATGGCAACCTTCATCTGAGTTTACTGCCCATTGTCTCCAGTACATACAAACAGACCTAGTTTCCCAAATACGAGACATCGCCACAAATGATTCATATATCCAAGAGGCGCTGAGTGAGCGGCTGGCGAATGCTGGTATCCTTCCGATGTTTGGCTTCCCGACACGGGTGCGGTTGCTATACATCACGTGGCCTTACGAGGCGAGACCTTGGCCGCCGGAAAGTGGAACTGTTGATCGTGACCTTGACATTGCAATCACACAGTTTGCGCCCGGTTCCGAGACCGTGAAAGACAAAGCCGTTCATACCGCTTGTGGTGTTGTAGAACTCTATGCTGCGGGAAATCAGGTTAAGGTTGGACCTGGGTTCACACCCGATCTAGGTCAGGGCAATCCTCACATTATTGGCATCTGTGGAACCTGCAACGCGATAGCGGAGTTGGATGGGGCAAGTGCCCCATTCCGAAGGAAAGAACCCTCTCTTCAGAGATGTCCGGTATGCGGCAACATTACATTACGACTCATTGATGCCCGCGAACCCCGTGGATTCTTTACCGACCAATCACCCAAAGACTTCGAGGGGCACTTCGAATGGTCACCTCGCTCAACTCGTCCATCGATTTACTTTCAGACAGCCGGCACTCCGAATTTTGTAGCGAACACTCGCATTACGGCATTTAATGATAAGATTGTGACTCTTAACGATAATGGCGGTAGAAGCGGGTTCGAATTCTACCCGGCTAGAGTGGGTGGTGTGCGTCAAGATTCCAGACCGCGTGCCGACTTCAAAGATGGCGCATATTCAATTAAACTGGAGAATATTGATGTGGTTCGTGTAAGTGACAGTGAGCCGTGGCGAATTGCATTGCTATCAAAGCGCCCAACCGATATTTTGTTAGCAGGCATCAACAAATTCCCGGACGGCGTCTATGCTGATCCTCGAACGGTTGAAGGGCGAGCTGCATGGTATTCATTTGCGTTTTGGTTGCGGACTGTGGCGTGTACAACACTTGACGTTGATATAAATGAAATTCAGGCTGGATTCCGCACACATTATGGACAGGAGCGCCCTGCGGGTGAGGCATTCCTCTGTGATCAACTCGAAAATGGTGCCGGCTATTGTCGCTTTCTGGGTCAACCAGACAACTTTACTAAACTGTTAACTCATGCTGATCCTGATGTTACAGATAGCATCGCAGAAAAATGGATTGCACACCAAAAGGTATGTGATGTATCCTGTAATCTATGCCTCCGTGACTATAGCAATATGAGCTATCACGCATTATTAGATTGGCGTTTAGCTCTCGACATGGCACGTATCGCGGCGGGCAACCTGACCGTAGACATAACCAGTAATTGGGGTAGCCGGTCTAATCCTTGGCGGCGACTCGTTGAAAACACAATCCCGCCAATTATGCGTAAACTGGGCTACAGCGATAGGCAGCAGTTCGGGAATTTGTGGGGGTATACGAATAACACCCACCACGCCCGAACGTTGATTGAAATCCATCCACTGTGGATGGAGAACCATCCAGCTATAGCCGAGGCGGTAGCCGCGGCGCAAAGACTGAAGCCGAACAATGAAATCACTTATCTAAACCCATTTCGTGTCCTGCGGCGACCAGGCGAATACATTTAATGGGGTGATTGGACTCACACAACTTTTCCCTGTCTATATGGGAGCGTGCTTTTCTCGCTAACGCGCAGATTGTGGAAAGGGTTTCTTGCGAACCATGAAAAAGGGACAAGAACACATACCCCTCTGTTATTCGGCTAGCAGCGTTAAGTGATGATGGCGCTGGTCTGGAAGACTTTTTGCTGATAGGCAGTTATGTGGGTAGTAGAAATGAAGAGCCGCACGTTAGCGAAGAATTCGGCATGTATAGCACTACCCACACTTCACCGGACATTCACGAAAAACGGAGCAACTTCTTCATCAATCGAAGTTAACTGAGCATCGAGAGTGAGCAACTCCGTTTTGTACTCCGGCTGGATCATGAAGCGCTCCGGCGGCACCTGTTTGAACAGGCTGGTCAAACCATGATGAGCGAATCCTGCTCGAGTTGCTTGATAGTGGCGCAACGCAGGTTCAATTAGCACACGCCTTCCCCACTCGGCGTTGGTGGCGTATTCGGCATCACATTACGCGCTTGCGGAGGAAAAGCGTGGTGATTCCCGAAGTGGGCAATATTCAGTGCAATGAGAACTTTGGCGATTACCTTGCTCGGATCGGTATGTCCGAGGATCAATATACTGTGACGGTTATGGGATCGACTTCTAAGTCTGATTGTCTAGGCGGAAGCCATGCCCGCGTACCGTCACGATATATTGGTGATCTTCTGTCGCAAACTCGTTAATCCGATCCCGCAAACGGCGCACCAACGCATCAATCGCCTGCTCGCTGACGCCGCCGCTCTCATCATCCGGCCACACCACCTGCACCACGTCCTCACGGGTGCAAATGCCGCCGTTGGCATCAAAGAGCAGCTCCAGCAAACGGTATTGCGGCACGCTCAGCGGCGGCACGATCTCGCGCTCGCCCACAAAAACGCGCCGCGCATTCCGATCAAGGCGTAGTAGGTGCGCCGCCTGTAGCTGTTCCGGCGCCAGCGGCTCGGTGATCTCGCTTGCCACAAAGATCAAGGTGACCATGCGCGCCAAGTCCAGCTCGTCGCCATCTTCAAGCACCCGTGCGCCTTTCAGCGGAACACCGTTCACCCATGTGCCGTTCAAACTCTCCAAGTCGCGCACCATATAGCGCCCTTCGTCGGTTTGCGTTAAGCGCACGTGCTGGCGTGAGATTTTCGGCTCGTTGATGACAATGTCGCAGTCTGCCTCACGTCCGATCACCAACGGCGTGCGCTCGATGATCCAACTCTGGCGTGCAAACTTACCACGATTGGCTACCAATTTTGGCGTTATGCTCTCGCTCATGGTCAATCCCATCCCCGTATGCTCTGAAATCACCTAAGCGGTGGCAAATTCAATGTATTCTTTGTGAACGCGCATGTCTTCGGTCACGCCAAGCAGCGTCAACAGTTCGCTGACAAGGGACGCCTTATATTCCGCATCATGCTTCGACCACGTTTGGCTCTTGATCTCCACAAACGTGCCGCTGACCTGTGGCACGATAATATCATCCACATTTAGGTAAAACAGCACACCCTTATAAAGAATATGCCAGCGGTGGCGCGTCTTTTGCACTTCATGCTCAGCATTCGGGCGGAAATATTCGCGGTAAAAGCGCAGCGGGCGCGTTGCCGGCGCAATGAACTGCGAACGGCTGAGCAGCACTGCCCGATCAAACTCGCGCTCCTTGCTTGGCGCGGTGTAGGTCAGGCGCATTCGCACGCCCGTCACGTCGCCTTCAGCGTTTAGCGCGTCATCTTCACGGTAGCGCACACGCCCTTGCGTTTCATCTAAGAAGGTGAAGTAAGTATCATACTGCCGATAGTGGCTCTTGCGGACGACCTGCACACGCTCATCAGCCAGCAGCGGCGCAACGAACGCCTCAGCGTTGACCGTCTGCGGCAAGCGTGATTTCACCTGTATCTCGAAACTTTCGGTCTGTGCAACGCCGCCAATGGCGATCAGCTTGTTCAGCAGGCTGCCTTCGCGGGCGATCAGGAAAGCATCAATCTCACGGGCAAGCAAATTTGCCTCTGCCAGCAGCGCTGCCTCATCCAGCGTAAGCAGCACTTTGTCGCGCATCAGCCACACGCCGTTGACCATCACATGCACCACGTCCGTGCTTTTTGCCGCGTAGACGATCTGGCTATAGACGGCATCCTCATCACGCGAGAATTTCGGCGAATTGTGCAGCGTGTGAATATCCACCGTCACCATATCGGCGCGCTTGCCAACCTCTAGGCTGCCGGTGATCTCACCCATATGCATCGCTTGCGCGCCTAAGCGGGTTCCCATCAGCAGCGCTTGTTTGGCGGGCAGCACAGTTGGATCGAGTGTGGCGCCTTTGGCGAGGATAGCAGCAAGGCGCACTTCCTCAAACATATCCAAGTCGTTGTTGCTGGCGGGTCCGTCCGTGCCAATCCCAACGTTCAAGCCGCGCCCTAGCATCTCGTTAATCGGCGCGATGCCGCTTGCCAGTTTCAGGTTGCTGGTTGGGCAGTGGGCGATGCCTGTGCGGTGGTTAAACAGCGTGCGAATTTCGCCAGAGTCCACATGCACGCAATGCGCGGCAAGCGTCTTAGCGTCCAGCACGCCCAGCTTTTTAATGCGCGGCACCACAGGCATTTGGAACTCGGTGCGGCTGTCTTCCACCTCTTGGCGCGTCTCGCTGACGTGGATGAGCAGCGGCACATCGAACGTTTTAGCAAGGTCAGCACAGGCGCTCAGGATGTCGTCTGTGCAGGTGTAGGGCGCGTGCGGCGCTACAGCAGGCACAATCAGCGGATGATCTTTCCAGTCTTGGATGAATTGGCGCGTATACTGTAGGCTGTCTTCATAGCTGGCTGCATCCGGCGCCGGAAATTTCAGCACGGTTTGCCCACAGACGGCGCGCATTCCCGCCTCTGCGGTGGCGGCTGCCACATCCGCCTCAAAGTAGTACATATCAGCGAACATGGTAATGCCGCTGCGGATCATCTCAGCGCAAGCGATTTTCGTCCCTAAGCGGCAGAAGTGCGGATTGACGAAACTTTGTTCGGTCGGCATCATGTAGCCGATCAGCCACACATCAAGGCGCAGATCGTCCGCCAAGCCGCGCAGCAGCGTCATGGCGGCGTGCGTGTGTGTGTTGACCAAGCCGGGCATGATCACCTGACCATCGCACAGCACCAGCTCATCGGCGATATAGTGATCGGCGATAGCATCCGCCGTGCCAACTGCCACAATCACATCCTTTTTGACGGCGACTGCGCCGTTCACATACACATCCATGGCAGCGTTCATGGTCAGCACGATGCCGCCGCTCAAAATTTTATCAACCCGTTCCATAGCTCATCTCTCCAAAAAGCGCTGATACACCGTGCGCTTATTGCCTACCGAGTATACCGCATTTTAAGGTGCAGTGTGACGCAGGCGCGGTACAATGCAGCCGAACCTAAGCGAGGAATAAATAGCCATGCGTCTGTTCGTTTTTCTTGCCTGTATATGTGCCTTATTCGCCAGCGCGCAGCCAAGCGCTGCCCTTGCTGCGCCCACCCACTACCCGCTGATCTTTGCCCGCTCAACGCCCGCCGCCCGTGATTCCGCCCGCTTGCTGCTCGTCGGTGATGTCTCTTTTGCGCGTGGCGTGGCAGCCTTTGCCGAACGCAACGGCGCACAAGCGCCATTGCAACAGGTTGCGCCGCTGATTCAAGCGGCGGATTATGCGGTGGGCAACTACGAAGGCGTCATCGCGGCGGATGGCGTGGGCGAACGCCGCGAAGGCGCTTACCGTTTGCGCGCCGTGCCTGAAGCAGCCGCACAATTGGCAGCGGCGGGCTTTGACGCCTTCAGCCTTGCCAACAATCACAGCTATGATTATGGCGCGGAAGGCTTGGCAGCTACACAAGCGCACCTGAACGCAGCAGGCATAAATGAGTTTGGCGTGGCGGATAGCGAATACATTGTGGAAGTGCGCGGTGTGCGCCTTGCATGGCTTGCCTTCACCCTTGTGCCTGATCCGCCTGATGCACCTGATGCGCGCCGCAATTGGCTATCGCCTGCTGATCAGCCGCGCCTGACGGCGGCAGTCCGTGCGGCGCGTGCCGATGCAGATGTGGTCATTGTGCTGCTGCACTGGGGCGCGGAATATGACCTATGCCACGCCGCATGGCAGGCTGCCTTAGCGCGTGCCGCTGTGGAGAACGGCGCGGCGTTGGTGGTTGGGCATCATTCGCATGTGGTGGGGCAGTATGAGGTTTATCAGGATGGGCTGATCGCTTATAGCTTAGGCAACTTCCTCTTTGATCAGGAGCGGCGGGCAGGGCTGGCGTTGTGGGTGACGGTTGACCGTGACGGGCTGGCAGAGGTGCGCGCACTGGGCGTGGATGCTGCTGTGCAGCCCACATGGTACGATCCTGCCCGCAGTGCGCTCAGCTTGCGCGGCAAGGTGCTGCTGGCAGAAACGCCCGCCGCCGCCTACAGCCTCTCGGATGGTGCGCTGCAAGTTTTCCCGTTCGCGGCAGGGTCGCTGCCCAGCGCGCCCTGCCGCGAAGACCGCACACCGCGACTCGTCGGCAGGGTTGATCTGCGCGGCGATGGCGACCCTGAGCGTGTGGAGATCGCCGACGGTGTGCTGCGCGTCTATAAGGGTGAGCAGTTGGTGTGGCAGAGCTATGATCAGTGGTGGGTAGCCGATGCCGCCTTAGGCGATCCAAATTGGGACGGGCGCGAGGAAGTCGCGCTCCTGTTTTGGAAGCAGGACGCGCTCAACGCACCCATCACCACGCACCCACACCTGCTTGGCTACCGCGGCGGGCAGTATCAGATTGTGTGGGGCGGCTCTGATCCGCGCCGCTGGCTAGAAGCGCTGGCAATTGCCGATCTGGATGGCGATGGCAACCCTGAGCTAATCGCCATCGAGCGTGATTTTGAGGCACTGCCGCACCAAGCCCGCTATCGCGTGGCTGTTTCGGCATGGCACGGCTGGGGCTTCGTGCAGCGTTGGTTCAGCGCCTATGGCACGCACACGCGCCTTGTCCCCTTCCGCACAACAGAGGGGCTGTGGCGCGTGGCAGCCCTGACGCACTAAGCCCTACATGCGAATATCGTGCAGCGTCCAGTCGGCGTTTTGCCAGGCGCCGGCGCCCTGCAATAGCCACGCCATCGCCGGGATGCCGATCATGGCAAAGCGTGCGTAGGCGCGCCGCACCGCCATCGCCGTGACCGGTGTCCGATCCGCTGGACCAACCTCTGTGCCGATGATCGGTTTGCCCTGCGCCCAAGCACGCCATTGGGCAATTGGCGTGATCAGGTCGCTGCCATCAGGCTGCTGCCAATAGCAGTGAATGGCGAACCAATCGGCGGCACGCACTGCCTCTAGGCTTTGCGCCATGAAGGTTGGCTCAGCAAGGCGCGTATTCGGCACATCAATGCCGGGCGAAAGTGCCGGGAAGCCGATTTTGGCAGTCGGAAAGGCGGTTCGGTAGGCGTTCAGCACGCCCGTGAACCACGCCACAAAGCCGCGCCCATCCGCCCAAGCGCGCCCTAGCCCTTCAATAACGAGATTTGGCTCGTTATGCACCTGAATGATGAACGGCGCGCTGCCCAGCGCCTGCTGATATTCACGCAAGATGGGCAAGGTTGCGCTCACGAAATCGGCAGGGTTGGCGGTGATTGGCGCATGGGTGGCTGCCCGAATCACGAAATGCTGCACGCCCATGCCGCGAAAGAGCTTGATAGCATGGCTTGCCTGCCCTGCCTCGTAGGCAGCAATCATCACCGCGCCGATGTTGTTGGCGCGCACCAGTTCCAATTCTCGATCTGTGGGCGCCCAGCCGCCGGCTGAGGCATGAACACCACGCACCAGCGGCGGAATCAGATCGGCGGCAGCAATGCGAATAACCTCCTCAGGCTTCTGTTCCAAAGGCTTGATGCTGATCGGCGTGCCGTCGGTGGGTGTCTGCGGAAGGGTGACGAACTGCGCCGAGACGAAGCCTTCCAGATCGCCAACGCGCACGCGCAGCCAGCCGTTTGCTGTCTCTTCTAAAATTTCTAGCTCTGCCTCAAAAGAAAGAATGCGTAAAATGGGCTGTGCTATATCCGCGCCGCGCCGCAGATTTAGCCCGTCGCGTGTGTTGACCTTGCCAAACCGTCGCAAGCTGATGCTGACGGCTGGCGCTTGTTGTACCTGATCAGCGAATAGGTAGCCTTCGCGCCCTTCGACGCGCACCTGCACCCAATCGCCCGCCTGCCCAAGCACGACCAACGGCGTGCCTTCAGCCAAGGTTGCTAAGGTGGGTGCGTTCACGCTTGGCGCAGCGCGTAGTTTTGGCGCACTCCGCACGGCGCTACCACTTGAAGTTGTCATACTTCGCCTCACTTTTTGCCCTGAATGCTCACCTCTGATCGTAGCATACAATTGGCGAAAGCGATGCGCCGCGCAGTTGCCAACGTGGCAACAACTTTCTGACGCACGGCACGTATAGAGGCACAGAGATAATTGGAACTATGGACTAAGGTGAGCATGAATTCTTCAATCAATCAGCGTAAGCGGAACCCGATTTTGCGCGGCATTCAAGGCTTTCTGAGCGTGCTTGGTGCGTTAGCACTTTTCTATATTGTGAGCGGCTTGGTGGTAGACATCAGCGAGTTTGATATGACCTCCGGCGGCTACAGCTATCCCTATGAGAATTGGACAGGCACACCCATTGATTACACAGCCATGTTTACGACGGATGAGGGCATGTATAAACGTGGGCGCGTGATCGAACTCTATATGAATTGCCAAACGGGCATGGTGAGTTGGAGTTTCTTAGGGCTGGGGCGTGTGGAGTGGCGCGAATTTTCAGATCGGGCAAAGGTAGTCCATCAGCCGCAAGTTGCCTGCCAAGCACGTGGCTTTGATACCAGCGCGTGGGATGCCCTTAGCGGGAGCAACTAGGACGCATTTCCAAAAACGAAGAAAGGGTAGGCAGGCAAGTTCTCTCGAAATCACCGTTCGTGAAGCGCTCAACATGATCCCTACCGCTTCACGCAAATTTTGAAATGGCACATGACTTGGCGCACGCTGCTGAAAAACTAGCCCGATCCAAACCAAGCCAGTACGCACAGTTTAAGGCAAGGCTGCGTTATAATAGCCGTAACGAACGATCTTCTGGGGACGCCCTACAGCAAGCTGCACACAGAAAGCGCAGGATTCAACATGCCACTTGCCTTGGTGCTTGAGGACGACAAGGATATTCGCCTACTTTTCAGCGATGCGCTGCAAGCCAGTGATTTTGAGGTGATTGTCGCTGGGTCGGTAGCAGAAGCCATTGATCTGTTAGCCGATCACCGCCCGGACATCGCCTTCATTGATATGAACTTGCCTGAACGGCTTGGCACAGACCTTGTGCGCTATGTGCGGACGCAGCCGCAGCTTGCCAATATGAAATTGGTTGTGGTGACGGCTAATCGGCAAATGCAGGATAGCGTGGAGCAGATGGGCGTTGATCTGTTCTTATTGAAGCCGGTCTCGATTGCAGAGATGTTGATGTTGGCGCAGCGTCTCATCTCGTAGGCTTCGGGATGGCGGTGGGTGAGATAAAACGCTGCGCGGGAGGCGTTTAGGCTTGTTCGGTGCGGCGCTTATCGAGTTCTGCGCGCAAGCCCGCAAAATCGAACAGGTTTGCCTCTGCGGAGTTCAGCGGCGTCACGATCAGGCGCAGGTGTCCTTTAGTTTCGGGCAAGTGCATCTTTTCGCGGTCTTTCATGGGATAAAAGTATTCCATAGACTGCTGAATGCGCGTCTCGATGCGCTGCTGAAGGGTTGGGCTTTTGGTCTGATCGGTGAGGATAACGAACTCATTTTCCTGCAAATGCCCTACGAAATCGCCATCGCTGCCCGACTCACGCAGTGCATTGTTGATCATAAGCGTGACGGCGCGCAGCACATCGTCGGCGTTCACAAAGCCATACGTCTCGCGGAAGCCATCCAAGCCGCGCACTTCCACCGCCAAAAGCGCCCATGGCTGCTCCGAAAGCAGCAAGCCGTTCACTTTTTCTTCGACCAGGGAGCCTTCCGGAAGGTTCGTCACGCGGTTGGTGAGCGGCGCTTGTTCAGCGCGGCGCAGCACGTTTCGCACGCGCAGGCGCAGCTCTTGAATATCAAAGGGCTTGGTGATGTAGTCCACCACGCCTAATTCAAGCCCTGCCAGCTTATCCACGCGATCACGCTTTTCAGTCAGGAAGATGACCGGAATATCTTGCGTGCGGCGGTTGGTGCGAATGCGCCGACAGACTTCGTAGCCATCAATATCAGGCAGGCGAATATCCAAGACGACCAGATCGGGCGAGTGTTCCCGCGTAAGGCGCACGCCTTCTTCACCCCACGCCGCCGAAAGCACCTCGTAGCCCTGTACGGTGAAGAAATTCTGCAACAACTCAGAGAGATCAGGATCATCTTCCACGATCATGATCCGCGCTTTATCTGACACGCTTAGCCCCTATCTGCTGCCCTAGTGCGCTTGTGTGCTGAAACTCAACCAATTGGCTCTTTGAAAACCACAAATACGCCGTGTTCGTCGCCCTTTGCCTTGCACTCGGTCTCCACCACGCGGAATTCATGCCCACCGCTGACCCAACGCAAGCCTTCTTGCAGCAGACCGACTGCCGTATGCCCGACGGGCTTATCGGTAGTGCGTCCCCAGCAGAGCGGGCAGCGCTTGATGATGTAGGCGTAGTGGTCGTCGTGTTCTTCAACCACGCTGAGCTGATCGCTGAAATTGGTGAAGATAGTTGCCATGGCGGGCAAGCCCATCCGCAGCTTGGCACTAAGCGGCAGCACCTTAAAGGCAAGGTCGCCTGCGCCTGCCAAAGCGCCAAAATTTTTCAAGCCTTGTGCAAAACACGCACGCCCTGCGCGCAGCGCCAACCCACGCCCACCACGTGGACCGTACATATCCTCTAGGGCAACTTGCAGCGCTGTGAAGTGCGTAAAGTCAAACTGCCGCTCAAGGTTATCCGGTGGATAATTATCAATAAACTGCTGCAAGCCCGCCAGATTGAGAATGGCGTTCAGACCATTCTTTCCCATCACATCTTCCATCGCCATCAAGAAGATGCGGGCAATCTTGTTTGGGTAATACAAGCCGCTGAGTTCTTTTACTTGGGACACGCAACCCTCCGTGCTATGGTATTATGCAGGTGTTTGAATGCGCTTAGACGAGCTTTGCCAGTTCTTTAACTTTACGACTCATGTCTAGGAAGATCAGACCGAGTTTGGCTTGCTCGCGGGCAAGGACAGTCAACACCGCTTCTTGACCGACTGCCATCAGGATCACGTAGCCGTTCTGCCCTTTGACGTAGACCGTATCCAAATTGCCACGTCCAAGTTCGCCGGCGATCCGTTCACCCAGCGAAAGCATAGCCGCAGACATCGCCGAGACGCGATCTTCTTCATAGTGCGCCGGCATCACGCTCGCCATGCTCAGCCCATCCACGCTGACGATTGCCGCCGCTTCAACATCCTGCGAGCTTGCTTGCAGATCGCGCAATTGCTCCACTAATTGTTCAGTTCGTGACTTAGCCAACGCCTATCTCCCTTTTTTTGTCAGTGCCTTAGCCAGCGGGATGGCAATCCACGCCCTTGGCGTGCGGTGCTTCAGTCGGCGGGATGGTGCAACATCTTCCACTGCCACACGATCTGACGCCAAGTTACTGTAGCACAGCGGTTTGGGCTTGTCAAGCAAGCCTGCGCGCACAATTCAAGCATAAAAAGAAATGCAATTCTTCGCAATGGTTTTCAAATATCGAGGCTATCTCAATTTGACTTTGCACAGCCTCACCCCCAGAAGCTTTCTCAAAACTTGTGTAAGATAAAACGCTTCTGCCTATGGAGCGCGCCCAACACGCGCCATAGGCGGTGGTTTCAAGGAGGCTTTCCTCTCAAACGATCCCTCATACATTAATTCTAGACAAATATAGCCTGTTTTTGCCGTTGCTACAACTCCTAGGGCGCAGTAAATTGTCTGGTGATAGCCTAGCGTGTGGTCAGTGGTTTATCCCAATGCGACTCTGTGCGGCGAATTTGATACCCAAGCCAGGCTGCCCAAGTTAGCGCAAAGCGCCTTTTTCAGGTACGATCTGTCTCTATAATAAAATCGGCTATCTACTGGAACTGGGCGCTTTTATGCTAGAAACCATCCTACTGGGCGCATTTGTGCTAGGCACCATTGTAGTGCTTGCCAACGCTGCTGAAAAGCGCCCGACTGTGCGCCCGCTGCTTTATATGCTGCTGCTTGGCAGCAACTTCTATTTGTTTGCCGCTGTCTTACAAGTGCGCGAGAATATTGCCCTCTTGGCGCTCAACCTGGGCTTGGTCGGCGTTGCCACTGCCTTATTGGTGCGCGCCGTGCGGCAGCGCCTTGCCCAATGGCTGCCCAAAGACGGCTTCAAGCCGGAGTCGCCTTTGCACATGACGGCGCTCATCTTCTGCATCTATTTGGTGATCAACAGCCTGCTCACCTTTGCCTATGCGGGCGATCTAAGCACACTCAGCCAGAACATTCAAACTGAGGGCGACGTGCTAGAGCTGGGATCGCTGTTTTCCCAAATGCTGATCTTCATAGCGTTTGCCTTTTTGGGCGTTGGCTTTGGCACGCGGCGCTCGCTCAGAGAGGTCTTCCAGCGGCTTGCCTTGCGTGCGCCAACGCTGCACGAACTCTACGCGGGCATTGGTGTGGCGTTTGTCCTGTTCTGGACGGTTTACGGACTCACGGTGCTTTGGCAGCTTTTGCTGCCGCCGCAAGTGGTGGAGCAGCAAACTGAGGTCAGCGGCTTGATCGCCTCGAACATCAGCACGCTCAGCGTGGCATTTTGGCTGGCGTTCACGGCGGCGGTGGGCGAAGAAATTGCCTTTCGCGGCGCGCTGCAACCGATTTTTGGCATGTGGCTGACCAGCGGCATCTTTGCGCTCACCCATGTGCAGTATGCCTTCACGCCGGCGTTAGGTATCATCTTTATTGTTTCGCTTGGTTTTAGCTGGGCAAGGCGGCGTTATAATACCACTGTCGCAATCGTGGCGCACTTTTTCTATAACTTCGCCTTCGCCGCAATGGTTGTTTTTGCACGCTACGCGCTGGATGTCTTGGAGATGATGCCATGAGAAAGATCGCCCTTGCGCGGCGTTGCGGCGTTTGGCTGCTGTGCGCCCTTGCCCTAACTGGCTGTTTCGCACGCGGCACGCGCCCACCTCCCACACCAACCCTGAACGCGCTTGCCCCTGAACTTAGCCCCGGTGCGCCGCAGCCGCAGCCCACGCTTGACCTGAACGCGACGCCGATTGTGCCACCGACTGCCGAATCCGTCGTGCCGACCGAGAGCGCAGCACAGCCAACACCTGCCGAGCCACCCACACAGCCTGCGCCACCGCCGTCCAGCAGCGCGGTCCGCCTCTTTATTGCGGAAGGCGTGCCGCCTGCCCTTGCCGCCGCCTTCACGCCGCTCATCAACAGCGGGCAGGTGGTGCTGAGCGATGCTGCCAATGCCCAAGTGCAGTTGGCGCGCATTGCACCCAACACGCCCACGCCGCTGCTGGCGCGTTGGGTGTACGTGCCGGTTGTGCCTTACGTCTCGACGGCGGAAAACATCAGCGTGGTGGATATTCAGCGCTTTTGGCGCGGCGAGATCGCTGCCCTGGCGGCGCTCAGCGAAGGCGGACAGCCGCCCGTGCTGGTGATGACCGAAGAAGTGCGCCGTTGGCTGGTCAGCGGACTGAACCAGCCCGCGCCCAACACGCCGACGGAAGTTGTGCTGGGCGAGATTTTAGCGCCGCGCCTGTGGGAGCTTCGCAGTGCGTGGTCTATTGTGCCGTTCGAGCAGTTGAACCCGACCTTGAAGGCGCTGCGCGTGGATGGCGTGAACATCCTTAGCCGTTCCGTCTCGATTGATCAGTGGAGCATGACGGATACCTTCGGCGTGACAGGCACCGATGCCGCCGCGCTGCAAGCCGTCTCGCAAGCGATCTTATCCGCAGGCTCTTGGTTGCCCACTAACCGCGATCCGTCAAGGCTGACCGCGCTGATCCTGACAGGCGTCACGGCGCTCACACGCGCCACTGCTTGGAAGATGGAAACACAGGGCATCCTCTACCCGGCGCGAGACATCGCGCCTTTTTTTGCGGAGGGCGACATCATTCACACCAGCAATGAGGTCGCCTTTGCCAAGAATTGCCCGTATCCCGATCCTGCCTCGCCAAGCCTGATTTTTTGCAGCCGCGAGAAGTATTTTGAACTGCTGCGCGCTATCGGCATCAATGTGATTGAGCTGACCGGTAACCATGTGAACGACTGGGGAACGGCGGCACTCCTAAACTCGCTGGAGCTTTACACCGCCTACAGCATTCCCTACTTCGGCGGCGGCAAAAATGCTGACGATGCGCGGCGGGCTGCCATCCGTGAGCATAACGGCAACAAGATCGCCTTCATTGGCTGTAACGCCGTCGGACCGAACGGCGCTTGGGCAACCGCAGCGCGTCCCGGCGCGGCGCGCTGCGATGATGCCTACCTCAGCCTTGAGATTGCGCGCCTGAAGACGGTTGCCGATATTGTGGTGATGACCATTCAGTATCAGGAACTCTACCAGTACAATGCACCGCCTGCTCAAGACGCCTTCTTCCGCAAGTATGCAGCGATGGGCGCCGATGTCGTCATCGGCAGTCAGGCGCACCAGCCGCAAGGCTTTGCCTTCACGGCGTGGCAAGGCGGCGCATTCATTCACTTTGGGCTTGGCAACCTCTTTTTTGATCAGATGCAGTCACTTGGCACCCGCCAGATGTTTGCCGATAAGCTGATCATCTACGAAGGCAGGCACCTCTCGACCGAACTCTACACGGGCATTATTGAAGATTACGCCCGTCCGCGCCCGATGACGCCCACAGAGCGCGCCGCCTTCCTCAAGACGATCTTCAGGGCAAGCGGCTGGTAGCGCTGGCGCTACAGGCTCCAATCTGTGAGGATGCGCGCTGTCTCATCACGGTGACCGCTTTCATCGCGCACCATGTCCTCAAGCTGCACTTTCAAGCCAATATCGCCAAAGGCGTCCGCCTCCTCAGCGCGCTTGGTGTAACGCTGCGCTGCGTCGGTCTCTGCCGCTAGCACAGCCTCCAACATTTCGCGGTTGGTTTTGGCAGCTTTGACAGGCGACGGGACGGTGGTCGGCTCGCCGCCCAGCGCCACGATCTTGTTGGCAAGGTATTGGGCGTGCAGTTGCTCATCAGGCACTTCGGCAAGGAAGAACTGCGCCAATTGCGGGCGGTAAGGGCCGGTCACCTTCGCTGCGTAGGTGAGGTATTGAATGATCGCCGAGAGTTCGTGGGCAAGGTCATCGTTCAGGTGTTTAATCAGGGTTTCTTTATCCATGGTGTGGCAACTCCAAGTATGGTAGGGCGCAACGTGCTGCGCCCGTGCGGTTACTTTAGATTATAGAGGCTATTGCAAAACTTGCGTAGCCAAAGCGCTGTTGCCTATGGAGCGCGTCCGACGCACGCCATGCGCTGTGGTCAATCAAGCGTCATGAACAAATTGTTCAGCGATTCCGAGAGCGTGGGATGCGCGAAGACGCCATCGCGGATGGCGGTGTATGGCACGCGCCCGATCATCGCCATTTGCAGCACGCTCACAATCTCGCCGCCTTCAATGCCCAGCACCGCCGCACCAAGAATTTGCCCCGTCTCGGCATCGAGGATCGCCTTCATGAAGCCGCGTGTCTCGTCCGTCTCGATGGCACGCGCCACATGTGCCATGGGCAGCTTTGCCACGCGGATGTTCAGCCCCTTAGCGCGTGCTTCGCGCTCGCTCAGCCCAACGCGCCCAAGCTGTGGATCGGTGAAGACGGTGTACGGCACCAGCCGATCTTGCGTGGTGCGCGCTGCGCCGTGCAGCAAGTTATCGCGCACAATGCGGAAATCATCATAGGCGATGTGCGTAAAGGCTGCGCCGCCGTTCACATCGCCCAGCGCATAAATGCCCGCAACGTTCGTCTCTAGACGCTCATTGACCTTGATGAAGCCGCGTGAATCAGCCTGAATGCCTGCCGCTGCAAGATTGAGCGTATCGGTGTTTGGCACGCGCCCGGCTGCCACCAACAAATGTGAGCCGCGCAGCGTCATGCTGGCACTTTCGGATTCCACCTCAAGGTAAAGCGCGCCGTTTTGCTGCCAAGTCCGCGTGGCGCGGGCGTTCAGGGCGATGTTGATGCCTTCGCCGCGCAGCATATCGGCAAATTCGGCGGCAAGGTCGGCATCTTCGCGCCCTAAGAGCTGATCACCGCGCTGCACAATGCTGACGTGCGCGCCAAAACGCCGAAAGGTCTGCCCAAACTCCACACCGATGTAGCCACCGCCTAATATGATCAAATGCTCTGGCAGGCTGTCCAGTTCCATAATGCTTGTCGAGGTGAGGTATGGCACGTCTTCAATGCCTTCCAAGCTCGGAATGGCAGCCCGTGCGCCAACGTTCAGAAAAATCTTGGGCGCGCTGAGCGTCTGCTGCGTGCCATCGTTGCGCTGGACGGTAATTTCATAGGGTGCGCTGAAGTGCGCCGTGCCAAAGATGAGCGTTACGCCTTCGGTGCTTTCGATGTGGCGCTGGCTGCCGCCGCGAAAGGACTCGACAATGGCGCGCTTGCGTCCGCGCACGGTTGCCAAATCCACCTGCACCGAATCGGTCTGCACGCCGTAATCGGCAGCGCGGCGCGCCAAATGCGCCACCCGCGCACTGGCAATCATAGTTTTGGTGGGCGTGCAGCCTTCGTTCACGCAGGTGCCGCCCACATGCGCCCGTTCAATGAGTGCGGTGCGCCAGCCTGCGCGTGCGAGGGCGGTCGAAAGCGGGCCACCGGCTTGCCCTGCGCCGATAATGATCGCGTCGAATTGGTCTGCCATACCTCAAACGTATCCCTTCGTGTGGAATGTCCCTTAGGCAGAGAACAGGCGTGCCGTGCTGATCTTACAGCGCGTGCAGAAAGCGCAGCACACCCTAAGTTGGCAAAGCGCGTTACACTTGGCACGGTTCACCCAAATCGAAGGATTTTTCAAGCATGACAACTTCCCTACTCCGCGCCGGCATCGTTGGGCTTGGCATTGGCGGCGAACACGCCCGCGGCTTTGTGCGCTCACCACACACAGAACTGGTTGCTTTATGTGATTCTGACCCGAATCGGCTGGCACAGCGTGCCGCTGAGTATGGCGTGCCGCCCGAATTGTGCTTCACCGATTATAAGACCATGCTGGCAGAAGCAAAGCTGGACGTGGTGAGCATTTGCTTGCCCAACGCCCTGCACGCCGAATCCACCATTGCAGCGTTGGAAGGCGGCGCGCATGTGATCTGCGAAAAGCCATTAGCGCCTTCGCTCTTTGAGGCACGCGACATGCAGCGCGCTGCTGAGATCAATCACCGCCGCCTGATGGTCGCCTACAACCACCGCTATCGCGCAGATGTGCTATGGATTCGCCGAATGATCGCCGAGGGCAGGCTTGGCAAGATTTACAACGCCTACGCTTGGTGGCGGCGCGAGACGGGCATTCCCGGCAGCGGTTGGTTCAGCCAAAAACACATGGCAGGTGGCGGTGCGCTGATCGATCTTGGTGTGCATATGCTGGATATGACGCTGTGGTTGCTCGGTTTTCCGCGTGTGCAGACCGTCAGCGGGCATGTGACTTCCTACTTTGGCGGGCGCGGTTTGAAGGTGTGGGGCAGCCCACGCTGGGTAAACGACGCCAGCGCAGAGGCGTTCAGTGTGGATGATGGCGCGGTCGGCTTTTTGCGCTGCGAGGGCGACCTTGCCATTAACCTGCACGCCTCTTGGGCAGAACACCGCCAACCACGTGAAGACATCATCCGCCTAGAACTGAGCGGCACGGAAGGCACCGCCGTGCTGAACGTGGTCAATTACGTGCGCGATGGCACGCTGCATTTCTATAGCGAGATGGCGGGCGAGGCAGTCACAGTGACGCCAAGCTTGCGCTGGAACGGCATCTATGGGCATGAGGCGCTCATCGTGGAGAGCATGGCGGCGTTGGTGAACAACCAGCCAGCACCCGCCGACGTAACGCACGGCGTGATCGGCGTGCAAGTGCTAGAGGCGCTCTATGCCTCCAGCCAGAGCAAACGCGAAGTGGTGCTGAGTTAAGCAACGGGCGGGAAAATCTTCCCGCCTACCCATGCTTGCCGCCTTGCCCAAAGCAGCAACTGCTTGCAGGCAGCAAGGCAGACGGCTATACTTGCCGCAAAGTGAGCCTTGGACGCCTGCGCTCACCGCAGCACATTTAGGAGAGAGTGATACACCCTTGCGAAGTTTATCGGCGCGCCATGCGCTTCTGATTGCCTGCCTTTGCCTTGCCAGCCTGCTCAGCGCTTGCGATAGCAGCACACCGCAAACCACCGTCGCGGCAAACCCTGCCACAACGCCCAACACAGCCTTGCCGCCCACTGCTCAGGCTGCACAGCCCACGCCGACGCCCGAAGTGTTGGCGGCGCGTGTGAATGAGCAGGGCATTGGCATGGCTGCCCTTGATCGGGAAGTGGCACGCCGCCTAGAGACGATCCGCAGCTTTGGCAATCCGCCGCCGCGTGATCTCGCGCTCTTTCGTAATGAAGTGCTGGATACGCTCATTGAGCAGGTCTTGATTGAGCAAGCCGCCACCATTCAGGGCATTCAAGTCAGCGATGCCGACCTAGACGCTGAGATCGCCGCCATCGTGGAGATTGCCGGCAGCCGCGAAAATTGGGAGGCGCAGCTCAAGGCAGATCGGCTGACTGAGGCAGATTACCGCGCTAACTTGCGCGCCGCGCTCATGACGCAGCGAATGCGCGACATTGTGACCGCGCCCGCCTGCAAGAACGTTGAGCAAGTGCGCGCCCGCCACATCCTCGTAACGGATGTGGCCAAAGCCGCCGCCATCCGTGATGAGCTGAGCAACGGCGCGGATTTCGCTGCCCTTGCCGCCCGCGACTCGCTGGATGTGACCACGAACCAAGGCGGCGGCGATTTGGGCTGGTTCGCACGTGGTCAGCTTTTGCAAGAGGCGATTGAGACCGCTGCCTTCAGCTTGCCGATCAATGATCTGAGCGCACCCATCCAAACCGAACTCGGTTACCATATCCTGCAAGTGCTGGAACGCTCCACCGAACGTCCCGTGGATGATGAAATGTGCTACCGCCTGACAGAAAGCGCCTTTGAGCGTTGGATTCAGGAATTGATCAGCCGCGCAAAGATCGAAAAATTCCTGTAGACTTGAAGCGGCAAGGTATAAGCCAAGCGATGTGTGGCACGCTTTGAAAGGGCAAGCCAATGAAGAAGAACAACAACAGCACTTATAATACGATCACGATTGTATTTCTGGGCTTGAGCGTGTTTGTGATCCTGTGTGCGCTGCTGCTGCTTTTGCGCGTAGTGCGTCCGCCGTCTGCTTTTCAGCCGCGCACCGAAACCGCCATCCCAACCGTGGAACTGCCAACCGTCACGCCTACGGAAACACCGACCATCACACCCACGCCAACCGAGACGCTGACGCCAACACCGACCGAAACACCCACCGCCACGCCTGAAGCGCCCGCCGAAACGCCGACGCCCGAACCACCACCGCCGCCAACGGAAGTGCCGCCCGAAGCACCAACCCCGACGCCGCAGGTGCAAGGCTAACCTATGGCGCGCCGAACCGACGGCGTCGGCTGCCGTCTGGCGCTAAATGTGCTAACGGCGTTCTTCGTGCTGGCATCTGCCATTGTTGTGATCCTGACTGTTGGGCTGCTGGCTGGCGTCCTCACGCCACCCTCAGCCCTCATCCCGCGCACCCTAACGCCGCCGCTGCTGCTGGCGCTGCCCAGCCTAACGCCTTCCCTGACGCCCAGCCTAACGCCTACCTTCACGGCAACTGCGACGATCACCCACACGCCGACCATCACCTTCACGCCCAGCCCAACATCAAGCGCCACCTTCACAGCGACGCCAACCAGTACGCCAACCTATACCTTCACTGCCAGCCAAACCGCCACCCATACGGCAACCTTTACCATAACACCCACCTTCACCCCAACGCCGACCGTCCCAAGCGCCACACCGACGCCAACACCGACCGTCACGCCCACGCCAACCGAGATGCCAACCACCACGCCTAGCCCAACGCCGACGCCAACCTTCCCCTTTGTGCCGCTGCGCGCACTAACCTTCACACGCTTTCAGGGCAGGCTCGATTGTGAGTTTCAGGGCGTCAGCGGCGTCGTCTTTGGCTTGCAGCAAGAACGCCTCACAGCGCGAGTCGGCATACAGGCACAGGTGACCGGCACGAATTTCAATGAGCGCGTGCCGATTGAGAGCGACTCTAACTATGGGTGGGTTATTCAGGTGTCGCGCCGCTTAGGGCGTGGCACCTACAGCGTGCAGTTGCTCAGCCGCGAAGGTGTTACACTCTCTCAGGCTGTCAGCGTTCGATTCGATGGCGATTGCAACCGCAACCTTGCCCAAGTAGACTTTACGCAAATTCGCCCGTTCTAGATGGAAAACCGCCCTATGGCTGAGGAAAAACCCAACACACTGCCCGAAGACTCTGCACCGCACGATGAACCCATCAGCGCCTATGATCTGCCTGCTGAGCCAGTGGCAGCCCGCCGCACACGCCGCAAGCCGCCACAAGGCAGCCCGCCGCAGTACGCCGATGAGCCGCCCATGCCAGGCGGTTACGGCTGTGCGGATGTGGTCACTGCCTTCTTTTTGCTGCTCTCAATCGGTGTGGTGGCGCTCACCGTCCTGCTGATCGCCAACCCTTATGCGCCGCTGAATCCGTTTCCGCCGCCCACGCCGCTGGCAATTTTGGTGCTGGCAACGCCCGAACCAACCCTCACGCCCAGCCTCACCTTCACGGCGGAACCGCCCACCGTGCCGCCGCCCACCGATCTGCCCACTGCGACGCCAACGGAGACGCCCATCCCAACCGCCACCGAAACACCCACACCCACCATCACCGCGACGCCGGTTGTCGGCGGCATTGTGACGGTGCCGCCCACGCCCATCCAACCTGATGCGCCCGCCACGCCTGAGAGCGGCACGCGCTCGCCGTATCCCTTCAGCCTGAAGGCAATTCGCTATCAGGCGCACGACGGCACAGAGGGCTGCCGTTGGCAGAGCTTGGCAGGGCTTGTGCTGAACTTGCAAGGGCAGCCGCGCACCCGTGAAGAAGGCAGCCTCACCGTCCGCATTACCAGCGCCGATGGCAACATTGACGAATTCCATTACACCGGCGAACAGCCCAAGTTCGGCGTAAGCGGCTTTGAGGCGTTTCTTGGCACCACGCCGCGTGTCGGCGACTACACGGTGCAGTTACTGGGCATCACCGGTGTGCCAATCTCGGAGAAGGTGACGGTGCAGGCGCGCAGCGGCTGTGATGAAAACGTGGTGATCGTGGAGTTCGCGCAGAACTACATCTACTAGCCATGCCTTGGTACGCTTTTGCTATCGCACACGGACGCGCCCGATCACCCAACCACTCTGCTGGGCGCTGCCGCGCTGCCATCGGGCAAGGCTGCTACCCGATTCACGCGCCCTGTGCTATACTTAGCGCACCTGTTCGCACCAAGAGAGACTGATGAGCGATCTAATCCCTTATACGCCACCGAACGCCGCGCCGCCCGAACTAGAGCATGTGAACGTCTACGTGGCGATGGCAGGGCTTTCGGTGCATACACAGCGCGCCTATCGGCGGTGGATCAAGCGCTACCTTGCCGAAATTCACGGGCTGGATGCGCATTCGCTGAACCTGAAGGTGCTGCCGATTGCCCTTGCCGTCGAGAGCCTTGCGACAGCCAACCTGAAGGCGTGGCTGGGCAGGCTGAAGGCGGAAAAACTCGGCAAGCAATCCATCATGCAGGCAAAGGCATCTGTGGTATGGCTGGCGCAGTTCATGGCAGATATGGAGCGCATTGAGTACGCCACTGCCAGCGGCTTAAGCCGCGTGAAAGCACCGCGTGCGGAGACGGGGCAGCGCAGCGGCACGTGGCTTTCGCCAGATGAAATCCGTGCGATGTTGGTCAAACTCCGCAACATGCCCGCCAAGAGCAGCGCGATCACCGCCCGTAATGTGGCGATCATCACCCTGATGGTGACCTGCGGCTTGCGCCGTGATGAAGTCGCCGCTGCCTTGTGGAGCGACCTGACGCGGCAAGGGCGCAACCAAATCCTGAAGGTGCATGGTAAGGGCGAGAAGATGCGCCCTGTGAAGCTGCCAGAGATGACGATTGCCGCGATTGAGCGCTGGCGTGAACATCATCCGCACCCAGAGGGTGAAAATCCGCTTTTTTCACGGGTGTGGGTGAATGGCACCGTCACCACCAGCAGCATCACGGATCGGGCGGTGTGGAATGTGGTGCAGCAGGCGGCAAAGGCGGCGGGCTTGCCGCGCATCTCGCCGCACGACCTGCGCCGTTCGTTTGCGCGTGGCGCTTATGAGGCGGGCGTCTCGTTCGAGCTGATCCGCCAATCGCTCGGACATTCCAGCATCGCCACCACCGAGCGCTATGTGAACTCTGCCCTAGAGCTAGACCGTGCCGCCACCGATATTTGGGCAAATGTGCTGGACGAGTGATAGACTTTTACTACCCGTTGGTGAGTGAGAACCCTAAAGACTATGGCGCGTTTTGCGAACCGCGTGCCAGCTGGCGCTGACCCGACCGCGAATGGCTGGCGGGCGGGTGAGATCGGCGGCGTGGAAGTGCGCGTTAACCCAAGCCTGCTGCTGATCGCGTTGTTGGTCACCTTCACGTTGGCGGTTGGCGTCTTCCCGCGGGAGGTGCCGCGCCTGAGCGGGCTGATCTACTGGTTGTTTGGCGCGCTGACGGCTGCCGTCTTCATCGGCTCGATCCTATGGCACGAAATGGCGCACGCGCTCTTGGCGATCCGCTATCGGATTCCCGTCAAACGCATCGTGTTGCATTTGTTCGGCGGCGTGGCATACATCGCCCGCGACCCTGAGCGCCCTGCCCACGAGTTTTGGATCGCTATTGCCGGTCCGCTCTCCAGCCTCACCCTTGCCTTTGTCTTCGGCGCCTTAGGCAGCCTGCCCGATCTGCCCGGTGCCGCCTGCCGTTGGTTGGCGCTCATCAATCTGACTTTGGCACTCTTTAACCTGCTGCCCGGCTTCCCATTGGATGGCGGGCGCGTGCTGCGGGCGGCGCTGTGGCACTTTGGCGGCAGCTACCGCAAGGCAACGCGCCAAGCCAGCCGTGTTGGGCAAGGCATGGCAGCCTTGTTTGTTGGTTTTGCGCTGCTGCTGTTCTTGGGCGGTTATTGGTTTAACGCGCTGTGGTTTGTGCTGATTGCCAGCTTTCTGTATGGGACTGCCAGCCTGAGCTACCGCATGACTTTGGGCGGCTTGACGAACGAGGCGCCGCTGCGGCGCGTGCTGCGCTATAACGTGCCGCTGATTGACGCACGGCTGCCGCTGGCGCTTTTGGCGTGGCGCTACATGGATCATGCGCCTGATCAGGCGTTTCCCGTGCTGCGCGATGGCGTTTTGGTCGGCATGATCAGCGCGGCGCAGACAGACGCCGTGCCGCGCTTGGAGTGGGGGCGGGTGCACGTGGATGATGTGATGCTGCCGCTGAGTGCCTTCCCGATCCTCTTGGTAAGCGAGACTCTGGAGCGCGCCAAAGCGCAACTGGATGCCTATAATGTGGATCATGCCCCTGTTTTTGAAGGCACACAGTTCGTCGGCATGGTCAACCGCCGCGATATTGTCTACCGCACCTGATCGACTGCCGCGCCAAGCGCCTAATTGCGCCCTTCAGAAGTACGGCGCTCCAGCCAGCGCACCACCGCCGAGAGCATCAACGTCATGCACAGGTAGAGGAACGCCATGATGTTGTAGGTCTCGAAGGTTTTGAAGCTGCGCGCTGCGCCAACGCGCCCTTCGCCGGTGATTTCGCGCACGCCCAGCACCGAGACGAGCGAGGAATCTTTGAGCATGGCGATCAGGTCGTTGCCAAGCGGCGGCAGCACGTTCCGAATCGCCTGTGGCAAAATCACATAGCGCATCGCTTGCCAGTAGCCCATGCCCAGCGAGCGCGCTGCCTCCATTTGCCCACGCGGAATCGACTCGATGCCGGCGCGGAAAATCTCCGAGATGAACGGCGAATAGGCGATCACGAGCGCCACGGTGGCGCGTGTCAGGTTATCAATATCGCGCAGCATGACGGCTTGCAATTGTTCGCCCAACGAGACCAGCAGCTTGTTATCGATCAGCCACGTGCCAAGCCCGTTGAGCGCCCTCACAAAAAGATCGAAGCCGACGAAGGCAATATAGAGCAGCAGCACAAGGGCAGGCACGCCGCGCACGATCTCTACATAAAAGGTGGCAACTTGATAGATGATCGGGTTCTTAGAAAGGCGCGCAAAGGCGATCAGCAGCCCTAAGAACAAGGCAGCGCTATAGGCAACCGCCGTCACATAAATGGTGATGCCAACGCCGTTCAGGATCGCCCGAAAAATCTCGTTGTAGGTCTGATCGGTGTGAATGTGCCACGCGAACAGAATGCCCAGCAAAAGGGCGACCAACGCCCACCATGGCGCACGCCGCAGCCGTTCACCAACAGGCAGCAAGCGCGATTTTCCAAGTTCTGTGTGTATGCCCAAGGCTTGTCATGCTCCGCAGGGTGGTGAAAAACGGGCAGACTGATGCCTGCCCGCCTTGTTTGAAGTTGATCGGTTTACGGCTGGAAGAGGAAGAACCACTTGTTTTCGAGGTACTTCAGGAAGCCATCATAGCGCATGGATGCCAGCGCCAAGTTGAACGGCTCAACCAGATCGCTGCCCTTCGGGAAGACGAAACCGAGCGGATCGAGCGCGATCACATCATCCAGCAGCTTGAGTTTATCGGCGGTGGCGCCAATGAAGCCCACACCGCTAACGGCATCGGCAACCACGGCGTCCACATCACCTTTGATGAGCGCCTCCACCGCGATGGCGAAACCATCGTAAGGCACAATGCGGGCTGCCTCGTTTGCCTCACCCACAATATCCACTGCCACAAAGTAGGAGGTGGTGCCGGGATGGGCGCCAAACTTAAAGGCGGCGTTCTCTTGGAGTTCTTTCAGGCTCTTGAAGCGTGCTTCATCGGCACGCACCAACAGGCGCAGCTCCACAACTACGAACGGATCAGAGAAGTCCACCAATTCCTTGCGCTCATCCTTGATAGTGATGCCGATGTGCGCTAGGTCATATTCGCGCTGGTTGATGGCTGCCAACATGCCATCCCAAGCGCGCTCTTTGTGGTCGAGTACGCAGTTCAGGCGGCGGCAAATTTCATCAAGCAGTTCGTACTCAAAGCCAACGTTCTTGCCAAGCGTCTGATCAACGAAGGCGAAGGGCGTGTAGTCGTTTGACGAGACGGCAGCGATCACGCGCCCACCGAGATCGGGCAGGACAGGTGGCACACGCTGCGTGGGATCATCCTGTGCGCTGACGGCAGGCACGACCAAGGCCAGCACAGCCAACGCCACGAGAGCGAGCAGTAACTTGCTGCGTTTCACGGGATAGTCTCTCCTTAAAGCGCACAAAAGGCGGCGAATGTTTCGGGGTGAAGTTTAACATAGGCAGGGCGCCCTTGCTACAGTGCAACTGACCAAGTGTGAAAATGGGTGAGCTGGATCAAGGTGGTTGCCTTTTCCCTGCGGGCGGGGAAAAGGGCGTCATTGCAGAGGGGGCTATCGCCACACTGCACATTCGATCTTGTGCGCCGCCCTGCGCTGTGCTATACTGCCTATAACAGTTCGGGGTGTAGCGCAGCCTGGTAGCGCGCTTCGTTCGGGACGAAGAGGTCCCCGGTTCAAATCCGGGCACCCCGACACACTCAGGCAGGCATCCAGTGTCTGCCTTTTTTGCTGCCATGCCTGTGCAGATTGTCTTTTGCATCCCATGCCACTGCCGACTATAATTTGAGCGTAATTAGGCGAGCCTTGCTTCGCTGAATATCCCGCTGGAGGCTTGATCGCGTGCTGCAACCGCAAACACAAACTGCTGCATACTGGACAACCAATCTCAAAGTCACCCGTGCTGATGTTGAGGCGCTTTTTGCCCACTTTTTGGAGACTGAGCAGCCGCTCACCACGCAGGCAGTGGCCTTACGCTTCATCGAACTGCGCCTTGCTGCCGAATTGGATCAGCTCCGCAAACAGTTGGCAAACAGCACCCTCTTTCAGCCCGCCCAACACTATGAGATCGGGCAGGATTTGATCTTCCCCGCCCTTAACTTTGCCAGCGGTAAAGTGGTGGCGCAGCGCGAAGGGCGCAACCCTGAGTATGGCACCTTCAGCGTGATTGAAGTGGCCTTTCCTGATCAGAAACGCCGTGAATTTGCCGCCGCGCTTCGCGTGCCGCACGCCCTGAACGACACCACCCATGATCTAAACGCGCTGCTGAACAGTGTGCAGCCAAGCGCGGAAGCGATCTTTGCCCAGTATGGCGAGGCAATTATCGAGGCGTTGGAAGCGCGCCTTGTGAATGAAGAAGACGCCGTTTTTATGGGCGGCTTTTGGTTTGTGCGGACGCTTTTGGCGACGGCGAGTGTAGCGCACTTGCACCTGGCTGAGGCAGTGCTGGATTTGCGCGAAGGTGGGCCTGCTTCCGCAGAGGACTTGCTGCCCGATCTGGACTTTGCGCCGGAGCTGCCGTTACCGTTGCGCGCTTTCTCGCTGAATGTGGCGCTCAGTCAAGATGATCGGTTTGATAATGTAGGTGCTGATGGTGATGTGCGCTGGTTTTTGCGCCGCCTAGAGCCTGCCGATGTAACGCAGATTCCGCCGCGCCTTGAATACCAACCACTGCCTTATGATGAGCACCTGCTGACGCCTGAACTGCGCGATCTTGAGGCAGAACTTGCCGACGAGTTTTCTGATATTCCCACGCCCGAAACACCACCTGACGAGGCGCTTATTCGCTTGATCTACCCACATCGGCGGATGGGAACGCTGCCGATGAATGCCTACGTCGAGGCGATGTTGCCACCCGCCACGGAAGCGCAGCGCCTACTCATCACCCTGATTGATGGGCAGACCAACGAACCATTTAGCGCTTGGGTCATGCGTGAAGGGCGCTATTTATGTGGCTTGAACGATTTTTACCGCCGCCACAAACTGCCGATTGGCACACACATCACCTTGCGCGCCACCGAGAATCCTTCCCAATTCGTGCTAGATTTCAAAGCGCACCGCCCGCGCACCGAATATATTCGGCTGGCAATTCCCAATACAGGCCGGCTGCGCTTTGAAAACTTTAAGCGCTCCATTGGCGCGGAATATGATGAACTCATGATCTTAGGCGCGGAAGATATTGACGGTGTGGACGAAGTGTGGACGGCAACGCGCAACCGCCGCCGTTCGCTTGGCGATATTCTGAGCGATCTGCTGCCAGAGTTGGCGCGCCTTATGCCACAGCACACCGTCCACGCCAAAACGCTCTACAGCGCAGTGAACATTATGCGCCGCTGCCCGCCTGCACCGATCTTCGCTACCTTGCTCGCCCGCTCGGAATTCGAGTCGGTTGGTGGTGGCTACTGGCGCATGGCAAACAGCTCACAGGCTTAGGCTGTGCATCTTAAGAAACGAGGCTTATTTTGACAGGCACATCTCGTCCGCCGAGCAGCCGCGTAAGACCGACGCTCGAGACAAAATTTCACATAGATTACGAATGGTGGCGGCGTGAAAACCGCGACCTCAAAGCCTATTTAATTAGCCACCTGCCGCCAGAAAAGCGCGCTCAATTTGATAGCAACACCGAGCAGGAGATGATTGATTGGATTGATCCGCAGACGGCGGAAGTCCGCCAATTGGATGCCTTGCAACACGCCATCGCCCAGTCGGTGCTTGATCCGCAGTTCGTGAACGAACATACACCATTGGTAGATGCCATTTTTCGCGTTTTTTTGGCGAACGGCAACAAGCCGCTCTCGCCTGAAGAATTAAGCCGTTTTCTGCCAAGGCGTGCGCCCGCGCTCATCTTGAGAACGCTCTCCAGCCCAACCGTTTACAAGGGCATTCGCCCAGTCATCGAGGAATAATGGTTTCAGGTGCTTGCAGCCGTGGGCGCGGTGCTAGTCTTGTGCGAAGGCACGCCCTGTGTAGGGTAAGTGGTGCAAGGCATGGCTTCTAAGCGTGGCGAACAGTGGGTGATGGTGCAGCTTGTGTTGCTGGCGGCAATCGTGTTGCTGCCGTTTGGTGCGCGTGAGGTCTGGTCGGCACCGCTGGCTGAGGTGGCGCGCTTGCTTGGGCTGCTGATCGGCGCCTTGGGTTTGCTGATTGTGGCTGTGGCGGCGCTTTATCTGGGCAGCAACCTGACGATCTTCCCCAGACCTAAACCGAACGGCAAGCTAACGCAAAGCGGCATTTATGCCGTGGTGCGGCATCCGATGTATTGCGGTGTGATTCTCTCGGCGCTCGGTTGGTCGCTCTGGCAAACCAGCTTGCTGGCAATCTTGGTCAGCTTGGCGCTCATCCTCTTTTTTGATCGCAAGGCTGCCCAAGAAGAACGCTGGCTGCAAGCGCAATATCCCCATTACGCCGAATATCGCCGCCGCGTGAAAAAACTCATCCCGTTCATCTACTAAACGGGCGAGATTCACACGAATCTCGCCCGTCACAAGGGTTGCGTTCACGCCTGCCCGCTACACAAAGTAGCTGCGGCAGGCCTCGTCAATCAGGGTGTTGTTGAGGGCGATGGGTTTCGCCTCATACTCGCAGAGCGCCTTCACAATCTTGAGGATGTCGCGTGGGTGAACTGCCTGCAAAATGCGGTTCGGCTTGCGGTACCATTCATTGACCAGATATTTAAGCGCCTCAGGATCGAAGGGGATGCCAAGCGATTGGCAATTCGCCACAAAGATTTGCGAGAACATCTGCAACGAAGGGCTTTCAACCTGAACCTTCATCTGAATGCGCCGCAAGAACGCGCCGTCTACCAATTGATTGGGGTCTAGGTTGGTGCTGAACACGATCAACTGGCGGAAGGGCATTTGAATGCTCTGCCCTGTGCGGAGGCGCAAAAAGTCTATGCCCGATTCCAGCGGCACAATCCAGCGGTTCAGCAATTGCTGTGGTGCCATCTGTTGGCGACCGAAGTCGTCAATCAGGAACATGCCGCCATTCGCCTTCAGTTGCAAAGGCGCCTCATAGAACTTGGCAACCTCATCAAAGCGCAGTTCAAGGGCTTCCATCGTCAGCTCGCCACCAACCATGACCGAAGGACGTTTGAAGATGCCCCAGCGCCGATCATACTCGCCCAGCTCGTCTTGTTCTTCTTTGGTAAGCTCAAATGGTTTGTGAACAAGCCTGTCGTAAATGCTGATGATCTGCCCGCCAATGGTGATTGCGTAAGGCATCCAGATCGGATCAGTGCCTGCAATCACGCCGGCGATCGCCTCTGCCACGGTCGTCTTGCCGTTGCCGGGCGGCCCGTAGAGGAATAGCGATGTGCCGCCATTGATGGCAGGTCCGATGCGGCGGTGGAAGGTTTCTGGCAGAATCAGGTGGCTGATGGCGCGCTGGACTTCTTCGGGCGCAACTTTTTTGCGGTTGCGCGTTTGCAGCAGGATCGCCTCATTGTAAACATCTACAGGCACCGGCACAGGACCGACATATTGGCTGCGCTCAAGGGAATCTCGCGCACGCGCCATGCCTTCATCGGTCAGGCGGTAGGTATAGCTGGTGCGTCCAAGCGTGCCAGCTTGGGCAATCTCCACCAAATGATCTTTCTGCATTTTCAGCAGAATCTGGTCGAGGATTTTGAAGTTGATGCGAAGCACATCTACAAAGCGGCGCAGGCTGACATCGCCTTCGTTAAACATCATGCGGAACATCAGATCGGTGACGATTGAAGACGGCACGCCCAATTCTTCAAAGGTCTCGTGTTGGCGCACGATGGCGCGCATATCGCGTGGCGCAGCAGGCGCGCCATTGGCGGCAGATTGTTTGGTGGCTTCCACAGAATTCATCCTAAAGCTATGCTTTTGTAGACATTTGTTAGCAAAGTGTGCTGCATTCTGAAAGAAGTATAGGGCAGGTGTGCCATCTGTCAAATAGCGATTTTCTCACAAAGGGTTAGAATGGCGCAGGGGTAAGCAGCCATCTGTTTATGAAATCCTGTAGAATGCAGTATAATCAGTTTCAGGTTCGCCCGCGTCGGAATGTAAAAGGCTTGCCATGAGCGCAATAACCATCGAAAACGATCTTGTTCACTACGAAGCACTCGGACGTGGACGCCCAGTCATCCTTGTGCATGGGTGGCTCGGTTCGTGGCGGTATTGGGTGCCAACCATGCAGCATCTCAGCGGTAAATATCGCGCCTATGCGATTGACCTCTGGGGTTTTGGTGATTCGGGCAAAGACGCCAACAAGTATGCCATCAAAGAGCAGGTGTCCATGCTCTTTAAGTTTTTTGAGGGCATGGGTATTCGGAAGGCAGTCTTGGTTGGGCATTCGCTGGGGGCGGCGGTTTGCCTGAACTTTGCCCGCCAATATCCCGAATATACCCACCGCCTGCTGCTGATCAGCCCGCCGTTGGTGGATATGGGCGGCTGGGGCGATGAACTGCCTGCCAATATGCAGCCGCGCCCAACCGCACCGCCCAAACCTGCTGACCCTGTGCCAAACCCACCCAGCCCAACCAACGCGCCAAGCACGCCCGCCTCAAGCGCACCCAACACGCCGAACACCCCTAGCCCACAAAGCACGCCGAACGCCCAAAATGCGCCGAGTTCGCCCAGCCTGCCGAAGGCGCCTGCTGCACCGACCACACCGACGGCTGCCACGCCACCGCCAAGCAGCGTGCAATACAGCCATACCAGCGAAACGCTTGCTGCCAATCCGTTTCGGGCAGCGCAGCAGCCACCCGCTGCGCCCGTGCTGCCGCTTTCGATTGCCACCGTGCCGAACACGCCCGCCGAGCCACCGTCCGCACCGATTGCACAAGGCTTTGCTGCCATTCTCGCTGCCCTTTCAGCCGGCAAGCCGCCCGCCTTGTTGGTGAAACACGCCGCCCGCGATATGCCCGACCTGGAAATGCTGCGCGCCGAAGTGACCAAAGCCGATGAGGCAGCCTTCACGCGCACCGCGCAATCGCTGAGCGCGCAAAACCTTGCCCTTGAGCTGAAACGCCTGATGACGCCGACGCTGCTGTTGCACGGCGAAGATGATACGCTCTTGCCGCCGCCCAGCGAAATGCTGATCCAGCGCATTAATCGCGGCAAGCAGAACGGCTATTTCCTGCCCCTGATTGAGCCGACGGTTGGGCATTTTCCAATGTTGGAGATCACCGCGAAGTTTAACCGCCTGCTCTTGGACTTTTTAGAGGCAACTGATCTGACCAACGTCCAGTTTAAGGATCAGTGGAAGCGCACCGTGCGCTAGGCTTGCAAGCAGGGCAGGCATTCCAGAGGAACAGGCGGGAAATTTCCCGCCTGCTGCTTTGGTGGCTAGGTGCGCGGCTTTTCCGCCAGCACAAGTGTGGCAAACGCTGTGCGTTGCGGCGCAACCAGCCGCCCTAACTTACCGAAAAACTCTGCCAAGCCCGACGTTTGATAGTAGCCCTTCCCACGAAAGACGCGGTGCAACCCATAAAAGGTGAAGCTGTGCGAGTATGGCACAACCTTCAGCACCTTGAAGCCAACCACACGGCAAAACGCGGCAAGCTGTGCGCCTGTGTAGGCAGTCTCGTAGTATGCCGCCCGCGGCGGACGCGCACGGCGCGCTGGGATCAGGCGATCCGCTACGGCGCGCAAGCCGTCCACAAAGGTTGGCGTTGGTGTGGTCAGCACCAACACGCCGCCCTGCCGCAGCACACGGAACGCCTCGCGCAGGGCATCCGTCGGACCTTGCTCAAAATGCTCAACCACGCCAAAGGAAAGGTAGCCGCCAAAGGTGTTGGCGGCATACGGCAGATGATGCACATCGCCCAAGTGCAGCGGCAGATCGGGCAGATGGGCAAGGGTTGGCAGCAGTGCCTCCGGCGCATAGTCCAGCCCGAACGCTGCATAACCTTGCTGCCGCAAGTGATAAACGACGTGCCCAGGTCCGCAGCCAGCTTCTAGGACGGGCGCGGCACGGTCGAGGTAGGGCAGGTACAAATTGAGCAGCTCACGCGCACGCGGATAAGCCAACGTTGCCAGTTCACGGGCAAAATTCGTTTCTTGCCAAATGCTGCGCCAGGCTTGCCGCGTCTGATCATAGCTGGGTGTGGTTACGTTGGTTGGCTGCGTCATTGGTTGGCGTTACTCTCCATTACCTTCGGCAGGTGCACTCTCAGGCAGGCGATACAGGCAGGATTGATAGTAATCGTGACCCATATCCACACGGAAATCATAAGGCGCATTCGGATTTGGCTCAGAGATGACAAGCTGCTCCGAAATCCGCAGCACACGGCGGATAATCTCTAAGCTTTGCGGCATCGCACCGCCGGTATAGTCGTACAAGGCAGTGTAACTGCGGTTCACCGCGCCTTCTGTGCCAAGCATCATCACGCGGAAGCCTTCCGCCGCCAACCGATCCGCCGCCACCTGATCATAACCGCTCAGCACGTTGGCAGCCGCCACAGCCACACGCGGATTTTCACCGCTAAGGCGGTTGCGCGTTGGTGGCGTAAACAGGTTCTGAACCGCCTCGCGCATGGCTTCGGCGTTGGGCAGCCATGTGAAGGTGCCTGTATCTGTAGTATACCACTGCCTGAAGTGGACGTTCTGTTGCAGCACGATTTGCTGGACGTTAGCTGGCTCTAGGCTGAGCGCCAATGGCACCAAGCCTAGCAGATCGGCGGCGCTCATGTCCGTTTCCACAATCTTGAGCAGTTCTGGCACCAGCACCGTTGCCTGGGTCAGCAGTCCTGCACTGCGCGCTTGCCGCCAAATGGCGGTTAGCACTTCCAACTGCCGCCTGCCGCGGTCAATATCGCTGCTGCTGCCGCGTGCGCGCACGTACCACAGCGCCATGTACGGATCAAGCGTGTGGCGACCAATGTTCAAGGTGTAGACTTCATAGCTCTCGGGATCGTAGATGTCTAAATTGGGCGCCTTAAGGCGGTTGCCCTGAATGCCGCAATCTACACTGATCGTCAAGCCACCTAATGCCTCGATAATCTCTTGGAATTCGGTGAAGCCAACCCGTGCGTAGAAATCCACCTTGATGCCAAAGTTGTATTGCAGCGTCTCTTTCAGCAGGCGGCTGCCGCCACCAGCACCATACATCTTGATGCCCTGATCAGCAACCGTGTTCAGCTTCCGCATGGTATCGTTGGGCGCGTAGACATATAAATCGCGCGGCAAGTGCAGCATACTGACGCTGCCTGCGCTGCGGTTGATGACGACCACCACTATCACATCGGTGCGTTGGGTGAGGTTGCGCTCAGTGGTATCGCTGCCAAGCAGCAGGATCGTAAGAATATCATCGCCTTCGGGATATTCGGGCAAGGGCGCAGCCAACGGAATAGCAGTCGGCGGCAGCACAACCGGCGTAACATAGGTGCCCAAGATCGGCAGTGTTGGCTCAGGGATGGGTGTTGGCGTGCTGGAGAGGCTCAGTGTGGGCGTGCGGACGAGGCGCGGCGTATTAGTTGGCAGCGCGCCTAGCGTTGGCGTGCGCGTTGGGCGCGGCGTGTTGGTGGAAAGCCCTTGGGCGGCGGCATTTGGGGCAGCCGCAGAGAGTGCTATTAGCGAGAGCCAAGCGAAGGCGAGGGCAGCCAATAGCGCCACACGAAGTCTACGAGACATGAGCAGTAATCCTTAACAACCTTTAACAATTGCAAGGGGCAAGTATAACGCGGTTGCGAAGGCGTGGAAGTGCTACTAAGCCAACGCTTAGCCTACGCTTTTCGGCGCAGGCATTTTAGGGACGGGTACGCTGGAAGATGATGCGGTAGCTGGTGCGTGTGCGCGCTCCGTTTTGGGCGGTGCAGGCGCTTGCCTCCAGCGGGCGCGTCGCTTCGCTGAGGGAGGGCAGTTCAGCACGGTAGATTTCATCGGGCTGCATCTCAAAATCGGCATAGCCACTATCCCGCTCAGGCTTTAAGCCGGTGAACAGCCGTTGGCGCGTTGTGCCGAAGCGCACTTCAATCGCCACGCCGGGAATGCCGCTGCCGTTTACATCGCGCACGGAAAACTCCAGGATGGAAGGCAGGCGCGGATCGCAAAACGGCACAATATTTGCCACGATAAAATCGCCGCGTGGCGTGGGCGTGGTCAGCAGGGCAAGCGCGGTCGGTGTGCTGGGCGGTGATTCGGTCGGTGTTTTGGTCGGCACGAGAGGGCGCGTCGGTGTGGCTGTTGGGAAGGGCGTTGGGCTTGGGCGCGGCGTTGGCGAAAAGACAGGGATCAGGGCAGAGGCGCAGCCGCTATAGCCCTGTGCGCCTGCCAATTCCACCATGCTGCGGATGGCAAGCAAGCCTGTATTGGTGCTGGCATAGCCCGTTTGGGCAAATTCGCAGGCGGCATCTGCCAGCGCTTGCCAGTCCTTATCCAGATCGAGCAGGCGCTGCGCGGCAACCTCAATCCGCCGATCACGGGCATAGGCAAGGCTGATCAGGATCAGCACGTTGCGCTTGTCGCTTTCGGCAAGCTGGGCAAAGTTGACGTCCGTCGTCACCCGCGGATCAACGCGCAAGGCGTAGAGCAAGCCCAGCAAGGCGCCAAGCAGAATGCCAATCAGGATCGGAATTGCCCACAAGATGACGGTCGGGCGCATAGGCTTATGATCCCGACCGTGCGCTTGGCAGCAAGAACGGCTGCATGGGCGTGGTGCAAAGTCCCATCGCGCAGGAAAGCTGCACAAGGGTGCGTGCGTCGCCCTCACGGGTGACGCCTGCCTGCACGATGAAACGTTCGGTCAGGTCGCGCACATAGGTGAAAGGATCCGCCACGCCAAGCAGGCGCAAGCGCTCTACGGCTGCGTTCAGGTCGTTATCCACCTGAAAGGCAGCCGCCACCATGATTGTATAATCCTCTTTATGGCGGCGGGCAAGGTCGCTCAGTGGGCTGGTGCTTGGTGCAACAGGCAGCACCAACCAGCCAAGCGTTAGCCCAATGCCAAGCCCAATTAGGGTGCCAAGCAGCATCAAAAGCGCAAAGCGGCGCATGGTTTTCTCTGGTGAATCCTTCTAGGGCGCGGTGCGTTCATGCCTACAATCATAGCGCATTGAGTCAGAATCGCAATGTGCGCCCCAGTTAGGCGCATTGCCGAATCTGTGCGTTCCGCCCTAACCTTTGGGCAATTGCCTTGTGGTATAATTACCGTATGTGCTGCACTATCCTGAAAAGGTGCTGCATACCACCCGTCGTGAAAACCTGTGTGCTGCCCCGATGTGGGCGCTGCCAAAACGAAGTGAGGCTTTATTTAGTATGTCGGATGTGAAATACCTTACCGAAGAAGGTGCGGCAGAGCTTCGGCGCGAACTGGAAGAATTAAAGACCGTCAAACGCCCGGAGCTTGCCGCCAAACTGAAAGAGGCGATCTCACAAGGTGATCTCTCGGAAAATGCCGATTATCAAGATGCCAAAGAGCAGCAGGCATTTTTGGAAGGGCGCATCAACTATATTGAGGATATGCTGCGAAGCGCTGTCATTATTAGCGATATTGATAAAAAATCGGCAAAGGTTGTCAATCTTGGCTCAGAAGTGACCGTGCAAGAGGAAGGCGAAGCGCCTGAGACGTTCATCATCGTCGGCGCGGCAGAGGCAAATCCACGCGAGGGCAAAATCTCCAACGAGAGTCCGCTTGGGCAGGCGCTGTTAGGGCGCAAGGCGGGCGAAAAGGTACAGGTGAACACACCATCCGGCGTGCTGATCTTTAAGATCAAGAGTGTGAAAGCGTCTAAGTAGCCTCCCATGCGTGCCATTCTGATTGATGAACACGGCGGCGCGGAAAAACTGCGCTATGTGGACGATTTTCCCACGCCGCAGCCCGCCATCGGCGAGGTGCGCGTGCGCGTGCGTGCGGCTGCCCTCAATCGCCTTGATCTGTGGGTGCGCGATGGTTGGGCAGGCATTAAGCTGCCCCTGCCACACATTCTAGGCGCGGATGCCGCCGGTGAGATTGACGCACTGGGTGAAGGCGCCGAAGGCTTGGCAGTTGGCGACCGTGTGGTGCTGAATCCCGGCATTGGCTGTGGGCGCTGCGACCTGTGCCTGAGCGGACAAGAAAACCTCTGCCCAAAGTTCGGCATTCTGGGCGAAGATATGCACGGCACGTATGCCGAGTATGTGGTGGTGCCTGCGCGCAACGTCTTGAAGCTGCCTGATCACGTCAGCTATGAGCAGGCAGCGGCAGCCGCACTGGTTTACCTGACAGCCTGGCACAGCCTGATTCGGCGCGGCGGCTTACGGGCAGGCGAGAGTGTCCTGATCGTCGGTGCGGGTGGCGGTGTGAACTCTGCCAGCATTCAGATTGCCAAGCTGGCAGGCGCAACCGTCTATGTGGTTGCCAGCAGCGCTGAAAAAGCTGCCCAAGCACTGGCGCTTGGCGCTGATGCTGCCATTGACCGCAGCGCGGAGGACTGGATCCGTGCGATTTTTCAGCGCACCGAACGGCGCGGCGTGGATATTGTGGTGGATAACGTTGGTAAAGCGACCATCAACGGCAGCATTCGTGCCGTCAAGCGCGGCGGCAAAATCCTGATCGTTGGCAATACCAGCGGTTATGATTCTGAGATCGATCTGCGCTATCTTTTCGCCAAACATATCAGTATTATCGGCAGCACGATGGCAAATCACGCTGATTTTGTGCAGGTGATGCGCCTGATGTTTGAGGGCAAACTGAAGCCGCTGATCAGTGCGCGCTATCCATTGGCAGAAGCGCGCCAGGCGCACGAACGGCTGGCACAAGGCGATGTTTTCGGCAAGGTTATCTTAGAGGTGTAGACTTCATGCCCAATTCGGTGATGCGCCACCAATCCGCGCCGCTGCGCCTCATTGCGCTACGCTTGGAAGTGCCGGAATTGGAAGTGGTGGTGCGTTCACCGAACGTCGTGGAGGGCTGGCGGCTGACCATTCAGCACCACGACGGGCGCGCACCCGATCAGATTGCGACGTGGGTCAGGCTGCGCGGTCAGGAATCAGCGCAGATGACCACCATTTACCGCCGTGCGGCGGAGTCACCTTTGCAACTGAAACACGAGATTCCTGCTGAGCGCTATCGTGCCTTCATGCACGGCGTGCGCCAGCTCAACTTTGATAAGCTGGACGATACGCCAAACATCCCATGGATCGGCGCTGACCTGTGGCTGCTTGAACGCGCTGCCGGCGGCTTTCATCATGATGTCATCCTAGCGCCGGATCATGCTGAAGGCGCGCACGCCACCCTGATCGCGCTCTTGCGCGATCACATCAAAGAGGCACTCCGCGCCGTGAACCCTTAACCACCCATAAAGGTAGACCTGCATTTATGCTCAAATCACTGACCGCCCGCCCACAAACCACCCAAAGCAATTTGCAAAAGACCGCTATCATTGACGTTGGTTCCAACAGTTTCCGCCTGATTGTGATGACCTACCTACGCGGCTATCACTTCCAACTGACGGACGAAGTGCGCGAGACAGTGCGCCTTGTGCAAGGCGTCGGTGCGACGGGGAAACTCAGCCGTGAGGCAATGGCACACGCTGTTGATGTCATGCGCCTCTATGCCTCTTTCTGCAAGGCACTTGGCATTGAGGACATCGTGGCAGTGGCAACCAGCGCTGTGCGCGAAGCGACCAACCGTACCGAGTTCCTCAGCCGCATTCAGCGTGAGACGGGCATCACAGTGCGCCTGCTGAGCGGCGAGGAAGAAGCCTACTACGGCTACCTTGCCGCCGTGAACAGCACGACCTTGAGCGACGGCTTTGTGATCGATCTAGGCGGTGGCAGCCTTGAGATCACCCGTGTGGAAGGGCGGCAGCCGCGTGAGGCGCTCTCGCTAACACTTGGTGCAGTCCGCACCACAGAAGACTGGCTGCCCAGCGCGCCACCCACCAAAGAGCAAGTTGCAGCCTTGCGGAAGCACATCCGCGAGCAACTGGCAGCCTTGAAGTGGTTCAAGCTGAAGGGCGGAATGCAAGTTGTTGGTCAGGGCGGCTCGCTGCGGAATTTGGCGCGCATCGCTCAGAAGCAGCGCAACTACGCGCTGGACGAACTGCACGGCTACACCTTGCCCGCTGCCGATGTGCGCAAGATTGCCAAACAGCTAGAAGTCCTGAGCGTGCCTGAGCGTGCGCGGCTGAACGGTATGAAGCCTGATCGGGCGGATATTGCCTTGGCGGCGGCAATTGTGGTCGAAGAATGCCTGCGCCATGCCGATGCCGAATCGCTGATTGTGTGCAGCCAGGGTGTGCGTGAAGGCTTGTTCTACGAACGCTTCTTCAACGGCAACGGCACGCCGCACAATCCGCCGATGTTTGAAAATGTGCGTGAGGCAAGCGTGATTAATGTGGCGCACCTTTATAACTTTCAAGAGCGCCACGCACGGCATGTTGCACACCTTTCGCTCAGCTTGTTCGATCAGCTTGCTGTGCTTGAGACGGATTCAGCCCGCTTTGAGCCGATTGAGCGCGAATTGCTGTGGGCAGCCTGTATGCTGCATGATATTGGCATGAACATTGACTATAACGATCATCACCGCCACAGCTACTACCTGATCCTCAACAGTGGCTTGCCCGGCTTCACACACCGCGAATTGGCGCTGATCGCGCTGGCTACCAAATATCACCGCAAAGGTGTGCCAAACAGCGGCGAGATCGGCGCCGTTTTGCAGACGGGCGATGAGGCGCGCCTGCTGCGGATGACTGCCCTGCTGCGCCTTGCCGAACAGCTTGACCGCAGCCGCGATGGTGCAGTGCGCGAGGTGCAGCTTCAGCCGCATGAAGACGGCTATCTATTAGAGACGATCAGCGAGGAAGATACCTCTGTTGCGGTGTGGTCGGCGCAGTTGCACACCGATATTTTTCGGGCTGCTTATGGCAAGCCGCTGGTGATTGTTTAGCGGCGCGTAGCCAACCCCTATCCCGCTCCCTTTCCCCGCCCGCAAGGAAAGGGAAGCGGTGGTGGGGGTAAAAATGCTTTGCGGGCAGCACCTACCCTTGCTCTCTACAGCGCTTGGCGGCAAGCCATGGCGCGCCTAAACGCTGGTTGCTCATAGAAGTCCGCCGACTGCTACCCATTACAATAGCCCGCCGCAATGCTTACCGTTTGGTAATGCACTGTCACAATATCCTCAACCTGCTTGGCATAGCCACCCGCCATCGCCACCGCGACGGGCAATCCCGCCGCACGGCAGGCACCCAGCACCAGATGGTCGCGTGCGGCAAGCCCTGCCATGCTGATCTTTAGCTTGCCAAGCTGATCGCCCTCGAATGGATCGGCGCCGGCAAGGTAAATCGCAAAATCGGCATCCGCACGCCGCAGCGCTTCATGCACGCCCTGTGCTAAGGCGGCAAGGTAGGCAGCGTCGGTCGTGCCGTCTGGCAAGCCAATATCAAGGTCGCTCTGCTCTTTGTGGAAGGGATAGTTTGTCTCGCCGTGAATCGAGAAGGTGAAAATTGTGGGATCATCTCGTAAGATCGCGGCAGTGCCATCGCCCTGATGCACGTCACAGTCAAGGATCACGACGCGGCGCGCCAAGCCTTCCGCCTGCAACGTCCGTGCGGCAACCGCTGCATCGTTAAAGACGCAGTAGCCGCCACCGCGATCCCGAAAGGCATGATGCGTGCCGCCGGCTAAATTGACCGCCACGCCATCTTGCAGCGCGGCATAACACGCCTCAATGGTTGCACCGCTGCTGCGCCGTGAGCGCTCGACCATCGCCGCCGACCACGGGAAACCAATGCGGCGTATCTCTTGGTGCGTCAGCGCGCCGTCCTGAACGCGGCGCACATAGTCAGCATCGTGAGCGCGCAGCAATTCGGCATCCGTGGCGGCGTGTGGCACGTTCAGGCATTCGGGCGCGATCACGCCTGTTTCAAGCAGACGTTCGCGCAGCAGGCGATATTTCGCCATTGGAAAACGATGCCCTTCGGGTAAGGGCAAAACGAAAATATCGGTGTAGAATGCTCGCATGAACAAAATTTTAGGCTGCCTTGCCCAATGTGCCAAATGGCTCTTGCAAAATACGCCGCATTTGCGAAACTTGTTCAGACGGATCGAAAACATAAGGTTGACTACATGACACGACTTGTAATCGTAGAATCGCCCACCAAAGCCAAGACCATACGCGGCTTTTTGCCAGCAGGCTATCAGGTGCTTGCCAGTATGGGTCACGTGCGCGACTTGCCCGAATCCGCCAGCGAAATTCCAGCGGCGCATAAGGGCAAAGCGTGGGCGCGGCTCGGCGTGGATGTGGACAACAATTTCGCGCCGCTGTATGTGGTTTCCTCCCGCAAGCGCAAGGTGGTGCAAGCGATCAAAGAGGCGCTAAAGGATGCCGAAGAACTCATCCTTGCCACCGACGAAGACCGTGAAGGTGAGAGCATCGGCTGGCACTTGTTGGAAGTGCTGAAACCAAAAGTTCCCGTGCGGCGGATGGTCTTTCACGAAATTACCAAAGAGGCGATCCAAGAGGCACTCCGTAATCCGCGCCAAGTTGATCAACAGTTGGTGCGCGCCCAAGAGACGCGCCGCATCCTAGATCGGTTGGTTGGCTACACCGTCTCGCCGTTGCTGTGGAAGAAAATTGCGCCGGGACTCTCTGCCGGGCGTGTGCAGTCCGTGGCGGTGCGCCTGCTGGTGCGCCGTGAGGAAGAACGCCGCCTGTTCCGTTCAGGCACTTATTGGGATTTGCGCGCCACGCTGATCTTGCCCGAAGCGCCAAAGCTGCCCTTTGAGGCACTCTTACAGAGCGTTGGCGAGCTGCGAGTGGCGACGGGCAAAGACTTTGACGACCGCACAGGGCAGCTGGTAAAGGGCAAAAAGGTGCTGCTGCTGGATGAGAAAGCTGCCAAAGCGCTGGCTGCGCGCCTGATCAAGGGTGCGTGGCGCGTGGCAGACCTCAACGAGCGCCAACAGCGCCAATCGCCACCACCGCCGTTCACCACCTCCACCTTGCAGCAAGAGGCAAACCGCAAACTGCGCCTATCTTCCAAGCAGACCATGCAGATTGCTCAAAAGCTCTATGAAGAAGGCTTCATCACCTACATGCGTACCGACTCGGTACACCTTTCCTCAGAGGCGATCAGTGCCGCACGGCGCGCCATTAGCGCCCGCTACGGCGACCAATTCCTGAGCGCTAAAGCGCGCCAATACACCACCAAGAGCAAGAACGCGCAAGAGGCGCACGAGGCAATTCGCCCCGCCGGCACGCAAATGCGGACGGCTGATCAGCTTGGCTTGAGCGGCACACAAGCAGCGCTCTATACCCTGATCTGGACGCGCACCATTGCCTCGCAGATGGCGGATGCCCAAATTACCACGCTCACCGCCAACCTTCAGGTTGAGGATGCTCGTTTTCAGGCGAATGGACGCCGCATTGATTTTCCCGGCTTCTTGCGCGCCTATGTGGAAGGCTCTGATGACCCTGAAGCAGCACTGCAAGACCGCGAAACGCTCTTGCCGCCGCTCAAAGTGGGCGATGGACTAACCTGCCGCCAGCTTGAGCCGCTAAAGCACGAGACGCAGCCGCCGCCGCGCTATACAGAGGCTGCCGTCGTGCAAACCTTAGAGCGCGAAGGCATTGGCAGACCCAGCACCTACGCCTCGATCATCAGCACCATTCAGGAACGTGGCTATGTGATCAAGCAGGCGAATCAGCTTGTGCCAACCTTCACCGCCTACAGCGTCAATCGCCTGTTGGAAGCGCACTTCCCGGATTTGGTGGATACGCAGTTCACAGCGCGCATGGAGCAAACGCTGGACGACATCGCCGAAGGTAGCGCCGAATGGTTGCCTTACCTCAAAACCTTCTACTGCGGCGATAACGGCTTGGAAACGCAAGTTGAGCGCAAAACCCAGAGCATTGATCCGCGTGAGATTTACGCCGTGAGCCTAGAGACGATTAAGGCGCGTGTCCGCATTGGCAAATACGGCGCCTATATTGAGCAGATCACGGAGGCTGAACCGTTGCGCGCCTCGCTGCCGCCGAACCTGCCGCCGTCTGAGCTAGACGAGGCGGCGGCGCTGCGCCTGCTGCAACAAAAGGCGAACGGCGGCAACGTCATCGGGCATCATCCGCAGACGGGCGAGCCGATTCTGTTGCTTGAAGGGCGCTACGGGCAGTATGTGCAGCTTGGCGAGGGCGACAATGGCGCGAAGCCAAAGCGCGCTTCCTTGCTGAAAGGCATGACAGCCGATCAGGTGACGCTGGAGGTGGCGCTTGGCTTGCTCAGTTTGCCGCGCACTTTAGGCAAACATCCACAGACGGGCGAGCCGATCACGGCAGCCGTTGGGCGCTTTGGTGCGTATGTGCGGCATGGCGATGAGTTCCGTTCGCTCACGGCAAGCGACGATGTGCTGACCATCTCGCTAGAGCGCGCCTTAGAGCTGCTCAGCCAGCCGAAAGGCGCAGGGCGAGCGCGTAAGAAAGCCGCGCCCGTCCGTGAACTGGGCGCCCATCCTGACGATAAAACGCCTGTTGCCCTGATGGATGGTCCCTACGGCTTTTACATCAAGCACGGCAAGGTCAACGCTAAACTGCCGCCCGATGTCAAGCCTGAAACGCTGACCCTAGCCCAAGCGCTGAAATTGCTTGTTGAAAAAGGCAAAGCCAGCAGCGGCAAAACACGGAGCAAAGCCACAGGCAAAGCGCGCCCTAAGGCAGCGCCCAAGCAGCCGAAAAAGCCGAGCAAGCCCAAAAAATCTAAAGGCGCTGCTTAGCGGTGCTGCCGCCGTATGGTACACTCTTAGCGCGTTAAGCATCCCGATGAGGAGATTCTGATGCGTTCCTGTTTAGCGTTTTTCGTCTTTATATTCGTGTTCGTGCCGCTGGCGTTCTGCGGTCTGATCACGGCATCCGTCAGCACATGGCTCACGGATCGCAGCTTCTATACGGACCTGTTCAGCGCGCCGGGCATTTACGCCGCGCTGTTAGGCAGCAACCTGGATTATGATGTTGCGCTGGACGTGCGTGGTGGTCAGCGGCTGGACTCTGAAACGACAAGCGCCTTCTCTAAGGCGATTCAAGAGGTTGCGCCACCTGACTATATCCGCACGGAAGTGGTGCGAAACATCAACGCCGTCTTCGACTACCTTGAGGATTTCTCGCGTGGGCTTACGTTGACGTGGGATTTGCGCCCGTTAAAGGCAAACCTCACCAATGAGCAGATTGGCGTCTTTGCGGATGTTTTGGTCAGGAGCTTGCCGCAATGTACGCCGCAGAATCCGCAGGCAGATTTCATCCTGCCAACCTGCCTGCCTGCTGATAAAAGCGCACAAGAAGTCACTGCCGAAGTGCGCGCCAACCTGCCGCGCTTTGTCGAAAGCCTGCCTGATTTTCAACCGCTAGGCGATCCGATTCCGCCGAACACGCAGACGGGTCAGGTCTTGGGCGATCCTGTCCGCTTTGTGTTGGGCAGCGGCGTGCTTTCCACGCTGATTTTGGTGTTCTTCACGTGGCTCTCGGTTGCCTTTTTGGCGGCACGTTCCACAAAAGGAATCTTTAGTGTGCTGGGCAGCACGCTTTTGGTGCCGGCGGTGCCTGTCCTGCTCATCGGCATTACGATCGTGAGCGGCGTCGCCAGCAATGCGGTTGCCAACGGCATTGATTCGGCGCTGATCGAGGCGGGCTTGCAAAGCAGCCCTGATGTGCGAAGCGCCACGCTCGGCGTCGTGACGAATGCTATCTCACGGGTTGCCAACGGCTTCCTGATCTATGGCGGCGGCGCGACGGGCTTGGCAGTGCTGCTGCTTGTGATCAGCGCCTTTATGCCGCAGGCGCGCAAACGCAAGCCCAAGAACGACGACTTTAGCGGCTTCAGCGCCTAGCGCTGCCTGTTAAACGCGCTATAGTTTATAGACAACACGCAAGGCGGGTGCAAAACTCGCCTTCTTTTGAATAGGAATGACTTGTGTGGAGAGGATGTAAAGATGGGCGTTGTTCACAAGCGTATGGGAGAAGCACCTTTCTGGCAGTGGGAAGGCGTGGCCGTGGAGCGCTACGGCGCAGAGGGCGTTTCCGCCACCAAACAAGTGTTGATCGGTGAGGCAGATGGCGCACCCAACTTTGCCTTGCGCTATTTTACAATTCCGATTGGGCAGGCTTCCAACCTTGATCACCATGAACACGATCACGGCGTGCTGATCATGCATGGGCGGGCGCGGGTGCTGCTCGGTGAGCGTTATGAAGAGGTGAGCGCGGGCGATGTCGTCTATGTGGCAGGTTGGGAACGCCACCAGTTCGAGAACATCGGCGATGAACCGCTGACCTTCCTGTGCATCATTCCGCCCAAGACGGCACAGCCCGATGTTTGCGCCGTGCCTGCCCGCCAGCCTGCCTCTAAGGTGGACTAGCGCCATGCAAGCCGCCTTTTTTCACGGCGTGCGCGATATTCGCGTGCGCGAAGTTTCTGATGCAGAGCCGCAGCGCGGCGAAGTGCTGCTGGACGTGACGGCGGTTGGCATTTGCGGCAGCGATCTGCATACCTACTTGCTGGGCAACATTGGCGGCGTCTCCAGCGCTGATCCAATTGTGCTAGGGCATGAGGCAAGCGGTGTGATCATCGCGTTGGGTGCGGATGCACCGTCCACGTTGCGCGTTGGGCAGCGCGTTGCCATTGATCCTGCCACGCCGTGCCTTGCCTGTGAGTTTTGCCAGCACGGGCAGCATCACCTCTGCACAAATTTGCAGTTTATGGGCTACTTTCCGCAGCACGGCGCGCTTCAGCAGCGAATGGTGCATCCTGCACGCTCGGTTGTGCCAGTGCCAGAAGGGATCAGCGATGTGGGCGCGGCCATGCTAGAGCCGCTTGGTGTGGCACTGCACGCGGCGCGGCTAGGCGCGGTGCGGCATGGCGAAGATGTTTTGGTGATCGGCTGCGGCACCATCGGTTTATTGTGCGTTCGGCTGGCGCGTTTGGCGGGCGCACGGCGCGTCATCGCCGTGGATCGCTATGCTTGGCGGCTGGACATGGCGGCGAACTTTGGCGCCGATCATTGCCTGAACATCGCACAGGATGATCCTGTTCAAGCAGTGCTGCGCCTGACCAACAAGCGCGGCGTGGATGTTGCCTTTGAGGCGGCCTGGGTCACCGATACAGCTAACCAGTGTGCGTTGGCAGCCTGCAACGGCGGCAGAGTGATCATCGTCGGCATTCCCGCTGAAGATGAATTCACGTTGCAAGCGTCCGTTGTGCGCCGCAAAGAACTGACCATTATTTATTCACGGCGGATGAACCATACCTATGAGGCATCTATCGCACTCGCGGCGCGTGGACTGATAGACCTTGACGCGCTCGGTCAGTTCCAAATGCCGTTGGCACGCGCCGCACAGGCTTTTGAATCAGCCGCCGAATACCATAGCGGTGTGCTGCGTGCGATGGTTCTGCCACAGATGAAAGGATGACCATGCTCTCTGAAGCACGGCGCAAACAAATTCTCGCCATCACACAATCACTCGTGCAAATTCCGTCTTTGGCAGGTGAGGAAGGCGCAGTGATCGAGCGTGCCGCGCAGTGGATGCGCGATCTTGGCTATGACTCAGTTCATATAGATGATTGCGGCAATTTGGTTGGCACCCTCTATGGCAGCGAAGGCGCCACAGTCCTCTACGACTCGCACGTGGATACCGTCGGAGTAGGCGATCTGAGCGCCTGGCGCTACGATCCGTTCGGCGCAACGGTTGCTGAAGGCAACCTTTACGGGCGCGGCAGCTGTGATATGAAAGGCGCGGTGGCAGCCTCTATGGCAGCACTTGCCTATGCCAAGCAAGATGGCGTGCTGCGCGGCACGGCGCTGCTCTCTGCCTCTGTGGGTGAGGAAGTGATCGAAGGTTTGGCGTTCAGCCGTGTGCTAGACGCGCACAAGCCTGATCTGGTCGTCATCGGTGAATCAACCGAGCTACGCCTGGTGACTGCCGGACGGGGACGGGCAGAAATGATGATCACTACCTACGGCAAATCGGCACATGCCAGCACGCCGCAGCTTGGCGTGAACGCGCTTAGGCAGATGGCGAAGTTGGTCGGTGCGCTGGATGCACTGACGCCACCAGCCGATGCGCGGCTTGGCAAAGGCATCCTAGAGCCAACCGAGATCATCAGCATGCCTTATCCGTGCGTTTCGGTGCTGCCTTACCAGTGCCGTGCGCGCTATGATCGGCGCGTGCTGCTTGGTGAAACGGCTGAGCGCGTCCTTGCGCCGATTCACGAAGTGATCGCCCAGCTTGCCGCCGCTGATCCAACCTTCCGTGCTGAGGCGATCATCGAGCTAGGCGAGTTCACCTGCTACACAGGCTTAACGCTGCACGGCAAAAAGTTCCAAGCGGCGTGGCACACGGATGAGGCGAGCGCTTTTGTGGCAGCAGCGCGCTCCGCGTTGCAAAAGGCAGGGCAGGCAGCCGAGATCGGTCACTACAGCTTTTGCACCAATGGCAGCTATGCCGCCAGCCTTGGCTTGCCCGTCATCGGTTATGGTCCCGGCGCAGAGGCGACGGCGCACATCACCGATGAATATCTGGCGCTGGATCAGCTCTTTGGCGCGGCGGAAGGCTATTACGCGCTTGGCGCAGCGCTTTCGGCATGATTCCACGTGCGCTTGCCATTGCCGCTTCCGATTCAAGCGGCGCTGCCGGCGTTCAGGCAGACCTGAAAACATTTGTGGCACGCCGTGTGTACGGCATGTCTGCACTGACGGCGCTCACCGCACAGGACTCAACGCAGATTGCCGCCTTTCACCGCTTGCCGCCTGAGTTTGTTGCACAGCAGATCAGCCTCGTGCTGAACGATCTCGGTGCGGATGCCATTAAATGTGGTCTGCTGCTCAGCGCAGAGGTCATCTCAGCCGTTGCGGAGTCCATTCCGCCTGAGTTTCCCGCCCTGATTGTTGATCCCGTGTTGGTGGATGGCAGCGGACGCCAAATCGTGACGTCCGAAGCACTGGACGCCTATAAACGCCTGCTCTTTCCGCGTGCGCGCCTGATTACACCTAATCTGGATGAGGTGCGCTTGCTGACTGGTCTCACAATCACAACGGCGGACGATCTACAGGGCGCTGTACAGGCACTTGCCGATTTGGGCGCGCGTGCGGTGCTGATCAAAGGCGGTCATGCCGATGCACACATCATTCAGGATGTGCTGTGGGAGGCTGATCAGGTGCATGTCTTTGAGTCGCCGCGCCTTGCGGTGCAGAATCCACGCGGCGCGGGCTGCACATTTGCGGCGTGCATCACGGCAGAGCTGGCACATGGGCGCGATCTGATCACAGCCGTTCAGACGGCACAGGCATACGTGCGGGCAGCACTCGCTGCGGCAGCCACTTGGCGCTTGGGCAAAAGCGAGCGTGGTGTGCTAGATCATGGTATAGAGCATCTGTAATTATCCCTTAGCAGTCTACACCTGATGTTAACGAAATTTCCCACAAGCCTTAATTTTAATGAGGCATTCTTAACAAAGAAGCGTGCCTTTCAAAGGAGTTATTAAGCGTGGGCAAAGCCGACCTGCATATGCACAGCACCTACAGCGATGGCAGCCAAAGCGTTGCCGCTATTCTGGCGCATGTGGAGCATCACACTGACCTAGACCTCATCGCCATCACCGACCATGATTGCATTGAGGGTGCCTTGCGCGCCCGTGATCTGGCAGCCGCGCAGCATTTGCGTGTGTCGGTCGTGGTTGGTGCTGAGATCAGCACCCGTGATGGGCATTTGTTGGCACTAGGTATTGAGCAGCTTATTCCCGCCGCGCTGAGCATGGCGGAGACAGTTGCCGCCATCCATGAGCAAGGCGGCGTTGCGATTGCCGCGCATCCGCTCAGTTGGTGGTGTCCGTCTGCCTCACGTGCGGTGCTGGATGATCTGCGCGGCGTGCTGGATGGTTTAGAAGTCATCAATGGCAGCTTTGCCGGCTTACCAACGAATTTGCGCCTGCCCGCTCTCAACGAAGCGCATTACGGCATGGCAGAAAGCGGCGGCAGCGATGCACACACGCTAAGCGCCATTGGCAGCGCCTACACACACTTTGCAGGCAGCACTACTGCCGACCTGCTGCGGGCAATCCGCGCACGGCAAACACGCGCTGAAGGCGGCTTGTGGTCGGTGCGCGCTTTCTTGCAATATGGCGTTTTGGCGGTGCGGCAGCGCGTGCCAAATTTGCGTTCTGCCTGAGCGCTCTTTGTGATGGTTGGCTAAGGCTGCCCTTAGCACCTGATGAAAAATCCGCCCGCTGCGCTAAAGTCCTGCTAGAATTATCCATAACGCAAGCGTACCCTAATCTTGGCGTGCAATGAGCGGAATTTTCGGGCATTTCAACGCAGCAGGCGCCGTGTTGCACTTGGCAGCGCGCATGGCAGGTGGCGCACCACTCCATCAAGCAGGCGCGCTAACCTTTGGCGCCGCTACAGAGTCAGCCTATTATGAAGGGCAGGGCGTGCGCGTTGCCCTCAGTGGCGAACTTTATGACGTTATGGCAGTGCGCCGCCTGTTGGAGGCGCAGCAGCTTGGCGCACACAGCGATGCGATGCTCATCGCACATGGCTACAGCCTGTGGGGCGTGGAAATCCTGGAGCGCTTGCACGGGCGTTTCGCGCTTGCCATCTGGGATGAACAGCGCCAATGGCTGATCCTCGCCCGTGACCGCATGGGCGAACAAACCCTCTACTACGCTCAGCACGGCGCAGATTTTCTGTTTGCCTCTGAGGCACGCCGCATTTTAGCCACAGAATTGCTACCACGTGCCATCCACACTGCTGCCTTGCCCTACTATCTGAGTGTGGGCTATGTGCCGCCGCCGCATACCCTCTTTGAAGGTATTGGTAAACTAGGTGCCGGCGAGTATATGCTGGTCAATGAGCATGGCTTCCGCAAAGACCGCTTTTGGCGTCCGCGTATGGACACCGTCAGCAGCGGACGGATTGCCTTTGAAGATGCGGTGCAGCGCTTGCGCCAAACCCTTGAGGAGGCTGTTCGCCTGCGCCTGCAAAGGCAGCCCGCGCTTGGCGCATTGCTTGGCAGCGGTATAGACTCGGCGGCGGTGGCGGCGCTGATGGCACACCATAGCGGCAGTGTGCAAACCTTCACGGCACGTTACGCGCCTGTCTCTGGCACATCACTGCACACCGATGCTCATTTCGCTGCGCTTGCCGCCCGCAAAATTGGCACAGTCCATCATGCTGTAACCGTGCCGAACGACGAACGCCTTGCCAGCCTGCTGCCGCATTTGGTGGCAGCCCTTGACGAGCCAAGCAGCCAACCCTCGATCATTCCGCTTGCCTATGCCGCAGCCTTGGCGCGCCAAGAGGGTGTGCGTGGGCTGCTTAGCGGTGAAGGCGGTGATGAACTCTTTGCCGGGCATCGCGTCTACCGTGCGGATCGCCTCCTAGAGCGCTATCTGCAAATACCGCGCCTGCTGCGCCAAATGTTCCTGACGCCGCTGCTGGCGCGCCTGCCCGCTAAATTTAATCGGCTGGCAGACAAGGCGCGTGAAACGGATGCCGTCCGCCGCTACTTGGCATGGATGCGCCTCACCGACACGGAGCGCCTGCCTTACCTGCTCACCGATCAGGCACTTGCCGAGAGCGCTTACGCGCAGCTCTCACAAACGCTGCGCCCGCTGCTGAACGCGCCGCGTACACATCACTTTGCTGACCGTATCGCCTTCACCAACCTGAGTTTGTGGCTTGCTGAGAGCGCTAATCCGCGCCTTGATCAGCTTGGAGCAGCCTTCCAAACGCCTATTCTGACGCCCTTTGAAGATTACCACTTGGTCAATTTGGCGCTGCACACGCCCTTATGCCACAAGCTGCGCGGCAACGGCTATAAGATGGTGTTGCGCCATGCTGTGGCTGACCTTGTGCCGCCAGTCCTTTTGCATCGTCCCAAGCGCGATCCATTTGCGGCGGCGGCGGTCTGGCTGCGCGGCGCCTTGCAGCCTTTGATCCGCACCTACCTAGCGCCTGACCGCATAGCGCAGGTTGGCATTTTCCAGCCGCAAGCCGTCTCGGCATTGATCAGGGCGCATCAGCAGGGTGTTACCAACGAGGCGCGCGCAGTGTGGTTGATTTTGGTCTTCCATTTGTGGCACGCGCAACATATTACGGGTGATCTGCGCTTGGAGAGCGCCTTTGATCCACTGGAGTCGGTGGAGGCGATTGCCCTGCACACAGCACCCTAGCTGCCTAGCGCCGCTTGAATCTCCGCAGTGGTGGGCGCGCCCGCCAGCCCAACCCGCGTAACAGATTGGCTGGCAAGCTGCACGGCAATCTCGGCGGTGCGCTGAATGTGGTGCGTTTGGTGGTAAAGAACACTGAAGACGCCGAAGAAAACGTCGCCTGCGCCGGTGGCATCTACAACCGATACTTGTGGCGCGGCGATGTGCAGCGGCGGCGCACCGCGCTGGTAAACGGTGCAGCCGCGTTCGGCGCGGGTGACAATCAGCAGCGGCGCGAGCGCGGCGTAGTGTGCTTCGAGTGCGGCGTCGCGCTCAATATCTTCCTCGCTCAGCACGGCAAAATCAAGCTGCGGCAGCACCCAGTCAGCCTCTGCCCATGCCTTGCGGCGAACGGTGCCTTGCCCATCCCACATCCGCAGCCAGCCTTGCAGTGTGGCGGCGCGCAGCGCATTCGGAAAGGCGCGGACAAACAGCGGATCAACCTCATCAGCAAGCGGACATAAGCATACCACTTGGGCAGTGTGCCATGCCGCAGGAACATGCTCAACGGTGAGCGGCGCAGCGCGTCCGAGCAAGGTTTGGCGGCGTGTGCCGCCTTCATAGCGGTTGATGAATGTGGTGGTCTGTTGGGCAGGGATCAGATGAAGGGCAGCACGGGCGGGCAGTTCGGCAAGCACAGGCTCAGCGGGTTGCGCGCTGCTCAACAAGCAGAGTGAAGCGCCCAAGGCAGCCATTGCACCGCCGGCATAAGCAACCGTGCCGCCGAGTTTGGCACCTGACGGCGTTTCGTCACGGGCAACATGCCCAATCAGCAAGAAGGCGTCCATGCTGGCGTGCCGCTTACTGCTGCGGGCGGCGCGGCACGATGGTTACTTTGCGGTTCTCGCCTTCGCCCACACTCTCGGTAGAGACATCTGGGTTATCTTTCAGGGTCAGATGCACAATGCGGCGCTCGTGGGGCGGCATTGGCTCCATCGAGACGGTGCGTCCGCGCTGGATAGCCTGCTCTGCCATGCGGAAGGCAAGGCGGCGCAGCATTTCCTCGCGGCGTGCCTTATAACCATCCACATCCACCACAATATGGGCGCGGTGACCGATCTCGCGGCTGGTGATCAGGCGCGTGATGTATTGCAGAGAGGCCAGCGTCTCACCGCGCCGCCCGATTAGTTCGCTCAAGTCGCTGCCGCGCACGTCCAGTGTCCAGTGCTGCGGTTCGCCGCTTTGCTTTTGGGCGGGCTGTGCGGTCACTGTTGCAGTAATACCCATCGAATGGAGCAGTTGGCGCAGCACCACCTCACCAACCTTTGCCGCCTCTGCCAATTGCTGCTCAGAGGCAGGCTCAGCCGCCTCGTCGTCTTCCTCTTCAAAGGGCAGCACGTCTGCCTCAGTGGTTGCTTTGGCGGTGCGGGGTTTGGCGGGTGCTTTGGGCTTTGGCTGCGGGCGCTTTGCCTTGGGTGCGCTCTCGGCAGCTTGGTGCGCTTCCGACGTGCTGATCGGTTCAGCGGCAGGTGTGGGTGTCTGCGGCGCACGGATGACGGTCAGGCGGACGCGAGCAGGTTTAGCGCCCAACCCAAGCAGCCGCCGCCCTGCCTCTTCCAGCACCTCAACCATGACTTGATCACGGCTGACGCCGAGTTCAGCAATCCCTTTCGCTATAGCGGCTTCAACGTCCGCGCCAACCGATTCGATGGATAATATCTGGCTCATGGTAATCTAAACACCTTTTCGAGCGTGCCGCGCAGGTTACTTCTTGGCTTTCCGCGCCTTATTAGGCTTGGCTTGTGTGCTTTTGCGGCTGAGATCAGGACGGCTGTGGCTGCGTGGATTACCGCTGCCACCGGCACCTAAGGGCGCAGGGCGCTCCATAGACTCGGAGAGCTTGCGCTTTTTGCTGGCTGTGGCGGGTGCTGCGGCTTCCTTTTCGCGGCGGCGTTCTTCAAGGGCAGGTGTGGGGCTGCCTTTAGGCGCAGCCACAGCAGGCACAGGCTTAGGTGAACTAAACAGGTTGCGCCACTCGATCTTGCCAAGCATTGCGTATTGAATAATGCCGACAATGTTTGAAGCAACCCAGTAGATGGATAAGCCAGAGGCGAACGACAGCGAGAACAGGCCGACCATCAGCGGCATAATCGTCGTCATGTTGCGCGCTACGGCTGCCGACGGGTCTTTGGGATCCGTGGTCGGCGGCATCATCAGCTTGGATTGCAGCCAAGTGCTGACCACAACCAACACCGGCAGGATGAACAACGGATCAGGTTGCCCAAGGTTCAGCCACAAGAACTGATTCTTCAGCGGCAGCATGGCAGATAGATCAGGGATGAGCAGGCGATGTTGCACGTCGAGGAATTGGAGCGGCGTCGTGCCGAGTGTGGCATAAATGGCGCCGTACAGACCGAACAGGATCGGCATTTGAATGAGCAGCGGCAAGCAACCTGCCAGCGGATTAATGCCTTCCTCACGGTAGAGCTGCATCTGTGCTTGTGCCAGTGCCTCGCGGTTCTGTGGTCCCTTATACTGTTCGCGGAGCGCCTGCAACTTCGGCGCAACTTCTTGCATCCGCTTGGAAGATTTCAACTGTTGGCGCGTCAGCGGATAGGTGATCACACGGCTGAGGATGGTAAAGACGATGATCGCCAGCACCAAACTTTCGCCCAACAGGTTGTATAGCCCTAGCATCACCACGATAAACGGGTTGGTTAGAAAGTCCATGTCGTGTATTTCCTCGCTCGCCTAGCGCGGCGCTTGCGCCAAACGGTTTATATCATCTTGAGAAGGTTTCCGAACACTCCACAACCGCCCGCCGCTGAGCAGGTCGTAGGCAACCACCAAGCGATCTTCGCTTTTGGTGGTGACAATGACGGTTTCATCAACCACCACCACATCGCCCAGAATGCGTTCTAGTTCGGCAGGGCTGGAAGTCCAGACGACAGCACCGCTTTCGGCATTGTAGGCGCGCAGATGGCGACCTTCTGAAGCGGCAATCACCCGCCCCTCGACGACGGCAACCTTGCCACGAATACCGCCCGGACGCTCAGCATCACTCGCCTTCCAGCGTGGGTTGAACGTCTCGGCATCTATGGCGTGGACGTAGCCTTTCAAGTCGCCGAAGTAGAGCGTGCCATTCACGAGGGTTGGCGTAGACCACAACCAGCCCTCTGCCTTGTAGCGGCGGAGGATGCGCTCGGATTGGTTGTTGATTGCCATGCGCGAGTCGAGCTTGGTATCCAGTGCGATCAGTTCGCTGGTCAGCGTGCCGACGTAGAGGATGCCATCGTGCAGCAGTGGCGTAGCTGCCACCGCGCCGCCAACCTCAACGCGCCACCGCAGCGCCAGTGTTTCGGCATCCAGCGCGTAGACGTAGCGATCCATCGCACCGAAATAGAGAGTGTTTCGGTCAGCATCCAGCACAGGGGCTGCCCAAACGCCGAAGGTTGTCTCCTCAAAGCTGGCAACCAAGGCGCCGGATTCTGTGCTGAACGCCTTAATGCCCTTATCGCCCTGCCCAACATACAGCAGATTGCCGTTGATCAGCGCGTCGGCAATCACCTTTTCCGTGCCGATGGGCGCCGCCCAATTTGCCAGCGGCACATTGCGCTGCCCTGAATCGGGGGCGAAGGCATACACGGCGTGGTTGTAAGAGCCGACGTAAACACGCACGCCTTCTGGGCGTTTTTCCAGCGTGGGCGCGGCGAACATCTGTCCATTATTGTTGGCGCGGGCTGCCCAGTCCACATAACGATCCGTGGAGCGCTGATTTGCCTCTAGGGTGCGCCCGATGCCATCACGGGTGAGGTCAATCCGAAAGATAACGTCACGATAGGCAACATAGAGGTATTGAACATCCGTATAGCGCCCATCCTCCGTGAGGGTGCCGTCTACGGTTAAGCCTGCCCAGCTTTCGGGCAGCACAATGGCTGTGCAGCTTGTCAGCAGCAGCAGCCCGATCAATAGCAATGCCGCGCCGAAGGGCTTGCGGCGCGGTGCGGTAACGGTTCGATTGCGTGCGTTCAAAATAAGCCTCATGCACATCAGGGAACGGGATCGTAGCCGCCGGGATTAAAGGGATGGCAGCGCATAATGCGCCGTGCGCCAAGCCAAATGCCGCGAACGACGCCATATTTCTCAATTGCTTCATAGGTATACATAGAACAGGACGGCACAAAGCGGCAAGAAGGCGGCAGCACCTTTGAGAGCGTCGCTTTATAGAGCCGAATCAGACCGAGCGCAAGGCGCTTCATTCACCACTCTCCAACTGTTCAGGGTGCAACTTCGCACGGCGGAACAGTTCATCTAATGTCTGCACTATTCTATTATACGGTTGCTGCGCCAAATTGTCGCGTGCGATTAGCACAATGTCGTAGCCCTGCTTAAGGGCAGCACGCCGCACCGCTTCCCGCAGGCGGCGGCGAATACGGTTGCGTGCCACAGCGTTCCCCAGCCGCTTGCTGGCAATAAAGGCGTAGCGGTTGTGGGGCAAACTGTTCGGCAGCACAGAAAGCATCAGCAGCGGATGCCGCCATTGTTTGCCCTGTGCTTTAAGCCGATCAAAATCGGCGCGCTGCCGCAATCGCCATGCGCGCTGCACCGCTTAGCTGTTCCAATTCACCTTCTTCACGTGCCGCACTTGCACCGTCAGGCTGTGTCTGCCTTTGGCGCGGCGTGCCTTCAGCACGCGCCGTCCGTTCTTTGTCTGCATCCGCTGGCGGAAACCATGCACACGCATACGGCGGCGTTTGCGTGGTTGCCATGTGCGCTTAACCATCTGTCGTCCTCCACAGAGATATTAAGAAACCGCGCAGGCGCGGCGTCTGGGTCAGAAATAGGTGCTAGGGATTATAATATTCCCTAGCAAAGGGAAAGTATAGCGTAACGTCTAGGGTGGGTCAAGGCGAAAAAGGGCGGCGGCGCAGCCAACCCTCTCCCTAGCCCGTCAGGGCGAAAAGGAAATCTGAAGGTGTCTCAAGCCTTGCCCTGCCTAAGCGGGCGTGCTGGTGTTGTCTATTGAATTTTGAAAGCCGTTCTACCGATAACGAGATGAGTGTATATCCCTATGCCTGGCACAACTGCCCTGATCTTCGGCACACAGCTTTATGCGGAACAGCCCGCCTTGCAAGGCGCGGATCGCGTCTTGATGATAGAGAGCGAGGCGCGGCTGCGCGGCAAACGCTGGCACGCCCAAAAGCTGATCTTCGTGCTATCTGCCATGCGGCACTATGCCGAACGGCTGCGCGAACGCGGTATGGTCGTGGACTATCAACGTGCGCCAACCTTTGGCGCAGCACTGGCAGCCCATATCGCCGCTTACCAACCTGAGCGCATTCAATGCCTGCCGCCGCATGAATATGCCGCCGATCAGGCGATGCGCCGCCGCGCCCAATCCCTTGCCGCGCAAGGCGTGGCGCTCCACTTTCTGGATGATGATCCCGCCTTCCTGTGTTCTCGCGCTGCTTTTTCGGCATGGGCGCACGGCAAAAAGACTCTGATCATGGAGAACTTCTACCGTTGGCAGCGTCAGCGGCTGGGCTACCTGATGGATGGCAAACAGCCGCTTGGTGGACGCTGGAACTTTGATGAGGAAAATCGCCAGAGCGCGGCAACCTTGCCGACGGCGCCGCCGCTGCCTGCCCTGACGCCCGATCCGTTAACGCAAGCTGTGATTGCTGAGGTGCGCCGCACCTTTCCGCACGCCTTTGGCGCACCTGAGCCGTTTCGCTATCCTGTTACGCACGCACAGGCACAGGCATGGCTGGATGCCTTCATCACAGAGCGCCTTGCCAACTTTGGCGCCTGGGAAGACGCCATGAGCGCCGATGATCCGTTCTTGTTCCACAGCGTGTTGGCGCTTTTGCTCAACAGCGGCTTGCTGACGCCGCGCCAAGCCGCCGATGCCGCTGAAGGCGCCTTTCACAATGGCGGCATTCCGCTGCAAAGCGCGGAGGGCTTCATCAGGCAGATCATCGGTTGGCGCGAGTTCATTTACGGCATCTATTGGCTGAAGATGCCCGCCTACACTACACAGAATTTCTTCGCCCATCAGCAGCCCTTGCCCGAATTTTTCTGGACGGGCGAAACGCCGATGCGCTGCCTTGCCCAGACGATCCGCACCATTCAGCAACACGCCTACACGCACCACATTCCGCGCTTGATGCTCTTGGTCAATTTCGGCAACCTTGCGGCTCTTGATCCTGCCGCGCTGACCGAGTGGTTCATGTCTGTCTACATTGACGCCTACGACTGGGTCATGCAGCCAAACGTGATCGGCTTCCTCTACGCGGATGGCGGCGGCATGGCAACCAAGCCCTATGTGGCAAGCGCTGCCTACATCAAGAAGATGTCCCGTGGCTATTGCGATCAGTGCCATTATGATCCGAATCAGCGCGTTGGCGAGCGTGCTTGTCCCTTCAACGCGCTCTATTGGGACTTTCTGGCGCGCCATGCCGAAAAGCTGGCAAAAAATTCGCGTATGGCGCTCATCTTGAAGGGTTTGGCGAAGCGCGCTGATCTGCCTGCCATACAAGCGCGTGCGGCGCTGCTGCGCGCTGCGTGGTCGGCTCAGTCGGCGGCGGAAGTGGGCGAAGATTCCTGAGAGTCGGCGCGTGCGGCAAGGATTTGTGCCAAGCTGATGCCGTGCCGCCGTGCGATCTCGCGGGCATAGCCGCGCCCTAGCGGTGCGCCACGGGCTATCTGAAAGGTGGGCTGTCCGTTGGCGTCGGCATCAAGGCGCACGCCTGCCACAAGGCTGAACAGGTCGCTGCTGCCATCTACCATAGCGTGCATCTCACCGATCTGGTCTGCCAAGTCCATCAGGTGTGTGGCATACAGGGCGCGCACGCCAATGGCGCGCAAGCCGCACAGCACATCTTGGGCAAGGTAGGTCGCTTCGCTGGCAACCGTGCTGGAGAGCGATTCGTTCATCAGCACAAGGCTGTGGGCTGTGGCGTGCAGGCAAATGTGGCGTAAGCGTGAGGCTTCTTCGGCAAGCCTGCCTTGCTGGTGCGTCTCCAGCGATGGGAAATGCGTGAAGATGGCATCCACAGGGCTAAGCTGCGCGCTGCGGGCAGGGATGGGCAGCCCTGCCTGAAACAGCACATGCGCCAAGCCAACCGCTTGCAGGTAAGTGGTCTTGCCGCCGCTGTTCGGACCTGTGAGGATGGCGATTCTGCCGCTTTCGTCAAAGTGCGCGTCGTTCGCTATCGGCGTTACTTTGGGCTGCCGCAAGATCAAGTGCAAGTTCACTAAGCCTTCAATGCGAGTCAGGCGCGCTTCAAGCGGCGTAACCTGCGGCTGAGCAAGCGTCACACCGCGCTCACGCAGCATCTGTACAAGGCGCAGTGCCGAAAGGTAGAAGGCAAGTTCATGCTCAAGGCTGGCAAGCGGCGCGCTGCTAATTCGCACATATTTGCCAAGTGAGCGCGCCACCGGCTGCACAACGCTGCTCACGATGCGCTCTAAATCCTGAAAGAGTGGCGAAAGCAAGCGGAATTGGCGTTCTTCGGGCAAGTTGTGCAGCGGCGCAATAGGCGACTCATCGTTGGCATCGCTGCGCTGCCCGATTAACTTATTCAGGAACGAACGCGGCTCGCCGAAAGGTTGCTCATTAATGCTGAGCAGCACGGCGGAAATCGGCTGAAGCTGTGCATCAAGGTTTACGCCGATGGTCAGGCTTGCCAGCTTTTGCAGCGGGCGTTGCAGGGCGGGCAGTTCGTCGCGCAGGGCAGTAAAATTCGGGTCGTTAATCAGCCGTGCAAGCTGATCGCGCAAGGTAATCAGGGCGGCGGCGCGCAACGCAGACGCCTGCAAGGCGCTGTGAAGGCTTTGGGCAGTGTTGATGAACAAATCCAGTTCGGCAAGGCGGTCGGCTGTCTCCAGCAATGGCGGGCGCTGCCGCTGACCAAGTAGGGCGCGCCCTTGCCGCAGATCGGCAAAGCGCGGCAGCAAACTTTCAATCGTTGCGGCTAAGGGTGCGTTGCTGAGCAGGTCGCTCAGCACGGCTTGCCGCCAGGCGATCACTTCGGGATCGGTGGTGAGCGTGGTCAGCGTTTGGCGGATGAAGCTGACATAGCGCGGTTCAGCGGCAAAGGCACTGATCAAGTCATCAAGGCGCAGATCACGCGCCCACGTTGGGTCGGTGGCAGGCGCGGCACGTTTGCCCTGTGGGTAGAGCAAGCTCAGCGGCGGAAAATCGGGCAGCGCACGGGAACGAGACCTCACGGCGGCGAATCCTCAAACGGTTGCGTGTGTGTTGGTTGTTATAACAAAGTCTGCCTACCTTCGCCACAGGCAGCATTCCCTCAGCCACACACGCCGAAGGTGTGCAAGCGCGAAGGCAGGCTGCTATAATCGCACATGCTTCACAGTCTGCCCAACCGTGCGGCAGCTCTAAAACGAGGAGTCATGAGAGCGCAAAGCAAACGAGTATCCCTAATGGCGCGTCTGCGTGCTGCCGAAACACCGCCCGCTTGGCGGCTGAGCAGCGCGCTGGCGTTTGTGTTGGCATATATCCTGTTCTCAATCGTCTGGCTGCTCTCGGTCAGCGTCCTGTCAGACGAGGCGCAAAGCGGCGCCCCTTCCACACGCACCCTGACCCTCAGTGCGCTGCTAACTGCCATCGTGCTAAGCGTAGGCATCGCGCAGTGGGCGCGCCAGAGGTTCGGCGAGGGCTGGCTGAAAGTGCTGCGCTTGCTGACGCCCAGCCGCCCAGCTGCGCTGCTGGCAATTTTGCTGTTTGGCTTGGGTATGGCATGGGCAATTGATCTGGTTGGCGTGCTGCTGCGCCTGAAGGCAGGGCAGATCGTGCCGCCCACCCTAGAGGTTTTGCGGAGCGGCGAACCGCTAGGCTTTCTGTTAGGCGTGCTGCTGGCTGTTGTCTTTCAGCCCGTTGTGGAAGGGCTGATCTTCGGCGGGCTGCTCTATCCTGCTGTGGCGCGCCTACAAGGTGATAATCGGGTTGGGATTCTGGGCGCGGCGCTGGTTTATATGCTGGTGGCACTCCTTACGTCCGGCGCACAAGGGCAGTGGTATGCGCTCATTCAGCCTTTCTGCATGGCACTGGTGGTGCTAAGCGTGCGCGCCTATACGCAATCAGTGCGCGCCGCGATTGTGGCACGCGCTGCCTTTGGCGTGTTCTTCGTCTTGGCGGCGCTCTTTAGTGCAGGCTTTGCCAATGTGCCGCTGCCAAGCTAAGGGTGTGCCGTGCTAACACAACCAACGCCAATCAGCCTCTTTTACACAGCCGCCCTCCACGGCGATTTAGCGCTGCTGCCGCGCCTGTTCACCTTTCTGCGCCAGCAGCGGGCGTCCGTGCAGGGCATTTCGCTGTTGGTGGATATGGGCTGCGCTTGCACGCCTGAGGCTTGGATTTGCCAGGCAACCGATGGGCGCGGTATGCTAGTCGCTATGGATGGCATGGGTTACGATGCTTTTCATGTCGGTGTGCGCGATCCGCTTTACCGCCGTCCCGATCTGATCGAAGGCTTGCAGCGCCTGATCGTGACGCGCTTTGCCGCAGGACCTTGGTCGGCGGCGATCAATCGGCAAGGGCTGCATCTCTGCTTTGCCAACGGCGCACAAATGGCGCGTGCCGCGGCCGAAGCACCGAACGCTGATCTACTAATCGGCTTGCGCTACACAGATCAGGCTGTTATACAGGCGGAATGGCGTGCGCCGCAGCGTTGGGTATTCTTGGACTGCGGCGACGGGCAAAGGCAGCTTGGGCGGATTGACCTAACCCTTTTGCCCGCCGCACCGTATATTGAAGTGCTTGGGCAGACCGCGCTCAACTTGCCCGAAGGCACACCGCCCGACCCAAGCATGACAGGTGTGATTGACTTTGTGCAGAGCGAAGCGCGCTATGCCGAACGGAAGCGAGGATAACGGTGATTTCACAAACGGATTTGGTTGCCAAGTTTGATAAATTCTTCAATGTGGCAGCCTTTGATGAGAGCATCCGTCGCAGCCGCCTGCCCGCTGGCTACGAGTCTATGGCGCAGAACTTCTATGCACCTGATTTTTTAGAAGGCACCTTCAACGGACTCATGCTGAATAACACAGCACAGGTCGAGCGCGTTTACCTGATCGTCTTTCCGTCCACCCAAGTCTTAGATACGATCATTGCCAAAGAGGTTGAGCGTGGCGCGCCCGGTGCGCTCATCTTCAGCCATCACCCATTCGATTATCAAGAGAGCAACGGCACTTTAGGGTACATCGCCGAGCCGCACCTGCAAGAGCTGCGCGAACACCATATCAGCCTGTATGCCTGCCACGCGCCGCTGGATTGCCACGCCGAAATCTCAACGTCAGGCGCCTTTGCCAACGCGCTCAAGCTGAAAGGGCAGGCGCGCTTTGGCAACTATTACGGCGGCATGGTGGGCATCTATGGCAGCACCAACGGCGTTGGCTTTCACGAATTTGCGAAGCGCGTGGCAGAGGTGAACAGCCTGCCAACCTTGCGCTACCACGCCGTGCGCCACAACGGACGCCCCGTGAGCAAGGTGGCAGTGATCGCCGGCAGCGGCGGCTCGCCCGATTATTTGCAGGAGGCGATGGCGCTCGGCTGTGATACGTTCGTTACGGGCGAATGGTGGTATCTCGGTCAGAGTGAGTGGCAGGTCACGCTGCGAGAGTCCTTACGTGAACTGCTGAAGGCGGCAGACCTTAACATCATTGGCAGTTCGCACTACGCCAGCGAGGCAATTGTGCTGCGCGATCCGCTGATGGCGTGGCTGCACGAGAACATTCCGTCTATTGATCCAATCTTTGTGCCGCAAGAGGATCCATGGCGCTAAGCATTCCCAAGATGCGCTCTCTGATCACGTTCTGCCTGTTGGTGTGCCTGCTTTCTGCCGCGCCCGCTGCCGCTCAAGAAGAAGGCTTGGCGATTATCACTGCGCCTGCGCCTGCCCAAAGCCTGATCGGCGTGGTGACGGTGCAAGGTACGGCTGCCAGCCCAAACTTTCAGCGCTACCGCTTGGAATATGCTGTGCAGGGCAGCGCTGATCCGCAGTGGTTCTCCATTGTAGAGATCGCGCAGCAGGTCACAAACGGCACGCTTGCCCTGTGGGACACAACCGCGCTCTCCGATGGCGCTTACCAATTGCGGCTGCGCGTCTTTCTGCGGAGCGGCGCAGTGCTGCAAACGGTAGTGCAAGGGCTGACCGTGACTAACCGCACCGCCACGGCGCTGCCAACGTTGCCTTCCGCCGCCACGCCCATCGCCACCGCGTTTCCCACGCCCGGCCCTTCTCCCACCGCGCTTATCCAGCAGCCGCCAACCCTGCCACCGCGCCCAACCGTCGCCAGCCTTGCGCCGCCACCTTCCGCACCAACCGAAGGGCAGCGCGCCGTAACGCAGGCAGCCTTGGTCATTCAGGCGCTGCAAAGTGCTTTCTGTAACGGCGCGCTGTTCACGTTGTTCGCCTTCGCGTTGTTTGGCGCCTATCGGCTGTTTTACGTGCGCTTGCGCCCGCAGCTGCGGCGTTGGCTCTCGGATGGAAGTGAATAATGCGCTCCTCGCGCCTGAGTGCCGCGCTCTTGATCAGTGCCGTGCTGATCGTCAACGTGATCGCCTCCTACCAACTCTTCACGCGCCCGTATCCCGGCTTCAATGACTATCTGACGGTCTGGGAAGCCTCGCGCCTATATTTCTACGAAGGGCTTGATCCCTACAGCGCCGAGACCAGCCTTGCCATCCAGACGCGCATCTTTGGGCGCGCCGCCTTGCCCAACGAACAGCCGAATCATTTCGCCTATCCCTTCTATGCCATTTACTTCGTCTATCCGTTCATCCATGTCGAGTACGCCTGGGCAACGGCGGCATGGCTGGTCTTTCTAGAGGTGTGCCTGATCGGTGCGCTGCTGCTGCTGCTGGATTTGTTCAAGTGGCGGGCGCGTCCGCTGACTGTGATTGGCTTGGTGCTGTTCAGCCTGTTTGCCTATCCAGCGGCGCGCGGCTTGGTGCTAGGGCAGGTCAGCCATGTGGTCTACCTCCTGCAAATCGCGGCGATCTGGGCATTCGTCCGTCGGCGGGATGGCTGGGCAGGCGTGGCGTTAGCATTCTCCACCTTCAAGCCGCAGATGGGCGTGTTCTTAGTGCCGTTCTTGCTGCTGTGGGCAGTGCATCGGCGGCGCTGGCGGATGGTGGGCGTTTTCAGCGCGAGTTTGGCAGTGCTGGTTGGCACGTCGTTCTTGCTGCAACCAAACTGGGTGGAAGGCTTCCTCTATCAGCTAACGCTCTATCCAAGCTATATTGAGGTCTCCACGCCTGTGTGGGTCATCACAGACTATTGGCTAGGGCTGCCGCGCTGGGCTGAGATCGGGCTGAATGTGCTGGGCGGGCTGGCGGTGCTGTGGGCGTGGTGGCTTGCCGTGCGGCAGGGGACGGTGGGCTATTTCGCGTGGGCACTGATGTTGACGCTCACCTTCACGCACCTGATCGGCTTGCGGACGGCAACACCGCATTTTGTGGTCTTCCTCGTCCCGTTGATCTTCTATCTGCGCGAATGGGCGCGGCAGCGGCGGCACGCGCTGATGATCGGTGTCCTATCCGCGCTGTTTTTCATACCCTGGCTGTATTTCGTGCTGACCATTGGCGAGGGCAAATTTGAGCATCCAACGCTCTTTTTGCTGCCGTTCATCGCGCTGATCGCTTTATGGCGAACGCGCCGCCAATGGTGGTCGGCGGCGCTGGATTGGTCAGTCTAGCTATAGCACCAGCTCTGCCAGCAGGCGCACGGCGCGGATGTCATTGGTTTGTAGGTTAAAGGTCGTGATCGGCACATCGCGCCATGCGGCAAGGCGCGCCGCAATGCGCTCTGGCGTGCCGCACAGCGCCACCTCATCCACCAAAGCATCTGGCACGCTCATGGCAGCTTCCATCTTTTTGCCCTCAAGGTAAAGCGTCTGGACGAGCGCAGCGGCCTCGGCATAGCCATAGCGGCAAGCGAGATCGTAGTAGAAATTCTTGCCGCGGGCGCCCATACCGCCGATGTAGAGCGCAAGGAACGGCTTCACGCTCAGGAAGCACGCCTCAAGGTCATCACCAATGATGACAGGCACGCTCGGCGCAATATCGAACTGTGCGTAGCTTTTGCCGTTCCCTGCTGCGGCAAAGCCCGTCTCGACTGCCTCACGGTATTCGTGGTAGCGGTAGGGCGAGAAGAAGATCGGCAGCCAGCCATCGGCAATTTCGGCGGCAAGCTGCACATTTTTGGGTCCGATAGCGGCAAGGTAGATCGGCAGATCAGCGCGCCCGTGGATAATGCTCTTAAGCGGCTTGCCCAAGCCTGTGGCATCCGCGCCGTCGTAGGGAATGCGGTACGCCTCACCCTGATGCACCAGCGGTGCCTCGCGCTGGAAAATGGCGCGCAAAATGCCGATGTATTCGCGTGTTTTGGGCAGCGGCTTGCCGTAGGGCTGCCCATGCCAGCCTTCCACCACTTGCGGACCTGACAAGCCAAGCCCAAGCAAGAAGCGTCCGCCGCTCAGCTGATCGAGTGTGATGGCAGTCATAGCGGTGTTGGCGGGCGTGCGGGCGGGCATTTGCATGACTGCCGTGCCGAGATGCACGCGCTGCGTCAGTGCGCCGATCCATGCTAAGGGCGTCACGGCGTCCGAGCCGTAAGATTCCGAAGTCCAGATTGCGTAGTAGCCAAGCCGATCTGCCTCCTGGATCAGGTCAAAGGGCAGTTCAAGGCGTGCGCCGCTGTAACCGAGCATTAGACCAAGTCGCATACGATAAACCTCATTTTTAAGCCTAACTGCGGGTACCGCATTGGTATGCGACTTTACCGCATTCTGCGCTGATGGGGCAACATGCCTACCGAAGTTCCCGTCGGAATAAATGACAGCACGCCGCCTGATGGGCGCCGCAGGGCAAGCTATTGCCAGAACACCATTTCAGGCGCATAATTTAAGCAATCTTAACAGGTGTTGGCAAGGGCAGAACAGCCTATGTGCCGTCCTGTCGCTTTGCCTTAAAGGCATACACAATGCTTGATCTCTATAAACTCCGCATTTTTATGGCGGTGGTGCAAGAGGGTAGTTTCCGCGCCGCTGCCGAACGGCTCTACATCACGCAATCTGCAATCAGCCAGCACATCAAAGACCTTGAAACATCGCTAGGCAGGCAGCTCTTTCAGCGTGGCTGGCGTGGCGTCACGCTCACCGCGCACGGCGAACTGCTGGAGCGTTATGCCAAGCGCATTTTTGATGTGGTCTCCGAGGCGGAGAACGCGCTGACCAACCTTGAGGCGCTGCCTGAAGGACGGCTGACGCTTGGCGCGACGCCGGGCATTGGCATCTACCTTGCGCCGGAATGGGTTGGGCGTTTTCGCGGGCGCTATACACAGCTTTCGGTGGCGTTGCAAACAGGCATCACGGCGCAGATCGTGGCGGATGTGTTGGCGCAGCGGATTGATCTGGGCTTTATCGAGGGCGAGCTAGAGAATCATCAGCATCCGCGGCTGGGCGTGTGCTTGCTGCAAGAAGTGCCGCAGATGGTCGTCATCGGCGCCAAACATGCGTGGTGGAACACGGCGGAAGTCTCGCTGGCGGCGCTTCACCACCAGCCGTTGATCGTCCGTCCGCCGAACAGCCAATCGCGCATTTGGCTGGAAAAAACGCTGCGCGAACACGGCATCGAGCCAACCATCAGCGCTGAATTTGATAACATCGAGTCGACCAAGCGCGCCGTGGCAGCGGGCATGTGTCTTGCCGTGCTGCCGCGCTACGTGGTGCAGAACGAGATCGCACAGGGTACGCTGCGCGCCTTGCCCATTGAAGGCAATCCGCTGCGGCGCACCCTGAAATTGATCTGGGATCAATCGGCGCACTTTACGCCCATTGCCCGCGCCTTTCTGGAAGAACTGCGCGCTGACTATGGCGTCTTAGAGACGGTAATCGGCGCGGCGTGACGCTTGGCAGCCCTGCAAAGCAGCGCCGAAAGATCAGGCGGGTTGGGCGTTGGCGGCAAAACCTGATCGGCTCGCATGAATAGCAGCACACTGCTGACGAAGACACCCGTCAGCGCGCCCTGTGGTGTAAGTTTTGCCGCAAATTTTTCGGGCATCGAGTCCTCTCAGTTCGCTCAGGGCGCAGTCTCTGTTTGAGTAGGTGGACTGTTATCAAAATTAGGTATGACTACTGGATGGTTCACTAGCAAAGCTAATAACTCACCGGGCGGGACTGAGCCACCCTGACTGATTCGATCCTGAAAGACGCCCATCATAGGACTCGCCATGATCTGATCTATTGTTTGCGGCACGTTGATGCCATTTGGATAATGCTGTGCCATATAGCTGTGAACAGCCTGTTCAAGCGAGGCTTGGGAGCTAAAGCCCACAGCATAACCGTTCATAACTGCTGTGACTTCAGCGGGCGTGATTGCTTCACCCTGATTGAGACGCGCTACAATATCTTGCATGGCAGGATCGTTCATCGCCCGTGTGAGGGTGTCTGTAATAGCGCCTTGCGACCATTCCTGATTGCCATAAACAACAGATGACCAGCGTGCCGTCATTAGTTCGTTGGCACCTTGTCTAAACGAACTTTCGGAAGTGTAATTCGGACCGAGCCGATCAAAGGTCTCGTCAATCACACGTGCCGCTTCGGCTGTTACACGATCATTGTAGATTTCTTGCCCATCAGCAGTGATGCGTGCATAGGTCTCGCCGCGCTCATTGGTGTAAAGCTCACCACTGATAGAAGCATTGGGATTGCCAGCTAAAGCGCCATCAACCGCAGCAGAAATTTGAGTGAAGTTAATATGTGTTAGGATAGAATCCGCACCAGTGACTGCTACCGCAAACATATAACCAAACTCTTCGCCACGTTCAGATGCACGTGCGGCAATATTATCTGGTCTGCCCGTTAATGCGCCAACCGCTTCTCCAGTTAGATGTGCAGCAAGCCACGCAAGTGCAATTTGTGGCACACCTTGAGCATTCATAAACCCAAGTGAGACAGCAAGATTAGCACCATCACCTAAATCAGGTGCTTCAAATGTGTTACCTGCAATATCTCCAATAAAATCTGCTGCGAACCATCCCTGAATTGCCTGACCAATATGTTCTACCACACCAGAAAGCCCTAGCGAGGTAAGAAAATTTGCTGCACTCTCAAGCGAGAAAATTGATTTAGCTATTTCTTCCAAGCTATAACCAGCTGCGGCAAGGCGTGCTGCAATAATGGCTATCCCATCCATGTGTGCGCTAAACCGTCCAACGCGATCATTGAGTTCCCGCGTGAGTGCGCTTGCCTGATCGCCCGTCAGCGTGTCCAGTTCTTCACGGTTACCACCACCGCCGCCCGCGCCGACAGGTTTATAGCGAACAGGCATTTCGCCGCCATTCTTAACGACACCCACACCGTTGCCTGCTTCCTCAAATGTACCCTCGCCAAAGAAGAGCATCGCTGCCTCTTCTTCGGCTTGCTGAAGCACGCTGATCAAGTTTTGAGTGGATTGTGTGCTATCATGTAGCGCTTTGATCAGCCGCAGCAGGGCAGGCGAGACCAAGTTTTGCATCTCATTAAAGAAGCTCTCGGCACCTTTGCCCGTCCAGCCGCCACTACGCAGCCGATCAAGGTGCGATTCCATCTGCCGATGCAACCCATTGAGTTGCTCCGCACGCTGAGTAAATACCTGCATCGCTGCTTTGAGATCATCTGGCACCAGCCGAATTAGATTTGCCATCGCGTATCCTCCACTATGCTTATGCTGATTTACATCTTACAAAGTTTATAATCAGTTAGCGCGGTATGCTATTCCAAACTTTTTATGCGCTGTTCAAAGCGCTGTCATTTGTGAGAAGTGACGAACACGCTTAGGCTGTGCTACCCAATGCAGGCTTTAGGGTGAGGTAAAAGCTGCCCTAAAAGCGTGATTCACCCCGTTTTAGCGGCACATGCCCTTCATTTTTACCACAGCCCTGCCAGACCTAACCTTGCCGCCGCAATCGAACAGGTGTACAATTAGGGCTGTCATGTCACACGCGGCACTGGCTCATCCACTCAGCCGCCATGCGCTCATAATGTCTGTACCACATTCTAGGCAGAGGTTTTTCGATCAGCTATGGTGCAAGAAAAAATCATTGTGCGCGGCGCACGCGAACACAACCTTAAAAACGTGAATGTTGAACTACCACGCAACAAGCTCATCGTGATCACGGGCTTATCGGGCAGCGGCAAATCCTCACTCGCTTTTGATACCATTTTTGCCGAAGGGCAGCGCCGCTACGTCGAATCGCTGTCTGCCTATGCGCGGCAGTTCGTTGGGCAGATGGAAAAGCCTGATGTAGACCAGATCGAAGGGCTTTCGCCAGCCATCTCGATTGATCAGCGCGGCGTGAGCGCTAACCCACGCTCCACTGTTGGTACCGTCACCGAGATTTACGACTATCTGCGCCTGCTCTACGCACGCATTGGTGTGCCACACTGCCCAACCTGTGGCGCAGAGGTGAAAGCACAGAGCGCGCAGCAGATTGTGGAACAGATCGAAGGAATGCCTGATGGCACGCGCATTCAGGTGTTGGCACCGCTCATCAAAGACCGCAAAGGGCACCATGAGAAGGTTTTTGAGGACGTGCGAAAGGCGGGCTTCGTCCGTGTGCGTGTGGATGGCGAAGTGCGCGATGTGGATGAGGACATCAAGCTGGCGCGCTATGAGATGCACACGATTGAAGTCGTGGTGGATCGCTTGGTCATCCGCCACTTTGATGATCCGAACGGCGAAGAAGCACAATCGGCGCGCTCACGCCTGACCGACTCGGTGGAGACCGCCCTTGATATGGGCGAAGGCATTGTGATCATCAACGATGTGAGCGATCCGAGCGTGCCACGTGATGTGCTGTTCAGCGAGAAGCTGGCGTGCGTGTTCGGGCATGGCTCCTTTCCAGAGATCGAGCCGCGCACTTTCTCATTCAATTCGCCGCACGGCGCCTGCCCGCAGTGCCAAGGGCTTGGCGTGCGCCTCGAGATCGATCCGACCCTGATCGTGCCGAACCCTGATCTTTCGCTGGAAGATGGTGCTATCAGCGAACTGGCATGGACGACCGATAGCGACTCTGCCAGTATGCAGGTCTTGCTCAGCATCGCCCGCGAGAACAAAGTGCCAACCAACAAAGCTTGGCGCAACCTGACCGAAAAGCAGCGCGAGATCATCCTTTATGGCACAGGCGAACGGCGCTATACCATCCATTTCAACGGCAGCGATGGCACGCCGCGCCAGTGGACAATGCGCTGGGAAGGCGTTAGCCATGCCGTGCAGCGCCGCTATGAACAAACTGACTCTGACTTTATGCGCGAACGCTACCAACGCCTCATGTCTGAGCGCCCTTGCCCTGCCTGCGAAGGCAGACGCCTGCGCCCGGAAGCGCTCGCCGTCACTATTCATGATTTGAATATTTACGACGCCGGCAAGCTCTCCATGCTGCAACTGCGCGAATGGGCGAACGCGCTTGGCGGCAGCGCCGAACAGCCTTCCGTGCTGAGTGAGCGTGAGCGCACCATCGCCCATCAGGTGCTGAAGGAGATTCGGGAGCGCGTCAACTTCCTGATTGACGTCGGCTTGGATTACCTGAATCTCTCGCGTGCGTCTGGCACGCTCAGCGGCGGTGAAGCACAGCGCATTCGGCTTGCCACCCAGATCGGCAGCCAGCTTACGGGTGTGCTATACGTGCTGGATGAGCCATCCATCGGCTTGCATCAACGAGACAATGCGCGCCTGATCCGCACCTTGGAGCGTATGCGCGATCTGGGCAATACGCTGCTGGTGGTGGAGCATGATGACGAGACAATGCGCGCTGCCGATTGGATTGTGGACTTAGGGCCGGGCGCAGGGCAGCACGGCGGGCAGATTGTGGCGGAAGGCACACCTGAGCAAATCATGGCGCATACGGAGAGCATCACCGGCGCCTACCTCAGTGGTCGTAAGCGCATCGCCATTCCGACCCTGCGACGGAACGGCAACGGCAAGGTGATCAGCATTCGCGGCGCCCGTGAGAACAACCTCAAAGATGTTTCGGTAGATATTCCGCTTGGCAAGCTGGTCGTGATCACCGGCGTGAGTGGCAGTGGCAAATCTTCCCTGCTGATCGAGATTCTCTACAAGCGGCTGGCGCAAGTGCTGAACGGCGCCCGCGAACGTGCCGGCGCCCACGAGAGCATCGAAGGGCTGGAAGCGGTGGATAAGATCATCAACATTGATCAGACGCCTATCGGGCGCACACCGCGCAGCAATCCTGCCACTTACACCAAGATGTTCGATCACATTCGCAACCTGTTCGCCGAAATGCCCGAAAGCAAGGTGCGCGGCTATGGAGCGGGACGTTTCAGCTTCAATGTGAAGGGTGGGCGCTGCGAGAACTGCGAAGGGCAGGGACAGTTGCAGATCGAAATGCAGTTCTTGCCGAACGTCTTTGTGACTTGTGATGTCTGCCATGGCGCACGCTATAACCGCGAGACGCTTCAGGTGCGCTATAAGGGCAAGAACATCGCCGAAGTGCTAGAGATGACCGTGAGCGAAGGCATCAGCTTCTTTGAGAACTTTCCGACCATTGCGCGCCCGCTGCAAACCTTAGAGGCAGTCGGTTTGGGCTACATTCGGATCGGGCAGCCCGCCACGACGCTCAGCGGCGGTGAGGCGCAGCGCATCAAGCTGAGCCGCGAACTCTCCAAGCGCGGCACGGGCAAAACGCTCTATGTGCTGGACGAGCCAAGCGTTGGACTGCACGCCGCTGACGTAGATCGCCTGATCACAGTCCTACACGCCCTAGTCGATCAAGGTAATACGGTGGTGGTGATTGAGCATAACCTAGACATCATCAAGGTTGCCGACTGGCTGATTGATATGGGACCCGAAGGCGGTGATCGCGGTGGTGAGGTGATCGCCATCGGCACACCAGAGGACATCGTGACTGTCGAGCGCAGCTATACAGGGCAGTTCTTGGCGGATTATCTGGTGGGCGTGAAATAGCGGCTTGTAAAAAGCGGCGCGCTGGCGCGGCAGATGGGCGAACTTTCACGCTAGTTGGGCATGGACGGCAGTTCATGCCCTTATCGTTCCCACGCTTCAATCTTTTCAGCCTATTGACAGACGCCTAAGCAGTGATAGAGTAATGATGATCTGTGATGTGTGCGTCGGACACAGCATCTTCATGTAAATGGCACACACCACCCGCCGTCCAGTGTCGTTTACAGGCAGTAGGATAGGTTGATGTGATTAGCATGAGAACGGCGCGCAAGCGCTCTCCCGCCGCTGATCAGCAGCGGCTTAAAATCGGGTTATTTACGGATAGCTTTCCGCCCATCATCAACGGCGTGAGCGTAACGTTGAGCAACCTGCACGCCGAACTGCTGGCGCAAGGGCAGGATGCCCATGTGTTCACCTTTGGCAACCAAGAAACCGATCAGCCCAATGTATGGGTCACCCGCGGCGTGCCGCTTGGCAACAGCCCTTTTCAAGGCGCGCTAATGTTAGACCGCCCTTCAACGCTCATCGCTGAAAAGTTGAGCGTTTTTCACGTTAATGATCCCTTTAACATCGCCTACATCGCCCTACGCATGGCGCAGCGTGCCAACCGCCCATTGGTCTTCACCAACCACACACGGCATGATATTTACCTTGAGGAAAAGTGGTCTAGCGTGCTGCGCCCGATGTTGCGGCTCTATGTTGAGGCGCAGATGACCTACGTGATGCGGATGAGCGACGTGATCACCGCGCCCGCCTATTCATCGCTGCGCTGGATGCAACAGCTTGCACCAGACGTTGCCGACCGTATGCGCGTGGTGCATAACGGCGTGCAGTTGCAGCCCTACGAACGCATTCCCGAAAACGCCGTGCGGCGTGATCAATTCGGCATTGGTTCGCAAGCAACCATCTTCGGCTATGTTGGGCGTGTTGCACCTGAGAAAAACTTAGAGGTGTTTGCCCATGCCTTCCTTGTTGCGGTTGGGCAGGGCGCAGATGCTCATTGGGTCGTGATCGGCGATGGGAGTTCCCGCGCTGATCTAGAGGCAATCACTGCGCCCGTCCGCGAGCGCGTCCATTTCTTGGGCAAGCTGCCCAACCAAGAGATGCCGCGTTACTTGCCCATGTTCGATGTATTTGCCACGCCTTCCGTCAGTGAGGTAAACCCAATCTCGGTGATTGAGGCAATCGCGTGCAGTAAGCCATTTTTGGGTGTGCGTGCCGATTGGTGGGATGAATATCCCAACCATCAGCAAGCAGGCATCTTGGCGGAGAACAATCCTGCTGATCTGGCGGCGGCAATCAGTTGGTTCTGCCAGCAGGAAGGCGCACGCCGCGCAATGGGCGTTCATGCCCACCAGATTAGCTGCCATTTTGACGTGCGCCAAGTGGCTGCCCAGTGGATCGAGATTTACCGCACCTTAGGCGAACAGTACGCGCTCATCCAAGCCTCTTAGCACAGCCGAGATCGGTAAGCACCCTGCTGATCTCGACGGCACACTCAGCGTCTGCCTCACGCGATAGCACAGCCCGCAGGGCATCTCGTGCCGCGCCACCCGAAATGCGTGCCACTGCCCACGCGGCATGGGCGCGCACTAACGGGCTGGCATCCTCCAACAGCGCGTGCAGCGGCGGCAGCGCACGTATATCGCGCCAGTTGCCCGCTGCAACACAGGCATTCCGCAGCAAGCGTGGGCGCTTCAGCCGCAAGATCGGCGAGCCTTCAAAAAAGGTGGCAAACTCGGAGTCGCTCATTTGCAACAGGCGCAGCAGCGGCGGTGCGGCACGCTCAAAATCGGGCGGATGAAAGGCATGGTGCGGCGTGGGCGTGGCAAAGCGCGTGAACGGGCAGACATCCATGCACACATCGCAACCCACAATCCAATTGCCCATCAGCGGGCGCAGTTCATGCGGAAGATAGCCTTTGTACTCTATGGTCAGGTAGCTAATGCAGCGGCGCGCATCCAGCACGTAAGGCTGCGGGAAGGCATCCGTCGGGCAGGCGGCGCGGCAGCGGTTGCAGGTGCCACACATGCTCTCGCGGTGTGGTGCATCGTAGCGATCAAAGGCGAGGTCGGTCAGGATTTCGCCCAAGAAGAAGTAGCTGCCGCGCTTGGGATCGATCAGCACCGTGTTTTTGCCCACAAAGCCGATGCCTGCTTGCTGGGCGTGCGAACGCTCCAGAAGCGCGCCGGTGTCCACATACACGCGGTGCGCCATCCCGCCCGATTCACTGTGCAGCCACGCGGCAAGCCGCTCCAACCGTTCCGCGATCAGGGCGTGATAGTCCTGCCCCCACGCATAGGCAGCGATTCGCCCACGCGCAGGATCGTTCAGCAGCGCAGGTGGCACACTCAGCGCGTGATATTCCAGCCCAACCACAATCAGCGAGCGTATATTCGGCAGGATCACGCTCAAATCGCGGCGGCGCGCTACTCGATCTGGACGCGCCATGTATGCCATTGTGCCGTGATAGCCCGCCGCGATCCAATGTAGGTAGGCGTCCAAGCGCGGCGATGGCAGTGCCGCCGTTATGCCGAGCATCGAGAAGCCAAGCTGCTGCGCGTGTGCCTTCAGCCGCACACTTGGAAAAGCGGCGCTCATGCCCTACAGCACTGTGCTGCGCCGCCAGGCTGCGCTGTTGTTGTATTGCACCAAAAAGCCGAAGAGCGCTAACACAACCAAGATCACCAAGGCAAGGGTGCTGGAATCCGAGACGATTTGCATCTCGCCGTTGACGAACGTCACCACCCTCAGGCTTGGCACAAACAGGCTTACACCGTACATGACCAAGCCGGCACCATTCACGGCAGTGGCAAGGATGACGATGGTCTTCCGCAGCATGATCGCCAGCAGCAAACCGATGAATGCCGCGCCAAGCACAATCACAAGCTGCGTAATGCCCATAGCACCAATGCTGGGCGCCAACAACAAACCGACCGCCGCGCCCAAGAACGCGCCGGAGATATAAATTGCCAGCGACCATAAAACACCTGCTAAGATTGCCAACAGCAAGCCGACGATGATGGCAAGGATGAGCGCCAAAGTTTGTTCGCCCGGCGCGATGCTATTCGCGATCAGGCTGCCAATGGCAGCGCCATACGTTAGACCGACCAACGCCAAGATCAGGCGGAAGAGCTGCCAGCCGAAAAACAAGCTGAGCGCTCCGATCAGGATCAACACAACACCAACCAGCACGTCTGTCGCCATCTGTGGTCTCTCCTCTAGTACATCACCGTCCGCAGCAAGGCATCCAGCACTTGCAGCGCGTTTAGGTTACGCATGGTGTAGCCATACTGCAAATTCTCAGGCGTAAAGCGCCCTGCTGCACCATCCGGTGGCGCGGAGGGATGCAAGCCGTCGCTGCTCATGCCGCGGTTTGGCAAGCCAACCATGTTGGCGTGATAGTCCCACAGCGGCACTTCATATTGCGCGGCGATAGCGCGGATGACGCTGTTCCAAGCCTGCACGCGCTGTTCCTGATTTTCATCAAAGTTCTTGGGCGGAATAGTACTCAGCACAGGAATGACGCCCATTTCCAGTGAAATCTCCACAATTTGGCGCAGTTGGTTGGCGTAGACATCGGTGAAGCCACTGCCGCTATCGTTCGTGCCGATCATGATCAGCGCAATGGCAGGCTTCACCTGTTTGTACTCGCACACCAGCGGCGTATCTGCCCCGCAGATTTCAGGGTAGGCAAAGCCGGGCGTCAGCAGTTTGTCGGCTGTCCAACCGCTGACCGCTGCAAGGGATTGATTGGCAAATGAATTGCCCGCCCGCGCATTCACCTGCGAAAAGAAGCCGATCACGTTGGAGAGGCTGCCATAGCTGCCAAGGTCATACTGCCCAAAGCCAATTGGATAGAGGAATTGCGGTGAGGCAGTGATGCTATCGCCAATCTTGGAGAACACATTACGGCGGTTGCCCAACTGCTGCCCACGCAGATAAATAGCGCGGGTGCGCGAGCTAATGCCCGTCAGCCATGGCGGCACGCTGGCGGTGAAAGCGCTGGTCGGCGTTGGGCTTGCCTCGACTGCCACACCTTCCACAGGCAGCGCGTTCAAGCGTTCGGCAGGGATCGGGCTGAGATCGGGCAAGCGCGCAAACAGGGCAGACATCCAGCCGCGTGTGACGCCCGGCGCGACCAGGACTTGCAGCCATTGGTTATCGGCTGTCCGCCCGATGACAGTAAGTTGAGCAGTCGGATCAAGCACGGTCAGAATCTCGCCGGCAGTGCCGGGCGTGTTCCGCAGGCGCACACGGTTGCAATCAAGGCATAGGCGCGCTATGAGCGGCGCGGGCGTTGGTGTGATGGTTGGTGGTGGCGCTTCGGTCGGTGTGCGGCTAGGGCGCGGCGTGTTGGTTGGCAAGCCCAAGCGCCCGCCAGAGGGTGTCGCCGTGATTTGAAGTGCCTGCGCCTTCGGCGTGGCAGCCTGCCAGCCTAAAGACAAGCTGCCAAACACCAGCAGCAGTGCCAGTGAAAAAAATACGCTTACATGCCTCATTGGTGGCGAATCGCCTCCCAGAATCTCTTAAAGATGTGGTTAGTGTGGCTAACCTAGCCCCTTAAAGTACCGCAAACGGTGAATTTTGTAAATTTTGCCCTTGTGTTCTCCGTCGGCGCCTGCAACTTCACCCTTCGCAGCTTGCCACCTTTCCTCTATAATGGGCTGCCGCCGCGTTAAAGGTGAAGGAGTCATACGATGATCGGGATGGACTTCGGCACGACCAATTCTGGCATTGCCACCTACGATGGGCAGACGCTGCGCGTTCTGCCGCTTGATCCGCACACAGGGCGCAGCGTAATGCGCTCCGTCCTCTACCTGACCCGTGAAGGTGAAACACACATTGGGCAGCGTGCGATAGACCTCTATAACACGCAAAATGTGAACCGTCCGCGCCGCATGGTGCGTAAGGTGATTGGGCATGTTGTCATGGAATTTTCCGATGGGCTGCATGTGCAGACCGATGCAACGGTTGAGGTGGATGATCTAGAGCCGGGGCGCCTGCTCCGTTCGCTAAAAAGCGCGCTGGCAACTGGCTACACACATATGACGCTCTACGGAAAGCAATATAGCCTTGAAGCCCTGATCGCACGCTACCTGAGCGCCGCACGTCAGCGCGCCAGCCAACTTCTGGATCGCCCTGTGACGGCGGTGCTGCTTGGCAGACCTGTTCGCTTTGTGGATGCCGAAACAGAAGCTGATAATCAGCGTGCTGAGGATCGGCTGCGCCAAGCTGCACAGCTTGCTGGCTTTGAGCAGGTGCAGTTCGCCTTTGAGCCAATTGCCGCAGCGCGCAGCTATACGCGGCACATTCACAAGCCGCAGATCGTCCTCGTCTACGATTTTGGCGGCGGCACGCTTGACCTGACGGCGCTGCACATCAAACCGAAGGCGCCCGCCGAAGTGCTGGCGATTGGCGGTGTGGGCATTGCAGGTGATCGCTTTGATCAGCGCATCATCGAGAATGCGCTGCTGCCGCACTTTGGGCAAGGCGTTACGTGGGGCGAGAAAAAGCTGCCCTTACCACGCGACTTGATCGAGCGCGTGGCAGCTTGGGAAGGCTTAGCGGAACTTGCCACATTGGAAACTCGCGCTTTTCTGCATCAGGTGCAGCGCAATTGTTCGCACCCCGCCCGCCTTTACGCCCTTGAGTCGCTCATCTTCAATTTTTATGGCTTTGCGCTGACCGAAGCTGTGGAGCAGAGCAAACGCCGCCTCTCAGATGCCTTCTTTGACGTGCTGCGCTTTGAAGGGCACGCGATTGATATTTGGCAGTTGATCACACGGGCGCAGTTTGAGCGCTTCACAGCAGGCGAGTGGCGCAAGATTCGAGAGGCGGTGTTGGCTGTGCTGGCAGACGCCAATTTGCAGCCTGATCAGATAGATGCCGTCGTGCAGACGGGTGGATCATCGCATTTGCCTGCCAGCATTGCCTTGCTAAGCGAGCTATTCGGCGCGGAAAAGCTGGTGGTGGAAGATCGCTTTGCAGGCGTCACAGCCGGCTTGGGCATTCTGGCATGGGAAGCGCTTCAGGGCGCGTAACGACGCGAAGCCACAGTTTCAAAGTGTCGGCATTAGTCCGCCGTGCGGCTTGGGAGTATAATGAGTGAAAGCAGCACAGTGAGGGCAGTTGCCATGACCGAGCCAATCTACCTCTCTTTGGTCTTTCACAACCACCAGCCGGTCGGGCAATTTAGCTATGTGACCGAACACAGCGCGCACGTCAGCTACCTTCCCCTTATCGAGACGCTCGAACATCATCCCAAAGTGCGCGTGGCACTCCACTACAGCGGCGCGCTGCTGGAATGGTTGAAACACAACCAGCGCGAAATGCTGGAACGCCTGCGTGCGCTGATCGCCGCTGGGCAGGTCGAGATGCTCTCCGGCGGCTACTATGAGCCTGTGCTTGCCGCCATTCCCGATGAGGACAAGATCGGGCAGATTGAGAAGCTAACCGACGAACTGGAGTCGCTTTTCGGCACCACGCCAAGCGGCATGTGGCTGACCGAGCGCATTTGGGAGCCACACCTTGCCAAGCCGATTGCTCAGGCGAACCTGCGCTATGTGATCTTGGACGACGCGCATTTTGAGGCGGTTGGTTTTGATAAACCGCAGGATATGTTCGGCTACTACATCACTGAGGAACAAGGCTTTCCGCTCGCCGTTTTTCCCGCCCTTAAGCACTTGCGCTATGCCATTCCCGGTCAGCCGGTTGAAAGCGTCTTGGAGTGGCTGCGCGAACAGGCAATCCAGCCGCAGAGCGGGCAGCCGCCGCGCCTGATGCTGATGGCAGATAATGGCGAGAAGTTCGGCACGTATGCCGGCGCCTACGAGTATTGCTGGGGCGAAGGGCGCTACATGGAAGATTTGTTCACCGCCCTAGAGATGAACGCCGAATGGCTCAAGACGACCACGCCCAGCCACTATATGGCGCGTTTTCCGCCGCTGGGGCGCGCCTATTTGCCCTCTGCCAGCTATATGGAAATGGGCGTTTGGAGCCTGCTGACGGATGAAGCACAGCGCTTAGGCGAACTGCGCCAACGCTTAGAGCGCGAACGGCGCGCCGATCAGCTTAACTTTTTGCGCGGCGGCTTGTGGCGGAATTTCCTCGTCAAATATGCCGAGATCAACCATCTGCACAAGCGTGCGCTGATGGTCAGCCGCAAGGTTCACGCCATGCGGCGCGGGCGCAAGCGGGATCGCGCCTTAGAATTGCTGTGGGCAGCGCAGGGCAACGATCCATATTGGCATGGGCTTTCCGGCGGTGTGTATCTGTTCAATTTGCGGGTGGCAAACTACGCCAACCTGATCGCCGCTGAAGATGCCGCTGAAAGCGAAGAGGCTGAACTGCGCCTGCAAACGTTCGATCTGGATCAGGATGGTCATAGCGATATTGCGCTGCTTGGCTCACCGCTCAGCGCGATCTGGTCGCCCGTCTACGGCGGCGGCATGGTAGAGCTAGATTTCCGCCCGTCTGCCTATAATCTCTATAACGTCATGACGCGCCGCAAAGAGAGCTATCATGCCCGTCTGCGCCAAGCTGCCGCCGATGGCTCGATCATCCTGCCCACCTCGCCCATGCCGCTGGAGAGCGAACCACCATACAGCCGTTCGGTGCGTGCCAAAGAAGGCGGCTTGGAACACCGCCTAATCTATGATTGGCATCGGCGCTGCTCCTTCCTCGATCATTTCCTGAGCAACTCGACCACGCTCGACGAATTCTACCGCGCTCAGTATGCGGAGCAGGGCAATTTTGTGAATCAGCCCTACGAGATTATCGAGGCAGCTTGCGATGGCATCCGCGCTTATATCACTTTGCAGCGTGCCGGCAGCATTTGGTTGGGCGAGATGCAGCATCCAATCAATTTGCGTAAGGCATTTCAGTTCTTTCACAGTGAAAGCGCCTTCCAAGTAGATTACACGCTTTCGCATCACGGCAAGCAGCCACTTGAACTACGCTTTGGCATCGAGACAGTGGTCGGCTTTGATGGCGGGCAGGATATTTCTTACAGCGCGCTGCGCCTGAACGGCGAGAGCGACCGTCTGCCGCTTGGCGCCTTGCGCGAATTGGAAGGCGTCCAGCACTACAGCACCGATACCACCCTGCACAACCTGACGCTTGCCACCACACTGAGCAGACCTGCCTTTTTGTGGCAGTTCCCGTTGGAGACAGTCACCCTTTCAGGGGACGGCTTTGAGCGCGGCTATCAGGGGACGGTTTTTTTGCATCTGTGGCACGTGCGGCTGGAGCCAAATGAGCGCTGGGAAGTGACCCTGACTCAGAGCATCAGCCAAACTGCTACGCGCCTATGAAAGAAAGAGCATCATGATTGATCGGCTGATCTTAAACGCAAATATCTACACGCTGGATGCCGCGCAGCCGCGTGCCAGCGCCCTTGCCATCCGCGGCGATCAGATTGTGGCGGTGGGTGATGCCTCGCTGCGCGCCCTTGCCACACGCAGCACGCACCTTGACGATCTAGCAGGTGCAACGGTCATGCCCGGCTTGACGGATGCACACATCCACTGGGAGCTAACAGCGCGTGCCTTACGCGAAATAGACCTGTTCGATCTGCCCAGCAAGGCAGCGGCAGTGGCGCGTGTGGCGGCAGCTGCACAAGCTGCTCACGGCGGTGCATGGCTGATCGGGCGCGGCTGGTCACAAGCGCAGTGGGAAGGTGGTGCCTTCCCAACGGCGGCTGATCTAGATTCCGTCACGCCGAATAATCCTGTATTTTTGCGGGCGCGCAGCGAACACGCCGCTTGGGTGAACCGTGCCGCTCTGCACGAAGCAGGCATCACCGCCGACACACCCGATCCTGCCGATGGCGTCATTGTGCGGGATGAATCAGGTGAGCCAACGGGTGTGCTGCTGGAAGGCGCCATGACCTTAGTCCGCCAACACCTGCCCCTGCCAAGCGCGGACGAGGTAGCTGCTATGATGCGAGAGGCGCAGCCCTTAGCGTGGCGCTGCGGGCTGACGGGCATTCATGATTATGATCAGCCGCGTGCTTTTGAGGCATTCCAGCTGCTGCACGAGCGCGGCGAATTGGGCTTGCGCGTGGTTAAGAATATCAATGATCCGTTCATTGATGAGGCAATTCGGCTAGGGCTGCGCTGGGGCTATGGCAACCATTGGCTGCGCTTGGGTGGCTTGAAGATTTTTGCGGATGGCGCCCTTGGCGCACGCACAGCGCTCATGTTCGATCCGTATGAGGGTGAGCCAGACAATTACGGCGTGGTCGTCACCGAGAAAAACGTGATGCGGGCGTTGGTGATGACCGCCAGCCGCGCAGGCTTCCCGTCCACCATTCACGCCATCGGAGATCGGGCGGTGCATGATGTGCTGGATGTTTATGAGGAGGTGCGCGCTGATGAGCGTGCGCGTGGCTTGCAGCCTTCCGATCGCCGCCATCGGATCGAGCATGTGCAGATCATCCACCCTGATGATTTAACGCGCCTTGCCGCCTTGGATATCATCGCCTCGATGCAGCCAATTCACGCTACGGCGGATTACCTGATGGCAGATAAGTATTGGGGCAAGCGTTCGCGCTATGCCTACAATCCGCGTTTACAGCTTGATCAGGGCGCACGGGTTGCCTTTGGCTCAGATTCGCCCGTGGAACCCTTTGAGCCGTTGAAGGGCATTCATGCAGCCGTGACGCGCTGCCGTGCCGACGGCACACCGAACCCTGAGGGCTGGTACCCGGAAGCGCGCCTGACGGTGGAAGAGGCAGTGCGCGGCTATACGCAAGGGGCTGCCTATGCGGCGGGCATGGAATCGCGTTTAGGGACGCTGGCAGCGGGCTACTTTGCCGATCTGGTGGCGCTGGATCGGGATATTTTCGAGGGCGATCCGCACGACTTGCTCAAAACGGGCGTGGTCGGCACGCTGACGGGCGGTGTGTGGCGCTACACAAACGGCATCCATCCGCTAAGCGCTGAGTGAGGCGACACCCAACGCCTTAGGCGCTGTCGGCTTCCCATTCTTGGGCGCATTTGCGGCAGCGCCACCAGCCTTCGCCATTTTCACACACCCAGTCCAGCACGCCCTTGCCGCACGGGCACCACTCAATATCGGGCATCTCGGCGCGCTGCCAAGCACGGTCGCAACGCGGGCAATAGAAGCCGCGCCGCATCTCGCGCAGCCAGCAATGGCAGCTTGGGCAGTGCAGCAGGTGCGCGGCCTGGCTATGGCTGATGTGCGTGCAGCACGTTTCGCACTGCCAGCCGTCGTCGCCGCGTGGCTCAACGCCTGCGCCGCACACATAGCAACCGTAGCGCTGCGCCTCTGCCCAGGCAAAGTAAGCCGCAATTTCTGCGCGTTTTTGCGCGGCGCGGCGCTTACCAAGCCGTTCTTCCAGCCAGCGGATCGGGTCTTTGCTGCCTTTGCTGTTATTGCAGCCACCTTCGCCGTGGCACAGCGGCAGAATGTTGTTTGGCAGGGTGCCGGGGCAGTGCGGGCTGCTCAAAGGAATCCAGTGATCTTGTGCCAGCGTGTGCCACAAGCCGCGCGGTCGGCTACACACCGCGCACTGATAGCCCCAATAGTCCAGGGCGGCGTCCCAATCGCGGCTGCTGAAGGCAATCGGCAGGCTGCGCTTACGGGCAAGGTAGGCGTTCTCCATGCGCGTAGGTGTTAGCACAGCGGCAGGCGGCGGCACTACCACTTTTCCAAACAAACGATCCCCAAGTTCTGCAATTGTTTGCAGCAATGGGAAGCCCCAGAATGTGCGTACCTGCCGAGCCATAAGCGCCACCATACGTTTGAGATACGTTAGTTACATACTCAGATTATACGAAAAATTTACCTTTTGCAACATTTGGCAGGCAAGGCGGGTGCCGAATGGTCGGGGCAACGGGTGTGGCAAGAACCTATCCCAGCGAAAAACTGCTTATATCCTAATGAATGGGTGCCGTTCCCGCAGCTGAATCAAAACGGGCAGAGAAATCTCTCCGCCCGCTTTGAGGAATGTGGCTATACCTTTAGTCCGCTGCGCCTTCTTGCTGCTTCTTGCGGCGCTCAATCAGGCGTGCGGCAATGCGCCCCAGCTTCTGATGATGCTTGATCAGTTTCAACTGCGATTCACGCGCACGGGCAAGCGTTGGCTCAAGCTGATCAATGCCCCAGTAGCGCCACAGCGTATCAATCACCTGTGTGTAGTATTCAGCAGGGCCATAGTTCGCCTTTGCCGCCAACATCTCGGAGCGCTCCTGATAGTTGGGCATTCCGCTGCCGGGCATCTCAAATTTCATGATGACCTCTGCCAACGGATAGACGTAGTTCGGCTCAACCTCAAGGTGATACTTGACGGCATCGCGGTAGAACGCCATGTGCAACGTCTCATCTTTTGCCAAGCGGCGCAGCGCACGCGAAAGGCGTGGGTCTTCTGCTTCGGCAATATCCGCCACACGCAGATAGAAAGTTTGGGTTGCCAGCTCTTGAATAGCGGTGTAGGCAATCGCGCCAAAGTGCGAATCAATGGTGCTTGCCCAACCTTGTCGGATCACGCTCTTACGCATGGCAGCGCGCAGTTTGGCATCGCCATTGCCGCCCAACAGCAGGTAGGTTTCCAACAGCAAGGCGTGCTGATCTTCTTCGGAAGTCCATGTATGCAGAAATTCCGTCATCACGCTCAGCGAGCCGCGAAAGGCAGCGTGCAGGTGTGTGGTGAACCACGGCAGGTTCACCTCAGTCAGCAGCGCCGTTTCCACAGCGGTATAGACTAAGGGCGAAAGCTGTGGGATGCTCTCTGGATTTGCCTTCAGTTCATCCAGTGGCAAGTATTCGCTGTAAGCCCAGTCAATGCGCTTGGCGCGCTCATGGTGCGCGTCGTACAGACCGCGCAACTTTGGCTCTAAGGACGGGATCAAATGTGCAAGCGACATGCTCGTGTGTGCCTCTATTTCTATCAGACTTAACTTATGTGCTTAGGCGCGCACGCCGCCAAACGACTCTGCGCTCCCCAGATTGTAACGTTTTTCACAGGGAAAGGCGAAGCACACACTTTAACTTAAGGTTTAAGCCTGTAGTTCTGCACTGCGCTTGAACTGCGTCTCGTAAAGCGCTGCATACAAGCCGCCCTGCGCCAAAAGGTCGCTGTGTGTGCCGCGTTCAAGAATGCGCCCGCGATCCAGCACAAGGATCAGATCGGCGGCAAGAATGGTGCTGAGCCGATGCGCGATCACAAGGCTGGTGCGCCCCTGCATCACACGCTCCAACGCTGCCTGAATAAGCGCCTCTGACTGCGAGTCCAGATGTGAGGTTGCCTCATCCAGCACAAGGATGCGTGGGTTTTTTAAGATAACCCTTGCGATGGCGATTCGTTGCTTCTCACCACCACTCAGGCGATAGCCGCGCTCACCCACCAACGTTTGATAGCCGTTCGGCAGTTGGCTGATGAAATCGTGAATGTTGGCGGCGCGTGCAGCTGCCTCGATCTCGGCGTCAGTTGCCTCAGGCTTGGCGTAGCGCAAATTTGTCTTGATCGTATCGTGAAAGAGGTAGGTCTCTTGCGTCACCATGCCGATTGCCGCCGAGAGCGTGCCAAGCGTCAGCTCGCGCAAGTCGTGACCATCTAGCAGAATGCGCCCTGCCGTCGGATCATAGAGGCGCGGCAGCAGGTAGGTAATCGTCGTCTTACCGGCACCGCTCGGTCCGACCAGTGCTGCCAGCTTGCCCGCGGGAATGGTAAAGCTCACCTCCTCTAGGGCAACGGTGCGTGCTTGCGTATGCGGCGTGCCATTTGCCGCCGCTTGCTCACCGCTGAACACGGCGCGCACGCTCTCCACACCGCCGCGATCCACGCTGCTGAGCAGTCCCTCACCCTCAGCATAGCTGAACGAGACATTTTCAAAGGTCACTTCGCCGCGAATTTCGGCGGGCGAAAGGGCAAGTGCGTTCGGTTGTTCGGCAATCTCAATTGGCTGATCAATGATCTCAAAGACGCGCTCAAAGCTGACCATTGAGGACGCAAACTCGACGGGCGCGTTGGCAAGCGCTTGCAGCGGCGCGTAAATCTGCGTCAGGTACAAGCCAAAGGCGACGATCAAGCCTGCGCTAAAGACGCCTTCCAACGCCAAATGTCCGCCAAGCCAATAGGCAAGCGCCACGCCAACCGCGCTGATCAAGCCCAAGCTGACGAACATGGTGCTGCCCGTCACGGCGCGCTGCACACCAATATCGCGCACGTTGGCAGCCCGATCATTAAAGCGAGCGGATTCCTCGCCGCCGCGCCCAAAGAGCTTGACCAGCAGCGCGCCACTGATATTGAGCGTCTCGTTGACCATAGCGTTCATCTGCGCGTTGAGTTCGCTCTGCCGCTTGATCATATCGCGCAGTTTGCGCCCGATGCTGCGCGCCGGCAGCACAAAGAGCGGCACGACAATCAAGCCGAGCAGCGTCAGCCGCCACTCCAGCGCCAGCATCACGGCAAGCGTTGCCACGACGGTGATCAGGTTGGTGATGATGCTGACCACTGTGCTGTTGATAGCGCTCTGTGCGCCAACCACATCGTTATTCAAGCGGCTCATCAGTTCGCCTGTTTTGGCGTTGGTGAAGAAGCGCAGCGACATCTTTTGCAGGTGCGCGTAGAGATCGCTCCGCAACGTATAGATGACGCCTTCACCAATGCTCGCCGTCAGCCAGCGCTGAAAGACGGCAACCGCGCCGCCAAGGATCGGCACTGCCACGATGCCCAGCGCCAGCAAGTTAAGCAGTGCGCCATCGCGTTCGGGCAGTGCCACATCAATCAGTTGGCGGAAAAGCAGCGGTGTTGCCAGATTCAGCAGCGAACTGAACAAAATTGCCACCAACACCCAGCCAATCTTGCTGCGGTAAGGCTTGGCATAGCGCAACACGCGCATGATCAACGCACGGCTGACACGCGGCTTGTTTTGCGCGTCATACATCAAATAGGAGAACCAACCGCCGCCGTGAAACATCAAAACACCTCTCAGGCTGAACAACTTAGGCAGAAACAACCCAATTCCGCCGCTGACCCATTCAATGAGTATAGCAGGGCTGCCGCCGCAGCGCGCCTATGCTTTTGGGTAGGCACATGGCGAAAAGAATAACCGTAGAGAGTGCACGTAAGCTGTTCAACCACAACCTCAGGTGGCAAATGCCCACAATTAACGCTATCATCAGCCCCAACTTTTAGATAATCACAAAGGATTTTACGCGATGGGCTATGATAGAGTATTGGTGACGCTTGACGGCTCGAAATTTGCCGAGATCGCCCTTGAACACGCCATTAAAATTGCCAGCCCCGGCGCAAACATTCACGTCCTGTCTGTCATGGCGCAAGATGCAATCAGCGAGATGGCGTCGCTGGTGAGTGCCGTCGCACAGCCGCCCGCCACAGAAGATCAGACGTGGCCCCCTATCCAAAAGCCCGATGATCCACGTGCCGCGCACGCCCGTGAAGGCTATCTGCGCCAAGTCAGCGATTGGCTGGCGCAAGCAGGCTATGATGTGACGGTGGAAGTGCGCCCCGGCAGCGTGATCGAGACGATTGTCAGCGTGGCGCAAGATGGCTTCCAAATCATCGTGATGGCAACGCACGGACGCAGCGGCATCGCCCGTGTGGCGCTGGGCAGCGTGGCAGAAGGCGTGCTGCACCGCTCGCCCTGTCCCGTCCTGATCATCCCTGCCCGCGCCGTGCCGCCGCAAGCCTAACCCTAGCCAATCCCGCCTAAGTGTGCTATCTTTTGCACATGGATTGTGATGTAATACACAAACAGCGCATAGCAAACACCTTGCAGTGAGACTTGATACAGGAATAGCTTATGGCAAGCCCAGCCAAACCACATGATCCAGCGGCGACAGCGCGCCTATTTCTGCGCCTTGCGCTTGGCGCAGTTGCCACCACCTTCTTGATGATTGTGATCGGCGCGGTGACGCGCGTCACCGAGTCAGGCTATGGGTGCGGTCCATATTGGCCCTCGTGCAATGGGCATATCATCCCTGAATTCGAGGATATCACAGTCGTGATCGAGTACGGTCACCGCCTGTTCGCCCTGATCGTTGGTGCCTTCGCTATTGGCGTGAGTGTGATGGCATGGCGCCACTATCGGGCGCAGCCCTTGCTTTTCACGCCTGCCATGCTTGGTGTTGGGCTGTTCTTTTTGCAGAGTGCCATCGGTGCGCTAACCGTTGTTATCTACACGCACGCCGCCCACTGGATCAGCGTGATGATCCATCTAGGCAACAGTATGTTCTTGCTGGCTGCCTTCATCGTAGTCTATGTGAATGGCAGGCGCTTGCTGCTGCCACAGCCGCCGCCGCGCACGCCGCGCTTTTACATTCCGCCGCTGCAATTGGTGCTTGCCACCACGCTTAGCTTTATGGTGGCGATGATTGGCGCGGCAGTGGCAGGGCAAAATGCCACCAAAGCCTGTGTTGGCTATCCGCTGTGCAGCGGCGAGATTTTCCCGTTTTCACAGGGCGCGCCGCAGATGGTGCATATGCTGCACCGCCTGATCGCCGGCGCGCTGGGTATGCTGCTGATCATGATGCTCTGGCAAGCCCGTGCCGATGTCAGCCCTGCGCTGCGGCGCGCCTTGCAGAGCGCTTTCGCTATCTACTTTGCCCAAGCAGTGCTGGGTGCTTCCATCGTGTTAGTTGATGATCGTGATTGGTTGGTCATCTCGCGCTCGCTGCACGTCTTTTTCGCAGCCGCGACGTGGGCAGCCATGATTGCCGCGAGTACATATGCATGGCTACAACGCTTGCCGAACAACCTAACGACCCTAGCCCAACCACCATCGGACGCGGTACGCTCCGCGACTACGTCCAACTAGCCAAGCCGCGCATCGTCACCCTGCTGATCTTCACCACCGTCACGGCGATGGTGGTGGCAGCACAGGGAAGCCCGATTCCGCTGCTAACGCTGCTAGCCACCGTCATAGGTGGTTCGTTGGCGGCAGCCGGCGCCAGCGCGCTAAACCAATACATAGACCGCGACATGGATAAGCAGATGTCGCGCACCAAAAACCGCCCGATTCCCGCCGGGCGCGTGGCACCGATCTATGCCCTGATCTATGGCATTCTGTTGGTGGCTGCCTCTGTGCTGATCCTGAGTGTGTTTGTCAACCTGCTCTCGGCAGTTCTAGCGCTGATCGGTGCGCTCTACTATGTGGTGCTGTATACGATCCTGCTCAAGCGCAACACCGTGCTGAACATCCTGATCGGCGGCGGCGCTGGCGCCATCCCGGTCTTGGTGGGCTGGGCAGCCGTCACAGGCACGCTAGAGGCAGGCGCGTTCGTGCTGTTCGCCATCGTTTTTTACTGGACTCCGCCGCATAGTTGGGCGTTGGCGCTCTTGGTGAATGCCGACTACACGCGCGCCAACGTGCCGATGATGCCTGTCGCACGCGGCACGGAGGCTGCCCGCGTTCAGATTTTGCTCTACTCGCTCCAGTTGGTGGCGCTTTCGCTGCTGCCCGTGCCGTTCCGCATTTCGGGCTTGGTCTATCTCGTCTCGGCGCTGCTGCTAGGCGGTGGCATGATTTATGAGGCGGTGCGCCTGCTCAATGAGCGAAACGGCGTTGCCGCCAAGCGCATGTATAAATATTCAACGTTCTATCTGGCGCTGCTGTTCCTCGCCATGATCGTTGACCAAATCTTTTTATAGAGGCTTACAAATGTCCGAACAACCACCGCCACAAGTGCCGCGTTTCTCGCCCTTCATCACCCTTTTCGGCGCTGTGCTGGTCATTGGCTTTGGCATCGCCTTCTTTGCCGTGTTGAGCAACGTGCCAAACCTGCAACAACTCATGACGCCCGTCTTCGTGACGGCATCGCCACAGTTCACCGATGGCATCGAGGCGCAAGTCGCCGCCGCCGATCCCAGCAAGGGCGCGGCAGTCTTTGAAAAATATGCGTGCGCCGCCTGCCACCGTGCCGAAAGCGGCGTCGGACCCGCCCTAACGGGCATGGGTGCGCGTGCTGCGACGCGCCGTCCAAACTACAGCGCCGCCGCCTACATCTACGAGTCCATTGTTGAGCCGAACGCCTTCATCGTGCCAGACTACGCCAATGTGATGGTCTCCAACTACAAGGCGAAAATCCCTGATGTCGAGATGTTCAATCTGATCGCGTGGCTGCTGCGGCAGTAGCCCTACATGGCGCGCAGGAGTGCTTCGCCAAACGCGGCGGGTGCGCTGCGCGCAATCTGTAGGTCGGTGGCGGCGTGCCACGCCATGAACTGCCGCAAAGCATCTGCTACCGCCGTGATCAGCGCTTCATCAGGCTGCACGCCTTCTTCAAGGTGCAGCGCCTTCAGGTGCAGCACGCCGCTTTTGCGATCCAGCTTGGGATCAAAGCGCCCGATCAGCCGCTCGCCGTGCAGGATCGGCAGGCTGAAATAGCCCCAACGCCGCTGTGGCTCAGGTTTGTACATCTCTATGCGCGGCTCAAAGTTCCAGAGGGCAAGCGTCCGTTTGCCTGCCCAAAACAGGTTATCAAACGGGCTGAGGAAGGTTGTATGCGTTGCCGTGAGTGCGCCTTCCGCCGCCTGATCGATCAGATGGCGATCTTCACGGTGCATAAGGTAGGTTGCCTGTGTGCCGTCTTGCTCTACGATCTGGACACTCTCCAAAACACCTTCCGCGATCAGTGCCTTGATGAATGGCTTGCAATTAGTGTGCGTCATATAGAAATAAAAACCCATCTGCTCAGGCTTGCAGATGCCCAACGCACGCACGGCGCGCACCAACAAATGCCGATAGTGTTCCTCTGGGCTTGGCAGGCTGCGGTCTACCCAGTCAGGCAGCACGCGTTCGGTAAGGTCATAGACGCGCTGGAAGTTCTGCCGCCGATCAATCATCAGCACACCCGCGTTATAGAGATGCTCTAAGGCGTGCTTGGTTGGCTTCCAATCAAACCAACCGCTGCGCTTTTCACCCTTGTATTCAAAATCAGCACTGCGTAGAGCGCCTTCGCGCCGAATGCGCTCCAAGACATGATCAAGGGCTGCCTTATGTTCGGGCTTGCTGACCCACTCCTTGAACCAGCGATTATTGCCTTCGCGGTAGGTTTGCATTCGCGCCAAACGGTAGCGATACTCGCTGAGCGGGATGAAACAAGCTGCCTTCAGCCAATATTCAAAGAGGCGGCGGTTGCGCGCCTCTGGTGGCGCGCTTGGATCGCCATAGGCAACCTGATCGAGCAGTTCCGCCGTATAGTTGCCAAGCCTGCTCCACAGGGTCAGGTATTGGCTGCGGCGCACCAATTGCAGGGTATCAATTTGCAGGCAGCCGATGCGCTCGATCATCGCGTAGAGCGACTCGGCGTCAGGGATGCCGCTGAATGGCGCGGATAGCCCTTGTGCGTGCAAGGCAACGCGCTGCGCGGCAGCGGTCGGATAAAGGGTTGGCTGGGAACGTTTCGGCATGGTGTACAATACTACCTGTTGGAAAGATTTGGTACAGGCGTTCTATTATAATGCTAATTGACACACATTGCCACTTCGACTTTGACGCCTTCGAGTCGGATCGCGCTCAGCTTTTGGCTGCCGCTGCCGCACACGGCGTTACACGGCTGATCAATCCCGCCATTGACCTTGAGACAGGCGCCCGTGCGCTCAGGCTGGCAGCACACTATGACGGAATCTACGCCACAGCAGGCTTTCACCCAAACAGCACGGCGGACTACACGCCAAGCCTGTTAGCAGAGATTGAAGCACAAGCGGCGCAGCCAAAGATCGTTGCCATCGGCGAAATCGGCTTGGATTACCATTGGGATAAGAGTCCGAAGGCGCAGCAGTGGCGCGCCTTTGAGGATCAGCTTGCCCTTGCCGCACGGCTTGGCTTGCCGGTGATTATTCACAACCGTGAGGCAAGCGAGGACGTGCTGAGCATCCTGAGCGCGTGGCAGCCCAGCCTGACACCTGAGCAGCGCGAACGGATCGGCGTGCTGCATTCTTTTTCTGCGCCGCCAGAGATTGCCGAACGCGCCTTAGCGCTTGGCTTCTACCTCGGCTTCACAGGTCCGATCACCTATAAAAAGGCGGATGATCTGCGTGAGGTTGCGGCGCGTGTGCCGTTGGATCGCCTGTTGATCGAGACCGATGCACCGTTCCTAACGCCGCAGCAGCATCGCGGTGCGCGCAACACGCCCGCCTATGTGCGCTATGTGGCAGAGCGTCTTGCCGCGCTGCACAACATCCCTTACGTGGAAATGGCAACCCTCACGACGCGAAATGCCGAACGACTTTTTAACCTGCCTGCGGAATAAGATTTGAGGTGCAATCATGCGTTGGGGATTGTTTTTCGAGCTGCTGACGGTGATGCTTGGCGTGTGGATTCTCGGCTTCCCGATCCTATGCGCGAGTGTGGCTGCGCTGCGCTTTGGCGGCGGCGCGGAGTGGCTTGTGATCTTGATCTACATCAGCATCCTTGCCGCAGCCGTTCCGCTGCACAAGCGCGGCGATCTGACACGGCAACAAGTGCTGATAACGGCAGCAGGCGCTTTCGTCGCCTTCCAATTGGCGCTAGGGCTGTTCATCCTACTGCCATTCTATAAAGGCATTGATCGTGTGTTGGTCATTGGTTCACAAGCGCTGTTGATGCTCTTGGTTGCCTACGTCACACCGCGCCGAATGCCGCAGGATCCGACTATAGATGCAGATCACGCACCTGATACAAGTCCGCATCCCTGAAGCCGCGCCCGCGATAGTAGCCGCGTGTGCCAACCGCCGAAATAACCGCAAGGCGCGCATAGCCCCCCGCCCGCGCAATTTCGGCGGCGCGCTCGATCAGGCGCGTGCCTAATCCGCTGTGCTGCGCCTTGCCCGCCGCTTCTTCGCCAATGCCCAGCGCTTGCCCGTAAACATGCACTTCACGGATGATGGCAGACCCATGCAGCGTTTCAATCAACGGTGGGATGCTGCGCTCAGGCAGGCTCAGCCGCAGAAAGCCCGCAATCTGCCGCCCTTCAGTGATGAATTGTAGAAAGATTTCGCGCCCGTTGCTGGTGGTATACGCGAGTTCATCAAGGTGCAGTGCTTCGGGCGCAATTTGGCGTCCGCGCACTTCCCGCGCCCGAATATCACGGCTGCGTTCACCGTTGGCGGCAAGGCGCGCCTCCACCAACTCCCGTAGGTTGGTGATCTTGTTGCCAACCACAATATCAGTGGAGGGAATATCGCGGATGATGCGCGTCAGGCGGCAATACTCAGGCGTGGCGCGCAGGCAATCCGCCAGCAGGTCGGTGAGCGTCTCGGTGCTGTAGGGCTGCCATTCACCACTGCGATATTTGCCCATCAGTTCCGCCGATTCGATCAGCGAGCATGGGTAAATCTTGAGTTCGTCGGGGCAGAAATCGGGATCGTTGAACAGTTGCTGATAATCTTCCTTATCGGAAGTAGGTGTTGCGCCGTACAAGTTTGGCATCCAGTGCGCGTGAATCTTGAAGCCCGCCTGCCGCAACAAGCGCACCGCCCGCCGCGTGGCTGCCACTGTATGCCCGCGTTTGTTCAGGCGCAAGATAGCATCGTCTAGGCTTTGGAAGCCGATCTGCACTTTGGTGCAACCCAAGCGACGGATGCGCAAGACTTCCGCCGCCGAGATATGATCGGGGCGCGTCTCGATCACGAGTCCGACGCAGCGGCAGGGCGCCGTTTCGTTCTCACGGTGTGCCGCCTCCAGCTCCGACCATGTGGCATACTCCGTGATCAGCGTGCGCGGCAGCAAGCCCGCGCCAACCTGATCTGCCTGTTGGCGGCTGCGGCGCAGTTCAGCTTCGTAAAGGTGCGCCACCACCTGATTGTAGGTGCGCGAGAAGTCCGCGCCGTCTACCGTTTCGGCGGGCGCCGTCGTTGCTGGGTGCGGCTTGAACTGTGCTAATGTTTCCGCCTCTAGCAGGGCGCGCACCTCTGCGGTGCGATCTATAGCGCGCCCAAAGTCGTGCAGGGCATCGAACAGGCGCTTGATGAACCAAATCTGGTAGCTTTCCGGGTAAAACGACCACGTGCCGCCCAACACGATCAGCTCAATCTTATCGGTTGGGTGTCCCATATTGTGCAGCGCACGCAAGCGCGTATAGGTCTGCAAGTAGGGATCGAAGGCGTTCAGTTCAGCGCGCTGTGCACCCGGCTCATCGCGCAGATAGCTCTTGGGCATCCGCACGTCATTCGGGCAGAAAATGCACTCACCGGGACACGGAAACGGCTTGGTCAGCACCGTGATGACCGTCACGCCGCTGGTCGTCCGCATTGGCTTCAGGCGCAAGCGTTCCAGCACGGCAGGCTCAAAAGGCGGCAGGTCGCCCGTTTCGGCAAAGGCGCGGTAGGCAGCGATCAGCTCATCTTTGGCGAAGAAGCGGCGCCCGTCGGGCGTTTCTTTCAGGTGCTGGCGCAGCAGGTGATTCAGATCGGCACGGCTGAGCTGCGGTGTGTCAATCACAGCGCGCAAGATCGCCAGTAGCGGCTCACGGTGCAGGGTTAGGTCAAGCGGCGGGCGAAAAGATGGCATGACCCAAATCACTCATGACCCGTTGTTTCGTCCACTGCTATGTTGCGGATAGCTATTTCCAGCATTGGTAACTCATTGACAATAATGTGCCACGCAATATCCCAATTTACATCTAAATAGCTGACCAGTTAATTTCAGGTTGAGAGGCTTTTTTATTTTCTGAAATACGCTGTGTTGCTTCAGCAAGCGTATGTAGGTAATACAACACGGCTGATTTGTCGTGACGCTTTCGCATAAGTGCTTCACGTCCGTCAACAGTTAGCTCCCAAATGCTTCCAATACATTCGAGAATATAGGTGATGTAAACAATATCGCTGCTCACAAAGCGATTGCCTCACGTAGCACGTGCTCTCGCATAAGCGGATGCAAATCTTCAAGGGTAACAACATCAACACGCCTTGCAAGCAGTTTTGCTGCTTCAAGATCAAAGCCTGCACCACCCCATGCCGAAATGCGTGTTAAATCCCATTCAACAAGCAAGTCAAGATCGCTGTTGACATTTGCTTCACCACGCGCTACTGAACCAAATACACGCACATTGTATGCGCCGTGCTTTGCTGCCAACGCCAACAACTGGGCGCGCCTTTCACCAACAATCTCAGAACTTCCCAGTTTTTTGCGCTCAGGCATTTAGCTCGTTCCTACCAAATAGGGCGTGTTTGTGCGCCCTATTCTAGCAGATTTACCCACGCCCTTCGAGGGTCTTGTTCAGCTTCTCCAGCGTCTCGATCAGCTTCTGCTGCGTCTCCAGCATCGGATCGGGCTTGGGCGCTTCTTCGGCGGGCTTTTCCGCAGGCTTGGCGCTCAGGCGGTTCACGGCGCGGATGAGCAGAAAGACCGCAAACGCCACGATCAGGAAGTTGATGATCGTGTTCAGGAACACGCCAACATTGATCGTGGCAGCCCCGGCATCCTGCGCCGCTTTGAGCGAGGCGTAGCTTTTGCCATCCAGCGCGATGAAGATGTTGGAAAAATCCACGCCGCCAAGGATCTGCCCGATAGGCGGCATGATGATGTCGTTCACCAACGAGGCGACAATCGCACCGAAGGCGGCACCCATGATGATACCAACCGCCAGATCGATCACGTTGCCGCGCTTGACGAAGGTTATAAACTCTTTGATCATAGCCAATCTCCTTTTCTAGCTCAGGTTAGCCTGCTGGGCAGGTGTGCGCGCCGAAAGCTGCGTGTGGCGCAGCAGGCGCTCTCGTGATGAGTCATAAAGCCATTTTTCGGCAAAACGCCACGTCCAATAGCCGCCCTTGAAGCCGGGCTTGTTCATGCGTGCATCGGCGCCAAAGCCCAACACATCCTGCATTGGCACAATGAAAGTATCCGCCACCGAGTTCATGCCCAAACGGATCAAATCCCAGTGCGGCTCTTGCACCTCATGCCCGATGTATTCGCGCAGATGGCGGCGCATTCCCTCGCTTGCCTCGCCCGTCTGCCACCAACCGAGCGTGGTGTTGTTATCGTGCGTGCCAGTGTAGACAACGCTGTTGCGCGGATACATATGTGGCAAGAAGGCGTTCACGCTGTATGGATCATCGCCAAAGGCGAACTGCAACACCTTCATGCCGGGCAGATCGAAACGGTCGCGTAGGGCGGTCACCTCTGGCGTGATGATGCCTAAATCCTCAGCGATAATCGGCAGCCTGCCAAGCGCTGCCTCAAACGCCTCAAAGAGTTTGGCGTCAGGTCCCTTCACCCAGCGTCCATTCTTGGCAGTGGTTTCACTCGCTGGGATTTCCCAATACGCCTCAAAGCCTCTGAAGTGATCAATGCGGACGCGGTCTACCGTCTCTAGCGTGGTGCGTAGGCGCGCAATCCACCAAGCGTAGCCCTCTTCTTCCATCGCTCGCCAGTTGTAGTGTGGGTTGCCCCACAACTGCCCATCCTCAGGGTTGAAGAAATCCGGCGGCACGCCTGCCACTACGGTGGATTGCCCAGTGTTGGGATCGAGTTCAAAGAGGTGCGGATTTGCCCAGACATCAGCGCTGTCGTGCGAGACGAAGATCGGCAGATCGCCGATGAGCTGCACGCCCTTACCGTTGGCATATGCCTTCAAAGCTGCCCACTGTGTGTAGAACAGCCACTGGCGGAACATATGGTTTTCGACCTGATCACGGTACTGTTCACGCAGGGCAACACGGCGCGCTGGGCTGGGCTGGGCTGCCTCCCGCGACCATTTCACCCACTCTACGCCGCCGTGCTGCCCCTTAAGCGTAGCGAACAGGGCGAAGTCGTACAGCCACATGCCGTTACGGGCGCACCAATCCTCAAAGGCGGCTTTGGTGGTGGCATCGGCGCGCTGCTGAAAGCGCGTAAAGGCAAGGTCGAGCTTTTGCTCGTGGTAAGGAATCACCTCGCCAAAGGGGACGGTGTGTTCGGGAAAGTGCGGCACATCGGCAAGGTCATGCGCTTCCAGCCAACCTGATTCGACTAACTTATCAAGGCTGATCAGGTTTGGGTTGCCGGCAAACGCCGAGAGTGTTTGGTAAGGTGAGTCATAGATGATCGTCGGACCTAGCGGCAAGATTTGCCACAGTGATTGCTCTGCCGAGACTAAATAATCCACAAAACGGTAGGCGGATGCACCCAGATCGCCAATGCCATAGCGTCCGGGCAGAGAGGTTGGGTGAAGTAAAATGCCGCTGGCACGCTGAAAGCGCATACAGTAACTTGCTCCATTTTTTGTTAATTTTCTAACCGCCCTGATTATACCAAGTTAGGCGGTGTGTTGCATTGGCTCAGGCGCGTTGGCTTAGCGCAATCTCGCGCAGCAGCTCAAACTGCCCCATGTGATAGGACTCGTGGCGCATGTAGGTCATCACCAACTCGGCACGCGGCAGCGTAAAGCTGCCCTGCGTGATGATTTCAACCGCCTGTTCAGGCGTCAGGTGGCGTATGCCTTCAAAAATGCGTGCCTGCGCCTGATCAAAGGCAGCGCGCAGGGCTTCAAAGCGCGGCAAATCGGGTGAATCGGCGGTGACAGGCTCGCTGCCAGCGTCAAAGCGAGCTGCCTCAGGCATGATCGGCGGCTGACCAAGCGCCTGCAAGGTGAAATTCCGATAGCAGAGGATATGTCCCAAAATCCAGAGGATGCAGTTACCCGTGACAGGCGGCTGCACAAGCGAGTCGGCGTGGGTTAGCCCGTCTAGGTGGCGTTCTAAATAGGCAGCGTTACGGGTGAAGGCGTGGACGAGTCCCTCTGCGCTGATCATCGTGATACTCCCTTATGGTGTTTCATTCAACCGCGCTAGACTTTACCATGCGGCGCGCCAAAGGGCGAAGGGTAGGCGATTTCAAGGAGAACTGCGCGGAGGCACCAAAACGCCTGTGCTTAGGCGCACTCCGCATTGACTCCCGCTAGAAATTCGCTACACTTTTCCCACAAACTACCTTTTCCCGAAGTTTTAACAGAGGCTTTACAAACAATGACTACCAGTATCACTTATGATGCGAAGCCGTGGCTGAAGCGCTATGATGCAGGCGTGCCGCACAGCCTTCAGCCCTATCCCAAGCACCCGATCTATCAGTTCCTGGTCGATGCAGCCGCTGAACTGCCCAACAATCCCGCCATTGTGACCTCTGCCCATTTGCCGGTGGCAGGGCGCAAAAAGGCAGTCCTGAACTACCGTGAGCTAAATGAGCAGGTGGATGCCCTTGCCGCCGCCCTTGTGGATATGGGCTTGAACAAAGGGGATCGGGTTGGGTTGGTGCTGCCGAACTGCGCCCAATTCGTGATCAGCTTCTTTGGCATTTTGAAAGCGGGCGGCGTGGTGGTTGCCGTGAACCCAACCTATCCGGCGGCGCGCATAGCAGAACAACTCAAGGATAGCGGCGCGACGACCGTCATCACGCTCAGCCTGTTCTATAACACAGTGAAGCAAGTTCAGCACGAAACCGACGTGAAAAACGTGATCGTGACCAACATCAAGGAATACCTGCCGCCGCTGGCTGCCTTCCTGTTCACAGTGGCAAAAGAGAAAAAAGGCGGTCACCGCATTGAGAAGCACGCCGTAGATTACGCCCTGCCGGACCTGCTCTCGAAATACAAGGGCAAGAAGCCCAATGTGGACGTGCGCGCCGATGATCCTGCCATCTTCCAATATACCGGCGGCACCACCGGCGTGCCGAAGGGCGCCATCGCCACCCATCAGGCGTTGGTCTGCAACACGCTGCAAGGGCGCGCCTTCTTGGGCAAGGTGGAGTCGGGCAAAGAAGTGTTCATGGCAGCCATTCCGCTCTTCCACGTCTTCGGCATGATCTCGGTGATGTGCTTCGCCGTTTCACTGGGCGGCAGCATGGTGATGGTTGCTAACCCACGCGAAATTAAAGAGGTGTTGGAAGTGATTGACACCTTCCAGCCAACGCTTTTTATGGGTGTGCCTGCCATGTATAACGCCATCAACAACAATGCCGACGTGGCGAAGGGCAAGTACAACCTGCGCTCGATCCGTGCCTGCATTAGTGGCTCTGCGCCGCTGCCGCCTGCCACCAAACGCCGTTTTGAAGAACTGACCGGCGGCAAACTGGCGGAAGGGTACGGTATGAGCGAAACTGCCGTTGCCGTCTGTGTGAATCCGCTACATGGCGAGAACAAGACGGGCAGCATCGGCATTCCGCTGCCCGACGTGGAGATGAAGATCATCAGCCTTGAGGACGGCTTAACTGAGATGCCCGTAGGCAGGGAAGGTGAGCTAGTCGTGTGGTCGCCAACGCTTATGATCGGCTATCACAACATGCCCGCCGAGACTGAAAACGTGCTGCGCCTGATGCCAGACGGGCGCAAATGGCTGTTTACCGGCGATATTGCCTATATGGACGAGGAAGGCTACTTCTTCATCGTAGACCGCAAGAAGGATATGGCGCTCATCGGCGGCTTCAACGTCTACCCGAACAATGTCGAGAAGGTCTTGGCAGAGCATCACGCCGTGCAAGAGGTCGGTGTGGCTGCCATTCCGCACCCAGAGAAAGAAGGGCAAGAAGCGCTTAAGGCATGGGTCGTGCTGAAGCCAGATCATAAGGCGACCGAGAAAGAACTGATTGATTTCGCCGCGCAGAAATTGGCGCGCTATGAAGTGCCGACGCGCATTGAATTCATTGATGAACTGCCCAAGACTTCAGTGTTGAAGATTCTGCGGCGCGAGTTGGTTGCCCGCGAACTTGCCAACCGACAGGCAGCGCACTAGACGCTGTTTCAGCATCGGTGTGAGGTATCTCGTCTGTGGAGTGTGCTATGCGCTCCACAGACCGTAGTTTCGAGAGAACTCGCCTCTCATACTGACCCTTTTTCGGCTTTGAGGAAGAGCCGCTCTGCCACAGACCTACATTGATCCGCGCACAGAAGGTCACTTCCAGAGAAAGCACGCCCCTACATGGACGAGAAACGGCTGCTCTGAAAACGCCCATCGCCACACAATTCGCCACACCGCAACCCATGAAAACAGGCAAATAGCTATTACTTGCTCAAAACACAAGCCTGTATTTTTGATACATAATATCAGTCCTAAATCTTATTTTACTGATCACAGTCCGTTAACGCCCTGTTCAATTATGCTTAAGAAAGCCTGCCTAATCTCCTAGCTGCTGTTGGCGCTTTTGCGCGCTGCTGCCGCAAAGTTTTCTCCTTGCCATTGGAGGCTTTTCTATGCGTTCGTTTGGTCAAAAGGTGTCCCGTGCGATGTCGTTGTTGGGCGTCGCTATTCTGATTGCTGCGCTGGTGAGCGCGGCACTGCCCATGCAGCGTACTTTCGCTGCCGATGCGCTGCCCGTCTTGATCCTACCTGTGGATAAGGCGCAGTTCCTGCCCGGCGCCCGCTTCGATTTCCGCGTAGAAGTTCACGCCGAAGCGCTGCCCGAAAACTTCAAAGTGACCGTTAACGGCGAAGACCCTAGCACCCTTTTCAACGCACAGCCCACCACCGAACAGTGGAAATTTGGGCGCAACGAAACACCTTCCACCTCTCTGATCTGGCGTGGGCTGAGCGCGCCGCAACCAGGTGACTACACGGTTGAGGTGACGGCAGGCGCCACCGTCAAGCGCGTGACGTGGACAGTGCGCCAGCCGCTGCCCGGCAACGCCAAGAATGTGATCCTGTTCATTGGCGATGGCTTGAGCGTAGCCGCTGTTACGGCGGCACGTGCGCTGTCGCGTGGCGTCCGTGAAGGTTTGTCCAACGATAAATTCGTCTTCGAGAACTTTGAGGCGCTCGGCTTGGTCAGCACCTCCAGCGTTGACTCGATCATGGCAGACAGCGCCAACACCGCCAGCGCGCTCAACACGGGTCACATCGGCAGCGTGAACGCGACTGGCAGCTACAGCGACACCTCACCTGATACGCTCGACGATCCCCGTGTCGAAACCTTTGCCCAGATGATCAAACGGACACGCGGCATGGCGGTTGGCTCGGTCACCACTGCTGACCTCTCGGATGCGACGCCCGCTGCGGTGTGGGCGCATGGGCGTGACCGCCGCGACCTAAACCGCAACACTTACCTCACCCAAGTTCTGGATGAGAACATAGGCATTGATGTGCTGATGGGTGGTGGCGCACGCCGCTTCATCCCGAAGGCAGTTGAAGGCTCACGCCGTGCCGACGAGCGCGATGTATTTGCTGAATACGAAACGGCAGGCTACGCTGTGGTGACCACCCGCACCGAGATGAACGCCGCTTTGGCAAACAACCCACAGAAGATGCTTGGCATTTTCCACCCCTCTGATCTGAGTGTGTGGCTTGACCGCAACGTTTTCACCGATAACCTCGGTCAGTTCACCGATCAGCCCGGCTTGGTGGATATGACGGTTGCCGCCCTTGAAATCCTCAAGCAAAATCCGAACGGCTTCTACCTGCAAGTGGAAGCTGCCAGCGTGGACAAGCAAATGCATCCCTTCGATATTGAGCGCGCCCTCGCTGACCTGATCGAGCTGGAGCGCTCCATCGCTGCCACGATGGACTGGCTGCGCGAAAATGGCAAGCTGGATGAGACACTGATCCTTGTGACGGCTGACCATGCCCATGGCTTTGATGTTTACGGTACGGTGGATACTGCTAAGTTTGACGCTGGCACAACTGATCTGGAGCGCCGTGAGGCAATCCGCGTCTACAATGCAGCCCTCTACCCAACCTATGAAGACAAAGACGGCGACTTCTTCCCCGATGACTGGGCGCCTTCGATTGTCTTTGCGTGGGGCGTGAACAACTTCCCTGATCACAGCGAAGATTTCCGCGTTAGCCGCACGCCCCGCGTGCCAGCCCGCTGCCAAAATGTGGGCGAAGGGGATGCCGCGAAAGTCGTCTGCGCCAACAATCCCGATGACGACCCGAACGGCATCGTGATGAACGGCAACCTCAGCCCATCCACTGGCAGCGGCGTTCACACCCTGCAAGATGTGCCAGTCTACGGCACGGGTCCCGGCGCAGAGCGCTTGCCCGTCAGTAATCACCAACGCGAAGTCTTCTTTGTGATGGCAGGCGCTATCGGTCTCGACCTGACCGCGCCTGATGGCAAGGTTGTGGCTGCTACTGCTGCGCCCGAACAGCAGATCAGCGTTGCTGGCTTCAGCCTGCCCGCCGAACTCTCTGGTGTGTTCTTCTTGGTGGTTGGCTTGGCGCTCGGCTTTGCCGTCTCGCGCCGTAAAGTTGCCGCCTAAGCCCTACCGTACACGGTCAACATGGGATCGGATGCCTGTCCGATCCCATGTTTAGGAACTATCTCATGTACCATTTGCAACATTTTCTCCGCAGCGTTTGCCTCACTGCTTTGCTCATTGCCCTGAGTGCCTGTAACGCGGAGAGCAGTGCGCGCATCACGCCCTTGCCCACGCTGCCGCCTAACCTCACCCGCACGCCAACCCTAACGCTGCCACCACTCAGCACGCTTGCCGCCCAACTGCCGACTCTCGCTGCCACCGCCACACCTTTAGAGAACCAACTACCCTTCGGCGGCGCCCGCGCTATGGCGTTGGCAACCGATACGGCGCTCCAGCCGACACCACGCAGCCCTATCGCCTTTGACCAATTCCCGGTGGCGATCAAATTTGATGAGTTCTACAGCGGCTATAGCATTCGGCAAGGCTTGCTGCTCTCCGATAAACTGGTCTCGCTGGATGGCAAGCGTGTGATGATTGAAGGCTACATGGCACCGCCGCTTAAGCCCGAACTCGATTATTTCGTGCTGACGCGCATTCAACTCAGTTTCTGCCCATTTTGCAGCACCGCTGCGGATTGGCCCGATGATATTGCGCTCGTCTATATGCCTGAAGCGTCGCCTGTGCAAGCCACGGATAGACCTATCCGCTTGTACGGCACGCTCGAAGTTGGCATGAATATGGACGCCGAGACAGGCATGTTCAGCCTTGTCCGCATTTACGCTGAACGCATGGAGATCATCAATTGAGCGATATTCCTTGCCTGCGCCTGAGCAACCTGATGCACACCTACACCGCCAACGGACTCGCCCCGCGCACTGTGCTGAACGTTCCGACGTGGCAGGTGGCGCACGGCGAACACCTCTTGCTGCGCGGCATCAGCGGCAGCGGCAAAACGACGCTGCTAAACCTGTTGAGCGGCTTGCTGACGCCAACGCAAGGCAGCGTCGAAGTGTTGGGGCAGGCACTTAGCAAGCTGACGGAAGCCGACCGTGACCGCTTCCGCGCACAGCACGTTGGCTATGTGTTCCAAACGCACAACTTGCTGCCCTTCAGCGCCCTCGAAAATGTAGCGATGCCGCTTGCCTTTCTTGGTGTGCCGCCGCGCCACTATCGTCCGCGTGCCGCCGAAAGTTTGGCGCAAGTCGGTTTGGCGGAATGGCAGCATCATAAGCCGCACCAACTCAGCGCCGGGCAACGGCTGCGCGTGGCTGTTGCCCGCGCCCTGATCGCCAAGCCCGCCCTGCTGCTTGCTGATGAGCCAACCGCTGCCCTTGACCCTGAGACAGGCGCGCAGGTTATGGACTTAATTCAGCGCGTTTGCCACGCCCACAAGGCGACCCTCATCGTTGCCAGCCACGATCCCGCGCTTAGTGAACGTTTTGCCCAAGTGGCAGAGCTGCGCGGCGGCACGTTGCAGATGGCATCCGCCGAGAAGGTAGGCCTCTTATGAACACCTTTCGCTATGCGCTGCGCGTGGCAGCCAGCAATGTGCGCGCACGGACTGCTCAAAGCGCGCTGACTGCCTTGATCGTTGGCTTGGCAGTTGCCCTCAGCGTCGCTATTGTGGTGCTTGCCGATGCAGCACAGCGCGGCATTATCCGCGCTGCCGATGCCTTTGGCGTCTTGGTGATCGGACCCAAAGGCAGCGCACAGCAATTGGTCTTGAACACTATCCTATTGCAAGATTCGCCGATTGGCTTGTTGGATAGCGCCGTTTATGATGATCTCGTGGCGCGCCAGCCCAACCTACGCATTGCACCTATTGCGATGGGCGATAACATCAACGGCTACCCGATCATCGGCACCAACCACACCTTTTTCGAGCTTCGCCGCAGCATCAACGAGCCGCCTGCCTTCCAAACCGCGCAAGGACGGTTGTTCGAGGCAAATTTTGAGGCAGTGCTTGGCGCAGAGGCTGCCCAAGCGCTTGGCTTGCAAATCGGCGATCAATTCCTGACTTCACACGGCATCAGCAGCGGCTTGGCAAGCGATGTTCACACAGATCATCCGTACACGGTGGTTGGCATTTTAGGGCGCGCCAACGCGCCACATGATCGCGGTGTGTTCGTCACGCTGGAGAGCGTGTGGGAAGCGCACGAACTAGGCGCCCAGAGCGCCTTTGTGGCACGCCCACGCGCCGATAACCAAACGGCAGTGCGCGGCAGGCTGACGGCGGCGTTGGTGCTGCCCTTTGGCGTCGCGCTCAACGATGTCTACCGTATCGCGCAGCAAGTCAACACTTCGCCAGAGGCACAAGCTGCCTTTCCCGGCGCGCAGTTGGGCGCTTTGTTCAGTCAGCTTAATCAGGGTCAGGCAATCTTGAATGTGGTGGCAGGCTTGGCGCTGATCATGGCAAGCCTGACCATCCTGCTTTCGCTGTACAGCACAACTTTGGCACGCCAACAGGCAATCGCCATCATGCGGAGTCTGGGTGCGCGGCGAACGACTGTCTTCACGATCACGCTGCTAGAGGCATTCTGGCTGACGGCATTGGGCGTGCTGATCGGCTTTGCGCTTGGGCATGGCGTTGCCGCCGCCGTCAGTGCTGCGCTTGCCGCACAAAGTGCCATCCCGCTACAGACGCGCATCGTGTGGGCGCAAGAGCTGCCATTGCTGATCATCCCGTTGGTCTTAGGCATTGCAGCAGGCATTTTGCCCTCAGCGCTTGCCTACCGCCTGAATGTCGTCGAAAAACTTTACAACACATGAGGCGCATCGCACTGCTCTGCCTTTTGGTGCTGGTGAGTTGCGCGACGCTTGCACCACTGCCCACGGCGCATCCCGACGATCTCGCGCCGGAGTTCAGCCTCACCGCGTTGGACGGCACACCGCTGCGCCTTAGCGATTTGCGCGGCAAGGTCGTGATCTTGAACTTTTGGGCAACATGGTGCGAACCTTGCCGCCAAGAAATGCCACTGTTGGAAGATTTTGCGCGTAAACATGCCGATCAGGTTGTCGTGATCGGCATGAACGTGCGCGAATCGGAGTCGGTCGTGCGCGCTTTTGTGGAAGCCTTAGGCGTCACCTTTCCAATTGGCAGTGCTGCTGAGCCTACATTGCACGGCTATCAGGTCATCAGCCTGCCGCTGACGTTTGTGATTGCACCGAACGGCGCGCTTGTTGAGCGCCTCTATGGACTGTTGAGCGCCGAACGCCTGCTTAAGCACCTCCAACCCACACCCTAAACACACCTTACACCTCAGCATTCACAAAACACACCTAGCGCCAGCGCGGATAGGCAGCGCTCATGCACCTAAACGATCAATATGTAAAGTATACTTGACATAAAGTATGGTTTATAGTACTCTATGCAAAGATAAATTGACTTGCGGTAAAACAAAGCGGACACAATACACGGAGGAGCGTATGTCCTTTCAAGAAAAGCGCGCCATTGTCTCACTCATCAGCACAATCTTGATCACGGTGCTGTATTGCGCGTATATGGTGGAGCGGTTTCCGTTGGGCGATCCCTATTCAGCAGAGGTCTTCCGCTTTTGGGGTGCTTTCTTCCTGATTTTGATCCCTGTCACAATCGTCGCAAAGATCGTTATCCACATCCTGTTCAGCATCTTGAACACGCTTGCCACGCAAGAAGACGAACCTGCCATCACCGATGAGCGCGACAGGCTGATCGAACTGCGCGCCTCAACACTTGCGCTCTACAGCTTCAGCTTAGGCTTCTTTTTGGCGATGATCGCTCTGGCAACAGGGCTGCCGCCTTCTATGCTGTTCGTCATTCTGATTTGTTCGGGTGTGGCGGCGGAAATCCTCTCGGATTTCTCGCAGTTTTCGATGTATCGGAGAGGTTTCTAAGATGAGCAAGCCTCGCATTCGCAACACCATTCGGAAGCTGCGTTTCGATCACGACGAGATGACGCAGCAAGCATTGGCAGACAAAGTCGGCGTGACGCGCCAAACAATCGTGGCGATAGAAAACGCGAAGTACTCGCCGTCCCTAGAATTGGCATTCCGCATTGCCCGCGTCTTCAACCTGCCGCTGGAATCAGTCTTCACCTTTGAGGATGACTCGCAACCGACGGATAAGCCGTGACACAAGCCCTTGAACGTTTGCTGATCAGTTCAGTTCAATTTGGAGGAAACCCATGAAAGCAGTTGTCTATACGCAGTACGGTTCGCCGGATGTGCTTCACCTCAAAGACGTTGCACGCCCTATGCCTAAGGATCAGGAAATCCTTGTAAAAGTGCGTGCTGTCTCAATCAACTATGGCGATCTCATCGCCCGCAATTTCAAGAACGTCTCGCCGCGAGCGTTCAACATGCCGTCCATTTTTTGGCTGCCGGCGCGGATAGAATTTGGTTTCCGCAAGCCTAAGCGGCATATTCTAGGCTCGGAGTTTGCCGGTGAGGTAGAGGCGATTGGCAAGGCTGTGACGCGCTTCAAGGTGGGCGATCAGGTCTTTGGTTATCTTGGTGCGCTTATGGGCGCAAACGCGGAATATCTGTGCATCGCTGAAACGGGACTGGTGACGCATAAGCCCGCCAACCTGAGCTACGAAGAGGCGGCGAGCATTCCCTATGGCGCGCTGACTGCGCTTACGCTGCTGCGGAAAGTCAACATTCAGCGCGGACAAAAAGTGCTAGTCAACGGCGCTTCTGGCAGCATCGGCGCCGCTGCTGTGCAGATTGCCAAGCACTTTGGCGCAGAGGTGATCGGCGTTTGCAGCACGCCGCGCCTGGAGTTCGTGAAGGCGATAGGCGCAGATCGCGTCATTGATTACACACGGGAAGATTTCACCCAAGGCAGCGAAACCTACGACCTGATCTTTGACGTGCTGGGCAAGGGATCGTTCTCACGCGCACGGCGTGTGTTGAAGAAAAACGGGCGGTATCTGTTCGCCAGCTTCCGCCTGAAACATCTGCTTCGGATGCTGTGGACTTCGCGGTTCGGCAGCAAGAAGGTCATCTGCGCCTTGTCTTCGGAAAAGCCAATGGATATGGAGATCGTCCGTGCGCTGGCAGAGGCGGGCGAACTGCGCGCCGTGATTGATAAATGCTATCCGCTGGAGCAAACGGCTGAGGCACACCGCTACGTTGAAAGCGGGAGCAAGCGCGGAAACGTGGTCATCACCTTAGCGCATCACGGCGCTTACTAGGCACAACAGGGCTTACCACACCTTCTATCCCGTCCGCTCACTTGTGATGCCCTTTCCCTGCTGGCGGAGAAAGGGCTAGGGCTAGGGGTTGGCTGCGCCGCACCTCACCCTTGCGCGCACCACGCCAAAGGCGGATAATCAGCGCAACTTTGGCAGCACCCAATAAACTCTGCGGAACAAAAGACCTATGCGCCTCTCCAGCCTGTTAGATGCCTTGCCCGACTTGCTCTCCCGTCCTGATCAGGACGTTGCGATCAGCGCACCGATCAGCGAAGATTCGCGCACTGTGCAAGGCGGTGGACTCTTTGTGGCACGGCGCGGCTTAAATGCCGATTCCCACGATCTGATCGCTGAGGCAGTTGCCAATGGCGCGGTTGCCGTCGTCGGTGAGCGTCCGCCCGATCAGGTGGTGTGCAGCGTCCCGTATGCCCAAGTGCCAAACGCGCAGCAGGCGCTCGGCTACCTTGCCGCCGCCTACTATGGTTTTCCCGCCCAACAGCTCACTGTGATCGGCGTGACTGGCACCGATGGCAAAACAACCACCACCAGCCTGATTTACAGCATTTTGAGGGCAGCCGATGAGCGCGCTGGTGTCATCAGCACGGTGAGCGCTGTGATCGGTGATGAGGAAATGCCGACCGGCTTGCACGTCACCACACCTACCGCGCCCGAAGTGCAGATGTACCTACGCCGCATGGTCGAGGCAGGCTTGACGCGTTGTGTGATCGAGACGACCAGCCATGGCTTGGCACAAGGGCGCGTGAACGGCGTTGATTATGATGTGGCTGTGCTGACGAACGTCACCCATGAACACCTTGATTTTCACGGCAGCTTTGAGAACTACCGCGCCGCTAAAGGCTTGTTGTTCAGCCGCCTTGCCGAGTCCTATTTGAAGGAAGGCGTAACCAAGTGCGCCGTCATCAACCTTGATGATCCAAGTGCTGCTTACTTCCTCGAAATTAGCGAGGGCGTGCCACAGATCACCTACAGCACCAACGGCTATGGGCAGGTGAACTTGCTAAATTGGCGTTCTGCGCCAGATGGTGTACATGCCACATTGCTAGACAGCGCGGATGGCATCAGCATCACCTTCAAAACGCCTTTGATCGGGCTGTATAACCTGCAAAACATTCTTGCGGCGGCAGCGGCTGCCTTGGCGTTGGGCATCCCGCCGGAGGCGATCAAGCGCGGCATCGAGCAATTGCCGCCTATCGCAGGGCGCATGGAACGCATAGACGAAGGGCAAAACTTCACTGCCATTGTGGATTTTGCCCACACGCCTAACGCGCTGGAAAAAGCGCTGCAAGCAGCACGCACCCTCACCGACGGACGGATTATCGCCGTGTTTGGCAGCGCCGGCTTGCGCGATGTGGAAAAACGCCGCCTGATGGCAGAGGTTGGCGCGCAGCTTGCCGATCTATGCGTGCTGACCGCCGAAGACCCACGCACCGAATCGCTGGACGCCATCTTGCAGATGATGGCAGAGGGCGCGCTGCGCGGTGGCGGTGTGGAAGGTAAGACTTTTTTCCGCGTGCCAGATCGTGGCGCCGCGCTTGCCTTTGCCTGCCAATTGGCGCAGCCGGGCGATGTGGTGATCGCCTGCGGCAAAGGGCATGAACAAAGCATGTGTTTTGGCACGGTTGAATACGACTGGGATGACCGTGAGGCACTGCGCGCTGCACTGCGCGGCACGCCGCTGAAAACACTGCCAACTGCCAACGCCTGAGCGCGCAACTTGGCTAGGCGGTGTACGTAATAATGAGAGATGCATCAAACCTATAGAAGGCGATCAGAAAGCATGGCAGAACAAGCGAAACCGAAGCGCGGCGCACCTGAGAAATACGATGATCAGGATATTGTTGATCTAGATGCACTCATGCGCGACTATGCGTCGGATGAGCGCCCACGCCGTGCGGCACGCCTTGATGATGACTATGCCTATGATGACGCTGAGGACGGCGCACCTAAACGCAAGAACGACTCGGCACGGCGCCCTGTTGGCAGTCTTCCTGAGGCAGGTGCGGCTGTCGGCGGCATAGATCGAGAGACGGCAAAGCGCTTGAAAGCGCAGCTCGAAGAATTTCTCCGCACGCCCTATGAAGAAACCTATGCCGCCGAATACACCGACTCTAGCGGTGGTGAACGTTTGTGGGCATCCTTAGCGCACCTTTCGCTGCTGCTCGGCATTCCGATTGGTGCTGCCAGCGGTGGCACGCTCACGCCGTTGTTGGCACTTGCACCGCTGCTGATCTATCTCTTCAATCGGCAGCATTCGCGCTTTGTGGCAAAGCACGCCATGCAATCCCTGATAGCGCTTCTGGCTTCCACCTTAGGTTGGATTGCCCTGCTGATTGGCAGCGGCATCTTGGGTGTGGTGTTAACGATTGTGCTGGCGCTCACGATTGTCGGCGTGATCGCTATTCCGTTTATTTGGCTTGGCTTGGTGCTGTTTTGGCTCGCCTCCTTCGCCATTCCGATGGGCGCCTTCTTTTTCAGTATTGTCGGCGCGGTGCAGGCGCTGCGCGGCAGGACGTTCCGCTATCCTTACGTGGGCAAGTGGGTGCGCTAGGGCGGTTAGGGGCGCCGTGTTTCCCACTTCGTCTCTGATTCACCCGCCTGCAAATTGACCCAACGGGCAAGGGTGAACAAAAAGTCTGAGAGGCGGTTGAGGTAGATTGTATCCTGCGGATTGATCGGCTCTTGCTCGGCCAGTGCGACGCACAAACGCTCGGCGCGGCGGCAGACGGTTCGCGCAATGTGCAGCGTTGCGGCAGCTTGTGTGCCGCCCGGCAGGATAAAGGCGCGCATCGGCGTGAGTTCGGCGGTCATGCTGTCAATATCGCTTTCAAGGGCGCTGATCGGCGCGGCGTCCATCCGCACCAGCCATGTAGGGTTGGCATCCATCGGCGTGGCAAGGTCTGCGCCCAGCACAAATAGCTCATTTTGAATGCGTTCCAGCCAGGCTTCAGCACGCGGCGGGACGCCAAGCGCACGCACCAAGCCAAGCGTGCTATTCAGCTCATCCACCGTGCCGTAGCATTCCACGCGCAGGTGGCTTTTCCGCACTCTGCCGCCTGCGAAAAGGCTTGTCTCGCCGTCATCACCTGTTTTGGTATAAATCTTCATCCCAAAATCCTTTCGTGTGCTTGTGCTACGCTGCGTGCGCTATACCAATTGTGACGCACAGGCAGCTAATCGGCAAAGGTGTGCATTGGCTGCGGAAAGGAAGTGCAGCGGTGTGCGCTGCTAAACTTGTATAAATCTCGTCCCGCATATGGGGAAATGGATAGGCGATAGCTTAGCGCCTATCCATTCATTGTGCGGACTTACTCAATCAACGCTTTGATCATGTTTTCCATCAAGGCAATTTCGGCGGTCTGATCCTTGATGATTGCTTCTGCCATAGCCCGTAGTTCGGCATGATTTGCCCATTTCAAAATGCGCGTAGCCATATGCAGGGCATCGTCATGATGGTCAATCATTGCCTCTAACCATGCCACGCCGTAGGCTTTGCCCTCAAGGCGGCTTAAGCCTGCCATCATGCCCATCATCATCGGTGGGTCAGAGGGCATCGCCTTCGCATCACCGCCGCCATGCCCGCCATGCCCACCGTGTCCACCGGATGTACCCTCCGCCTTATAAGTGCCGCCATGCCCTGCCATACCTTCCATGCCCATCATGTGCGCCATGGGCATTGGCACATAGGTGATGCCATACCAATCGCTCAGCCAGCGCTGCATCTGCTTGATTTCGGCAGTTTGGGCGGCGATGATGTTCTGGCAAAGCGTTTTGAGCGCGTCGTCGGTGGCTTTGGCAAGGCAATCTTCACTCATGTCGAGCGCCATTTGGTGATGGTCAATCATGCCTTGCAAAAAGCGCACTTCGGCACGTCCGCCGCGCCCTTCAGTGGGCGAGTCCGCCTGAGCAATTGCCAAAACACCTAAACTTAGGATGCCAACAAGGGCGATGCTAAGAGCGTATCTGATTTTCATAGTCTTTCTCCGTTTAATTGGTTTATCCCCTCCCATATGGGATGGGTACAAAAAGTGTAGCAAGCGCAACGCAATTTGCCAAGTGTGACGGTGGCGAGCGCTTGCTTGCCGAGTTTGACCCTCTCTGCGTATAATGCGTGGCGTTCCTGTTTACCTATCCTAAATAGATGGAAAAGCTACGCTATGCAAACTTACTTTCAGGCGCGCACCGTCACGCGCATGCTACCTGTTGTGCTGCGGGTGAGCGCTGCGGTTGGGCTGCTCAGCCTCTCAGCAAAGCTCACCGTGATCCTACCGAATACGCCCGTGCCCCTCACGTTTCAGGTTTTGGGCGTCTTGCTGATTGGTCTAACGCTGGGCGTTCGGGAAGGGGCAGCCAGCGTGTTGGGCTATCTGGCGGCGATTGCGTTGGGCGTGCCGCTGGATGCTAACGGAGTTGGTGCGGCGGCATTCCTACGCCCAACGGCGGGCTATCTGATCGCGTTTCTGCCTGCGGTGATGATTGCAGGGCTGGGGCGTGGCGGCAGTTTGTGGCGCGTTTTTGCGTTGAATTGTGTGGCAGTCGGCGTGATTTATTTGGGCGGCTGGCTGGTGATGCTCAGTTTTGTGGGCGATGCGCGGCGTGCCTTCGCGCTGGGCGTTGTGCCGTTCATCGCGGCGGACTTTGGGAAGGCGCTGCTGGCAGCCGCTTTAGCGCGGTTGGTGCGGGAAAGCCGTCTGCGCTGGCGGCTGTGGTAGGGCAATAACGCTGTAGGACATTCCGCATTCGGTGGACGCTGGCTTTAATCGAATGCGGATGCTTTCTAAGCACACCACGACGGTGAAACAACGAATAAGGAACTTTTTCCGAAAACTCGCCCTTGACGGGAAGGCGGTGTGTGGTAAACTGAGAGACATGAAGCGCGGACGACACAAACAGAAGCGCTGAAAGGGGAACT
>QWHC01000026.1 GCA_021404685.1 Chloroflexi bacterium CFX4 | reverse complement strand
CACCTCCCGTTCACTTCCGTGCCGCAGCCTAAGTTACCCCTCAAACAAGAAGCGCGTTGCTGTCGTCGGGAAAGCTGATTCGTGCCATGCCATGCCAACCTGAGGACGGCAAAAAAAGTGCTGCTAACGGTGTGTGAAGCACCTCTCCCGTTGACTCACTCGCCGTTCCGCGCTACACTAGAGCATATGGTCATAGAGGCGCTGCTGCCCGGATGCACAGCGCAAGGTTTAGCCAAACCTTCGGGGGAAGTCGGTGCAAGTCCGACACTGTTCCCGCAACGGTAACGCCTGAGCGCTCAGGCGAAGTCCGATTACCCACTGTGACCCAATATGTGCCGTGTTTCACCTTCGTGGACAAAGGGGAGCGCGTATGGAAGTAGCTACCTCCATGCTGTGTTACCCGCCACTCGGCGGGTTTTTTCGTGGTCGGCGCGCCAGCAGCATGGCGCGTGCATCCTTTGCCCAACCTGTTCGACCCACCCAAACGGGAGAGGATGTTTAGACCGATGAAAGCTATCAAGTTCAGCCTAATGATTGCCCTGCTGCTAGCGGCTGCTCTCAGTGCGGCACCTGCTGTCCATGGGCAAACCACCAACCCAACCGAGTGCCTTACCGCTTTCGATCCTGACGTGGATTACTTCCCACACAAGGTTGCACCCAGCTTTGCCAGCAGCTTTGAGGTTGAATACCACAAGCACTATAAGGTGGTGCGCGTTACGCGCCCCTGGGTAGGCGCGGAAAGCGGCTTCACCTACCTGCTGGTGCAGTGCGGCGCACCCACGCCTACCGATGAGCAGTTCAAAGAGGCGGTCGTGGTAGAAGTTCCGATAAGAACCCTTATCAGCATGTCCACCACCTACCTGCCCCACCTGATCGAGCTTGGCGTAACAGACGCCCTGATCGGTGTAGATACGCTGCAATACACCTACGCCGAAGAAATTCGGGCGCTGGGCGAGGCGGGCAAACTCGTTGAGATCGGCAGCGGCGCGCAGGTCAATGTGGAGTTGGTCGCGGTTGCCAACCCTGATTTGATCATGGTCTACGGCAGCGGCAGCCCTGATTACGACGCGCATCCCAAGCTCATCGAAGCGGGCTATAAAGTTGCCCTCAACGCTGAGTTCACTGAACAAGTGCCGCTTGGTCAGGCAGAATGGATCAAGTACACCGCCTTATTCTTCAATGCGGAGGAGCGTGCCAACGCCTACTTTGAAGGTGTGGCAAGCGAGTACGCACGGCTGGCAGCCTTAGCAGAGCGCGTCAGCGAAAAGCCAAGCGTCTTCGTTGGTTCGCCCTATCAGGATGTATGGTATATGCCAAGCGGTGCAACCTATACTGCCATCTTCCTGCGCGATGCTGGCGCCAACTACCTGTGGGCAGAGGAACAGGGCGCGGGCAGCTTGCCGCTGAGCTTTGAGGAGGTGTTTGCTAAGGCAGGTGATGCCGATTTTTGGCTGAACGTCGGCTTCTTCAGCACTTTGAAAGATGTTGAGGCTGCTGATGTGCGCTTTACCGAATTTGCTGCCTTCAAAAACGGCAAAGTCTTCAACAACAATGCACGGGTTAGCCCGAACTTCGGCTTTGATTTTTACGAGAGCGGCGTGATCCGTCCGCATGTGATCCTTGCCGACCTGATCGCCATCTTCCATCCCGACCTGCTGCCAGATCATCAGTTGGTCTATTACCAGCAAATGCAGTAAGCACTTTGAGGGCTGCCACCATGCAATCTGAAGCAAACGTTTGGCGCACGGCGCCCCTTGCATCAACATCAAGCCTGAATCCGACTCCAGCGGCTATGCTGCCACGCTTTGGCAGGCAGATCGGCAGTTTGGCAGCCCTTTTCGGCGCTGTGTGCGCGGCATTCTGCCTCGCCTTGGCGGTTGGTTCGGTCAGCGTGCCGCTGGAGGACGTGCTGCGCGCCCTGCTTGGGCAGACGACCAGCCAACCGGCTTTCGCCACCATCGTAACGCAGTTCCGAATGCCGCGTGCGCTGACGGCGCTGCTGGCGGGCGCGGCATTGGCAGTCGGTGGTGTGCAAATGCAGACCCTCTTTCGTAATCCGCTTACTGATCCGTTTGTGCTGGGCATCAGTTCGGGCGCCAGTTTGGGCGTGGCACTGGTGGTGCTGGCAGTCGGTACGACGGGCGCCAGCATCCTGGTCGGCATTGGCTTGTTGGGCGATTTCGGCTTGGCAGCAGCGGCAAGCCTTGGCGCGGCACTGATGTTATTCATCGTGCTAGGCTTTGCCAGCCGCGCCCAAAATAGCCTAACCTTGTTAATCGTCGGCTTGATGCTTGGCTATGCTGTCAGCGCGTTGGTCAGCTTGCTGCTCTACTTCAGCATTCCAGAGCGCATTCAGGCATACGTCAACTGGACGTTTGGCAGCTTTGGCGGCGTCACCTGGCGGCAAGTGCCAATTCTCGTGCCGCTGATCGGGATCGGGCTGCTGCTGAGCATGGCGTTGGTGAAGCCACTGAATGCGCTGCTGCTTGGCGAATCTTACGCGCAGAGCATGGGCATCAACCTGAAGCGCGCACGGATTGGAATCATCTTTAGCACGGCGCTCTTAGCAGGCAGCGTCACCGCTTTCTGCGGACCGATTGGCTTCTTAGGCATTGCTGTGCCGCATCTCAGCCGTATGCTGATCCGCACAGCCGATCATCGCTGGCTGCTGCCGACTGCTATGCTGATCGGCGCGTTGGCTGCCCTGCTTGCCGATCTGATCGCGCAAGTGCCGGGCAGACAGATCATCTTGCCCTTGAACGCGATCACTGCCTTGATTGGTGCGCCTGTCGTGGTCATGATCGTGATGCGCCAGCGCCGCTTGCGGGATACCTTCAGCGCATGAGCCAGCCGATCCTTGCAGCAGAAAGGCTGACCGTTGGCTACCGTTCAGGGCGTGCTGCGCCCAAGGCTGTGCTGGCTGACCTCACTCTGAGGCTGAACAGCGGCGCCCTCGTCTGCCTCATCGGGCGAAATGGTGCCGGCAAGTCTACCCTAATGCGGACGCTTGCCGCCGTGCAAAAGCCGCTTGCGGGCAAGGTGTGCGTTGGTGCGGAAGATATTCATCGCCTGCCGATCAGCCGTTTGGCGCGCCTGATCAGCGTTGTGCTGACCGAACGGACGCAAAACAGCCTATTAAGCGTCTACGAGGTTGCCGCGCTCGGACGGCTGCCCTACACCGACTGGACAGGGCGGCTCAGTCCGCACGATCAGGCAATGGTGGCATGGGCATTGGAGTCCGTTGGTGCGCTGCCGTTGGCGGAACGCCCGATCAGTGAGTTGAGCGATGGTGAGCGCCAAAAGGTCATGATTGCGCGTGCGCTGGCACAAGAGACACCGCTGATCTTTCTTGATGAGCCGACTGCCTTCCTCGATCTGCCGCGCCGTGTGGAGATGATGGCGCTGCTGCGGCGCTTGGCACACGCCACCAAACGCGCTGTACTGCTCTCGACGCATGATCTCGATCTTGCCCTACGCAGCGCAGACCGCGTTTGGCTCTTAGAGGGCGATGGTGCGCTGCACGACGGTGCGCCTGAAGATTTGGTGCTGAATGGTGCTTTTGCGCGCACCTTTGCGGCTGAGGGCGTTGCCTTTGAGGCTGCCAGCGGCACCTTTAAGCTGTGCGCGGACGTGCGCGGCACGTTGCATGTGCAGGGCGAGGGTTTACGCGCACTCTGGACGCGCCGCGCCCTAGAGCGTGTTGGCTTTATGGTGAGCGACACACCGAATGGCACGCCAAGCCTGCACGTTGACGGGCAAGGATGGCATTGGCAAGGCGTTCGCTATGAGTCGGTGGCGGCATTGGTCGCTGCGCTGACAGATTCAGACGCAAAAAGCGCCGACCTCAGATGAGATCAGCGCTTTGAGGTGGGTGACCGGAGGGCTTCGAACCCTCGACCTTCTGGGCCACAACCAGACGTGGTACCCCTCCACCACGGCCACCGTATGGGCTTACAGAAAGCAGTTTAGCACACTTTTTAGCATAACGCTAGAGTCTTTTTGGCGCGGTGTGGTGCGTTGTGTAGGGATCACCTAGCTAACCTAGCCCTTTTCCCCACAGGCAGGGAAAGGGAAGTGGAAGGTGCTTACCCACACCGTAGAAATTCAGCGCATTACTAACAGTTTTTAAAGTGGCAAGAGCTGCTCAGTCGCCCTATAATGGAAGCGTTGTGGAAAATTGAGGGCAGGTGCTGCAACTGATGAAGAATTCTACGCGCTTGGTGCTGGGTGCTGGCAGCCTGTTGCTGCTCACCTTGCTGCTGTTATTCCCCGCCGCCTACCGATCTATCGCGCAGCTCAACCCAACCCAACAGCGCCAAACCTTGAATGCCATCCTCTACCCACGCCTGACCGCCACCGCCCGCGTTAACCTTGCGCGGACAGCCACGCAGCTCAGCCAGCAGTTGCAGACGCAGGCGTTCTTCCTCACCGAGACGCAAGTCGCGCTGACCGCCACCGCGACGCCCAGCCACACACCGACCATCACGCCCAGCCAACAGCCAACCAACACCTTGCTACCCACCCTCACCCTTACCGCTACTAGCACGCTGAGCGCCACGCCAACCCTGAGCGAAACGCAGATTTTTGAGACGATTGTCTTTGAGGTTGGGCAAAGCCTGACCCAAACCGCTGTTGTCGGCGCAGGGCTGACGGCAACGGTAGGCTACCGCGAGACGTTTAACGCCATTTTGTGGGCAACGCTTGGCATCACCGCGACGCCCACCCAAGCACCGACCGAAACGCCAAGCCCAACACCACTGGTCAGCCCAACGCCGCTGAACCCAACCGATCAGTTTAAGACCCTGATCGCTGACATTGATCGCCGCCTGACCGCGACAGCCGCCGCCCAAGCAACGCTTTCCTTCCAGCGCACCATTGACGCTATCATCGCTGGCACACTGCAAATCACGCCGACGCCAACTGTCACACCGACGCCAACCGTTACACCGCTACCCAGCGCCACACCAACCCTTAGCGCACAGGATATTCAAGAGACGGCTGATGCACGAGTCAACCTGAGCCTGACCGGCACCATTGCCGCCATTCAAGCGCAAACTGGCACGGCAGCCTTTCAGGAAACCGTCAACGCCGTTGTGAATCAGGGTAAGACGGCAACCGCTGACGCTGTGCGTGCTGTGATGCGGGCAAACCGCCAACCGCTTTCACCAGAGAATGCCGCCCAAATCGCCGAACTGACGCAGATTGCTGCCCACAACACTGCTATTACAGCGCTTGCCTTTAACAGTGTGGGCAATCAGTTCGTCTCTGCCGCAGCCGATAACCGCGTCCGCCTGTGGGATACGCTCAGTGGTTGGAATTTGTTCACATGGGATGGCTTGACGGATCGGACGAGCGTTGCCCTCAGCCCCGATGGGAATTTCCTTGCCGCTGGCAGTTCAGATGGCACAGTGCGCCTGTGGGACTTGACAACACGCGCCGAGCGCGGCATTTTGAGCGGACATAGCGGTGCGGTGCGCGCCGTGGCATTCAGCCCTGATAGCCGTTTTATTGCCTCTGCCAGCGCCGACCGCAGCGTGCGCCTGTGGGATGTGCGTTCGGGCGCGTTGGTGCGCCTGTTGGGCAATAATCGCAACTATTTAGCAGCGGCAACCTCGCTCGATTTCAGCACAGATGGTTTGTTGTTAGCGGTGGGCAGCGAGGATGCTCAAATCCACCTGTGGGAGGTGAGCAGCGGTGTGCTGATCAACCGCATCCGCGATCTGCACCGCACTACACAGATCATGCTGAGTCCTGATGCCAAGTTGGTGGCGACGATTGGCAACTCCAACAGCGTGGTGGTCTGGACAATCTCGGAGCAGCCAACACGGGTGCTGCTGCGCGAAGGCTTTGCTGCGCTCACCAGCCTCACCTTTGACCCAAGCGGAAAGCTGATCGCAGCGGGCAGCCAAAACGGGATGCTGATGGTGTGGCAGCTTGAGGGCGAGACGCTGCTTTTCAGTGTGCCTGCCTACACCAATCAGGCAGTCAGCGCGCTTGCCTTCAGCCCGGAAGGCACACACCTGATCTCCGGTGGTGCTAACGGCATTATCCGCATGTGGGGCGTGCGCCCTACGTGATAGGCTAGGTTTTTTGCGCCAAGATCAAGGCGCCGGGTGCCAGATACAAGCCGCTCACACGGTGAATGAATGCGCCTAATTGAAAAGCCACCCGAACTGCGCGGCGGGCTTGATCGCTGTGTAAAGCACCTTTTGGAGAAGCATAAAGCACCCGATAGCCTTGCTTCTTCAAAAGCCTCAGGAGGGATTTCATGGGCATAGAATGGCGGTGATCATTCACAGCAGCACGCATCAGTCGCTTGCCTGTGCTAAGGTGTAGCCTTGCCACGCGCACACCTAAGCCAAACAGCCACGACTTATCAATTACCCGCATCAATAGATAACCTTGCGGACGCAAAATGGCATGAATGGCGTGTAGTTCCTCTGGCTGGTTGTGCCAGTAGCAGTTGACATCTATGCAGGTTACAGCATCAAAGGTTTTTTGAACGTGGCGAGAAAATGCCGCAACAGAAGGGCTGATGTGCGCCTCTAGTCCCAGTGAACGAACATATTGAACAGCCTCCGCCACAATATCGCAACCAATCACCTGATAGCCTCGTGCTTGCGCCTCCAGCATGAAACCGCCATAGGAACACCCTACATCTAGTATTGCGGCTGAGCCTGATATATGACCCGCCAGCAAATCTAAGGCGGCTCCATATACGCGCCGCTTGTAGATATTGAGTTGTGTACCTGTGTTGCTCTGTCCCCACGCCATTTGTTGTGTGTGGGCAACTTCTGCCTCAAACTGATAAGGTTCGCTGCTGAAAAAAGCATGGCACATACCACATTGATGCCATACCTGCACGGCGCGGTTGGAAGGTGTAAATGGTATTGGAACTGCTTTTGAGTTATCGCTGCCACAAGCAGGACACACTAGGGTATCAGTCATTAGGAATACCTGTTTCTTCTTGGTGAGGCGTGTGTTTGCCAAGCAGCAGGGAGACAAAGCCCTCCGCCTTACGGATTACACGATTTGTGGTCATGCGGTGTGCCATACTTACCAGCAGCCTATGGGTAAATGGGTTGATAAATGGGCGTAGCAGTGGATGTACACAGAAAGCACGATGCACAGGCAGTGCTTCAAAGCCAACTTTTAGCTTGAACTGATGGAGTCCTGCTTCACTTTGGCTTTGCACAGAGCGTATACCATAACTGACCACACGGCGTGGCGACTCGACCAAATAATGCCTGAGTGCGCTGTAGAGCAGAGTGTCGTTTGGGCGATGGACAAGGTCGGCTGTGCATGAGAACAGGCTTTCAAACTCCACCCAGTCTTCAACTTCTGTGATAGAGAGAAAGGCAATCAGCTTTTCTTGATGCCAAGCACCCAAATATGTGTTGGCAGGTGATTGCGCCCTCTGAGTAAAGCGCTGCTCAAAAGACTGCCGATCATAATCGTCCAATCCAACGCGCTGCCTTGTATCCGCATAAGCGGCATAGCCCTGTTGCATAACTTCCTGTGCAGAAAGCGGCGCAATGGTGAGTTGTGCCAAGCCACGCCTGACATTGCGGCGCATGGCTGAAGGCAGCGCTTCCAGCGAATAGTGCTTGTTGTGGCAAAGATAAACCACTGTATTAGCGGGATGTGCTTCATCAGGCGTTTGTAAATAGTTGGCGATGCACGTGCCGCGCAGCACACGGCGCACTTCCGCCGCACTGGGCGCATTTAGCGCAAAAACGGGTAACCGTAGCATAGCCCAGCGTTCGTAACGCACCCAAAAAGTGCCTTCCGCACCTGCTAGAACACCGCGCATATCAGGGCGCAAATATTGCAAGTGTTGGTTAAGAGGCAGTGTATTTAGAGCGGTCACCAAATCAAACTCCTCAGCGGAACACCGCACGCAAGGTTTGCCACAACACACCGAGATCGCTGAGCAGTGTCGCACGTTCCACATATTCTAGATCAATTGCCAGCTTATCGGGCATAATCGTTTGAAGATACACCTGTTCCCAATCTGCGCCTTCCAAAAGTGCTTCTTCGTGCCGATAGCGCACCGATGCCAAGCTGGTGATGCCCGGACGCACAGCCAGCACGCGCCGCTGCTCAGGGCTGTAGAGCGCCACGTAGCGTGGGTCTTCAGGGCGTGGACCGACGAGGCTCATCTCGCCGCGCAGCACATTGATCAACTGCGGCAGTTCATCCAGCTTAGTGCGCCGCAAAAAGCGCCCGATGCCCGTAATGCGCGCATCGTTCGCCGTGGTAATGCCCGCACCGAGCCGATCTGCATTGACGATCATTGAGCGAAACTTATAGAGTTTGAACGGCACGCCGTGCCTGCCCACACGCACGGCGCGATAGAAAATCGGACCCGGCGAACCAAGTTTGATAGCAAGCGCCGCGCCGATCAGCAGCGGCGAGAGCAAAATCAGGGCGGCAAGGCTCACCACAACGTCAAAAGCACGCTTGAACATAGCCACTCAGCGCCGAAAGGCTGCCACAACATCGTACACGGCGTTGATGACATCTGCCACATCCGAATCACTTAGGCGCGGATGCAACGGCAGCGAGACCAAGCGCTGATATTCAGCGTAAGCAGTCGGAAAATCCTCAGGCTGCCAGCCATAGCGGTCACGGTAGTAAGGGTGCAGATGAATCGGGATGAAGTGAACACTGGTTGCGATATTGCGCGCCTTCAGCTCCTCGATGAACTGCGCCCGCGTAATGCGAAGCTGATCCAAATTCAGGCGCAGCGTGTAGAGATGCCATGCATGGTCAATATTAGTGCGCTCGGCAGGCACTTGCAGGGCGTCCAAGCTGCCGAAGGCTGCCTGATAATGCGCCACGATCTCACGCCGCCGCGCCTGAAAATCGGTAAGGCGCGCAAGCTGCACCATGCCCAAAGCCGCCTGAATATCCGTCATATTGTATTTGAAGCCGGGCAGCACCACCTCATAGTACCACGAGCCTTCACTGCTGTAGCGCTTCCATGCATCACGGTTCATGCCGTGCAAGCTCCACAAGCGTGCCTCTGCGATGCGTTCGGGTGCGCCTGTCAGCATCCCACCTTCGGCGGTCGTCAGGTTTTTGGTGGCATAGAAGCTGAAGGCGGTGAAATCGCCAAGTGTGCCGATCAACTGCCCTTCATATTTAGCGGGCAGGGCATGGGCGGCGTCCTCGATCACAGCAAGCTGATGCTGGGTTGCCAAGTCCAGAAGTGGGCGCATCTCGGCGGGATGCCCGGCGAAATGCACGGGCATGATCGCTTTGGTGCGCGGCGTGATCTTGGCGGCAACCTGCTGCGGATCAATCGTGAGTGTTTCAGGATCAACATCGGCAAGGATAGGTGTTGCGCCGACATGCTCAATCACGTTGGCAGAGCAAACAAAGGTGATCGGTGTGGTGATGACCTCATCACCGGCGCCAATGCCAAGCGCCGCCAGCGCGATATGCAATGCACCTGTGCAGGAGTTCAGCGCCAAGGCAGCTTGCGCGCCGATGTATTCGGTAAAGGCTTGCTCAAACTGCCGCGTTTGCGGTCCGGTGGTGATCCAATCCGAACGCAGAGTCTCAACGACTGCCGCAATTTCCGCCTCTGAGATGGTTGGCGGCGAAAATGGCAAGAAGGCATCTCGCTTTTGGAAAGGCTGTGAAGGGCTGAACAACACATCATCCTTTTCGGCACAGGTACACGGGCGATTATAACAGGTTTAGACAGTACGCGGCACAGGCTGTGCGTGCTGCACAGGGTGATCAGCGCCATTCTGCGGGTGCGTCTGTGGCTGTTGATTGGTTGGGTAGGGCATGTTCACGATGTTCACAAGGCGCTGGCGCACTTCCGATTCAGGCAGTGTTTGCGCGCTGTGCAGCAGTTGCAAAACGCTTTCGGCCGAGTCCGTTACGAAACGCCGCCCGTGCTGATCCTCAAAATTCACGCTGAAAACGGCTGCCGCCTCGATCAAGGTCTGTTGCTCATATGCCCAGAACAGTTCTTCGTTCAGCTTTTCGCCGGGACGCACGCCGATTTCGATGATCTCAATATCCTGATCGGGCGCCAAGCCGCTGAGCCGAACCAGATCGCGGGCGAGATCAAGCACACAGACAGGCTCGCCCATGTTCAGCACAAAGAGCGGACCTGCCTCCACCAGCACGCTTGCCTTCAGCACCAATAAGGCAGCTTCGGGAATGCTCATGAAGAAGCGCTGCATGGCAAAGCTGGTCAGGGTGATGGGCCCACCGTTGGCGATCTGCTGCTGAAAGATCGGCACCACACTGCCGCGGCTGCCCAAGACATTCCCAAAGCGCACTACGGCAAAGCGCCGCGGCTGCTGCTGTGCGGCGTGCAGCATGAGCAGTTCGGCGCTGCGTTTGCTCATGCCCATCACGCTAGTTGGGTTAACTGCCTTATCTGTAGAGAGCATGACCATGCGCTGCACGCTGAACTCGTTGCACAGATCAATGAGCGTCTTGGTGCCAAGCACGTTGTTAGAAAGCGCCTCTAAAACGTTCGTCTCCAACATCGGCACGTGCTTGTGTGCCGCCGCATGAAAGACAATCTGCGGGCGGTGTGCCGTGAATGTTTTTTGCAAGGTCTGCCTATCGCGCACATCTGCCAGCACCACATGATGCGCCACTTGCGGAAACTCGCTCCGCAGGCGCTGCGAAATAGCAAACAGGCTGTTTTCGCCATGCCCAACCAAGATTAGGGCAGCAGGCTTCCAACGCGCAACTTGCCGCACCAATTCCATTCCGATGGAACCGCCGGCACCTGTGATGAGTACACGCGCCCCTGCCAACTGCTGCTGAATATCCGTCACATCTAGGTGAATTGGCACGCGCCGCAGCAAGTCATCAATCTGGACGGGACGCAGGTTGTTGGCGCTGAATTTGCCAAGTGCCAACTCATACATGCCGGGCATGATCTGCGGCTCAATGCCGGTGCGGCGGCACTGATCGGCAAGGTGGCGGATGACTTTGCCCGAAGCGGAAGGGATGGCAATGATAACGCGCTTAACGCGCCACGCTAGAACTTGTTGTTGCAGTTCGTCCGTGCTGCCCAACACACGCACGCCGCGCACCATCGTGCCGATTTTGTGTGGATCGTCATCAAGAAAGCCGGCGACGAAGAATTCGCCCTTTTGCTGCAAGGCGTCCAGCACTTGAATGCCCGTCTGCCCCGCGCCGACGATCAACGTGCTGTGCTGTTGCGTGCTGCCATTTGTGCGGCGTCTATGATAAGAGTAATAAAGGCGAAGGCTAAAGCGCATCGCCACCACGACAATCGCATTGAGGGCTGCCTCTATGAAGGGTATCGAGCGTGGGATAAACTGCCCGCCTGCCGCATAGCCAGTGGTGAAGATAAGAACAACCCAGATGATGATCAAGCTGGAGAACGCACAAGCAGAGGCGGCTGCGAGCAGTTCGGTTTGCCCTGCGGCTGCCCAATAGCGCGCATACATGCCATGCAGGTAGAAAATGCCTAACCGAATCGGAATGGCGATGCTGAGGTAAAGAACAACGCCCTGCCACAGATCGCGGGTCAGTTGGAGCGTCTCGAAGCGAACGATGTAGCTTGCTATTGTTGTGATAAGAATTGCAAGGATATCAAGCGCAAGAAAGTGTCGGTTTCGAAAGAGTGGCTTCATGAGCGACCTATCCTTGTCTGTCCACATTGCACCAACAGGCTGCAATAACTGCTAGAACATTAAGAGGATAATCAGGAAATTTTGTTTGCAGCGCGCCGTCTTTTTCGTGTTGTTGGGTTGGGACGAAAGATTTAATCGTTGAATGCGCGTAGCCTTTCTTAAAGATACAGCATAATTACTACTGCCCACGAAAAGAAAGCTAGATAGGCTAAACAGATAATATTTTTCAAGTGTACTACACTTTGTTCAAAGCGCAAACTTTATCGTCACAATATATTATAAAACTATTAAATAACTTCAACAAACCTTGTCAATCTCTTGACAAATGTAGAGCAGGCAGTGGCAGCGCACTAAACTGCGTGTGTAAGCTAGTCCCTTGGCGTGCTGATCTGCCGAACAGGTGCGGCAGCGCCAAAGGGCAGACGTGCAACGGGCTGCTCTGTTGGGTGCTGATTAACCACAATCCCAAAGGCAGGCGTGCCATAGGCAGCCAACTGGCGGGCAGCCTGCGCTAAGGCACGGCGGCGTGCGCGCCCCGATTCCAGCACCAACAGCGGCTTGGCGTGAAAGGTCTTGCTCAGCAACAGCGCGTCACGGCTTTCGCTGAGCGCGGGCGTATCGAACAAGATCAGGTCATAAGCATACTCCACAATGAGCTGCCGCACCAATTCGTGCATGTGTGGCGACGCCAACAACTCCGAAGGTGTGCTATGCGGCGCGCCAACCGTGATCACCTCTAGGTTTGGCACATAGGTTGGCTGAATGAGCGCCGAGAGGAACAGCCGCACGCGCTGTCGGAAGGCGTTTTCGGCGGCATCATTCGAGATCAGCGCCCGATCCGCGCCGATGGGAAGCCACACGCGCGCCAAATCAGCGCTCTGCCAAATGTTCGATAAGCCGTTGTGGTTTTCCATGCCCAAGATATGGTGCAGGCTGCCCGCCCGCAGATTGGCGTCAATGAGGATGACTCGTGCGCCGTTCATAGCGAGTGCTACCGCAAGGTTTGCCGCCGTAACGCTCTTGCCCGTCCCAACGCTTGGGCTGGTGATGACCCACAAACGGCTAGGTGCATTGAGCGCCATCAGGCGGTAGGTCAGGTTCAGCCGCAGCGCGTGATAGGCTTCCGCAGCAGCAAGGCGCGGCTGGTGCCACGTCACCAGCTTATCGGCATACACAGCTTTCTGACCAAAGGGCGGGATGAGTCCAAGGATCGGCGCATTGAAGATTGGCATCAATTCATCGAGTCCGCGCACGCCGTCGTTCAGCCCTTCAACAATCAGGGCAAGCCCAAACACCAGCCCGCCGCTGAGGGCAGCGGCAAGCAAGGCAATGAAACCTGCCGCCGTGCTGATCGGCTCGCTTGGCGGACGAGCGCGCCCAACGATCTGTACCGTGTTCACCTCACCGCGATTTTGGAATGCCTCTACCATGCCGAGCAGTGTGGCAAGGCTGCTTTGCAGCGTCTGCACCTCTTGGGTCAGTTCGGCGCGCCGCGCAAACAGCACACTCCGATCCTCTGCCGAAAGATCGGGCTGAGTCATGCTCAGCTCGATCACTTCCAACTCTTGGCTGGCGCGGCTCAGGCGTGTTTGCAGGCGGCGCAGCTCTGCTTGCAGGTAGCCAAGCTGTTCTTCTTGGAATGCCAAGCGTTCCGAAGGGCTGATCGCCGTGATCTGATCGGCAAATGCATTGGCAAGCATGGCGGCGCGTTCAGGTATGGTGTCAATCACCGTGAGGCTCAGAAGCGAAGTACCTTCGGCAAAGGTGGCGCTGAAGGCGCTGCGAAGTGCCTCAAGGGGAAGCTCGGGCGCCTGCTGTGCCTGAATAACGCTTAGCACGTCTTCGGTTTGCAAGCGTGCGATGTAGGTTTGGGCGAAGGTTGCCGCCGAACGGATCATCTGTGGATCAGGGTTGGTGAGCGCCATATAGCTGCCGATTTGCAGCACGGCTGCCGCACGGTAGCGCGGTGGCTGGCTCTGCACAAAGGCGTAGGCTGCCGCACCTGCCAAGAGGCTCACCACGCCGATCAAGATTGCCCAACGCCGAAGGAAGCGGCTCATCATCACTGCCCTAAATCGTTGGGAATGCCCCAAAACTTGATCAAGCCGTCGCTGCCGCAAGTCAGCAGGCGCGTGCCATCCGGCGCGAAAACCAGATCGTTTAGGCTGCTGGTGTGTGCCAATTGAACAGCAAGCGGCTGCCCTGTGTTCACTTCCCAGACCACGAGGTAGCCCTCTTGCGTGCCAGCCGCCACCAAGCCGCCATCAGCGCTCAGCGCGACGCTGGTCAGGCTGGCAGTGCTGGCAGGCAGTTGAGCGCGCAAACTCAGCCCGATCACATTCCAGAGCGAGAGTGTGTTAGAGCGCCCAACCGTCGCCAGAAGCAGCCCTTCAGGGCTAAAGGCAATATCAAGGATCGGGTGGCGGTCTCGGGCTTGGGCAATCAGCACGCGGCTGCTGACTTCCCACAGCACCAGCTGCGTATCCGCACTGCCAACGCCCAACAGCGCATTGTTAGAGGTGAAGGCGAGCGCGGTGATTGGCGCACGGAAAATATCTTCGCCAAAGCTGGCGATGAGCGCGCCATTTTGAGCATTCCATAAGCGCACCACGCCATCATCGCCGCCAGAGGCAAGCAGACGGCTGTTCGGGCTGAAAAGCACTTTCCGCACAGGGCGGCTATGCCCTTGCAAAGTGGCGATCTCGTTGCGCGTGCGGGCATCCCACAGGCGAATAGCACCATCTGAACTGCTGGCGGCGATGCGCGTGCCATCGGTGCTGATTGCGACGCTCAGGCGGTCGGTCATGCCTTGCCACAGGTAAATCTGCTCGCGCCCTTGCAGGTCGAACAGGCGCACCGTGTTATCCAGCCCGCTGGAGGCAAATTGATCACCGTAGCCGTTAAAGGCAAGGCTGAGCGCAGGCGCGCTGTGGGCAAAGAGCGAGCCTGTTTCTTGCAGGATGCTGACAGTGCGCGTGTTGATGGGCAAGAAGCCGACTGCCAACTGCTCCCGAATGGCGGAGGCTGTGGCAGTTTGTCCGCGGTCGGTCAGGGCATTCAGGGTGCCTTCAAAGGCGAGCGTGACGGTTTGGGCAACCACGGCTTGCGCGGTTTGGGTCAATAAGTCACTAATGCGCGCATCAAGGGTGGCTTGAAGCTGCATCGGGTTCGGCGTCGGCGTGAAGCCGAGCGTCTGCATTAAGATCACGTCAAAGGTGGCTTGGGCATTTAGGGTAGCAGTCGCCGCGCCGATCTCGGTCAGGCGCAGCTCAACATTTGCCAGCAAGGTTGCATATTGTGCAGTAGCATCCAACAGCAAGGCAGAGGTGGGTGGCGGCGTGCCGCTAGGCGTCAGCGTTATGCCCAGCGTGCTGTAGAAAAGTGCATCCACCGTGCTTTGGAAGGCAGCCGTGCCTGTCAGCCTCGCCTGCGTATCAGCGGTTTGGGTCAGGCGTTCGGCAACGTTGGCAACGACAGTCTCGTACTGCTGGGAGGGATTCGGGGAAGCGCTCTGCGTGAAGGTTGGCGCGATGGCAGTCTGCGTAAAAAGGGCAGCTGCGGTTTGGCGTGCCTGCTCAGTGCGCGCACCAAAGGTTGGGCTGAGCAGGTAGGCGGCGGTGAGGCTTGCTACACTGCGTTCACGTGCGGTAAGCGTGAGGCGCGGGTTGATGATTGAGTCGAGCGTTTGGCGTGCGGCGGTCAGATCGGGTTGGGCGTAGAGCGTACTCGGTGCGGCGAGGGCTGCCATCAGCCAGAGTATGCCAAAACACGCCGCGAAGGCGAAAAATCCTGCTGTGCGCTGCCAGTTGTTCATAGAATGCCTCACCTTGCTCACCCTATCATACTCGAAAATAGGCGTGATGGTGAGGTTTGAAATCGGTTAAGCAGGCTGTGTGCCACGATCTCGCCAATGGCGGGCAAAGTGTATCATGCCGTGCCAGAAGCCAAGCCCATAGCTAAGGTGCAGCGCGGCAAAGATGAGCGGCAAGCGCGGCAGATGTTGCCAACCATGCTGTGCTGCCAGCAGCGCCGAGGCACCGATATTTGCCGCTGCATAGGCGATAATTAACAGCAACCACAGCGCCCGAAAGAACGGGCTGATCAGGGCAAGGGCGCCGCCGAGGATCAGGGCTGCCACAAAGAGCGGCGGCACGAATTGGCGCAGGCTCATTTGGCGTGGGTGCTTTTGCAGCACGCGCACCTTATAGAAGCCATACTGATAGTATTGCCGCCACACGCGGCGCAGCGTGGCACGGCTGAAATAGCGCGAACGGATTTTAGGCGTCAGCAGCAGGCGGAAGCCAAGCCCACGCAGCCGATAGTTATACTCGTCATCCTGATTGCGGGTGAGCTGTTCGTCGTAGCCACCGCCGCGCTCAATCACATCCCGACGGTAGGCAGGGAAAGCAATCGTATCCGCGTAGAGCGCCTTGTCTTTCACGGTGCGGAAAGCAGAGCCGCCAACGCCAAATTTGCTGCTCATGGCAAGCGCGATGCTTTGGCTGTAGGGCGTCTGCCCGATTGTCTCAATCGGACCGCCAACGCCATCCGCCGCACCGCTGACCAAATGCGCGGCGCACTCTGAAAGGTAGTTCGGTGCAATCTCGCAGTGACCATCTACGCGCACAATAATATCGCCCTTCGCCTGCCGATAGGCGAGGTTCATGCCGGTTGGCACGATTTGGCGCGGATTATCTATGACGCTGATCGGGATATGCGGATGCTGCGCGGCAAGGCGCGCAATCTCGGCGCGTGTGCCATCGGTGGACATGCCATCGGCGATGATAATCTCCATGCGCTCAGACGGGTAGTCTTGCGCCAGCACCGCGCCCAAGCTGCGGGCGATGAAGTCTGCCTCGTTGCGAACGGGCATAATCACGGTGAGGTGGGGATACTCGGAAAGATTCATCGGCGATACTCAATCAAGGCTTCCTCAAAAATTGCCGCACGACACACCACCCACACACCGACCACAACAATGGAGCGGGATTATAGCCCGCCCCATACTGCAATCTCTCATCGAAACCGAACTTATCCCTAATGGCTGGCGAAACGGTAGCCCACCCCGCGTGAGGTCAGGATGTACTCAGGGCGCTGCGGATCAGCCTCAATCTTCTGCCGCAAATAATGAATGTAAAGCTTCAGGCTGTCAATGGCGTCCGCATATTCAGGTCCCCACGCCTCTTTCACCAAATCGGTGCGCGTGATGACGCGCCCGGCATTCCGTACCAGCACACCCAGCAGGTTAAACTCTTTCGGCGTCAGGTGGATGACGCGGCTTTTCACCTTCACCTCACGGTTGAGGAAGTTGACGCGGAACTGCCCACCATCAAAAACCAATTCCTCTGAGATGGCAGGTCCCGGCGAACGCCGCAAATGGGCGCGCACACGCGCTACCAGTTCGTCATTATCATATGGTTTGATGACGTAATCATCGGCGCCCATCTCCAAGCCCTTCACCACATCACGGATTTCGCTGCGCGCCGTGATGAACACAATCGGCACGTCGGAAAGCTCGCGCAGACGGCGGCAGACTTCCCAGCCATCCATGTCGGGCATCATCACATCCAGCAGCACCAAGTCAGGGTGTGCGCGATAGGCTTTTCGCAAGCCATCCTCGGCACGGTAGGCTTTTAGCACTTCGTAGCCGCGGCGTTCTAGCAGAATACTGATGAGTTGTACGGTTGTTTCATCATCGTCAACAACAAGAATCTTTTCGGGCATGGTACACCTACATTATACAGCGTGCGGGATGATTCAGAATGATCGTCTTGTGTACTCTAGCATGAATTTTAGGTGAAAGCAAGCGATATTCTAACACATTTACGCCATTTTTATCGGTGCAGAACGCTTGTTTTTAGGTGAATCTTGCCTATTGATCGTGCTTCAGGCAATTGCCGTCCAGATGTTGGTTTGAAACAAAAGATGCAACAGCGTTAGGTGAACTTTACGCCAAACGCAAACTGCACCGAAGTGACTCGGTGCAGCCTGCTGAAACACTTTTAGGGAGCGTGTGTTTTCTCAGTATTCGAGGTGATCCATACGCTCAATACGCTTACGGAACACCCAGTAGCTCCACGCTTGGTAACCCAACACCACCGGCACCAGCAAAATTGCCACGATGCTCATGATGGTGAGCGTATAGTCGCTGGCGGCGGCGTTGTAGATCGTCAGGCTGAAATCGGCACTGATGCTGGAGGGCAGCACACGCGGATACAAGCCGCTGAAAACCGTCACTACCGAGAGCGCAATGGCAACCATTGAGGCGATGAACGCCCAGCCCATCTGCCTTTCGCGGATGAAGAAGCCAATCGAGAGCATGGCGAGGACGGCGACAATGGGCGGGATGCCCGGATTAACGCCTAAGCGCGTGAAAATATCGGTGCTGGCGTAGCTCCACACCACAAAGCCGCCAATGATGAGGATGGCAGGCAGCCACAGCCGTTTAGCAGCCGCTAAGGCGCGCTCGGCAACCGCGCCGCCGCTTTTCAGGTTAAGGAAGATCGCGCCGTGCAGCGTGAAGATCAGCAGGCTTGCCACGCCTGCCAGCAGCGAGTATGGGCTAACCAGATCGAAGAAAGTGCCTTCAAACATCATGCTGCCGCCAATTGGCACGCCGCGAGCAATGTTGCTGAGCGCCACGCCCCACAAAATCGCCGGGATCAGGCTGCCAAAGAAAATTGCGCCGTCCCACACGGCACGCCAACGCGGATTATCGTGCTTGCTGCGGAACTCGAACGCCACGCCGCGCACGATGAGCGCCACCAACATCACCACCAGAGCAAGGTAGAAGCCACTGAACATGGTTGCATACCACTGCGGAAAAGCGGCGAAGATCGCGCCACCCGCCGTGATCATCCATACTTCGTTGCCGTCCCAGTGCGGTCCGATGGTGTTGATGATCATGCGCCGTTCGCGGTCATCGCGCCCTAAGAAGGGCAGCAGAATGCCCACGCCATAATCAAAGCCTTCCAACACGAAGAAGCCGACGAATAAGATTGCTATCAGCACAAACCAGAGGCTGTTCAAGTCGAAGTTCATGATATACCACCTTAAACCTTTCAGGCTGCCTAGAAACTAACGGCTACTTCAGGTTCGCTGCTGGGTTCGGGTAAAATGCCGCCTTCCAGCTGCGTTTCATCTTTGGCAAACTTATTGAGCAGGAAAATATCCACTGCCATCAGCACGCCGTAAATGGTGGTGAACAGCACCAACGAGAGCAGCACCATCTCTGCCGTCACGTTTGGCGAAACGGCATCAGCCGTTTGTTGCAACCCAAAGACGATCCACGGCTGCCGTCCCACTTCGGTCATCAGCCAGCCGGAGGTGTTAGAGGCATAGGGCAGCACAATGGCATACGGCAAAATCCGCAGCAGCCAGCGCGTATGCTCCAAGCGCTGCTGCATCACGCGGAACAGCGCAAACCACGCGATCACAATCATCAGCACGCCGCCGCCAACCATGGCACGGAACGTCCAGTAGGTGAAGGCAACCGGCGGCACATAGTCGCCAGGTCCGTACTTTTCTTCATACTCTTTCTGAAGCTGGTTAATGCCCTTCACTTCGCCATCCGGCACGTTGTAGGCGAGGATGCTGAGCAGGGCAGGGATGCGAATAGCGAACACATCGCGCCGACCGGGTTCATCGCCAATGGTGAAGATCGAGAACGAGGCAGGGTCTTCACTATCCCAGAGCGCCTCTGCGGCTGCCATCTTCATAGGCTGGCTCTTGATCATGTGCTGTGCTTGAGAATGCCCATTCAAAGCGACCATGATGCCAGCAACGGCTGCCACCACCACGCCAATATGGAAGGAACGCATGAAGAATTCATGATTCTTGGTGCGCCGCCACAAGTGCCAGCCACTGATGCCCATCATGAAGAAGGCTGCCGTTAGCAAGCCTGCAAAAAAGACGTGCGGAAACTGCACCCAGACGTTCGGGTTAGTTAGTAGGGCGAAAAAGTCGGTCATGACCACGCGCTGCGTCTCGCTGCCATCGGGCAAAGTGACGGTTTTGAGCGCATAGCCAACAGGCTCTTGCATGAACGAGTTGGCGATCAAAATCCACAATGCCGAGATATTCGAGGCAAGCGCAACGAGCCAAATCGAGGCAAGATGCACGCCTTTCTTGAGCCGATCCCAGCCAAAAATCCAAACGCCCAAGAAAGTGGATTCAATAAAAAACGCCAGAAGTGCTTCGATTGCCAGCGGTGCGCCGAAAATATCGCCAGTGAAGCGTGCATATTCCGACCAGTTCATGCCGAACTGGAATTCTTGCACAATGCCCGTGACGACGCCGAGCGCAAAGTTGATGATGAACAACTTGCCCCAGAATTTCGCCATGCGCTTGTAGAGTTCGTTGCCCGTGCGATAGTAAATCGTCTGCATCACGGCAACCAAAATCGAAAGCCCAATGGTGAGCGGCACAAAGAAGAAGTGATAAACAGTTGTGACGGCGAATTGCAGCCGTGCTAGGGATAGAGCGTCCACGCATGACCTCCAATAGTACCGAGTCTGTATAACATCGGATTATGGAGAAAGCGTAGATCGCATAGGCTTTTTTATCAGGTGATGCCTGTCAGCATTTCCGTGTGACAAATTGCACAAATTTACGTCAGGCGGCTTCAGCGGCAGAGGCGTTGGGCAAAAGCAGTTTGGCGGGCGCGATAGGTGAAACCTTGCCACACTGGCTCATCGCGGCGCATATAGAGGCTGATCTCTAGCTCGCGGAGCGGTGCGTAAGGCGTTAGGCGTCCGTCGTGGCTGGTTGGTGCGGCAAAGCGCAGCACACCAAGCCGATAGAGCGCATTGATTGGCATGTTCGGCGCGCACAGCCATGCCCATTCAGGCGCGCCAAAGGCGGCGATCACCTCGCCGACATACAAAACATCGCTAGGAAAGTGCATCCACAAGGCAGTGACCGTCAAGGGCGCATCAGGGTAGCCGCTAAAGCCGATCTCCAAACCATAGGGTGGTGTTTGGCGGTAACTACGCACCACCCATGTGCCATAGCTGCGGCTGCGTAGCACCTCAACACGCAGGGCAGGATCAGCCTCTAGCAGCGCCACCGCCTCACGCAGTGTTGTAGAGCTAAAGCGGATGTCGTGCCAGCAATCAGGCAAGGCGCACGCTGGCTGAAACAGCCCTCTGATAAACGCCAATGCCGCCGAATCAGGCGTTTGCGCACCAAAGCGCCGTGCTGTGAAGATGCTCACCGCCAACAGCGCACTACATAACAAACTAATGCCCAATAGACGCATTTCACACCCTGTTTGCGCTCTCCGCTATCCTTATCATACCCACAATTTGTCCGTACATTGAAGCAGAGTCTCGGAAGTGGTCATGATCAGGGTATGTGCTGCCAAACCTGTGCGAATCGCCCACAGAACAGGACTGCATACGCTTTCCGAATTTCCCTTGCCTGCCAGCGAGGAAGGAGCTAGGGCTAAGGTTCAATGACCCACGGACAACCCACCACTCCCGACGCTAGGCAAAACTGTGAAAATGTAAGAATTTGGTATAGGATCATCCCTGTTCAAGCGCAACACCGAAGGATTAGGTATATGGGACAATTCTCAGGCAAAGTTGCCATCGTCACGGGTGGCAATTCTGGCATTGGGCAAGAGACCGCCTATCAACTCGCCGCGGATGGCGCCAAGGTGGTCGTTGCCGGGCGTGACCTTGCCAAAGGGCAGGCAACCGTTGCCCAGATTCAGGCAAAAGGCGGCGAGGCGATCTTTGTGCAGGTGGACATCACCCAAAGCGCTTCTGTCGCGGCGTTGGTGCGCCAAGCAGTGGATGCCTACGGGCAGGTGAACTACCTTGTGAACAGCGCCGGCGCTGTTGGACCCGTAGCCAACACGGTAGACGCTACGGAAGAAGACTTCAACACCGTTGTGACCACCAACATCAACGGCGCATGGCACTGCATGAAATACGTCATCCCAGAGATGCTGAAGGTTGGCGGCGGCGCCATCGTGAATGTTGCCTCTGTGATCGGTGTAATCGCCTTCCCTGGCTTGCCTGCGTATGCCAGCAGCAAAGCAGGCATGATTATGCTGACCAAAGTTGCCGCCTTGGAATATGCCAAGCAGAATATCCGCGTCAACGTTATTGCGCCCGGCTCTATCCGCACGCCGATGTTTATGGATTTCTCCGGCGGCACGCCCGAAGCTGAGGCGTACATGGCAACCTTTCACCCAATCGGGCGCATTGGCGAGCCACCAGAGGCAGCCAGCGCGATCCTATGGCTGCTCTCGGACGGTGCGTCGTTCGTCACGGGGCATGTGATGCCTGTGGCAGGCGGTTGGGAAGTGCCGTAGCCAAATGCCTTTGCTCAGCGGACGCTGAACGTGCCAATAAAAACACGCTGATCGGCGTCCGCTGCCTCGCCGTGTGCCGCGTAGCGCGTCAGGCTGCGCGGATCGTACAAGCCAACTGCCACGCGGTAATTGCCTGATGGCAGATCCGGCGGCAGTTGGAGCGTGTGGCGTTCGCGGTAGAGTCGGCGTGGCAGCCAGTTGGCAGGCGGCAACGTGCCGTCGCCCATACGCTGATCGCGCTGTGCTGCCTCGATCAAAACGCCCGCCTCATCATAAATGTGCATGAAGACCACCGCATCAAAGGGTGACTCTGCCAGCAGCGACCACGCTAAATCCAGCCTGAGCGCCCGTGCTTCCCCATCATAGGTTGTCTTCGCCTCGCGCAGCGCTACCGATTCGGCAAACGTTGCCAAGGAGTCGCCTTCAGCCTCTGCCTGATAATCGCCCTGATAGAACCAATGGTAGTAGGGCATATAGAAGCCTGAGTCCTGCACACCTTCCACCTCAACGCGCAGCATCAGGGATGGGCGTGAGATCAGCGCACGCGGCACTAAGGTGCTGATCTCCAGCCACCTGCCCTGAATTTCTGGCACAACGCGCACGCCTAACGGCTGATCATCGGCGTATAAGCGCAAACTTACCGCATATTGGGCATGGACGCGCATTACCCACAGCAGATCGCGCTCGGTTGCTACCTGAACCGTGAAACGCTCACCGCCCGTCAACAGGCGTCCGCCGTCCGAGACGCGGCAGTCCGTGTTGACAGCATTCGGTGGCGCGCACGCCACATAGTCCAGCGTGTAGAGTTCGGTCGGGAAGCCAAAGCGCTGCACCGACTGCCACCAGGCATAGTTGTGCGCTGCTTCGCTCGCCAAATCTGCCACATTCAGGTTGTCTATCAGGATGAAATTGGCTAGGGCGGCAAGCGTACTCGGTTGGTGCGGCAGCGCGGCATAGGCGGCATACGTCCAGTCGGCGCGGTAGAGGAATTGTCCGCTTTCGGTGGCAGAGGCGGCGTTGATCAGCGGATAGGTGGACGGGAAGCTATCCAGCCTTTCGCCAAAGACGCCGCTCTGCTCAAAATAGGTGAGTCCGCGTGCATCAGGATAAATGGCGAAATAATCGGGACGCCACGGGCTGGCATACATCGCCTCAAAGACGGCGCCTGCGCCATGCCGCCAGGCTGCCGCTGCTTTGGGCGTCGTCAAGCCGACCACATCATAAGTGGTGCGGTTGCCCACATAGCGTACCACGCCAATATCATGCACACCAACGATTGCCTCCGGCGGCAAGGTGGCAACTGCCCGCGCCAACGCCATTTGGCTGAAGGCAACTTCCCGTGCATTTTCGGCGTAAAGGCGCACCCATGTGTTCAGGTTCAGCAAGAGTGCCGCGATGAAACAGATAAGGCTGCCCGCCGTAAACCATACAGGGCGCCGCTGCGGCAAGTGCTGTATGCCAACAGCGGTATAGCCGAATAGCACAATCAACAAGGCAATCAGCGGCTGCTGGTAGCGTTTGAACTGCCAAAAGGCAGTTTCCACCAACGCTGTGATCGCCGTTAGCCCTAGCAGCCACACGCCGATCAACTGGCTGATGTGCCGCTGGCGTTGGAAGGCAGTCCATACGGCATAGACCATCAAGGGCAGCGCAAGAAGCGCAAATGGCAGCGTCAGGTACAGATTGGCGTCGGTAAATAACTCTACCCAAAGGCGCGCCGCCGTGTTCAGCACGTCGCTCAGCAGGGCGTTGAAATCGGCTGGCACGTTGTACAGATAGCTTTTCGCCTGCATTCCGCTGCCGCTTGGCGAGCCTGTCAGGGCAAGGTTGAGCAGTGGTTGCGCCAAAATGCCTGCTGCCAGCAGCGCGTAGTAGGGCAAGGTGCGCCACAATTCGGCGCGGCGTTGCCCAGCTAACACATAGAGCGCCGCACCGATGCCAATCACGGCGCCCTCAGGGCGGATCAACGCGGTGAATGTGCCTGCCAGCAGCGCCGCACGGACATGCTCACCGCGCACATGCCACAGCGTCAGCAGCATGGCGTAGATGAACAACCCCGTCTCCATGCCGGAGAGGAACGCCCACGCCAGTGAGCCATGCAGGATGAACAGCAGCGCCGTTGCCAAGCCAAACCATTTGGCGTAGGGCGCGTTGGTTGCCTCTACCAAGCGTAGGATCAGCCGCGCCGAACCATACCACGCCAGCACGCCAAGCATGAGCGCCCACCAACTCAGTGCCTCGCCCGTAAAGCCAAGCCGATAGCCGACTGCCAACAGCGGCGGATACAACAGGCTGGTGGCGCCGCTGGTCGGCGGCTGATCGGCGTTGTAGCGGAAGGGATGCCCTTCTGCCAACGCCCGCGCATACTGAAAGTGGATGTAAGCATCATCCAGCGGCAGGATCAGCGTATCGCTTTCGGTTGCCCGCAGCGATGCACCGACGAACGCCTGAACCACAAGCAGCAGCGCGACAATCAGAAGCTCAGCACCAATGCGAGGTGCAATGTGGCTGATTGCCGCCTTGCCACGCGCTAGGATGTTCATGCGCCCTGTGCAGGCTCATGCGGTGCAGGTGCGTCATCGTCCAGTGGGTAGACCTGCCAACCTGCTTCCGGTGTATCCATTTCCTTCAATGCCTGCTCTGGCACAGCGACCATTGTCCCGTTTGCCTCAGCCGCCACCGTCCCGTTGGGAAGGATAATCTCGGCGGTCGAAGTCACAATCCGCCCGCGATCTTTCTCCACGCGCCCGCGCACAGTGAGCTTGGTGTGCAGCGGCACCGGCTGGCGAAAGCGCACCTCAATGCGGGCTGTATACATCAGCCGTGTGAAATCGCTCGCGAGTGCGGCACGGGTGAGCGCTTCATCCAAAATGGCAGTCACCACGCCGCCATGCGCGATGCCCGGATAGCCCTGATGTGGATCGTGCAGCACCACTTCGGCGCGGCAAGCGGTGCTGCCATCGTTAAAGAAGCGCAGGCGCAAGCCATCCGCATTTTCGACTCCGCAGGCGAAACAATGGCGCGAGTTGGGCTGTAGGGCATCGGGCGCGCCAACGCGCTCCAGCGTGCCAGAGGTAAAAGCAGACTTCATGTGAACTCCTGAATGGTTGATTTTAGTGTGAATAGCCGTTGGCAAAGGTGTCTATCATCAGCTTAACATCATCGCCAAGCGGATATAACACCGGGCAAGTGCAGCCCGATGCGACATATTCGCGGACTTTGGCGCGCACTTCTTCGGGCGTGCCGCTGGCAGTGATGAGCTGCACCACGTCATCTGGCACAAGTGCCATCGCCTGTTCGATCTGTTCTTCGGTGGCGGGCCACGTCAGCACTTGGGAAATTTCGTCAAGCAGTTCTTGGCTAACGCCGCTTGCCTTCATAATGTGCGGTTGCTGCCCTAGATACTGCGTCACCAGCTTGCGAGCGCCGTCGAGCGCCTTTTTGCGGTCACGGTCCACGCTGGCAACCACCAATTGCGGACGATCAATGCTGTCCACGCTGCGCCTTGCCACTTTAGCGCCCTGCTCTAAGGCTGCCATTGCCTCTGCGTTGTAGGAAGGCGAAACGAGGTAGTTCAGCAGCGCGCCGTCGGCGATTTCGCCCGTCAGCGCCATCATCTTCATGCCAGTGGCGCCGATGTAGATCGGCACGTTGCGCGGCTCGCGCCGTCCGTGAACAATATCTAGCTCAATGCCGTTCACCTGCACATGCTCACCCTGAAAGGTGACGCGCTTCATCGCCAGCAGATCGCGCACCACCGTGACCACTTCGCGCATGGCAAGCAGCGGCTTCTCGCGCTTGATGCCGACGTTTGCCGCCAACGGATCCCACCAGGCGCCAATGCCCAAAATGATCCGATTCGGCGCAAGATCGTCCAGCGTCAGGAAGGTGGAGGCGATCAAAGCGGCGTTGCGCGTCCAGTTATTAATGACGCCGGAGCCAACCTTGATCTTGCGCGTGGTGGCGGCAAAGGCAGCCATCGGCACGACGGCATCGCGCACAAGGCGGCTCTCTGCCTGCCAAACTGCCTCAAAGCCGTTTGCCTCAGCATACTGCACATAGCCGATTGCCTCCGGCAGTTCATGGGCATCCTGTAAATATAAAGCGACTCGGTCAGGCATGGTGATTTCTCTCCCGTGTTAGAAGGCGGCAAAAAATCTAGTTGATGGGCAGAGTATAGCGCAGAACGGTCAGCGGCACAGGGATGATCATTCATCTAATTGCACCAAGAACGCTGCGGCTGTTACGGGCTGCCCGTGCGATGCGTGCTTTCTTTTGCCTGTTCCAGTGCCTCGCGCAGCATCTGCTCCAGAGAAAGTTGCAGGCGGTCTGCCTGTTCAACCAATTCCGCAGGGAGCGTCAAGGTGATTTGTCGGTCGGTCCTTGCCTTTTCTCCCCACTTGTTTTGCCGTGCCGCCTATTTGCGTTGATAGGTTCATTATAGCAGACATGCCTAATCTCTCAGGTCAGATCGCGCAAGGCAGGCACGCCGCCTAAGGACTCCGCCTGCCGCACCGCATTCCGAATAGCGGCAGCAGTCACTTCGGCGGCAAAGGCGCTCACCGTCATGGCGGCAGCTTCCACCTGACCGGTTGCCAAGGCAAAGATCGTATCACCATCGAAGGGCGTGTGTGCAGGACGGATTGCCTGCGCCAAGCCGTCCTGCGCGGCAGAGGCAACGTAGTTGGCGTCTTCTTTGCTCAGGCGTGCGTTGGTCGCCACCACGCCGATCACGGTGTTGGTGGTCGGCGGCGTGCTGTTCTGCATCCGCAGCAGGTTCAGCGCGCCAAAAAACTGCCCATTCTGGTGCGCGCCGGCGATGATGTTGCCCTGCTCATCCAGCACATCGCCCACGGTGTTCACCGCGATCAGCGCCGCTACAATCAAACCGTTGCCCAAATGGACTGCCGCGCTGCCAATGCCGCCCTTCGTGGCGTTTGGCAAGCCCATCAAGCGGCTGATGACCGCACCAGTGCCTGCACCAAGGCTGCCTTGTGGCACAGGCGCGGCACTTGCCGCTTGGCAGGCTGCATAGCCCATCGCCGCGTCGGGACGCCGATCCGAGCGCCCAATATCCAGATCGAACAGGATGGCGGCTGGCACAATCGGCACGACGCCGCCCGCCGTTGGGTAGCCGATGCCACCTTCTTCAAGGTAGCGCATCACGCCATCGGCGGCTGCCAAGCCGTAAGCGCTGCCACCCGCCAACACCACCGCATGGACGTGCTGCACAAGTTTGGACGGACGCAGCAAGTCCGTTTCGCGGGTGCCGGGCGCGCTGCCGCGCTGATCTACACCGCCAACGGTCTGGGGTGGGCATAAAATCACGGTGCAGCCAGTGATTGCCTGTGTATCAGTGGCATGTCCTACGCGAATGCCGTCAATTGCGGTCAGCGTTTCATTGGTCATCGCTGTTGTCGTCGTCATCTTCGTAAAAATCCTCATCTGGCAGACCGTCATTTAAGCGCGCTGCCTCACCATCGGGATCAAGCACTAATAGTGCCGCCTCATAATATGCTTCTGGCACCACCACCTGAGCATCGCCCAAACCGATGGACAAGCCCAAGATCATGCCGACGGACTCGCGGTGGATGTAACTGGGAATGCCAAAACTTGCCAGCCTGCCGCTGATGATAGTTGCCTCTAGGTAGCTGGCGTTTGCCACCACCATCCATACAGAGCGATCAGGCTTGGCGCGTGGATCATCGTTGCCGTCAGGGCGAATGGGATGACTCATGGTTAGGATGTTAGCAAGCTGCCGGTGCGGCGCGGGCGCGTTGGGTCAGGATCGGGGTTGGTGGGGGAGAGCGGCAGCACCACCGTGAAGGTTGTGCCGATTCCTTCGCGGCTTTCCAGCCAGATGCGCCCTTGATGCTGATCAACGACGCCCTTCACAATGGAAAGTCCCAATCCTGTGCCGTCGAACTCGCTGGCGGCACGCTCAGAACGGAAGAATTTATCGAACACATACGGCTGATCTTCGGCGGGAATGCCGATGCCGCTATCTGAGACTTGAAAGACGATGTTATCTGAATCGCGCCACAGGCTGACCTTGATGTTGCCGCTGTTGGGCGTGTATTTGATGGCATTGCCGACCAAATTTGCCACCATTTGCTGAAGGCGCAGCGGATTGCCGACTAAGGTTGGCAGGCTCGGCGCGACATCTAGGGTAAGGGTATGCCCGCGCTGTGTTTTTTGGTGCTGCAAGCCATCCACTGCCTTGCGTACAATGCGCTCCATGGCGACAGGCTCAAGATCAACATTGAAGCCTGCTTCAATGCGGCTAAGTTCTAATAATTCAGTGATAAGGGCAGTGATCGAGTGAACGCTTGCCGTGATCTGCTCAACAAAGCGCGTTTGCTGCTCGTTGAGCGTGCCGGCGCGCACCAAGAGTTCGGAATAGCCAAGCACGGCAGTCAGTGGTGAGCGCAGATCGTGGGCAACGGCTGCCACAAAGTCGCTCTTGGCGCGGTCTAGCTGTTTCAGATGCGTAATATCCTGCATCACGGCGGCGCGCCCAACGCTCTCGATGATGGTGAGCTGCGCGTTGAGGAACTTCTCGCCGCCGAGCGTGATCTCGCTGCGCCTACCACGTCCGCTGAGCGCTTCTTTGGCAAAGAGCGCCAACACTTCCGGATGGCTGATGACCGTCTGCAGCGGCTGCCCGATGAAGTCGGTGCGCGTGATGTTGAAGGCGTTGCGCGCTGTGGCGTTGCAGAACAAAATGCAGTCGTTCGAGTCAACCACGATCACGTAATCATCGGTATCGTGCAGGATGGCATCCAACGTATCGCGCTCGCGGATCATCTCGGCATACAGGCGCGCATTTTGCACAGCAACAGCGGCAAAATCTGCCAGCAGCGAGAGGACTTGCACATCGTGCGGCTCAAAAGAGCGCGCCTCAGCGCGATTATCCACGCTCAGCACGCCGATCACTTTGTTGGGCGCACGCAACGGCACATACACAATGCCCTTGACCAAAAACTTGGTCTTGATCTTGACCTTATCATCATTACCACCAACGACCAACGTCTCGCCGGTGCGGACGACCTGACCGGCAAGGCTATCCTGCACGGGCAAGCGCAGCGTATGCACGGTTTGTTGATCAAAGTTCTTGGCAGCGCGCACATAGAGTTCGCCGCTTTGCTCATCCACCAGCATCAGGCTGCCTTCTTCGGCACCGCTGACGTTCACGGCTGCCTCGACCACGCTGTTCAGCACCTGCTGCAAATCCAGCATGGCGGTCACACTGGTGCCGATGTTCATCAAGGTGCTGAGTTCGCGCAGGCGCTTTTCAAGGCGACGGTTAGATTCAAGCAGGTGGGCTGGCACGCGCTCTTTGATTTGATCTTTCCAGTGGCGGCGAAGTGCTTCGCGCACGGCGTTGATGAGTGCATCAGCTGTGATCGGTTTGATCAAATAGTCGTAGACGCCGCTGCGTAAGGCGCGCACAGCCAACGCCTCAGAGCCTTCTGCCGTCATCAGGATGATCGGCGCGCTGATGTTTGCCGCGTGCAGTGCCTCGATCATCTCCAAGCCGTTCAAGTGTGGCATCATATAGTCGGTCAGGATCAGATCAGGCTGCAAGTCTTGGGCAAGCACCAAGCCCTCTTTGCCGTCGGCAGCCGTCAGCACGTCGTAACCTTCGTTTGCCAACACGGTATGGGCAATAAATTCACGGATCGGTGCAGAGTCATCAACGACAAGAATACGTTCGTTCGGCATTAACGCGCTCCCAAGCGGCACAGCATTTCTATGGAATAAGCATAGCGCTTTCGGGATTTAGGGACAAGTCAGGCACGCACTGGGCTACCGAGGGACGTATCCCCACCCTAAAGCCCGCTCCACAGGTAAGGCGAAACGTCCCCGATCATCTCTGCTTCCCTTTCCCTGCCTGCGAGGAAAGGGCTAGGGAAAGTGCTTCCTCGCAGCTATACCTTGAACTGTCCTTCTGTGAAAGCCTGGCGATCACCAAAAGGCGCCCACTTATGCTAAAATAGGCGCTCAGACACTGCCCTTCCCAAACAGATAAAGAGCAAGATGACCACAAAAACCTTTCGCACCACGCTGATGCTGCGCCTGCGCCAACGCAAGCGCGAACGCTGGCTGGCAGATGGCGCGCTGCTGAGCGTTGCCGCCATTTGGGGATCAACCTTCTTCATGATCAAGGATGCTACCCAGACCTTTCCCGTGCTGGCCTTTCTGACGCTGCGCTTCACGATTGCAGCGCTCTTTCTGCTGCCGTTCGCGCTCATCGCCATGCGGCGGCGCGGTGCGCTGCCCACACGCCGCGAGTGGGCGTGGGGCATTGGCGCGGGTGTGTTGTTCACAGCCGGCTATATCTTCCAGACCTTTGCCCTTCGCACGGTAGATGCCGGACGGGCGGGCTTCATCACTGGTTTGTATGTTATCTTTGTGCCATTCTTGGGCTTGGTGGTGCTGCGCCAGCCCATAGAGCGCCGCGTGTTGTTAGGCGGCAGCTTGGCGCTCGTCGGCATGGTGTTGCTTGGCTACGCGCCCGGCGGCACGCTGCTTGGCGACCTGCTGGCGATCATTTGTGCCTTCGCCTATGCCGCGCACATCCTTGCCATTGGGAAGATGCCACGCAGCGCTGACTGGCGTTTTTTGGCGCTTGCCCAAGCGCTGACCGTTGCCGTCTTGTGTGGCATTCTGCTGCCGATTATGGCGGCGGTGCGCGGCTGTGATGCCGAGCTTTGCACGGCGCTCGCACCTTTTGCCGATCCGCTGCCTGTTGCGCTGCCCATCAAGGTGCTGTTGGTAGCGATCTTCACAGGGCTTTTGGCAACAGCCTTCGGTCTGATGGTGCAGGTGTGGGCGCAGCGCATTTTACCGCCAAGCGATGCCGCGCTGATCTTCGCCTTAGAGTCACCTTTTGCGGTGCTGTTCGGCGTGCTGTTCCTCGACGAGGTGCTGACCTTGCTAGGCTTGGCAGGCTGCACGCTGATCTTTGCTGGCACGCTCTCGGTGACGGTCGGCGGACAGCAAGCGCTCGCCACCGATCAGAGCTTGGAAGTGGTGGCGAGCGATTAGGCTGCATTAGTGCTTCAGCACAAGCTGCGCCAAGGCTGCGCTCATCTCAATGTTGGCTGCGGCTGCCAGTTCGGGCGCACGTCGAGAAGCCTTGTGCAGGTACGAGACGCGGAACAGCCACAGGGCGCGTTCTGCGTCCGCCGCTTCACGGATGTAAAAGGTAATCCAGCCGCTTTTCGGCAGCAGATGGTGCGGCACGGCACGCCCTTCTTCCAAGAGCTGATCGCGGATGGCGCGTGTGAAGGGAATATCTACCATACCGTGCCGATGGATATGCCCAATTTCCACCTTGCCGATCCGAAATTCAGTGCCGCCGAAACGGTGCGGTGCTTGCGAAATGCCTTCCCATGCCATCACGCTGGTGACGATCTGTTGCAACACTTGTGGCATCGTCATAAACCTGTCTCCTGTCCAACCCATTGCTCACTCTATAGACGCGCCGTGAGCCGTACATATCACGGCGTGTGCTTGTCGGAAGGGTTCGCAATTGCCGCCGCTGCCAGAATCGGCTATGATAGGTAGGTTGACTGCGCGCCCAAAAGTGCGCCAACCTGTGTCGCACACTATTCAGAGATAGGCTGCATGGGATTATTCAATCGTAAATTAGGCGTTGATCTTGGTACGGTCAACGTCATCATCTATGGCAACGGGCAAATTTTGCTGCAAGAGCCTTCGATGGTTGCCTTGACCATCGAAGAAGAGCGCATTGTTGCCATTGGGCAAGAAGCACGGGATATGTACGGTCGCCATCCCGAACATATTGAGGTAGTGCGTCCGCTGCGCGAAGGTGTGATTGCTGATTATGAAGTAACTGAGGCAATGCTGCGCCACTTCTTCCAGAAAATCGGCGGCAGGCTGCGCTTATTCGGCGGCTCGCAAGTGATGATCAGTGTGCCGTATGGCGCAAACAGCGTTGAACGGCGCGCCGTGCATGAAGCAGCCATTCAGGCAGGCGCACGTGAGGCAGTCCTGATCCACGAATCGCTGGCATCTGCTATTGGCGCCGGCTTGCCCGTCCGCACACCTGCCGGCAACATGATCCTCAATATTGGCGGCGGTGCCAGCGAGGCAGCTGTGATCGCTATGAACGGTATTGTGGTGGCTGAAAGCGTCCGCGTTGGTGGCTTGCGCCTTGACGAGGCGATCATGAACTATGTGCGCCGCAAATATAGCCTGATTATCGGTCAGCCAACAGCAGAATCGATCAAGATTCAAATCGGTGCGGCTGTGCCACTGCCCGAAGATTTGGCGATGGAGGTGCAAGGGCGCGATCAGGTGACGGGCTTGCCGCGCACGATCAGCATCAGCACGGGCGAAATTGTGGAGGCGATTGCCGATCCGCTCACCAATATTGCTGGCGTGGCAAAAGCTGTGCTGGAGCGCACACCACCCGAACTCGCCTCTGATATTATTGATCGTGGGGCGATGATCACGGGTGGCGGCGCACTGCTGCGCGGCATTGATGAGTACATCACGCGGCAGATCGGCGTGCCTGCCTACCGCGCTGACGATCCGATTGTGTGTACGGCGGTTGGGGCCGGGCGTGCGCTTGAGGATGCAGCACTGCGGCGGCGCATCGAGGGCATTAGCTACTCTAAGTAATAGGTCATGCGTTGCAGGTGCATCACAGGATCAATGTACTGCACATGCACCTCATTCGGCACGCTGAGCGTGATCGGCGCATAGTTCAGGATGGCGCGGATGCCTGCTGCCACCAACTGATCGCAGACTGCCTGAGCATGTTCGGCAGGCACCGCCAGCATGGCGATCTTAATGCGGTGCTGGCTGATGAACGCGCTCATTTGGCTGGTGTGCAGCACCTCAACATCGCCGCTTTTGCCCAAGCGGGATGGATCGCTATCAAAGGCGGCTGCCACGCGGAACCCACGTGAGACGAAGCCGCGATAATGCGCGATGGCACGCCCTAGGTCGCCCGCGCCTACCACCACCATCTGCCATTCGCGGTCTACCTGCAAAATCTGCTTAAGCTGCGCCTGCAAATGGCTGATCTGATAGCCTGTGCCTTGCTTGCCAAACTCACCAAAGTGCGAGAGGTCTTTGCGTATCTGTGCCGAGCTAATGCCCAAGCGCTGCCCAAGTTCGTGGGAAGACGTGATCGTTTTGCCCTGCTGCACCAGTTGGTTCAAGGCGCGCAGATAAATTGGCAAGCGTCCAATGACAATATCTGGGATGCCCGGATACGATGCCATAAGCGAATATAGCCTCCGATAGTGATAAGTGTGTCTGGTAGCAATACAAGCTGGCGTGCAAATGCACCGTCCGTGAATTCTTGAACATATAGTGTAGCACACCTGCTCAAAAATCTGTAGGTGGTGGTCTGGTGGGCGTGGTGAATGGTCAGCCACTAGCTCTTTCCCGCAGGCAGGGAAAGGGAATCAGAGGTAGTCTGGCAAGCCTCTCCCTGCCTTTGGAGGAGAATTCGCACGTTCACGCGCCTTAGCGCTCATGGATCGCTTCCCTTGCTGCCGCACGCCGACGATTCAACCCTAACAAGCTAAAAGCGATGCCAACCGCCACCAACGAGACGATCTGTGCAGTGGTGAGTGTCGGAAGCCCTTGAATGCCCTGGAGGGTATGGCTATCCAGCCGCAGAAAATCCAGCAGGAAGCGGATGATGGCGTAGGATGCGATATATAGCAGCAGGATGTCGCCCTGCCGTCCCCGATCACGCCAACGCCATGCCAAGCCCATCAAGATCAACGCAGTGCCGAGCATCCACAGCGATTCGTAGAGGAACAGCGGATGAAAGCGCTCGAAGGCAGCATAGGCAGGCAGGCGGTTTGCCACATCAATGTAGACTGCCCATGGCAGATCGCTTGGTGCGCCGTAGAGTTCTTGATTGACGAAGTTGCCCCAGCGCCCGATTGCTTGCCCAACTGCCATCGCCGGCGCAATCAGATCGAGCCAGCGCAGCAGCGGCTGCCTGTGCCGCCGCGCATAGAGCCAAATGCCCAACACGCCGCCGACAATTGCGCCATAAATGCCCAAGCCGCCGTTCCAAATGGCGAGGATTTGCAGCGGATTCTCAAGGTAGTATTGCGTGGTCAGCCCGCTGGCAGGCGAAGGCGTGAGGACGTGGTAGAGCCGTGCGCCGATCAAGCCGGGAATAATCGCCCACGTCAGCCCATCCCACACATATTTGGGATCAAGCCCGAAGCGCGGCGCACGGCGCACCGTCAGGTAGGCAGCCGCCACCATGCCGCCGATCAAGAGCAGGGCGTAGAAGCGGATGTAGAGCGGTCCGAGATGAATGCCGTAGGCGTCGAACATGTGGGTTCCTCTTGGCAGCCAGTTCAACAGGGCATTATTGTACTGTATAATGTGTGAAAGGCGAGCAGTTGTTGGAGGTTGCTATGCCATCCCTTGTGCGTGACTATATGTCATCAGTAGTGGAAACGCAACCAGATGTTATGCTGGCAGAGGCTATTCAGAAGATGCTGCAAGCACATTCGCGTGTGCTGGTGGTTACTGATCTGTTGTCAGATACGATTGAAGGCTTGTTGACAGCAACCGATATTTTGCGTGAGATGTCTCGCGGCGAACAACGCCTATTGCAGGTAAATGTGGCACGCTTGATGACACCACGCCAACGTTTGGTGGCGTTAGCAGAAGACAGCTTGATGCTAGATGCTGTAGAGCAGATGAGCCGCAACAACCTACATGCCATTGTGGTTTTGAACGCGCTGCGTCCCGTTGGTGTGATCCATCAAGTGGATGTGCTACGTTGGTGGCAAGAAACTTTTGCAAGCGCAAATTCAACTTAAGATTTATTTTTGCCCCTCAATGCGGTAAATGTTTTGTCTTGCAGAGCCATCATGGTTTGCAGATCAATTGCGCCGTATTGTTCAAAGATATTAAAGGCTTGTACGGGAAGGCTTCCTTGCTGAGCAAGGCGCGTTAATGCCTCTAAAACGGCTTGTTGGTAATCTTGAAGCGGTGTGCGCGATGCAGCGACGGGTTGTTTGTACGCTGCGCCTAGCCTTCTAAAGGCTGCCCTAGCGCGCTGCAAGGTTATTTTGCCCTGTACCGAAGGTTTTAGGAAATTTATAATGCGCGTATGCAGCGTGCGGACATCCTCAGCGCGTTCAAGGCGTATTGCCTGTGTGTCACTAAGCGGGCGCGGCAGTTGCTCAACGCTAATATCATAGCAAACAGGGATGAGCAGCATCTCGCCTGCTTCGTGCCTGCGCCACACCGCGCCCATCTCGAACCAGACCCAAGGACGCTCCAGCGAATTAGGCGTCATCAGAAACAGGCTGATTTCAGCGGTTGCCAATTCTGCTTGAATACGCGGCAGCCAGCTTTCGCCTAGGTCAATAGACGCGGCAAAGACAGCTACATTGTTCACAAAGGTGGCTTCAATAGACTCTTTCAAAATTTGTGCCATCTCGGAGTCATGGCTGGCATGGCTAACAAAAATAGTTTTCCCCATAGTGTTATCCTTTAGCATTCTTGCAAGTAATCAAGGATGCTATTTTGAAGTGAGCGATAGTGAGGGGGGCAATAAATACTTCGCAAGTGGTTGATAACCATAGTAAATTCGCGTGTGAGTGCTGTTGGCTCACGGTGCCAGCGGGCAAGAAGTTCACCGGCAAAGCGCACGCTTTCATCAAGCTGCGCTGGTTGAAAAACCAAGTAGTGTTCAGTACAAAAGTATTGAATGTGGTCGCGCATTTTGCTGAGGCTGCGACAGTTTATTGGGATTGAATCGCTCAGAGGAAGTGTGAAAACATATTCAGCGGGAGAGTGCGCCTGCACAGTGAAAGACATCTCGCCGCAGTGCCTGTCAGTGATAATCAAACCGCAGTCACCTTCTGCTTCGGCAAGCCTGTAAGTGACATTGTTGAAAATCCTTGCATCAATCAAACGTGCAAGGTCCTGAATGATTGGATCAGGATTACAAGGCGGCATAATGTCTCGATTTTCTGTTAAAAAGAATTAAGTATTATTATAAACTATAATTTATGGTAATTCAATACGTCCTATCTTGATTTGAAGCCACAACGGTGGCACACGCTTCCGTGCATTCGCTTGACTGGTGAGCTTTTCAATGTTTGCACGCTGCTCAGGAGTAAGCTCTACATATAATTCGGAAACATCTGAAGCGACGCCGCAAGCAACACGGCGCTGGGCAAGTTCGTAAGAAGAGGTCTTGGTTGGCGGCAACTTAGCCCATAGTCTGTTAAGTGATCTTGCCATCTTTACTGCATATACCTTGTTCGCTTTGCGTAGAACATTTGAAAGTATACCACACCACAAAAAATATGATCATTCAAAAAGCATCAAATTTTGTCTGTGCTGTGCAGGTTCCCAAGCGCCATTGACGCGCCTTCGCCCAAAATTGAACGGATCGGCAGAGGCAGGCTATAATAGCGCTCAGAAATTTATCGAGAGATACAGACCGATGACCGATAGCCACCACAGCGCGAAAAGTGTGTATGAATTGATCGGCGCGGACGCCTTCGAGCGCCTGATCGCCGCCTTCTATCAGCGCGTCAGCACCGATCCGATCTTGCGCCCGCTCTACCCTGATCACGATATGGCAGGTGCAGAGCGCCGCTTGCGCCTGTTCGTGATCCAGTACTTCGGCGGACCTGCTGATTACAACGCTGAACGTGGGCATCCACGCTTGCGAATGCGCCACGCGCCCTATGCCATCGGGCAGGCAGAGCGCGATGCATGGGTGGCAGCGATGCTGGCAGCCCTTGAGGAAGCGCACATCGCCGAGCCTGCCTACAGCCAAATGCGCCAATACTTCGAGAACGCCGCCACCTTCATGATCAACTATCCGCTGAACGGCATTTTGCACGGGCAACCCTCATGAGCAAGCCGAAGGCACCACCCATTCAGGAAGCACTGCCCAGCGGTGTGCTACAGCGCACTGCCCACTGGCTAAGCAAGCGCGCACGACGGACGCGCATTTTGTTGGCAGCGCTCACCGCGCTGATCACCACCACCGTGATTGCATTGATCCTCTTTAACCTGTTCTTCCGCACGCGCCCTGATCAAATCAATATAGGGCTTGCCAACGCGCTCCTGATTGGTGTGGCAATCTTGGGCTTGGCGCTCTACTGGTTGGGCTGGCGGTTGCTGGTCGGCTTCGACTTTGCCGAGACGCCCTTACAGATCGGTAAGGCTGCCGCGCTGTATGTGTTGGTTGGCGCGCTCATCGGCAGCGCCGTGCTGATCTGGGCTTTGTTTGCTATCGCAGAGGCGCTCAGCGCGCCGTGAAAGGTAGAAGAAGATGATGCGAAAAACGCACTTTTTGCTGTGGTTATTGGTTAGCGTCCTGCTGGCGGCGTGCAGCGCGCCTGAACCCACCCAAACACCAACGCTAACCTTCACACCGAGCAATACACCTTTCCCAACGGTGACCCTGCCGCCCACTTGGACGCCCGGCAGCCTGCCAACCGTTGGGCGTGGCGAGGCACAGCCGCCGCCCGATACGCCTACCCCAGAGAGCATTTCCGCGCCCGGCGCTGCTACTTTGCCACCCACTTGGACGCCCGAAGCGCCCATCGCCGCGCCAACACAACCACCCGCGCCAACCCTACGCCCAACCCTGACGCCCGCTGTCCGCCGCACGGAAAGTTTGGGCGTGCTGAGTGCAACATTGGTTGGTGCGCCGCCAACCATCGCCCCTGACCGCACCTTTAGCCCTGCGTGCAACACCTTCACACGCAGCAACCCTACGACAACCCTCATCGCCGACCGCGCCACCGATGCCCAAGTAACATGGTCGCCCGTTGACGGCGCCGAGGGCTATTATGTGTGGCTGCTCTCGCCCAGCAACCGTTATGATTTTGTAGGCATCGTGGAGGAGACGACAGTCATCTTTGAGCGTGCGCTGTTCGGCGGCTTGGGCAATTATGCTTGGGAAGTGATGCCCTTGCAGAATGGCGAGCGCTTCTGCCAAAGCCTGACGGGCGTCATTACGGTGCGCTTTGGCAATTAATGCACTTTGGCATTCGGTGACCGAGTCAGCGCGCCCTGTCAGGTTTTACACACGGTCTAGTTCCCTTTCCTCACGTGGTGGGGAAAGGGCTAGGGATAAAGCACACGCAGATCGGTGCGCTTAGGTGTGCTTGCCGTGTTGCCGTGTTTGCTGTGCCTCTGTAGGTGGCATGTCTTCGCCGGCTTCCGTGTCTGTCTCGGCGGCACTTTCCCGCTCAGGCTCAACAGGCTCTGCCTTCACATCAATAATCATACCTTCGTCGTCACGGCTGACCTTGTACTGCGCGCCAAAGCGTAGCTTTCGCAAGTGTTCCACCACTGCTTCTTCAGGCGAAAAGCTGTTAAAGACCATGATTGCCAGCGCAAAGATCGCAATATCATCTATCAAGCCGAGCAGGCGAAATAGAATGGCAGGCAGCAGGTCTAGCGGCGAGATCACATAGGTGATCGCCAAGACGGGCAGCACCTTTAGGAGTAGGCTGACGCGGTTATCGCCAAAGAGCAGCCACGCCAACCGAAGCTGTTCCCAAACTCGTTCAAGAGCGCCGAAATTGCCGGGCGGCGGCGGCACCTGTATGCGTTTCTTCTTATCATCAGCCATGCTGAACACCTATGCTCTTTCGGGCTGTGCAACGCGCTTTACGAATGCTTCCGCCGCCGCAAAGACCGTCTCGCACTCCACATCGTTCGTTAAAATATGGTCGGATTGTTCTAAAGTGAGCGTCTCGACGCTCGGCGCATTGATCAGGCTGTTTTGGATAAGTGCCAAATTTTTGTACGGCACGGTTTGATCCTGCTTGGAAAAGATGAGCAACGCTGGCACGCGCACGTTGGGCAAGGCTCGGCTGACCTCACCTTGCAGCTTGTGCAGTTCGGCAACGCCCGCCGTACTCATCTGATAGTAGGCAACGCGCCCTGTGATCGGTTCGCCACGCTGCGCTTGCAGGCTGCGAATGCGGGCATCTAATGGGTCGTCTTCTGGAGAGGAGGCTGCCAGCGCCGGACGGACATAGCGCAAATAGTGTGCCAACCACAACGGTAAGTCTAGGTGAATGGGCGATCCCAGCACCACGACGCCAGCTACCGTTTCCGCCGCCGCAAGGCGCAGCGCCAACAAGCCACCCATTGAAAGTCCCATCACAAAGACCTGATCGCAATTGGCACGCAACAAGTGATAGCCATCTAGGGCGCTCAGATACCAATCCCGCCACAGTACGCGCTGAAAATGCTTCCGCGAAATGCCATGCCCATATAAACGCGGCACGTGCGCGCTAAAGCCCTGCTGATGTAAATGCTGTGCCAGCCACAGCACCTCTTGCGGCGAGGCGCTCAGACCGTGCAAGCACAAACAGCCGATCCGATTGCCCGCCAGATAGACTGGCTCTGCGCCGCGCATAATCTTGAGTTCCATTTGCTTCACGCCCTTATAGTAATAGTCTATAGTCTTAGAGTTTAGCATGTTCCAGGACGCGCCGTTACCTCAATTTTGTGGGGAAGGCAGCCAAAAGCGCGTTATGTGTCATCCCGCCCTGTGTGCGGGCGGGATTTAGCGTGTGCAATCTCAGCCGGTGGTGCCTAGCCCGTTGGCAATCGCATTCACCGTCAGCAGCAGTTGCGAGAGCAGTTCGTCCGAACCGCTGGCACGCCAGGCGCGCAAGAGGTCAATTTGTTGCATATGCAGACGGTGCAGGAGTGCCTGTCGTAGCTGAATGCCCTGCGCCACATTCGGGCGTTTTTCGGTCAGCGTGCCGTCGTAGAGATATTCCAGCACCTCCACTGTGCGTGTCAGTTCTGCCAGAATGAGCGTCATCAAGCGTTCACGCAGCGCCGAATCTGCCACCAAAGCGGCATAGTGTCCCATCAGGTCGCGTTCTGTCAGCATGATGTTGGTGGCGGCACTGCTCAGGATGCTATGCAAAATTGCCCAATCGAAGGCATGGCGGCGGACTTCCTCAAAGGTCTGCGGTTCGGTTGCACGTAGCTCATGCAGTGCGGTGCCAAGCCCATACCAGCCCGAGAGCAAGAAGCGCGCCTGACTCCAACTGAACACCCAAGGGATGGCGCGCAAATCCGCTAAGGTTTGCTGCCCCGTTCGCCGCGATGGACGCGATCCGATCCGACTTGACTCGATCACGTCAATGGGCGTTGCCTGCCGATAGAAGGTGATGAAATCGTCCTCGTGCAGCAAGTCTTGATAGTGCTGGCGGCTGCGCGCTGCGAGGCGGCTCAGCACAGGCTCTAGCGGATGCTGGTTGGCTGTGTTGTAGCGATCTTGGATCGAGGCGCGCAGCGTGCCGGAGAGGAATAGCTCTAGGTTGTTTGCCGCCGTCAGCCGATTAGCATATTTGCGAGCGATGACCTCGCCTTGTTCGGTCAGGCGCAAATCGCCGCGCAGCGAGTTGTGCTGCAAGGCACGGATGAAGCGGTGCGTCGGTCCGCCGCCGCGGCTGATGGAGCCACCGCGCCCATGAAAGAAGCGCACACGCACGCCGCAAGCATCACCAACGCTCACAAGGGCGCGCTGTGCCATGTGCAGTTGCCACAGGCTTGCCAGAATGCCGCCGTCTTTGTTGCTATCGCTATAGCCAACCATCACCTGCTGCACGGGCAGTTCTGTGCCGCGCTGCTGCTGTTGGTAGGCAAGGCTGCGCTGCGTGATTGGCTGGGTGAGGAAGGTGAACAAAATGTTTGGACTGCGCTCTAGGTCGTCGATCGTCTCGAACAGTGGCACAACAGGCAGCCGACAGACCATGCCTTCCGCCGTGTTGATCAGCAACCCTGCCTCGCGGCACAGCAGATAAACTGCCAACAGGTCAGACACATCGCGTGTCATACTGACGATCAGCGCGCCCAAGCCCTGATCACCATACTGCTGAATGTGATCCGCCAACACGCGGTAGCAGGTCAGCACAGCCTCTGCCTCTGCGCCAAGCGCAGCGTTAGGCAGCGTGAACGGGCGCGCCACGCGCAGCTCTGCCTCCAGAAAGTCGCGCCGCTTGGACTCAGCCCAATTGGGAAAGTCGGTATCGCTGGCACCGCTTGCCGCCAGCAGTTGGGCAATTGCCAGATCGTGAAAGCGGCTGTTCTGGCGAATATCCAGCACGGCGAGATGAAAGCCGAAGGTCTGAGCAATCCGCAGCATGGGCAGCACATCAGCATAGGCAAGGCGGCGCGCACCAACTTCCAGCAGCGTGCCGTAGAGGAAGCGCAGATCGTCCGCTAATGCTTCCGCGCTGGCGTAGTGCTGATCAGATGGCGTGCTATCGGGCAAGCGTGCCAACATCAGGTTGATGAACTGCCGCCACGGCTCCTCTGGGTTGCGTCTGAGCGCAGCTTGCCCTTCCGCACCAAGTGCTTCTGCCAACTGCCCAATACGCTCCGTCAGCGCGGCTGGCACAGGCTGCAAAAAGCGCGAAAGGCTCAGCTTTTGGGCAAGTTCGGTCAGGTGTGCGCGTTGCAGGTTCAGGGCATTGGCGCGCAGTTCAGCCAGTGTTTGGCGCGTCGTCTCGGCAGTCACCAATGGATGCCCATCCCGATCTCCACCGACCCACGTCCCAAAGGCAAGGCGCGGGCGATGATCCGCATAGTTGAGCAGATCGGGTGAGAAGCCAACTTCTACCCATGCCTGATAAAGGCGCTGATCTAGGATGTCCAGCACTTCAGGGAAAACGTGCCGCAGATAATAGAGAATATTCTGCAACTCAGCGGTGACATTTGGCTTTTCAAGGTAGATTTCGCCCGTGCGCCACAGGCGCTCCAGCGCCGTTTTGATTCCATCGCGCACAGCACGCTTCTCCTGTGGAGTCCACATCTGGTTCTCAAGCTGCACCATCAGCAAATAAAGATTGCGGTGTTGCTCCAAGACGGTGTAGCGCTTTGCCTCAGTTGGGTGTGCAGTTAGGACAGGCTCCACGCGCACCCGCGAAAGTTCGGCGGCAACCTGCTCACCGCTCAGCCCTTGCTGGCGCAGCGCGGCAAGGTTTTGGCTCCACAAGCCAGAGAGCTGGCTGATGGCGTCGCGGCTCTCTAGCTGCCGCCGATACTGCACCACGGCGTTTTCTTCAACGATGTTCAGCAGTTGGAAGGCAATCGAATATGCCTGCGTCAGCTTGATCGCGCTGACGCTATCTGCACTATCAGCTAAAGCAGTGGCAGGCTGCCCTTCTTGCCAAGGCAGCGCGTTGGCAAGCGCACTTTCGCCGTTTTCTTCAAGCACCTCGCGCAGACATTGGATCAGGAAGTGAATATCCTGATCAATCTTATCAAAATCGCTTGTCTTAGAGCTGGATAACAGCATGAAGGCTTACTCC
>QWHC01000010.1 GCA_021404685.1 Chloroflexi bacterium CFX4 | reverse complement strand
GCCAACTGAAGCACCGACGGCAACCGAAGTGCCACCCACCGAAGTGCCAACTGAAGCACCGACGGCAACCGAAGTGCCACCCACCGAGGCACCTACGGCTGAGCCACCCGCTGCCACTGAGACACCCATCCCGCCCACCGCAACCGCGACTGCCGTGCCGCCTACGGCAACCGCTGAGCCAACCGCTGCGGCTTGCCGCACGACAGGCGATCTGATTGTGGGTACGGACGCTGCCTACCCGCCTTTCGAGAACGTGAACACCGAGACGAACGAGATCGAAGGCTTCGACATTGAACTGTTGAATGCCATTGCGGCGAAGGCAGGCTTCACGCCCGTTTACCAGAATGTGCCGTTCGATACGATCTTCACCAACCTTGCCGCCGGTCAGTACGACATTGTGATCAGTGCCACCACCATCACTGAGGAACGCCAGCAGACCGTGCTGTTCAGCAATCCGTACTTTGCCGCGGCACAGGTTCTCACCGTGCGTACTGATGACGCCGAGACGCTGAAGGATGTTGCAGCCTTGGCGGGCAAGAAAGTTGGCGTGCAGAAGGGTACGACCGGCGCGGACTATGCCAAGTCGCTGGGCGGCTTTGACGTGGTCGAATACGACAGCACGCCCGAGGCACTCCGTGCGCTTGCCAATAAGGATGTGGATGCTGTGATCGCGGACGACGCGCCTTCTAAGGCGATCATCCTGAACAGCCCTGATCTCGGTCTGACGATCACGGTTGAGGCGCTCACGGTCGAATACTACGGCATCAGCGTTCGCCTTGAATGCACCAATCTGGTCGCTGCCATCAACAGCGGCTTGGCAGAAGTGATCAAGGACGGCACCTACGCCGAAATTTACCGCAAGTACTTCGGCGTTGATCCTGTGAAGGACCTGCAAGCTGGCGGCGAAGGGCTGCTGAGCGGCGGTGGCGTTGAACCCGAACCGACTGAAGCACCCGCGCCAACTGCCACACCCGGCAGCTAAGCGCCCACCCCACACCCAAACGTCTCGCGCACCGAATTCGGTGCGCGAGCGCTTTGTAACACCTCTGTTCTATTTTCTATACGGACAAACCCATCTCAAGGCGCAGCAGTGCCTTAACCTCTGCGCTGTGTGCTGCCTGAAAACTGGTCAGGGCTAACCACACTGCCTCAGGCGTCACCTCTAGCCGAAAGCTGAGGAACGGGCAGCACAGGCGCTCTAGACTGATGAACTCGGCTGCCCTCACTAAGGTTTCGGCGTCGGCAGGCAGCCGAAAACGGTAGCCATCTGCCAACGGCTGAATGGCTTGCCCTTCTGCAAAGAGCTGCTGGCGCAGGTACGCATAGTGCGCTTGCTGGCTGGCAGGGATTGCGTTCGGTTTGCAAACAAGTGGTGTGTCCTCAGGCATCGTGATGCCCTTCCCTAGGGCTTGCGCGCCGTGATGCGTGCGCTGAACACACGCGGCATTCCCGCCTGCACACTCACGATCTCGCTCGCGTCGGTCTTATCCACCACCTGAATATCGGTAAAGCCCGCCGCCTGCATCATGCCCACATAGTCCGTCACGTCAATCGCGCCGGTCACGCAGTCTGCCCATTTATCCATTTGGGCGCGCAGTTCGGGCGAAAAATCGCCTTCGGTCACAATGTCGCTGATGGCGAGGCGTCCACCGCGCTTAAGGACGCGAAATGCCTCGCGGAAGACAGCAGGCTTGTTCGGCGAAAGGTTGATCACACAGTTGGACATGATCACGTCAATGCTGCCCTCATCCACGGGCAGTGCCTCAATCTGTCCGCCGCGGAACTCGACGTTGGTCACGCCCAGTTTTGCCTTGTTGGCGTTCGCCTTTGCCAGCATATCCGCCGTCATGTCCACGCCGATCACATAGCCTGAAGCACCAACGCGCTTGGCGGCAAGGAAGCAATCAATGCCACCACCACTGCCCAAGTCCAATACGGTTTCGCCTTCGCGCAGGTCGGCAATCGTCACGGGATCACCGCAGCCGAGCGAAAGCCCGGTAACATCGATCGGCAAGCCTTCCAACATGCTCGCTTCGTAGAGCGGCGCGCTGCATGATTCACCGCCATCGCCACCGCAGCAACTGGCGTTCTCGCCACGCGCAATCGCGCCGTAGCGCCCTTGCACCACCGCATGAATACTTTGATTCTGATCCGACATGTCTGCCTCCCTCATGTAAAACATATTGACACTTATCAATGGATTGAGCGTAAAAAAATGGCTTGTGCGGCTGGCGCTGCTACGTGCTGGTTGAAATATCTTCAACGCGGATGAGGCGTTCGGCGCGCTGCGGCGCAAAGCGCAGCATCAACCGACCGCAGCACAGTGCGATGGCATCTTCATTCAGCGTATAGTAGTGTTCGCGCCCGTCTTGCCGTGTCAGCACCAGATTCGCCTCTTGCAGCTTTTTCAGGTGGTGGCTCACCGTAGGTTGGTTCACCTTCCCTTCCAGCTTAGCGACGATCTCGCCCACATTCAGCCAGACGCAGCACAAGTGTGCCATAATTTCTTGCCGTGTGTCGTCGGCAAGTGCCTTTGCAAAACTGACTAGGTCAACGCTCATGTCCAGAGTATACATTGATGTTCATCAATGTGTCAAAGGGCAAATTATGTTGGGCGCTTGTGGCGCCGCCCGCGCCCTTGCCTATCCTCACAAAGTTCGGCAGGTTCGCGCACCCAACCTGCTTGACAATTCCGCCAAGACCTCATACCATTACCTTTGATCGAATTAGTTGCACCAAACAACTTAACCGTTTTTACTTAAGAAAGGATGTTTCATTATGCGTGTTGTGATGCACAACTGGATGCGCCCTGAGCCGATTGAAGCCACCATCAAGCGCCTTGCCGCGCTGGGCTACGATGGCATTCAAATCATGGGCGAGCCGCGCCGCTATGACGTGAAAGCGGTGCGGAAACTGCTGGACGAACACAAACTAGAGTGCTGGGGAACGGTCACCATCATGATCAAAGGGCGTGATCTCATCCACGCCGATCCCTACTTCCGCGAGATGAGCCAGACCTATGTGATGGAATGCATTGATATGGTCGAGGCGCTTGGCGGCAGCCTGATCACCATTGTGCCAAGCGAAGTGGGCAAGGTGGTGGCGATGGCTGATCCTGATACCGAGTGGGCGTGGGCCGTCGAAGGGCTGAAGCGCATTGCCGACCATGCCCGTAAGAAGAAGGTGAAAATCGGCTTGGAGCCGCTGAACCGCTTTGAGACCAACTTCCTCAATCGGCATGATCAGGCGCTGCGCCTTGCGGCGGATGTTGGTGAAGACGTGGGCGTTTGCCTTGATGCCTTCCACCTGAACATTGAGGAGGCGGATATTTATCAGGCGATCCGCAATACGGGCAGCAAGCTGGTAGATTTCCACGTTGCCGATAACAACCGCCGCGCACCGGGCGAAGGCACTTACAACTGGTCAGAGTTGATCAGCGTGTTGAAGGAAGTTGGCTATGATGGCGCGCTGACCGTCGAGTTCGTCGTGCCGTTTGATCGCTCGCCGCTGCGCGAATCCGCCCAAGATGCTGATAGCGGCGTCTCGGAAGTGAGCGAGGCAGATTTGAAGTTCATCCGCGATCACGGCAGCGACCTGATGAGCGACGCGCTCTACACACGCCACTGCAAAAACGCGATTGAGCATCTCCGCAAAGCGGGCGCTTAAGCGTTCGACGGCTGCGGCGGAATGCCTTATGCTTCTCCGCCGCAGCTTTATCTAAAAGAGATTTTTAAGATGGCTACTGTTCTTTTAATTGGCACTTTGGATACCAAGGGTCCTGAGACTGCCTATCTGCGTGATCAGATTCAGGCACTCGGCGGCGAGACGCTCGTCCTCGATTCAGGCATCTTGGGCGAACCAAACGGCATCACTGCCGATATTGATCGGCGGGCTGTGGCACAGGCGGCGGGCAGCGATCTGGAAACACTGCGGCAAGCAGGCACACGCGGCAAGGCGGTTGAGGAAATGCTGAAAGGCGTTCGCAAACTTGCCCTTGAGCTGGCAGCCAACAGCAAAATTCATGGTGTGGTTTCGCTGGGTGGCGCGGAAGGCGCAGTGCTGGCAGCTGCCGCCATGAAAGTGCTGCCGATGGGCTTTCCCAAGCTGATCGTCTCGCCGATTGCCAGCGGGCAGCGCCGTTTCGGTCCGTTGGTCGGCACACGCGATACGCTCGTGATGCACTCTATCGTAGACATCCTCGGTCTGAACCCGATCAGTTGCGCCGTCTACGATAACGCGGCGGCGGCGATCTATGGCATGGCGCAGCGCTATGCCGAACGCCAACCGCAGCGGCGCGCACGGCGTGCCATCGCTGCCACCATGCTGGGCAACACGACCAAGCCGCTGTTGCGGATGCGTCCGCACTTTGAGGCACAGGGCTACGACTTTGTGATCTTCCATGCGAACGGCGTCGGCGGCATTGCAATGGAAGAACTCATGCTGGTTGGCTATTTTGATGGCGTGCTGGATTATACGCTCAGCGAGGTGGCAGGCGCTGTGGCAGGCGGCTATCACAACGGTGGCAAAACGCGCCTGGATGCCCTTGCCCAAGCCGCGCTTCCCGCCGTGGTGGTGCTTGGCTGCCTCGATTTTGTGGTCTTTGGCGCACGCCATGAAGTGCCAGAGGCATATCAGGGGCGCCCTACCTACTATCACAATCCTGAATTCACCCTTGTGCGCCTAACGCACGCCGAACAGCTTGAGGCGGCTCACTTTTTGACGGAGAAGCTCAACCGCGCACGCGGCGCAGTGACGGTCATCGCGCCGTTAGGCGGTGGCTCCGTGATGGATATTGAAGGTGGCGCGTTTTGGCAGCCTGAAACCAATCAGGCTGTGCGCGATGTTCTGAAAAACGGACTCAAGCGCGGCATTCGCTACCTTGAGCTTGCAGGTCATATCAATGAGGATAGTTTTGCCGATGCTGTGCAGGCAGAGGCGTTCACCCTGTTTGGAGAGTTCTATGCCTAAGAAAAGTTCCAAGAATGGTGGTGCGGAAAAGGCAGCCAAAGCCGATGCGAAAAAGTCGGCGCGTGTGCCGAAACTCTCACCGATTCCTTCGACTGCTAACGGCGCCACAGCGCGCCGCCGCACGCTCGATTTGAAGTTTCCGTCCTTCTGCTTGGGCGATCTAAGCTATGTGGATGTTCAGGAATACCTGAAACACTCCGATACCATCCTCATCCCGAAGGCAAGCCTAGAGCAGCACGGACCGCACCTGCCGCTTTTTTGCGACAGCATCACCGCCCTCGAAGTTGCCAAGCGGGCAGGTGAGGCTGCCGGCATCCTCTACACACCGACGCTCTGGCTTGGTTATTCGCCGCAACACATGCGCTCGCCGGGCTGGGGCGCTGGCACCATCACCCTGCGCGAGAACACTTACCTCAACCTGATTTACGACATTGGGCGCAGCCTGATCCATCACGGCTTCAACCGCCTGATCTTCGTCAACGGGCATGGCAGCAACGTCAAGGTCATTGATCCGGTGCTGCGCCGCCTGCGCTACGAGACGGGCGCCCTGATCGCCTACTACAAGCCCTACGCCGAGCGCTACATCGGTATGTTGAAAGATGTGCTGGAAGGCACGCCCGAACAAACGCCCGGCTGGCACGCCGGCGAACTGGAGACTTCCCAGGTGTTGGCGCACAACGCCGAGTTGGTGCGCCTTGACCGCGCCAAGACCGATAAGGCGCACGCCCCGGCATGGCTTGGTGAGGCATGGGCAAAGAAAGACGGAATGCCCGACGCCGAATTTCAAGGTTACCAGTATTTCAGTTTTCCCTTTGATCACGAGGAATTCACGGACTCTGGCGTGATGGGTGTGCCGCAGCATGGCACGGCTGAAAAGGGCGAGATTGCCTTCCAGCGCTTTGCCCAACACCTGATTGACGCTGTTTACGAATTGGAGAAGGTTGAAGTGACCGTTCACGACCGCGATTTTACGGTGGATAAAGCATGGACTCCCGACTAATCGAGGCACTCACCCAAATTGTTGGTGCGGCAAATGTGCTGACCACACCAGAGGCAAAGCAACCCTACGCCGCTGACCAGTGGTGGTATGCCATCGCGGCGGCGGCGGCGGGTGCGCCCATCAGCCGCCCGGATGTGGTGGTGCGTGCCACTAGCACAGAGCAGGTGGCGGCAGTTGTGCGCTTGGCAAACCAATACGGTGTGCCAATCACGCCTTGGGGCGGCGGCAGCGGTGTGCAGGGTGCCGCTAACGCGGATCGCGGCGGCATCGTGCTAGACCTCAAGGGCATGAATCGCGTGCGGCATATGGACATGAAATCGCTGACCTGCACAGTGGAGGCGGGCAAAATCTGCCGCGATTTTGAGGCGGAGCTGAACGCGGTAGGCTTGTCCTTCACGCACTATCCGGCTTCCACCGAGTGGGCAACTATTGGCGGCAGCATCGGCGCACGCGGATCGGGCGTGCTTTCCACCAAGTACGGCAAGATCGAAGACCACGTGCTGAGCCTTGAATTCGTCACGCCGACGGGCGAGATCGTCCGCACGCCAAGTGTGCCGCGCCACGCCGCCGGCCCTGAACTCACGCAATTGCTGATCGGCGCAGAAGGCATTTTCGGCGTTATCACGGCAGCGGTCGTCAAGCTGCGGCGGTTGCCTGCCAAGCGTGCCTTCCTTGCCTATGCCTTCAAAAATCTGGCAGATGGCGTTGAGGCAGGGCGGCAAGTGATGGTCAGTGGGTTGCGTCCGTCGGTGATGCGCCTCTACGACGATTACGCTGCCGCGCACAGTCTGGCGCGTGCGGTGGATATGCCACTGCCCGATCCGACCTTCGTGATCATGTGCGATGGTGAATATCCCGATTTGGTGGAGGTAGAGGCAGCAAAGGTTGCCGAGATCATGCGCGCTTGCGGCGGCGCGGCGCTGCCTGCCCAAATCAGCGCGACGTGGTGGGAACGCCGCTATGTGTTCTACTATCCGCCCTATGCGCCCGAACTGCCCAGCATCTGGGGAACGATAGATGTGGTGGCAGACTATGAACACATCGAGGCAGTCTACCACGCCACCACGCAAGCTGTCCGCGCTGCTGTGCCAGCGCACTTCAACCTCTCGCTGACGACGCACTTCTCCCATTGGTATGAATGGGGCAGCATGATCTACGCCCGCGCCAAAATTCCCGTCGGACCTGATGATTTGGCGGAGGCAAAAGCGCTGCACGATACGATTTTCCGCGTCGGCGTGCAGGCTGCATTGGAAGCAGGCGCCGTGCTGAACGATCATCACGGTGTGGGAATGCGCCTTGCGCCCTACCTAAGCGCGCAGTATGCGGCGGAGGGCATGGCGCTGCTGCGGCAGTTGAAGCAGGCGCTTGATCCGAACAACATCATGTGTCCGGGCAAGCTGGGCGTGTAGTTTGGTTATAACACGCAGATAAACAACAAGCGCCTAACCTCTAGCGCTTTGCCGTGCGGCAAGGCGCATTTTGTGTGGGCATACCGCGCCTAGGCGGGCAAGCCGCCTAACGCCTGAGCCGTATTGAGCCGTAATCAACCAAATACACCTTGCCTTGATCCAAAAAAGGTGTATAATGCGTGATCGGCGGCACGAACATCCTATGTGTAATGCTTTCGCGATTATCCCAAACCCTTGTGGAGTACTTCAACTTGACCTCAACGGCAATTCCTCACCCTGTGCGCGTGCCAGACTATGATCTGAAGCACGCGGTCTCTGAAAAACGGCTGCTGGGCATGTGGCGGCTGATAACGGGCTTTCGCCTGACCTATATCGGCGCGGCGCTCTCGCTTGGTGTGGCAGCGCTGGCAAAGGCAGTTACCTTTGTGCTGCTGCAATATCTTGTGGATGACGTGCTGACCGATCCTGCCCGTCCTTATGACCAACTGCCGCTGATTGCGCTTGGCTTCATCGGCTTAGCGCTCTTTGAAGGTGGCTTCACCTTCTGGAGTGGGCGCTTGGCATCGCGGACGGCGGAAGGCATCACGCTGCGCCTGCGGAACTATCTGTTTGACCATGTGCAGCGCTTGACCTTTGCCTACCATGCGAAGGCGCAGACCGGTGATCTGATCCAGCGCTCGACCTCTGATGTGGACGCGGTGCGGCGCTTTTTTGCCGATCAGGCAATTGGCTTAGGGCGCATCATTTTGCTGTTCGGCGTGAACTGGATCACGCTCATGATGCTTGATTGGCGGCTGGGCTTGCTCTCGCTGATCTGCATACCGTTCATCATTGGGCTGTCGCTGTTCTTCTTCCAGCGCATCTCCAAGCGCTATGAAGAATATCAGGAACAAGATGCCGTCACGACGACCATCCTGCAAGAGAATCTAAGCGGCGTGCGCGTGGTGAAGGCATTTGCGCGGCAGTCCTATGAGCGCGGCAAGTACGACACCGCCAACACAGAGCGTTTTCAGCGCGGCAAGCGCTTCATGATGCTGCACGCGGTCTATTGGCCGCTCACCGATCTGATCTGCGGCGCGCAGATTGTGGGCAGCTTGTTCATCGTGGCGCTGATGGTCATCAACGGCGATGTGACGCTCGGCACCTACCTTGCCTTCGTCGGCTTGCTGATCCAGATCATCAACCCAATGCGTAACTTAGGGCGCATCATCGTGCATATGACCGAAGGGCTAGTCTCGTTCCAGCGCCTGTTGGACATTCTGCGCGAAGTGCGCGAGCCGCTGTCGGATGGCATTTATCAGCCGTTGGGCAACGTGCAAGGCGCGCTCAGTTTCCAGAACGTCTCGTTCGTCTATCCTGATGGCGGCGGGACTGTGCTGCACGGCATCACCTTTGAGTGCCAGCCCGGTCAGCGCATCGCCCTGCTGGGCGGCACCGGCAGCGGCAAAACAACGCTGGTGAACCTGCTGCCGCGCTTCTATGATTATACCGACGGCGTGATCAAACTGGATGGTGTGCCGCTAACCGACTATTCGCGTGCCTATCTGCGTTCGCAGATCGGGATTGTGGAGCAAGAGCCGTTCTTGTTCTCGCGCAGCATTCGGGAAAACATCACCTACGGCGTGGCGCGCCAAGTGAGCGATGCCGAAGTGGAAGCAGCGGCGCGTGCTGCTGCCGTTCACGACGTGATCTTGACCTTCCCGAAGGGCTATGAGACGTTGGTTGGCGAGCGCGGCGTAACGCTCAGCGGCGGTCAGAAGCAGCGCATCGCCATTGCGCGCACGCTCTTGAAGAATCCGCGCATTTTGATCCTGGACGATGCCACTTCATCGGTGGATACCGAAACAGAGGCAGAGATTAACGACGCGATGGATCGCCTGATGGAAAATCGCACGACGTTTATCATCGCGCACCGTGTTCACAGCGTGATGAACGCTGACCTGATCCTTGTGCTGGAAGATGGCAAGATCGCCCAGCACGGCACGCACGCCGAATTGATGGCACAGACGGGTTTCTACCGCCAGATTTACGATGTGCAATCGCGCATTGAAGCAGAGCTTGAAAAGGAGATCGCCAGTGTCTGAGGCAGGCTACTGGGAAGAAGAAGAATTCGCCACGCGCTTTAGCGCTAAGACGATCCTACGCATTCTAGGGCTGGTGCGTGCGCGTTGGCGATGGGTGCTAGGCTTCGTGGTGACCATTGGGATTGTCTCCATGTTAGAGGCAATCTTCACCTACTTGGGCAAGATCATCATTGATGAGGGCATTGTGCCGGGCGATACCGAGTCGCTGATTCGTGTGCTGCTGCTCTACGGCGCAGGGCAGATCGTCTTTGCTGCCTGTGTGTTCGGCTTCATTGTGCTGGCGGGCGTGTTGGGTCAGCATGTGCAGTATGACCTGCGGAAGCGCTTGTTCAATCACTTGCAAACGCTCTCGCTCTCCTACTTCAGCAAGACGCCGGTCGGCTGGATCATGTCCCGCGTGAACAGCGACTCCGAGCGCATTGCCGACTTGGTGACGTGGGGCATGTTGGATGTGGTCTGGGCGCTGATGAACCTCATCATCTCGTTCGTGTTCATGATCAGCATCAACTGGCAGATGACGCTCATCGTCTTTGCGGTGCTGCCGTTCCTGCTGATGATCGCGTTCTGGTTTCAAAAGCGCATTCTGGTCGAATACCGCTTGGTGCGGAAGCAGAACAGCAAGATTACCGGCGCCTACAACGAGAACATCACGGGCGTGCGCGTGGTGAAGGCGCTGGGGCGCGAGGCGCAGAACCTTGAGGAATTCAGCGCGCTCTCCAGCGGCATGTACCGCGCCTCGTTCCGTGCGGCGTGGCTTTCGGCGCTCTTTCTGCCTTCGGTGCAGTTGGTCAGTGCGTTGGCGCTCGGCGTGATCGTGTGGTATGGCGGCGCGCAGGCGCTGGGCGGCACGCTGACCGTCGGCAGCATTCAGGCGTTCATCGGCTACATCACCTTTATGCTGTGGCCCGTGCAAGACCTTGCGCGTGTCTACGCGGAGATGCAGCACGCCGTTGCCAGCGCCGAACGCACCTTCTCGCTGCTCGATTCTGAGGCGGAGATCAAAGACCGTCCGAATGCGGTTGCCGCCGAGACGGTGACGGGTGAGATTCGCTTTGAGGCGGTGGACTTCTACTACACAGAGGATAAGCCTGTTTTGCGGAACTTCAACCTGACGGTGCAAGCAGGCGAGACGGTGGCGCTGGTCGGTCCGACGGGCGGCGGCAAATCCACAATCATCAACCTGATCTGCCGCTTCTATGAGCCGAAAAACGGCGTGATCCGCATCAATGGGCGCGATTACACCGAATACACGCTGGACTCGATCCAGTCGCGGATCGGTGTGGTGTTGCAAACGCCGCACCTGTTCAGCGGCAGCATCCGCGAGAACATCCGCTACGGCAGGCTGGATGCCAGCGATGCCGAAGTGGAAGAGGCAGCGAAGGTCGCCGGCGCGCATCCTTTTATCAGCAACCTTGAGAAAGGCTATGCTGAGGAAGTGGGCGAAGGCGGCAATTTGCTCTCAGTTGGGCAGAAGCAGTTGATCAGCCTTGCGCGGGCAGTGCTGGCAAAGCCTGAAATCTTCATCATGGATGAGGCAACCAGCTCCGTAGATACGCTGACCGAGGCGCTCATTCAGCGCGGCATGGAAGCACTGATGCGCGGGCGGACGAGTTTCGTGATCGCCCATCGGCTCAGCACCATTCGGCGCGCCGATAAGATCATCGTCATTGAAGATGGCGGCATCACCGAGATGGGCAACCACGCTGAGCTGATGCGCCAACGCGGACACTACTACCGCTTGTATACGCAGCAGTTCCGCGCCGAACGCGAACAGGCATACGATCCGTTTGGCGATCAACAAGTACCCGCAGCCGCTATCGAGGCGGCACAGCCTGCGGCAACTGAGGCAGTTGCCTAAGCACAACAAGACGGCTAAGGGCGGGAAGTTTTCCCGCCCTTGCCTTTTCCCGCCAAATGCGCCACACTTACCGAACACCTGTCTTATCTTGGGCTATAAGCGTTCTGTGTTGTGAGGTGACTATGAGTGAGGTGTTCCAAAACACGCTGTATTATGGGGATAACCTGCAAATCCTGCGTGAGCATCTTCCCGCTGAAAGCGTAGATTTAATCTACCTCGATCCGCCGTTTAATAGTAACCGCAACTACAACGTGCTGTTCCGTGAAGAATCGGGAGATGAGGCGCAAGCGCAAATTACCGCGTTTGATGATACATGGCACTGGGATACCACAGCAGAGGCAACCTACCATGAATTGGTAACTAGCCCGCGTGTGCCGATGCAGGTTAGCAAAATGATTGGCGCTATGCGCGATATTGTCGGTCGCAATCAGATCATGGCATATCTTGTCATGATGACTGCCCGTTTAACTGAGTTGCATCGCGTCTTAAAATCAACAGGTAGTTTATATCTACACTGTGATTCAACTGCCAGCCACTATCTAAAAGTCGTTTTAGATACGATTTTTGGCATTCAGAATTTCCGCAGCGAGATTGTTTGGAAACGCGCCTATGCACATAACGACGCCAAACAGGGTGCCAAACAACCTGGTCGCATTCACGACATCCTGCTCTTTTACGGAAAATCTGAACGAAGCAAGTGGAACCCTGTTTTTACAGCCTATCGTGAGCATTATGTGGCATCAAATTATCGGCATATTGAACCTGAAACAGGTAGACGTTTCAAAACGACTGATTTAACCGCCGCCCGAAAAGGTGGCGATACGCTCTATAGCTGGAAAGGCAACAAGCCACCTAAAGGTAGATATTGGGCATATTCGCGGGCTAACATGGAGCAATTTGAGCGTGAAGGGCGGCTGTATTACACAAAACAAGGTCTGCCACGCCTGAAGCAATATTTGGACGAGATGCCTGGCGTCCATTTGCAGTCTATTTGGGATGACATCCCGCCTGTGTCAGCACGCAAAGCAGAACGGCTCGGCTACCCAACGCAAAAGCCGCTGGCACTGCTAGAGCGCATTATTCAGGCGAGCAGCCAGCCCGGTGATGTTGTGCTTGATCCGTTCTGCGGCTGCGGTACGGCGATTGTTGCCGCACAACAACTGGGTAGGCACTGGATCGGCATAGATATTACACACCTTGCCACTGCCATGAATAAGTGGCGTTTGGCAGATCGCTTTGGTGAGGAAATTCGCCAAGCATACACCGTGATCGGTGAGCCAATTGATCTAGGCTCAGCACGGCGTTTGGCACAAGATGATCGCTATCAGTTTCAATGGTGGGCGCTTTCGTTGGTGCGCGCACGTCCACCGAGTGGTGAGACAGGCAGCAAGAAAGGCAAAAAAGGAGCCGATCAGGGCATTGATGGTATGATCAGCTTCATTGATGATGCCGATGAAAAGCCCAAGCAGATTTTAGTACAGGTGAAAAGTGGCGCCGTGAAAACGAGTGATATTCGTGATCTGCGCGGCGTTATTGAGCGCGAAGGGGCAGCCATTGGTATTTTCATCACCTTAGAGCCGCCAACGGATGCCATGAAGCGAGAGGCATTGGCAAGTGGTTTTTATCATTCTCAGTATTGGGATCGCAAGTATCCGCGCCTACAAATCCTGACCATTGAGGAGTTGTTGAACGATAAGCGCGCAGAACTGCCGCCCAATAACATCACTTTCAGGCGTGATCGCCGTGCGCCGATCAATGGCGACCAACAACCGTTGGTCTAAATAATCAGCCGCGATTATACTAGAGCCATGATCAATTTATACGATATTCTCGAAGCAGCAGACGGTCAGCTTTTCGGTGAGGCAGGCGCAGCACTCTTCACCGATTTTTGCCTTGATGCGCGCCAAGCACAGGCAGGTGCGCTCTTTGTCGCCCTCAAGACGGAGCAGGGCGACGGTCACCAATTTATGCGCGAGGCTGCCGAGAATGGCGCGTTAGGCATCATGTGCCAGCGCCCGCCCGATTTTGATACGGACGGGCTGACCGTGATCGTCATGCGCGATGTGGAGTCGGCACTCCTGAAGTGGGCGCGCATTGCCCTGAAAAAGCTCGGCACCACCGTCATCGCCGTGGCCGGCGGCGCCGCAGCCACCACCGCCCGCGAGGCAATCGCCGCCGTCCTGAGCGTGCAGCACCGCGTCTATAAGAGCGCTGATAGTTTCAGCGGCAAGTTCAGCCTACCCCTCACCTTAGGCAAGCTGGCAGCCGAAGATAAATTCGCCATTCTAGAGATGCCACTCACCCACAACGGCGGCATGAGTGAGCTTGCCGAGATCGTCAAGCCGCTGGTTGGCGTGGTGACCGACCTTAACTACAGCGGCATGGGACGCTTTGATCAGCGCCACGCCTTTGCCGAGGAATATGCCGCCCTCATCAGCGCCTTGCCCGAAAATGGCTTGGCGGTGCTGAACTATGATGATGACCAAATCCGTGCCATGCGCGCCCGCACGCTTGCCACGGTGCTGACGATGGGCTTGGATCGGGCAGGCGTCGCTTTCGGCGCAGATTTCACCGCCTATAACCTGCTGCTGGCACGCGATAAAACCGGCTTTGACGTGCGCTATGCCCAAGAGCGCTACGTTGGGCGCTGGATTCCCCTGCTCGGCGCGCACACGCTCTACGGCGTGTTGGCAGCCTTGGCAATCGGCACTGCCTATAACATCTCGGTTGGCGAGAGCCTGAATGCGATCAAGGAATTGCAGCCGCTGCCCGGACGCCTCAGCCCGTTGGAAGGCACCAACGGCTGCCTGTTGGTGGATGATAGCTTTGACGCCAACTTGCCAAGCACGCTTGCCCTGCTGGACTGGCTGCGCGATTTGCGGCTGCCCGCCGAAAACGGACGCCTGATCTTTATGTTGGGCAGCTTGGGCGATTTTGGTAAGCACACCGTCAGCGGTCACCGCGAGATTGGCAGGCAGGCTGCCGAAGTGGTGGATGTGTTGGTGACGGAAGGCGATCTGGCGGCTGTGGCAGGGCGCGCCGCGCTCGATCACGGCATGGATCGGCGCAACGTGCGGATCACCTACTCACCGGAAGATGCCGCTGCCAGCATCGCCGATTGGCTGCAACCGGATGATGTGGTGGTCATCAAGGGCAGTGCCGCCAGCCGCATGGAGCGCGCTACCCGCGCCTTGCTTGCCAACACAGAAGATGTGGCACGGCTGCCGCGCTACAGCGAGCAGGAAGACAGCCGCCATCAGCAGGTGCTGCCGCGCCAAACGTGGGTGGAGATTGATCGCGGTGCGATTGCCTATAACGTGCGGCGCACCAAAGAGATCGTCGGCGAAGGCGTGACGGTGGTCGCTGTGGTGAAGGCAAACGGCTACGGACACGGCGCGGTAGCCGTTGCCTCGACGGCACTGCACAACGGCGCCGATTACCTCGCCGTCAGCTCGGTTGGCGAGGCAGTCGAACTGCGTGAGGCTGCCATTGATGCACCGATCTTGATCTTTGGCTACACGCCACCCAACGCAGCGCGTCAGGCACTTCGCTACGACCTAACGCTCACCGTCTACGATCTGGACGTGGCACGCGCTTATAACCGCATCGCCCGTGAGGTGGATACGACACTGCGCGCTCACGTCAAGGTGGATACGGGCTTAGGGCGCATCGGCTTGCTGCCCGAACAGGTCACGCCGTTCTTCCGCAGCGTGCGGAATCTGCGTAACCTTGAGATTGAAGGCATCTACACGCACTTTGCCGCCTCAGATAGCAGCACGGAATACACCCGCGCCCAGCTTCAGGTCTTTCAGAACTGCCTGACGCCGCTGCGCGCAGGCGGTGTCGCGTTCAAATACATCCACGCCGCGAATACGGCTGCTACACTGACCTTGCCCGAAACGCATTTCAACATGGTGCGGCTTGGCATCGGACTCTACGGTATCATGCCGGGCTTGGGCGCGCCGCTGCCGCCGGATTTCCGCCCTGCGCTGACGTGGAAGACCAGCATCGGCGCGGTGAAAACGCTGCCGCAAGGCGCCTATGTGGGCTACGGCAACACCTACCGCACACGCGGCACAGAGCGCATCGCAATCATCAATGTGGGCTACGCCGATGGCTTCCGCCGTGCGCCGGACCGCTGGCAAGAGGTGTTGGTGGGCGGGCAGCGTGTGCCAGTCATTGGGCGCGTCAGCATGGATTTATCCGCCATCAACGTCACCAATGTGCCAAACGTCAATATTGGCGATGAAGTGGTGCTGATCGGCAAGCAGGGCGATGAATTCATCAGCGTGGATGAAGTGGCAGAATGGCTGGACACCAACACCTATGAGGTGGTCACTGCCATTGCGGCGCGTGTGCCGCGCCTATAGGCTGCCCAACACACCGTTTAACCAAGCACGAAAGCGCAACGCATGGCACCCTTTGCACACACACACAGCGCTGTGAACCGTTCGCAGCGCTGGCTCACAAACGCCTTACCACATCTTATCCCACTCTTTCTGTTCATCGGCTTCTTGGCGCTCTACGTCAGCACGGCGGCGCGTGGCTACATCGTTGGCGGCGGCGCAGAGGCGGAATCAATGGAGTTGCAGCGCGCCGTCGTCCACAACGGCATCGCGCACGCCACCAGCTATCCCGCCTATGTGATCCTCGCCCACTATTTCACGCGGATTGGCGCGGCGCTCGGCGGCGATCCGTTCACATGGGTCACCTACTTCTCGTCGCTGACTGTGGCGCTTGCCCTTGTGGTAACCTATCTCACACTGCGGCTGTACATGCGGCGGACTGCCGCCGCGCTCGCCGTGATGTGCTTTGGGCTAAGCGGCGTCATGTGGCATATCGCCACCATTGCAGAGGTGCAAGGGCTGCACATCCTGACGGTGACGGGCATCCTCTACCTGATGGCACGCTATCAGCGGCAGCCTGAGAAGACCGCTTTTCTGGAAGGCGCGGCACTGCTCTTTGGGCTTGGCTTGGCAAACCACCGCATTATCCTGTTGTGGGCGCCCAGCGCGGCGCTGATCGCACTGGGCAGTGGTGCGCTGCGCCGCCTGCACCTGTGGAGCTACGTCCGCTTGCTGGCGGCGCTTGCCCTGCCGCTGCTGCTCTACTATGATGTATTCTTCAAAGTGCCTGCCGGCGTGGTCTATGGGCTTGGCACAACCTTCAATCCGCCAATCAACGCCTATAACGCCTTGCAGATCGTCTTTGGCTATGGTCAGGAGGGCTTGCTGATCTCGCCCTTGCCCGAGCTGTGGGCGCGCATTCAGCTGGTGGGTGGCTTTCACCTCGAATTTTTCACGCCCTTTGGCGTGCTGCTCGGCGCGTTGGGCATCATCCTGTTCGTGCGGAAGCAGCCGCTGTATGGCGCGTCCCTGGTGCTGGGCAGCGCAATCTCGTTCGCCTTCTTCATGACGTGGCGGCAAGATCACAAGGCATTCATCTACTACGCGCAAAGCGGACTCGCCCTGATCTTTGGGTTGGCGTGCTTGGCGGATGGTCAGGTGCGCTTGCCGCGCTTTGGGCGTCCTCTCAGCCTTGCCGTGCCGCTGCTGGCGCTGATTCCGCTGCTGTTTGCCGTTGGGCTGCCTGCCAACAACCGCGCTGCGGATAGGCGTGGTGCGGAATATTACGCCGCCTATGCCAGCTTGCCGCCGCAGAGCGTCGTCTTCACGGGCGGCTGGAGTCCTGACCACTGGATCGGCTTGGAAGCTGCCGATAACGGCTATGAGATCGCGCTCTTTCACGACCGTGAGGCGACCTTCATTGCGGCGGTTGCCAACGAACGGCGCGCTCAAAACGTCTATCTGGCGCACTGGATGCAGATGTATCTGGGAATGCTCTCAGGGCAGAATCCGCTCTTAGCTTTGGGAATGGGCTTTGGTGGCACGCATACGCCTTTTGTGCAGGTTGTGCCACGTGGCGATCCGCGCCTTGCCGCCGAAGCGGAAAGCGCCACCCAGATCGGGCAGGCGGCTGCGACGGGCATTCAGCTCTATAGCTACAGCGCTTTTGCGGATGATCAAGGCGCATACTTCACGCTCTATTGGCGGGTGGTGGGCGAAATTCCCGAACGCTTCATCCCATTCGCGCACCTGCGGACGGTGGACGCTGAAGGCAACACGACGGGCTTGATCACGCAGCGCGATTATCCCGATCCCGTGCGTGGTTACTATCCAACCTCTGCCTGGCAGGCGGGCGAGACAATCCGCGATACGGTCTTTATCGCGTGGACAGCCGCCGCCTTGCCGCCGCCTGAGCAGTTGCGTTGGGTGTTTGGGTTTGTCTCGCCAAGCACGGGCGAGCGCGTCGGTGAGGTCTTTTTACCATTCGCCGCCGCGGCACGCCCATAGTGTAGCGCAGCGGTGCGTTAGCCGATCCAGCCCTGCATCTGCTCTGAGAGCGGCTTACCCATCGCCTTCAGGTAGACGCTCAGCTTGCCGTAGAAGATCAGCAGCGCCTCGCGGTAGATGCCTGCTTGAACGCGCACTGGCAGCGAGAAGCCGCGCTCCACGATCTTATCGAGGTCGCTCTCGCTGAAGCCCATCAGCAGGCTGTGCAGCTCGCCGTCCAGCGCCGCAAACCAAGCGCGCAAGGCGGCGATGCTGGTCATAGGGTGCGGTGCAGTTGGGCGGAAGGTTGCCCAATCTTGCCGCAAGGTCTTAAACGACTCGCTGTAGAACGCCTCTATAGCGCCCATTTCCTCAAAAAGTTCGCGGAGGGTTGGGTTGTTGGGCAAGCTGAAGGCGAGATCAGCATCGTTGAGCGAGTCGAGAATCTGCCCGCGGATTGCCTCAGTCTCGTGAAGCACTTCAAAGTAGGTGGTCATTAGGCTGTTCATGTCAATAGCGTCCTCATGGCGGTTTACCGTTACAATTTCAGGATAGCACCCTATTCCTGACATCTTGTGTCAGGAATTTTTGGGCGCGTTTGGCGCAGCCTTCACGCCCTGATGTGGTACAATGCGGCAAGACCTATGAGGCTGTTCAACCAACCACCATGAGAGGACGATCATTCACGCCATGCGTGTCATTACGAACGAACTTCGCATTAAGCAAGGGCGCCGCATCGGGACGGTCTTGTTTTTCGTCAGCATCTTTGTGCTAACCGCTGGCTTGATTCTCAGCAACTTCATCGCCGTCAACGAGACCGTGATCCTTTTTGTGCCATGCTTGGTCATGCCCGTCGGCTTGGTCACCACGCTGCTTTCGGTGCGCCTGACCAACGAATGGGTGCGCCAGCCGCGCCCTGAGGAAGCCATTGCCGAAGGCTTGGCAGGCATTAATCGGCGCAGTGTGCTGTTCAACTACTTTCCGCCGGCGAACCACATCCTGATCACGCCGGAAGGCGTCTATACGCTCACCACGCGCTTCCAGATGACGCGCTTCAAGATCACGGGCGATCACTGGCTGGACTACAAGCGCCGCGGACCGTTAGCGCCGTTCTTCCAATTTATGAAGCAGGAAGGCATTGGCAAGCCCTTTGAAGACGCCGCCATAGACGCCGCCAACGTGCAGACGGTTATTGACTCCGTCTTGCCTGATTCCGGCATCGAGGTGCAGCCGATTGTCGTCTTTACGCACCCACGCGCCATTTTGGAATTGGAGGCACCGAGCATTCCGGTGGTCTTTGCCAGCCCAAAGAAGAAGCCTTCCATCAAGACGGCGCTGCGCGAAGTGAAGCGCGAACGGCGCAAGACCGACTTTGAACTGCTCAGTGAGGATGAACTGAACGCCATCGAAAAAGCGCTGATCGCCTTGCTGGACGCCAAAGCCTTTGACGAGGCAACTGAGGAAGAACGCGACTAATGCGCCTGCGCCTTGCCGTGCTGCTGATGGTGCTGCTTGTGGCGGCAGGGCTGCGGATCGGCGGCATTGGCGTGCAATCGCTACGCGGCGATGAGGCGTTCACCGCTCGCTACTGGACGGCAGCGCTTGCCGAACTCAGCGCGCCTGATGGCTTGGCCTGGCGCGAGCCGCATCCGTTCGGCGCATTTTTGGCGTTTGGCGCATGGGTGCGGCTGGCAGGCAATAGTGAGGTTGCGCTGCGCGTGCTGCCTGCCTTGCTGAACATGCTGGGCGCGGCTGCGGTGTATGCCTCAGCGCGGCGCTTGTTCCACCCTGAGCGCGCCGTGCAGATCGGCGTGATTGCGGCGCTGCTGTGGGCATGCAACCCTTACCTGATCTGGCACAGCCAAGATGCACGCAACTATGCCATGTGGTCGGGCGTGAGCGCCGTTGCGCTGTGGCTGCTCATCCGTGCGGCAGAGCGCGGGACGCGCCGCGCATGGCTGCTCTACGCTGTGGTGGAGATCGCCGCGCTCTATCTTTTTTTCCTAGAAGGCTTGCTGCTGGCGCTGCACGGGCTGTATAGTGTGCTGGTGCGGCGGCGTGCGCTGCGTGGATGGCTGTTGGCGCTCGGCGTGATCCTGATCGCGCAACTTCCGAACGTGATTCAGGGTGTGGCGCTGGCAAACAGCGGCTATGGCGGCACACGCGGCAGCGCAGTGCTTGCCGCTTTGCCAAATTTTTGGGCGGTGCTGCTGCTTGGTGAGCTAAGCGCGCCTGCCTTCGGTGCGTCCGTCCTGATCATTCTGCTGATCGGGCTGCTGTGCCTTCCGCAAGGCTTGCGTGCCTTCTTTGCCGCCGCGCTGCTTGCGCCGTTGGCGGCGCTCTATCTGGTTTCAACGCGCCTAAACGTCTTTGATCCGCGTTATATCCTTGCCGTCGTGCCGTTTGGCGCGCTCGTTTTGGCGTGTATGGCGGCGCGGCGGCGTGCAGCCTTCAGCGTTGGGCTTGCCGCGCTGCTGATCGGCGTTCAGCTTTGGGCGCTGCTGCCCTACCGTGCGCCTGACTATCGCAAGGCAGCCGACTGGCGGGCGTGGGCTGCTTTTCTGGGCGCGCAGACCACTGCGGCGGATACGCTCATTGTGACGCCTGCCGACCCTGCCAGCGGCGCAACCGACCCCGTGATCGGCTACTACTATAGCCAGCCGGCACGGGTGCTTGTGCTGCCCTATCCCAACGCGGATACAGAGGCGTTCGTGCAGGCTGCCCTTGCTGAAAGTCGGGCGGTGTGGTTCACGCCAACGGGCAGCCGCGGCGAGGCAGTCTTGGCTGCCCTAACGCGCTTCGGCGTGCTGGAAGGCGAGTTCACGGTTGGGCAATCTTTCCGCGTGTGGCGCTATCGAAAACGTTAACGTTTTGCAAGAGAAAGGTGCGTTTGCCGCAATATAGGTTGCGTTTGCGCCTTTCGGCATGTATGCTTATGCTGTTGTTCCGTCGGACGGTCGCGCAGCAAGCGCGCCTTCTCTCTGACAGGCGAGTCCGAGTCCGATGGGCGGACTCTGGAGGTGTTTTGTCGTATGGTCATGAAGAAACTGCTCAAAAGCATCTTTGGCGATCCGAACGAGCGCGATCTGAAGCGCTACCGTGAGGTCGTGAAAGTTATCAACGCACTCGAAGCGGATGTGAAGGCGCTCACCAACGATCAACTGCGCGCCAAGACTGAAGAATTCCGCCAGCGCTTGGCGGATGGCGAAGAACTGGATGATCTGATGCCAGAGGCGTTCGCCGTCGTGCGGGAAGCCTCGGTGCGCGCCATTGGCTTGCGCCCATATGATGTGCAGCTCATCGGTGGCATGGTGCTGCATGACGGCAAAATTGCCGAGATGAAAACGGGTGAAGGTAAAACGCTGGTTGCCACGCTGCCGCTCTACCTAAACGCCTTAGGCGGCAAGGGCGCCCATTTGGTGACGCCGAACGACTATCTGAGCAAGTTCGGCTTGCAGACGATGGGCGCTATTTATCACCTGCTCGGTTTGCGCGCCGCCGTCATTCAGAACGCGGCTGCCGACCCGACACGCGGCTCGTTCCTCTACGATCCGACCTTCAGCAGCGATGATGATCGCTACCAAAATCTGCGCCCAATCTCGCGCCGTGAGGCATACGCCGCCGATATTACCTACGGCACCAACAACGAGTTCGGCTTTGACTATCTGCGCGATAACATGGTGCGGACGCCTGAAGAAATGGTGCAGCGCGGGCATGCCTACGCCATTGTGGACGAAGTGGATAACATCCTGATTGACGAGGCGCGCACGCCGCTGATCATCTCTGGCGTTGCCGAACAGCCGCGTGAATACTATCAGCTCTTTGCCAAGCTGGTGCGCGATCTCAAGCCGAGCAGCGAGGAGAGCATCGCGGAGAAAGCGCCGGATGGCGACTATGTGGAAGACCCGAAAACGCGCACCGTCTTTCTGACCGAACAAGGCACAGAAAAGATTGAGCAGCGCTTGCGGCGCGCCAACCTGCTGCAAGGCAACGAACTCTACGCGCCCGAAAATTCGGAGATGATTCCTTACCTCGATAACAGCCTGCGCGCACAGGTCATCTACGAGCGTGATAAGGATTACATGGTCGAAGGTGGGCAGGTCATCATCGTGGATGAGTTCACCGGGCGCGCCATGTATGGACGGCGCTTCTCCGAGGGCTTGCATCAGGCAATCGAGGCGAAGGAAGGCGTCACCGTTCAGCGCGAGAACATGACGCTTGCCACAGTCACTTTTCAGAACTACTTCCGCCTGTACGAAAAATTGGGCGGCATGACGGGTACCGCGCTGACTGAGGCGGATGAATTCTGGCAAATCTACAAGCTGGAAGTGGTGGCAATTCCAACCCATTTGCCCAACATCCGTGTTGACCAAGAGGACTTGGTCTTTATGAACGAGCGCGCCAAGTGGGATGCCATCCTGCGCGATATTAAAGAGCGCCACGCACGCAAACAGCCCATCTTGATCGGCACGGTTGCCATCGAGACCAGCGAACGCCTGAGCAAACTGCTGGATCGGGCGGGTATTCCGCATAATGTGCTGAACGCCAAACAGCATGAGCGTGAGGCGATCATCATCTCGCAAGCGGGCAGACCGAGCGCCGTGACGATTGCGACCAACATGGCAGGGCGCGGTGTGGACATTCTGCTGGGCGGCAACCCTGAAGGCGTTGCCCGTGAAAAACTGCGTAAGCAAGGCGTGGACATCACAGAGGCAACGCCACAGCAGTGGCAAACTGCCCTAGAGCAGGCAAAGGCAGAGTGCAAGCACGACCGTGAGATCGTGGTGCAAGCCGGCGGCTTGTACGTCATCGGCACGGAGCGCCACGAGGCACGCCGCATTGATAACCAGTTGCGCGGGCGTTCAGGGCGCCAGGGCGATCCGGGCGAGTCGCAGTTCTACCTCTCGCTAGAGGATGACCTGATGCGGCGTTTCGGCGGCGAGCGCGTCAAGAACTTGATGAAAACGCTGCGGATGCCTGAAGATGAGCCGATCAAAAATCCGATCATCTCATCCTCTATTCAACAAGCCCAGATTCGCATTGAAGGCTACAACTTCGATATTCGCAAGCGCGTGCTGGAATACGACGATGTGGTTAACAAGCAGCGTGAAGTGATCTACAAACAGCGCCAGCAGGTGTTGGAAACGCCTAATCTGCGCGAACAGATCGAAAAGTGGATCGCCGACGAGATGACGGCACTTGTGGACGAACACTATACCGAAGTGCCGCCGGATAGCGATGATGAGGGCGCTTGGAATCCCGATGATCTCTACCGCGCTGCCTTGGCGATCTTCCCTGTCCCCGCCTGGATTCAGCCCGCCAATTGGATAGATAAAGAAGAAGACGAGATCGTGCTGGAGCTGACCAAAGGCGCGCTGGAAGTCTACAACGGCATTGAGGCAGCCGTCACCGCTGCCCGCAACGCAGACGCCATGCGCCAGCTCGAGCGCGATGTGATTCTATTCACGATGGATCAGCTTTGGGTGCGCCACCTCACCGATCTGGACATGTTGCGCGAAGGCATTTGGTCGGTGGCGATTGGCAACCGTGATCCGTTGGTGGAATACAAGCGCGAGTCGTTCCAGATGTGGACGGCGCTCCAAGCTGAGATTCGGCGCGGCATCGTGCGGACTGTGCTGCGGATCGAAGTGCAGCCGCAGACCGCGGCGCTGCCCACCGGCAAAGCCACCAATGGCACACCCAACACCATTGGCGCTAAGAATGTGCGCGCTTCACACGCTTCCATCAGTGCCTACGACGCGCCTAAGCCCGCAGCGCGCCCGCAGCCCGTGCGCGAAAGTGCGCCCGAACCTGACCGCGCTGATGTGTGGAGCAAGACCGGACGGAATGATCCATGCCCGTGTGGCAGTGGCAAGAAGTATAAGAATTGCCACTACCCAATCATTCAACAGCAGCGCGCCGTTGTCGATCAGAGCGAGGTTAAAAAGACGCTGAAGCGCCGCCGTTAACCATGATTGAATAGAAGCCTTCCCTGTGGACAGCCTTGCCCTGCACTCCTTGCTAACAGCGCTCACCTGGCTGTTACTGACGCTGCTCTTGCTGCTGCTGCTGCTGATTGCGCGCTTTTTCGAGCGCCTTTCGGGCAAGCGCACGCACTACCGCCTGCTGCTGCTGCCGATCCTGTGCTTTACAGGCGCGGCGGCACAGGTGGCAAGCGCACCCGAAGGCAATCCTCTTGTTTACGGGCTTGCCTTTGTGGGCGGCAGCATCCTGAGCGTCTTTTGCTTCATGCTCTATCGTAAAATGACGCTGCGCTGAGCTTTATTATGAGAAAGGTAGATTTAAAATGTTTGGGCAACCCAGCAAATGGTTTTATCCGCTGCTGTTTGAACCTTCGCTGCACGTGAAAGTATGGGGCGGCAGGCAGCTTGCAACGCGGCTGGGCAAGCGGCTGCCAACCGATGAGCCATACGGCGAATCGTGGGAGATTTTCTGGCGCAACCACATCGCCAACGGCGAGGATAGCGGCAAAGCGCTCGGTCAGCTCATCCGCGAATTTCCCGAAGCGATGACGGGCAACCCAAATGCTGAGAGCGAATTTCCGCTCTTGATCAAATTCCTGGACGCGCAAGACTGGCTCTCGGTGCAGGTGCATCCCGATGATGCGCTTGCCAGGCAGCTTGAAGGCGAACCACGCGGCAAAACCGAGTGTTGGTACATTGTGGATGCCGCGCCCAACGCACAGCTTATCTACGGCTTTTCGCAGCCAACCAACGCGCAAGAGTTCAGCCGTGCCATCGCCGAAGGGCGCGCCCGCGACTATCTGCAATTTGTGCCTGTCCAAGCGGGCGATTTTATCCATGTGCCAGCCGGCATGATGCACGCCATCGGGCCCGGCATTTTGCTCTACGAACTGCAACAGACCAGCGACACCACCTACCGCGTCTATGATTGGGATCGGATGGGCTTGGATGGCAAGCCGCGCCCGCTGCACCTTGAAAAGGCGCTTCAATGCACCCGCTTTGAGGTCAATCCGCCCGCCAAAGTGCCATACACAGTCCATGAGGTTGAGGGTGGCATTACTTATGCAAGGCTGATCGAAGGGCAGTATTTCAGCTTGAGACGCTTCAGCCTGCCGCCCCAAACACGCTTGAAGATCACCTATGACGGCAAAGCGCACCTGCTCACCGTGATCAATGGCACGTTGGATGTCTCCGCCGCGATGGGCAAAGATGCCTCGCGCACTGTGGTTGCCACGGCAGGCACGTCCGTCTTTGTGCCAGCCCGTGCCGATTTCTTCATGACGGCGCTTGGCAGCCAGCCCGCTGAAGTGCTAATCGCCTCCGAAGGCGCCTTAGGGCGTGCCGTCGTGCTTTAGGGCTGTGTTATAATGCATCCATGCAAACACACACTTTCACGCCCGCTGACCTTGAAGTTGGCGAACGGCTCGATAAATTCCTAACCGATCAGCTTGCCGCGCAGGGCATTGTGCTTTCACGGGTGCGCGTTCAGCAGTTGATCAAAGAAGGCTTTGTGGCGGTTAACGGCAAGGCAGAGAAGCCTTCCTACCGCCTTGAAGCAGGCGATCAGGTTGCCGCGCAGCTTGCCGAATCGATCATTGCGCCGCCCGACGCCAACGCCGACGTGCAGCCTGAATCAATGCCGCTGCACGTCCTCTACGAAGATGATCAGATCGTGGCGATAGATAAGCCTGCCGCGATGGTCGTGCATCCTGCCGTTGGGCATAGCAGCGGCACACTGGTCAATGCGCTCTTAGCGCGCTATCCGCAGGTGGCGTCTGTTGGCGGCGAAAACCGTGCCGGCATTGTCCATCGGCTGGATAAAGATACCTCTGGCGTGATCCTTGTGGCGCTGACGGAAGCCGCACGCCTGCACCTGATGGCGCAGTTCGCAGCGCGCACCATTCAAAAGCGCTATCTTGCCCTTGTGGAAGGCGCGCCAAACACCAGCAGCGGCGAGATTAACGCACCCATCGGGCGCGATCCGAATAAGCGCAAGCAGATGGCGATCTTCTCTGCCCATCGCGGCGGGCGCGAGGCAATCTCCTACTTCAACGTCCTAGAGCGCTTCCCGCAGCATAGCTTGTTAGAGGTGCTGCCCAAAAGCGGGCGCACCCATCAAATCCGCGTCCATTTGGCGTTCATCAACTGCCCCATCGTCGGTGATACCGTCTATGGCAGGCGCAAACCAACACTGCGGATCAATCGGCACTTCCTGCACGCCGAATCGCTCACCTTCCGCAGCATGGCAGGCGCACGGATCAGCGTGCAAGCACCGCTGCCGCCTGAGCTAGAGCGCGTGCTTGAGGGGCTGCGCGCCGCACAAGCCTAACCGATGCTCTCGGCGCGGCGCGGCGTTGGAAAGGCGCGCCGTTGGTATGCTACGCTGCGCGCCACCTCTGCTGCCACACGCAGCGCGCCGGCGGTCACGCCTGCCGTACTCTGACCGGGAAAGATGCTATCGCCAACCAACCACAGGTTCTCAATGCCCGTCTGCGGACCGCGCACCTTGAACAAGCTGGTCAGTGGGAAGCCGCCCACCATGCCGCCGGGACGCCGTGTGAAGCGGTAGAAGGCAGACGGTGTGCCGGGCAAGATCAGCTTGGCAGCCTGCCGCACGTTCGGGATGACGCGCTCGGCAGCGTCCAGCAGCTTATCGCGGTACTGCTCAACGCGCCGCTGATAGCCTTCAGGGTCACTTTCGCGCAGCGCCCACCACGGCGCAATCGCCGTATGGGTGGAGAGGGTGACGGCGCGCATTCCTTGCGGTGCGCGTTCCGTATCGTGCGGGCTGCTCATCGAGACGAACACCGAGTTGCCTTCGCCCAGCGGCTGCTCTAACGCCTGCACCACTTGGAAATGCTCTGCCTGTGTGGGCAACGCTTCATTTGGCACGCCCAAGTAGAGCGTGAAGGCGCCCCACGTACTCGGACGCGCCTGCACCTCACGCTGCAAAGCGGGCGGCGCCCCTTCGCCAAGCAGATCGGCAAGCGCCCACGGCGTCAGGTTTGCCAGCACAATCTCTGCCTCAAAGGTGTTGCCCTTGTTGGTGTGCAGCAGGAAGGTTTTATCGGCGCGGCGCACAATTTTGGTGACGGCGTGGCGGTAGATCAGGCGTCCGCCGTGCGCGGTCAGCGCTTCGCCAACCTGACGGGCAAGGTTGCCAATGCCGCCGCGGGGATGATAAACGCCCACACGCGGCAAATCCACCGCGATTGCGCCGTAGAGCGCGTTGGCGTGTTGGCTGGTCGTCTGGGCGCTGATCAGCAGTTGGGCATCAATGAAGGTGCGTGCGTTTGGCTCGCGCACGCCTAGCACATTCAGCAACTGTCCCATGCTCATCAACGCCAGCGGGCTGATCGGGAGCAGGTTGGGGCGGATTTTGGTGGCAAGCCGTGCCACATCGCCCAGCGAGGCGGGCGGAAATTCGGGTAAGCGTGCCGCAAACTGCCATGCCGACTCAGCAGCGCGCTCTTGCACGCCCCAGAAGTGGCGCAGTTCGGGCAGTTTGGCGGCGCGTTCGTCGCGCCACTGTGCCTCCTCGCCCCAGCGTGTGATGCTGCGTTCGGGCAAGTGAATCACCCAGGCCGGCTCAACGCGCTCGATCTGCCACTGAATGCCCAGCAAGTCGCCCGCGATCTGGTGCGGACCGCCCTGCTGGAAGCCGCCAGCAAGCGTTGCGCCTGCATCAAAGCGGTAGCCCTTGTGGTAGAACGTCCCGGCACAGCCGCCGGGATAAACGTGCGCCTCCAGCACGGTGACCGCAAAGCCTTCCCGCGCTAAAAGCGCCGCCGCCGTCACGCCGCCAACACCTGCACCGATCACTACCACACGCGCTTGTTTCGCCATACTGCCTCACCGTTGTTGGTCACCATTTCGTGAAGTTTAGCACAACGTCTAAGGTTTGGCGAATGATTGTCTAGAATTCATCTAGCATAATGCGCTCGACAGGCAGCAGGGTCACTTCCGTCACCAATTCTTGGTACGCCAAAACGCGCACCTGTGGCAGTTCCATGCCGATCAGCGCACGGACGCCAGCGCGCACGTCGGTGGTGGTAAGCAGCGTCGGCGGCTGATCAGGTGGCAGCGCTGCGATCTTGGCGCGCAAGAATTTCAGCAGCACCTCACGCGCTCGTGCGTCATTCTGCAAGATAATTTGTTCAAGCTCTGGCGCCAGCAGGTAGATTTCAAGTGTGCCGCGCCCACGCGCTGCTTGGTGCGTCAGTTGGTGGCTCAGGCGCGTCCGAATGTGTGCCAACAAGCCTGCTTCGTGGCGCGGCGGCGCGCTGACGTGCAGGCGATCATCAAAGGCGATCTGATCGGGCGGCACCAGCACATAGGCGTAAGCGCTCAGGCTCTCTAGGATAAGGCGTGTGTTTCGCACGCTGACGTTTTCCGCCAACAGCGCACGCAGCAGGCGCGCAAAGCTGGCAGGCGTGCTGTGTTGGCGTGCCACTTCGCTGAGGGCAGGGAAGGCAAGTTCAATCTGATCCAGCGCACGGGCAGCCACATTCTGGCAGACGAACAAGGCGCTATGGCGGCGCAGCAAGCTGCTAATATTCAGGATCAAGTAGCCGAAAGGCGTCCAGAGGTGGAAGCCATCGGCACGGATTGCGGCTGCATCGGCGCGGTGGGCGAGGGCAACCGTGCGCCCATTGGCAGGATTATAGGCGGGCTGCGAAGGAATGCCATACCGCCGCAGGTCATCGGGTGTGGCATTCACCAAGACCTGATCAGCGCTTAGCCCTTGCCATGCCACTGAGGGCAGGTCGTTCAGGTGCAGCTCGAAGCTGCCTAGCGGCAGGCTGTCATCCGGTGCAAAGCTGAAGGACGGATAATGCACGCCTAGCTCGTAGAACATACCATCGCGCAGCATGTCGAAGAAGGCGTGTTCGTCCTCAGCCGCGTTCTGAGTCAGCTCGCGCAGCGTCTCGCCAGAGCAGCTTATCGCCAACTGCTGCGGACGCAGCGCGGCAAAGAGCGCCTCGCTTGTCTCACTGTCCCCTGCTGCAAGCAGCTCGGCAACGCGGGCGTGATCCTTGAGCGAGACGCGCAGCGCCAAGAGCGGCAGCAGCACGGCGCGCACAGTGGACACAGGATAGCGCGTGAACGAATCGGGCAGCTTATCGCGGTAAGCGGCGGCAACAGGCTCAGTCAGCAGCAGATCGGCGTGGCTGCTCAGCGCGGCAGCCGTGAACGCGTTCAGAAAGGTTGGCAGGCGTTCGGGCTGTTCCGCCAGCCATGCCGAAAGCGCGGCGCGTGTGCTTGGCGTGTACAAGCTGCCGCGCAAAGCGCTGAAAAGCTGCCCTTCAAGGCTATCGGCGTGGCGGCAGCGCGCCCCATCCACCCACAGCTCAGCGATGCCGTGCGGCAATTCGGCGCGCTCAACCTGAAGGTGCGCCGTGGCGGGCAAGCCCAATTGATCACAGATCGCCTGAGCCGCCGTTTGGGCAGCCTCAACAAGTGCCGCCTCATCTAGGTCGGCGCGCAGCGAATGGTCAAGCCGAAGCAGCAGCCAGATTTCGGTCATCGGCAAGTTCTTCCTGTGAAAGCACGGCAAGGTACGGGAATTCGTAAAGTGTGATCAACGGCACAACAGCGCGCACTTGCGGATCAGCCACGATCAGGGCAGCGCGTGGCGTTTCCGTTGGCAGCAGCGCCCGCAGCGCCGCCAAAACATCCTGAACGGCGCTCGGCGGCATCACTAGGTAGCTGTGCGCGTCCTGCACGATGTATTGGCGGATGAGCGCCTCTGTTTCAGGCGGCAAGCTGAAGCGTGGCAGGTCTAGCGGCAGGTATTCGCGTAAACGCAGGCGCGCCGCACGCAGCGCAGCGTCAAACGCTGCGCCCTGCACTGCCTCGATAACATGCCGTTGGAGCGGCACACCTTCACGGATCAAGGCGCGCAGCACGCGCAACAACAGCGGACGATCAAGGGCTGCCAACTGCTCAGGGCTGATCTGCCACGCCTCGAGCAGGTTTGCCAATTCCTGCCAACCGAAGAACTGGTTTAGGTTATGGCGCAGCACTGCCTCCAGGTGATCAATCATGTAGCGCAATGGATCGTCCAACAGGTTCAAGCGCAACATACGGGCGCGAGAGGCGTCGCTGGCGTTGATCCATGCGCCGCGCACACGGCTAAGCGGATGGATTGCTTCGTGCAAGATGCTGATGCCTGCTACGCGCAAGGTATCCGGCGCTTCCTCGCAAAACAGTGCGCCTGCTGGCAACAGGTCTACGACGGTTGGCACTTCTTCCAGCATGATCAGGTAGGCATCCTGAGGCAAGGCGCTGTTGGCGCGCAGCCGCACGCCAGGCACTTGCACGCCGCTGGACTCTGCAATGCGGGCGCGCATTTCGGGCAAATAGCGCTCCAGCAAGCTTGGCGGCGGCGATCCGTCTGGGTTCAGCAAGGTTGGCGAAAGCTCAAGGATGATCGGCACGACCAACGGAAAGGTTTGCGTGTTTGGCGCTGGCAGCCTAAAGGTGCGCTCAAGGTAGCTTAGCAGGGCAGCGCTGAAATCGGCGGTGGCAAGCGGTGGCAGCGTTTCGCCCACACGCGCCAACTGCCAGACGAAGGCAACGTCTTTGGCAAGGGCAAGGCAGGCTTTGGCAAGCGCCGCGCCGACGGAAGGCACTTCGGCAGCCTTAAAGCGTTTGAGGGCGGCGTTAAACTCGGCGGTGTGCGGTTTGCCCTGCACAAGGCGCACACAGGCAATCCGTGCGCGCAGCTCGCCTTGGAAAGCCGAGTCTTCAGGCAGAAATTCGGCAAGGGCGCGGTAGCTTTCAAGGGCGGCGTCCGCCTCACCTTCTTTGAAGCGATCATCCGCCTCTTTCAAGAGCGCCTCTACGGAATCGCTCAGGCAGCCTGCTGCCTCAGGAAAGCGCTCTGTTTCAGGCAGCAAGCGCTGATAGCAAAGCGCCGCCGCCTGAGGCTGCCCCTGTTCAGCGTAAAGGCGTGCAAGGCTTGCCTGCTGCCCAATGAACTGCCAACTGCCATCTTGTGGAAAGTCGAGCGCCTCCAGAATGGCGATCAAGGGCTGCGGCTGGGCGATCTCGGCAAGGCGTTCGCCCAAGCGCGCCTCAAACTGATCGAGGATAGCACGCGCCGTTTCGCCGTGTTCCCAGCCTTCGCTCAGGCGGCGGGAGGTGGGCAGATCAAGGCGCGTGAACTGGTAGTGCTGCTGTGCATTCGTCATGCGTTCGGCGGCGTGCTGAAAGGCTGCCTGTGCCTGCTCAAAGTCGGCAAGGGCAAGGTATGCCTGCCCAAGGTTGGCGTACAAATAGGCGTCTGACTCGGTATCTTGGGTTAGGGCGCGTTCTAGGTAGGGCAGCGCAGTGGCAGCCTCGCCCAAGAAATAGCCCGCCCAACCACACAGCGCGCCATCGGCGGCGTAGATCGGCGCGTCGCGCTGTTCCCACAGGTAGCGGTAGGTGTCGGCGGCGCGTTCATATTCGCCCATCAGGCGGTAGGCATCGGCGCGCACGCCCAAATACCATGCGTCAAGGCGCTCTGCCGCCTCGATGACGTGCGCGATGAGCGGCAAGGCTTGGGTGGGCTGATCCTGCTGCACATAGATATACGCCTGCACCGCCTCTGCCCATAGGCTGGGCTGTTTGGCGCGGAAGCGCTCCAAGAGCGGCAGCACTTCTTGGTATTGGGCGGCGTTGGTCAGTGTGACAATCGAATCCTCAAGGGCGCTGTCATCGCCCAGTTCGGCGGCGCGGCGGGCAGCATCCATCGCAAGGCGCTCTAATTCTAGGGCGCGGTAGGCGCGGTTCAGGGCTTGCCAGCGGTAGGCATCGTCATCGCGCAGCACCAAGCCGCGCTCCAGGTAGGTAATTGCCTGCCAGCGCAGCATCTCAGCGTCCTCATCGGGCAGTTTGGCGCGGTTTTCGCACTGAATGGCGCGCACATCATAGACCCACGCTTCTTCGGCGGTCGGCAGGCGCTGCGCCAGCCCGTCGTGCAGGGCGCGCTCGCTCTCTTGCAGCATGTCCTCACGCACGTAAGGATAGTCGGGCAGGGCAGCCACACCCAGCAAGGCGTTTGCCAAGAACCAACAGGCAAGCGCGTGATCGGGCTGAAGGCGGCGGGCGGCACGCAGCAGTTCGGCGGCAACCGCATATTGGTTCAGCCACAAGAAACGTTTGCCCGCCTCAAAGTAGGATTCGGCAGCGGCAGTGCGCTCATCCAGTGACTCCAGCACTTCGGCGCGCAAGCGGTAGGCGATGCGCTCAGGGTAGGCAGTGCCATCGCGCACGCCGTGTTCTAGGGCAAGGTCGGCAGCGCGGCGGGCAGCCTCAAGGTCGGTGCGGCGCAGCGTGCGGACAGCCTGCAAGTAGAGGTTGCCGCTTTGTGGGCGGTTGAATTGGCGCAGTTCAGCCAGGGTGGCGGCATTCGCGCCAAGCGCCGAGAGCGCATCAGCATAGTGATCATCGGCGCGTGTCCATGCCCGCTCAGTTTCTGCCAACAAGCCTAAGCCGATGTGTGCATCAGGCGACTCAGGCGCAAGGGCAAGCGCTTCCCGATAGCATTCGCGGGCGCGTGCGGCATCGCCCGTGCTGCGGAAATAATCGCCGAGCGCTGCCTGTGCCAGCGGATCGTTGGGCGCAAGGCGCAGCGCTTGCTCAAGGCGTTCGTGGGCAAGATCAGGCGCGCTGCTCACCAAAGCACGCCCTTCGCCAACGAGGGCGGCAACGGTTGGGTCGGGCAGGTGCAGCGCCGTGCGGAATTTCTCTAGGAAGTCGCGCCAGAGCCGATCCAGTGAGCGCTTGGGCGCGTCGCTAAGTTCGGGCGGTATATGGTCGCCTTCCAACAGCAAGACGGTGATCGGCACGTCGTGTGCTTGAGCGGCGCGGCGTTCGGCACTGCATATGAGGTTTTCGGCATAGCGCGGCGTGATGAGCGCGAAAAACTGATCGGCGGTGGCGATCTGGCTGATCTCGCCGCTGTAGAGCGTGTAGCCAGAGAGCGCGGCACGCACCAACTGCGCGAATAGGGCATCTTCGGGCGCAAAGCTCAGGTAAATGTTCATACGCCGCGCTCCTTGATCAGGGTCATCATCGCCTCAAGGATGTCCAGGTGTTCAGGCGCGCTCTCAGAGGCGTACTGTGTGCGCCATTCGCGCTTAAGGTGCGCCAGCCACAGCTTCCGATCAATGCGATCTAAGGCATCCACCGTTTGAATGGTGAACGCACGCACACTGCGGCGGCGCGTCTCATCGCTGATGCCCTCAATGCGGCGGCTGAGGCTGAACAATAGGTCGTCAGAGGTGAGCGCCTCACTCTGCGCTGCCTGATCAGTTGGGCGCACGGCTGCCTTATCGGTGGGCTGGATCAGCCCGTCGGCGCTGTGCAGGTACAGCACCGGCGTGCCAAAGACGCGCACGCTGTGCTGGCGCTTGCCAATGAATTCAGCGCGCCCAAGCTGCACGGCATAGTCAAGCGGCTCGCCTTTGACGAGCGCCTCGTAAAAAGTGCGGCTGAAATCAATGGCTGCCATGTTGGTGATCGGATACTGCATAGCGACCACTGCTTGCGCGCCCTTCTGGACAAGGCGCGGCGCCAAGCCGCCGAAACTCTCGCGCAGATCACCACGCCCGCCTTCACACAGGTGCAAAAAGATCAGGCGCGGCAGCACGCCCGCCAAACTGCACCAATCGGCAAAGTCGTTATCGCTGCACCAATCGGCGGTGTCATCTGCTTTGAGCAGGGCGATCTCACCGTTGCTGGTCTCCATATTGAAGGCACCATGCCCGATGAAGTGCAGCACGTGCGGCTGAAAGGTCTTGATGCGTTCGGTAAATGCCGCGACGGTCGCTTTTCGCAGCACATCCACCTGCACTGGATATGCCTCTGCGAGGCGCTGGATAGACTCAATCACACGCGGCTCTAGGACAGGGTTAAGATCACTTGGCTTAGAGACAGCAACCAACAGCCGTAGCGTTCCTTCCACGCGCAGCGTTTGGCGGCTCTCCCGCGGCATGAAGCGCGAGAGGACGAGATCAACGTGGCTGCACATGAAATAGCCGCCGCCTTGCGGATAGTAGAGATACTCCCACGGCAGGTTTGCCAGGTCGGCAGCCTTTGGCTCAAAGCTGAGCTGAAGGCGCAACCGTTCGCCGTTCGCCTTCGCTGCTTTGAGCGTTTCCTCATAGAGTTTTTCAATGTCCGTATCGAACAACAGACGGTAGAGATACTGCCCAAAAATGGCGACCTCTTGCGGCTCGCTGAACTTGCCCGTCCGCATCCATGCTTCAAAAAGGCGGATCGTCTGGCGTTCTAAACTGTAATGCTCAAAATTCCGCACCTTGCCACGCGCCGTCTTTTGGTCAGAAGGACGCCACGCCCGCACACTTTCGCGGTCATTTTCCACATTTAGGATCAGTTCAGCGCTCATAAGCGTCTGCCTAGTTAGAGGCGTGCCGAGAGATCGAACAGATTGGCATCGCGCACGGGCGCGCCGGCGCGCAGGAAGTTGGCAAGGCGCTGCCCAAGATAGGCGATGATCTCGCCCAAGCCCGCAGCGGCATAGTTGAAGTTGGCGTATGCCTGCACTGCCGCCGCCACCTGTAGCTGCGTCACGCTGCGCGGCACTTGCAGAACCACCGCAAACTGCGGCACGCGCTCACGGAAGAAATCCGCGCCGCTGACGCGCCAAAAAACCTTGTGCGTCTTCTCGCCGCTGTGTTCAATCTGAGCGCGCACCAAGCGATAGTTGAACGGACCAACACTCAGGCTGCCGCTGGTTGCCACTGCTGTGCTAACGCCTGCGCTGCCGCCGACGTTGGGCAGGCTAAGTTCGCCCGTTTGCGCCTCAAACTCAAAATTCGTGCCAAGTTTCACGGTTGCCTCAGCGTTTGCCTGAAGCAGGTTCAGAAACTTTTTATCAGGCAGGATGAGCGCGCTGACAGGGCGCTGATCATCTGCCATGTTCGGGTTGAACTCGATGGCACACTCCACGCGCACAAAGGGCATATTCGGGCGTGTGCTGTAGCCAATCGGCAAATGCAGCCAATAGAAAGCATAGCGTTCGTTCAGGCGCTTGAACAGGTCTGGCACGGGTAAGTTTTGCTCGGCAAAGTGCGCTTCTTCCAGCTTCAAAAAGTCTAGCTGGCGGCTGAGGAAAGCACGTTGTTCGTTCAGTTCTTTCAGCAACTGCTCAGCGGGATTTTCGGTGCTTGCCTCAAGGCTGCGTGTGGTGCGTGTATCGCCCAATTCACGCGCCAGACCGCTGATCGTCTCTTGCGCCTCTTGCAGCAATGTTTCGCGGCTTTCACCGCCAAAATCAAACTCAAAATCGGAAAGGGTGGGGCTATCGGTCATGGCGAACTCCAATCACAGCGTTCAGTCGCATCCTGCTAGGTAGCGTACAGCGATTCGGGTGAGAAGGCAAGTTTTCGGGGTGCGGTGAAAAGTGTGGCTATCCCTGCCCAAACTATCCAAATGGCTTGCCACAAGGCACGCCCGCTTTACCCTGCCCAATTCTGCACGGCACGCAGTTGCCTTCGCGCATAGCTTAGTGCGGCAGCTTAAGCAGGTTTTTCAGCGGCATCAGGTGGAAGTAGCGCCGAAACGCCTCCATTTCTTCGTAAGCGCTTTGCAGGCGCGCCAAATGCACCTGCGATTCGGCGCGGCTGGCAGCGGCGCGTTGCGGCGGACTCAGGTGAACAACCTGCTCCGCATCTTCCTGATAGGCGATCTGCCCTTCGGCGGCAAGGAAGGCAAGCGCCTTCCGCACGACGTTCGGGCTGGCAGCCGTTGCGCCGCACAGCGCCACAAGGCTGATCACACCTTCTCGGTGCGTGGCAGCATTCTTCAGGGCGAGGGTAAGCTGCCGCAAAAAGCCGTCCAAGCCTTCTAGTGGCGGTGGCGTGCCGATGACATGCACGCGCTGTGGTGTGGCAGCCATCAGCGCAGCACGCAGCGTCTCAAGGTCAGAGGGTGCGCTGAGGAGGATGAGCGTCTCACAGGTGCTTAGCTCAGCGCGGCGGCGATAATCGGGAAAGTCGCGGCGGCTGTACGCCTCTGCCCAAATTTGTGCGCCCTCAGACTCGGCGAGGAGCGCGCTCAGGCGCGCAGCGGGATCAGGATCGCGCCGCCAGTCGTGGATGATAAGCGCGCTTTCTTCCTCAACCGTGATGGGTGTGTGTGGATGCAGCCCAACCAGCACTGCTTCAAGCGCACCGTGCGTATCCGTGCCAAGCTGATAGGCAGCATCAAACAGCCCTTCGGGCAAGCGTAAATTGGCACCGCGCCACAGAATCATCTGCAAGGTGGCGCCCTCAGCGTCTTCAACGGTCAACCGTAAGTGGTTGTTCTCGCGCCCAAACGTCCCGGCATGGCTCAGGTACAGGTTCGGCGTTGCCAGCACAATCGGCGGATTGCCTTCGCCAAAGGGCGCCAGCCGATTCAAGCGCGCCACAAGGTTCAGGTCTGCCTCAGACAGCCCGATTGTGGCATCAATTCGCAGTGGCGGCAGCCCAGCGGCTTCAGGTTGCTGGCTGAGCAGCGCAGTGGTGAGGCGCTGCCGCAGCGCAGGGACGTTCTCCACTGCCAGCGAGAGTCCTGCTGCGCCTTGGTGTCCGCCGAACGTGCGAAGCAGATCAGCCGCTTTGCCGAGCGCGGCATGAATATCTATCCCGCCGAAGGAACGCGCCGATCCCGTCGCCAGGTTGCCCGCACCACCCAGCAGCACCACCGGACGCAGGTAGCGCTCGGCAAGGCTGTTTGCCACCACGCCTAACACGCCAATGTGCCACGCGGGATGGTGCAACACAAGCGCCGCCTCTTGCAGCAAGCCGCGATCTGCCTCTAACATGGCGTCAGCTGCCTCCTCGATCTGGCGCGTCAGCAAGCGGCGTTCGGCATTCAGGCGCTCCAACTCTTGGGCGATGATCGCGGCACGCGGGCGATCTCGCGTGGTGAGCAATTCAACGGCAAGCGCCGCATCGCCCATCCGCCCGACAGCATTCAAGCGCGGACCGAGCGTGAAGCCGATTCGTTCAGCGGTGAGCGTCTCCGGCGGCAGCTTGGTAACTTGCAGGAGTGCCTCAATGCCAACGCGCTCAGCAAGGCGCAGCCGATCCATGCCCAACTGCAACAGATAGCGCGTATCGCCAACCTGTTCGGCCACATCGCAGACAATGCCAAGCGCCACAAGGTCTAGCAGGCTGCCCAAGTGCCGCGCTTGCCCAAGCGTGGTGAACAGGTGCTGCATCAGCTTGAAAGCAACGCCGACGCCGGGCAGCGTCCGCAGTGGATGCTCCGTCGGCAGGCGCTTTGGGTTCACAATTGCCTGTGCGTTGGGCAGAAAATCGCCTAGTTCATGGTGATCGGTGATGATGACGGGCAAACCAGCCGCCTGTGCCGCCTCTATGGCGCGATGTTCGCTAATGCCGGTATCGCAAGTCAGCAGCAAATCGGGCTGATGTTCGGCTATGAGCGCTTGCAGGCGCGAAACCTTGATACCGTGCGACTCGGCGGCGCGCTGCGGGATGTAGTAAGCGGCTTGTCCGCCAAGTCGGGTGAGGGCATCTACCAAAAGGGCGGTGGCGGTCTGCCCGTCCACGTCAAAATCGCCCCAAATCAGGATTTTCTGCCCGCGCTGAAGGGCTTCCGCCAGGCGATCTGAGGCGGCGGGTAAATCCGGCAGGCTTTCGGGCAACGCCGGCGTGTAAGCGTCAGGATCGAGGAAGGCGCGTATGGCGGACGCCTCATGCAGACCGCGCCCTTCTAGAATAGCGGCGATCAGCGCGTCTGAGTCGCAGGCTTGCAGCACGTCAGCGGGAAAATCGTCAACAGGTGTGGGCAGTTGCCAAGCGCGTTCGGTGAGTGCATCCATGCGTCTATCGCTTACTCTGCCTGTTCTAGCTCAACCTGAAGGTTATTCTCGCGCAGGGCGTTTGCCAGGGCTTGCCATTGGTCGGCGCGCACCGCAATGGCTTGTGCGCCAAGCCGCGCACCGAAATAGCGCCGCACTTTGGGCATGGTCAACAGGCTGTCCAGCAGGGCTTCACTGGGCAAGCGCAGCACCCACAGCTGCCCAAGCGAGACGGTTTGCGATTCGGCGGCTGCCCATGCCTCCATCTGGCGGATGATCTCGACTGGCACGCCGTTATCGCTGACGCGCCGCAAAAAGGTGATGACCTGCTCAACACGGATGCCCTGCGCCTTGGCGCGGGCAATGCCTTCCGCCGTGATCAGGTATTGGTAGCCTTCTGTGGAAGACACACCGCCGATCCAGTTGGTGCAGCGCGCCAGTTGGAAGCGCTCATAGCGGTTGGTGGCACGCATGGCGCGGCAAATGCCATCCGAGTCAATGGTGATGGGCTTGCCTTCGGTGGGCGAATTGGGCGGCGGATTGGGCGGCCAATCGTTGGAGCCGACGAGGGCGCGCCCGTAAGGCGTCAGGCGGCAGAATTTGGCAGAATCGGCAATATCCACCAAGCCCAGCGCGTGCATCGGCACGGTCAGCGTAAAACGCAGCACGGCGCCATCCACCTTATGCCAATGCTCAAAGCCGCGCAGATATTTGTTGGTTTGCGCGTCGCGGATGTACCAGCTCTCATAGTCGCCGTCCGGGCGCATGAAGTCAGGTTCTTCTTCGTGGATTGCCTCCAGCAGGTCATCGACTGCCCACCAATCGTTGGGTGGCACCATCTCCAAATAGTTGCAAATTGCCTGCCGCGCCGCCAGCGGATCATTTTGCCAGGCGCCGGTGCGCTCAGGTTTCAGGGTGGGCGTGTGGAAGAGTTCGTTAAAGCGGCGGCTGTGCTGCCAGCCTTCGGCAAGGGCGCGCACTTGGGCAGGGCGCGGCATGTCCAGCCAGGCGCGGGCTTTGGCAGGCACGAGCTTAATAAGCGTGGGCTTTTTCTCCGCAATTTCAAGGGTGACCAAGCCCATATCGAGGGCAAGGTTCACCAACATCGCCACACGCACCGCACTCGCCGCACCGATAAAGAACGGCTGCATTCCTTCCCGTAACTCATCGGGAACAGTCTCAGCCACAAAGGGTACAGCTTCAATCTGGCAACCAGCCAGAAAGGTCGTCAGATCGTCTACAAAGGAGGTATCCGCCGTGCGGATGCCTTGCGGCTCAGGCACGCTTGCCAACGCCTCTGTGCGCTGGGGCGGCGCGCTCAGGTCGTAGCCCGTCTTTTCGGTGGGCAGCAGCGGCGCAAGGTCGCTTGGGACGTACACAAACGCCTGACCGCCGCCGTAGGCAATCAGACCGAGATAGTAAAGCGCTTCAGCAAGGCTGGCAGGCGCCAGGTGCGGCTTTTCTCGCACCAGCTTATCGCCACCCATTGGGCGCACTTCGCCGTGCAGCCGCTTAAAGAGCGGCGCGAGCATTTTGTGTTCAGGCGAAGCTAAAAGAGTCTGCAAGGCGCCGCGCTGTTCATCGCTCAGGCGCGCCCAGATTTCGGCGGCTTTTTCGCGGTTGAGCATTGCCTTGCCAAGCGTTTGGGCGGCGCGGCGTGCATCGCGTGGCAATTCGACATCCCAGCGGTTGGCGATGACGCGCAGCAGTTCTATCTCATATTCGGCAAGCGTTTGAGCGAGTGTTTGCATAGCACAAGTGTACCACAACTCGGCATGCGGTGGCAAGCAGATCGCGGCGGCGATCAATCCGCTGCGCAGCTTTTCAAGGGGTGGGTGCTTAAAGGATGTTTAGGCGACATACCTGCCACCAAGCATTTCAAAAGTGCCTGTTAGAAAATTGTTTTGATGCCATCCCATATAACTTATTACTTGTTACGCGCTTGTGATGGACGGGGCATAACGATCCTTGGCATAGTCACCCCGTGAGGCACCATTGCCACTTTCACCGTGAATCTTCTACCTGATATGATGGAGGTGTGCATGACACAGCGTATTCAGTGCCAGTACGATGATCTAACGCAAATCGTACAGATTTTTTCCACCTATGCTGACGGTACACAACGGCTCATCCAAACTTTGCAACATCACACAGAGAGATTACAACGCGGTGCTTGGCGCGGCAGAGGTGCTTAGGCATTTTACGCAGAACTTGATCAGTGGGTGATGCCTGCCCTCAAACGACTGCAAACGGCTATGGTTGAGGCAAAAACATCAACACAGACCACAATGGCAACCCTTCGGGAGGCGGAAATTGAGGCGGGCGCGCTCTTTCGTGGCGCGGATGAGCCATTCACTGTGAACAGCAAGGGTGATTTGAGTGGTTTCCCTAAATTTGTTAGTAGCGTCGGTGGTGCTGGTGGTGAGTATGTGCTTGCCAGCTACAAATTACCTGCCGCACAGGGCAGCCCCGAACAGGACGGTGACGAGGATGATCCGCGTAGTGCTGCGGAACGCAGTGCTAGATATGCCAGGTAGAACGAGATTTTAGCGAATCAGAATTCAGAAATTAAGTTTTACAATGCAGCGGCGTTGGTCACCAATCTGTTGGGAAATGCAGATAGCTGGTTAGGTTTTCTTGGGTTGGCGGATGATGTAACGATGCTGCCCATTGTGCCAGGTGTTACTCAAGTGCGAATCGCTCTTGAGTTAGCACTTGGTACGAAACTTGAGCATGTTATACAATCCATCACAGAAGCTGCCCCACTCAACAATTATATTGGCGAAGGGCTGTTTAACCTTAATCAACGCATTTTCAACCATCTGCGTGCGGGAAATTTTGAAATCCCCGGCACCAACCTGATGATTAGTCCGTGGCAGGGCTACGGCAATCGGGATATCCTCTCGCTTTTGGATGAAGGTTATACCGTTAATCCACATGGGCAGCTTGTTAACCCCGATGGCAGCCTTGCCTTAGACAATGGTTCACCTGTTTTGGTCAGAATGATCAGCTCAGGTTTGGATTGGGACATTGCCATGGTCATGCGCGAACAGTATGAAGTTGGCGCGTTACTGAACAACAGCCCATTCTCAAATGATGAGCTGACTCGCGCTGGATTAGCCAATAGTTATATGCTGAATCTTAACGATGCCATTAACCAAGTGCAATATGGCAATGACCTTGCAGGCGCCTTTGGTCTCGATTTTACTGCCGTAAATTGGGCTGAGAATGCTTTGCAACAAACAGGACTTATGCCGACCAACAAGATCAACTTTGATGAGATTGATGCATGAGTCGCCATTGGTTTGGCAATGGTCTTTCAACAGCATGGACTAAGTGAAGCCGATTATGTCAATTATGTCCAGCAAATGGTTGCCCACAACCAGCAAACCTTTGGTGCGCCACTGTTGTATAGTCCTGATGGTTCACAATTGCCTGCACCCAGTGTTCCAACAACGCCATAGCATGTAAAGGCTTGTAGACCATGTTTCGTAAAGCAGCCTATTTCCTGCTGATCAGCCTATTCTTGTGGTTTGGCATTGGCAGCCGTTATGCCAATGCCCGCCTGCAAGACACTGCGCCTATCTTCTTTGCTACAACGCAGATTCAAGTGCTTCGGACAAGTGTTGAATATGGGCGCGATTACACCTATCAGATGCAGTTTTTCACAATGCAGGTGGATGGAAGCGCACGCACACCACTAGGCAGCATTACCTTTACAGATTGCACAAGCCGTGGCGGGCAAAACTGCACGCTTCACAGCGCCTTTTGGCTGCCCAAACACAATCTGATTGCTTTTCGGGCATTGATCTATGGTGTAGAAGGGCTATATCTGCTGGATTTGAAGGGTGAGGGCGTGCCACAGGCTATCGTGAATGCTGTGCTGCCTTCCCAAGAAGGGCAACTGGTTGTCTCCCCTGATCAGATGTGGCTTGCCTACTTGCGTGAAAAATATTCGGATGAAACAGTGGGCAGCTATCGGCTCTTTATGCTGCCCATACAGGGAGAGCCGAACGCTTTTCCCATCGCCGATGATCTGCCTGCCTGGCAAATGTTGCCAGAATTTGATCCACAAGGTGAGTACATCCTTTTTCAGAGTGGTGATCTAAGCCATTCTGAAAACAATGCCCTAAATATCTCACGGACGCATTATCGAGCGCGCCTTGACGGAAGCCAGCGCCTAGCCTTGCCGTTGCCCGCGCTTGCCGTCAATGTACAGTGGTCACCAACGGGCGAGCAGATTGCCTACTGTGAGGCAGGCAGAAGCAACACCCATATCATCCTAGCCGATCGAGACGGGCAGACGCTGCGTCGCATTACACAATCACCCGTCCCATGCGCGCAGCTAAGCTGGTCTCCGCAAGGCGACCTGCTGCTGCTCTCAGATTTGCAGACCTTTTTCACAATCCGCATCGCTGATGGCAACCTTGAAAAGCGCTTCACAAGCACACAGTTCATCACGGCGAATGCGGTGCGCTGGTCACCGGATGGGCAATACATCGCTTTCATTCGGGAAAATGCCTTAGAGGTGCTATCCCTAGCGGATAACAGCCTTCAGCGCCTGACAGATTCCGAATTTGTCGCAGTGCTTGACTGGCGCTAACGCCCTCACCGTGTTGGTGTAGGGCAAAAAGATTTTTTGCCTGTTGTGTGCGCCGCACGCGCAACAGGCAGTGGTTTCGAGAGGGCTGCCCGCTCAAACGCGCCTTTTATTCGTTTTTGAAATTCTTGCCAAGGCGCGCCTCTACACAAAGCACCGCCCGCCTCCGATCCCTTTTTCTGCCTGCGGAGAAAAGGCGAGGGATAGCGGCGGGCTAGGCTATCCCCTTCACCAAAACCTCTCAGCTGCCGCTTGCAGAACTGCCATTCGGCACGGCTTGCCGCTTGCCCTTATAATCGGCACAACCGCTGGCTAACCTGATCTAGATTGAGGCAACCAAAGCTATGGGCTATCTCGACCTGACTCTGCATCCTGAGCGCTATCATGGTGTGGGCAAACAGCCGCCCTTCTTTGAGGGCTGGTACTTCAAGCTGATTGACCCGACCGAAAATCACCGCTATGCCGTGATTCCCGGCATCTTCCTGAACGCTGATCCGAGCAAATCGCACGCCTTCATCCAAGTGCTGGACGGCTTGCGCGGGCGCTCTCACTATTACCAATTTCCCGTTGAGGCGTTTCAGGCAGCCGCAGATCGCTTTGCGCTGCACATTGGCGAGAACTTCTTCTCGCTGACGGAGATGCGCTTGAATTTACAGGGCGGCGCGGTGAGCCTTCACGGCGCGCTACGCTTTGAAGGCGGCAGCGGTTGGCGCGTCACGCTTGATTCGCCGGGCATTATGGGCTGGTTTGGCTGGCTGCCCTTCTTGGAGTGCAATCATGGCGTGTGCAGCTTTGATCACGTCATTCACGGCGCGCTGAGCATTGATGGGCAGCACGTGCCTTTTGAAGGCGGGCGCGGCTACATCGAGAAGGACTGGGGCAAGGCGTTCCCTTCGGCGTGGATTTGGATGCAGACCAACCACTTTGATCAGCCGCAGGTGTGCCTGACTGCCTCGATTGCGACGGTGCCATTCATACGGCGCACCTTTGGCGGCTTCATCATTGGTTTTTGGCAGGCAGGGACGCTCTACCGCTTTGCCACCTATACCGGCGCCAAGCTGGAAAAGCTGGAAGTGACCGATGATCATGTGCTGTGGGTGGTGCGTAATCGGCGCTACCGTCTGGAGATGCTGGCGCGCCGTGCCGAAGGCGGCTTGCTGCACGAACCGACGCGCACCGAGATGCACAAGCGCGTTGAGGAAACGCTGCGCGCCAGTGTGGAAGTCTGCCTTGCGCCGCTGAGGGGCGGCACACCGATTTTCAGCGGCACAGGGCGCAACGCGGGCTTGGAAGTTCAGGGCGACTTGCAAAAGCTGCTTATACAATAACAGGCAGGGCGTAAATTCTTGAAAAATGTGTTTGACTCCTGCCTGCCCGTTATGTAAGATCGCGCTTAAACGCACAAAGGATGCCTAATCTATGTCTGAGATCAAAGCCAATCCCGCCGCCCTGGAGGCAAGCGCCAGCACCATTGATGCCAACGCCAACCTGATTCAGCGTGAGCTAATGGCAACCAACGATATGCTTGCCAGCCTGCGCCGCACGTTCATCGGGCAGCGTGCGGAGTCGTTCTTCCGCCAATATGACGCCGCCTTTGAAGAAATGCAGAGCCTGACGGCGCTCGTTCACAGCCTTGCCGAAGACCTGCGCCAAAGCGCCCGTGCGCTGCGTGCTGCGGATCAGGCATAACGCTATGCGGCATGTCTGATCAGGACGCGGCTGAACTGCTAAACCGCCCGCCGCGCTACCAGCCGTTGCCCTTGCGCGGCGAGATCGATCTACCACCACCACCTACCGAGACGCCCGCACCGCCGCCAAACCTCTTGGCAACGCTGCTGCCTTCGGTGGGCATTGCTGTGCTTGGTGGTTTCTACCTAACGCTGGGCGGCGCCAATGCGCCGTTGCTTGCCCTGCCGACCTTGACACTAGGCATTTTAGGCGCGCTCACCGCCCTGATCAGCTATGCGGCAAGCCGCCGCCAAAACGCCCTCGCACACCTTCACAGCAGGCGCGCTTATCACCACCTGCTGGATCGCCGCCTGGCGCGTTTGCAAGCTGCCCGCGATCTACAATTACTGGAGGCAGATCAGCGCTTTCCGCCCTTAACGCGCCTGATCGCCACTGCTGCCAAACCAAACGTCCTGCTCTGGAATCGGCGCCCGCCCGATGCGGATTTTATGGCGCTGCGGCTTGGCATTGGCAGCTTGCCTTCCGCCGTCAGCGTGCGCGCACCTGATCTCGATTTGCTGGGCGAGGATGCACGCCGCGCCCACAACCTCTATTTTGAGTATCACACACTGCCCAACGCGCCGATCACGCTTGATCTGCGCACCGTTGGCAGCCTTGGCATTGTCGGCACTTCTGAGGAGAGCGTGCCGTTCGTTTATGCCCTGATCGCGCAGTTGGCAGTGCTGCACGCACCTTCTGAGCTGAGCCTCTACCTTTTCTCCAGCAAGCTGCGCCATAAGGCATGGAGCTGGACGCGCTGGCTGCCACACACCAGCAGCACCCATCAAGGCGGCTTTCCCGATCAGCTTGCCTTTGAGGCAGACCACTGCCGCCAATTGATCGATCAGTTGGCGCGCCGCCTAGACGCACGCGCAGAGCAAAGCACCGCCCAGAGCGTGATTGTTGCCATCTTTGACGATGTGAGCAGCATTCAGGAGGAGATCAGCTACAAGCGCTTGCTAGGGCATCCCGCGCTGTGTGCGCTGCATTTGTGCAGCCGCCTTGAAGATGTTCCGTCTGAGTATGGCGGCGTGCTAACGCTGACGGGTAGCAAGTTCCGCGTCGCCTTGAGTGGCGCGGAAGGCAAGACCTTCAGCGGCGCGGCAGAGTGCCTCAGCCGTGCCGAAGCAGAGTTCCTCGCCCGTCAGCTTGCCGTCTACCGCCTGCCGCAGCTTGGCGAGGCAAGCCGCCTGCCTACGCAGCTTGGCGCGCTGCAACTCTACGGCGTGGAGCGCCTTAGCCAACTGGCAATCCGCGAGAATTGGGCGCGTCCCGTGCCGCCGGATGGCGTGCTGCCGCTGCCTGTGCCGATTGGAAACGCCAGCTTCTCGGCGCAGCAGGTGCTTGATCTCTCGGAGCGCGCTCACGGCCCACACGGCATGATCGGCGGCACGACTGGCTCCGGCAAAAGTGAACTGCTCCAGACCATTGTGACCACGCTTGCCATCGAGCATCATCCATACCTGCTCAACTTCCTGCTGATAGACTATAAAGGCGGCGCAACCTTCAACATTCTGCGGCGGCTGCCGCACGTTGTTGGCATCATCACCAATTTGAATGCGCGAGAGGCACTGCGCGCTTTGGCTGCCATTCAGGCAGAGAACCGCCGCCGCCAGCAGTTCCTTGCCGATCAAAACGTAGAGGACATCACCGAGTATCATCGGCGTTTGCGGCGCTTTAGCGGTGTTTTTCCGCCCGATTGGCAGCCGCTGCCGCATTTGGTCATCCTCATTGATGAGTTTGCCGAACTGACCAGCAGCCTGCCGAACTTCCTGGATGAGCTGGTGGCAACGGTGCGCGTTGGGCGCAGCTTGGGCATGCACCTGATCCTTGCCACACAGCGCCCTAGCGGCCACGTGACGGCTGAGATGAAGGCAAACCTGAATTTCCGCATTTGCCTGCGCGTGCAAACGCCTGACGAATCGCAAGAGATCATCCGCCGCCCGGACGCTGCCTTCTTGCCGCCCGACGTGCCGGGACGCGCTTATTTCCAAGTGGGCAACGCTGTGCAGCAGTTCCAGGCGGCGCGTGTTGGCATGGACTACCTAGAACAGCCCGCCGATGCCGACGCTGCGCCACAAAGCGTCTTGCGCCTCGTCCGCCTTGAGCAGCCAACCGATGTGTTTGCGGCTGAGGCAGAGGCGGACTCGCTGAGCGCGCTGCCAACGCTTGCCGAAAGGCTTGCCGACCATATGGCAGCCCTCTACGCCGATGCGCCGCCTGTGCCTGTCCTGCTCGAATCGCTGCCGCCTGAGATCAGCCTTGAGCAGGTGCTGCACAAAGCGGACTATGGCGGCTGGGATGGCGGCGCGTGGCGTCCCGCAGGCGCGGATCGGCGTTGGGCGTGCCTGCCAATTGGCGTGCTGGACGATCTGGCGCACCGCGCACAGCCGCCCTTATCGGTCAATTTTCCCGATCAAGGCGGTCATTTCCTGGTGGTTGGCGCTTCGGGCAGCGGCAAAACGACGCTGCTCCGCACGTTGGCGTTGGCAGCCGCGCACTTGTTCCGCCCTGATGAGGCAGAGCTGTACATCGTGAGTTTCGGCGGGCGCACCTTAGACACGCTAGCCCGCTTGCCGCACGTTGGCGCAGTGATCGCCAGCGATGAGCGCGAGCGCCTCTCACGCCTGATCCGCCGCCTGCTGGCTGCCCTTGAGGCACGCCGCTATGCCTTAGCGCGCCTGCACGCCGCCGATGTGGAAACCTATAACCGCCGCCGCAGCCCTGATCAGCCGCCGCTGCCCGCCATTTTCGTCTTGGTGGATAACTTCGCGGAGCTATGGCGCACCCTTGAGAGCGACTCGGATGAGGCGGCGGACTGGCTGCGCCTGCTGCGTGACGGGCGTGCGGTTGGCATTCATTTCGCGCTGACCGCGCCTTCGCTCAGCCTGCCTTACAGCGTCCTGAACCTGATCGAAGCGCGCTTTGCCTTGCGCTTGCCCGAACGCGGCGATTACCTGCAATTCTTAGGACGCCTGCCCGACCGCGAGAGTGATCCGCGCCCCGGCAGTGGCGTGTTGGCAGCGCGCCCACCGATCCACGCCCAGATTGCCTTGCCCAACACCGTCGGCGATGATGATGAGCGCGACCGTGCCTTGCTCGCCACCTTAGAGGCGATGCGTGCCGCGTGGGCAGATCGCCCACTGCCAGAGCCGATCCGCGCCATGCCCGAAAGTGTGCCATTAGATATTGCTGTGGCACTGGACAGCCTGCCAAGCCGTTCCACGCAGCCCGATGCGCCACACTTAGAGCCGCTTCGCAGCGTGATCGGCGTGGAAGGCGAGACCTTGCAGCCCATCACGCTGCATTGGCGCGATGCACCGCACTGGCTGATCCTTGGTGCCTATGGCAGCGGCAAATCCAGCCTGTTGCGGACGCTGCTCTTGGGCGTGGCGGCACGCTATGCGCCGCATGAGGCTGCCTTTGTGCTGATTGACTTCAGCCGCGAGACGCTGCGCCCGCTGCGCCACCTGCCGCACGTGCTGCGCTATGTGACCGATGCGCCAAGCCTTGCGAGTGCGCTGGATCGGTTGACGGCAGAGCTGGCATGGCGTCAGAACGAATTAGAACGGCTGACCGCTGCGGACGAGGAGCTTGACTCGGCGGATGCACAGCCCTTCATGCCGATCATCGTCGCTCTAGATGACTACGATCAACTGCAAGACGCGCTGGATGGCACGCACTACGAACAGCTTGATGAGCTGGCGGCGTGGCTGCGCCGCGATGCACGCTTGGGCTTGCACTTGGTTGCCAACGGCGAAACGCTTGCCATGCAGCGCGGTGGCGATGCGCTGCTCAAAGTGCTGCGTTCGGGCAGGGCGGGCATGGCGCTCAGCGATGCTGAATCGGTGGATGTGCTGGGTGGGCGCGTCTCGCCGACCATGCGGCGGGCGGCACTGCCCGTTGGACGTGGCTATTGGGTGCGGCGTGGCGCGCTGCGCTTGGTGCAGTTCGCGCACGCCTCCGATCCGCGCCGCCTTGCCCGTGAGATTGCGGCGCGTTGGGCAGGTTTTCCCGCAGCGGCTTGGGAAGACCATCCCGATCTGCCGACCAGCCCGCCGCCGCGCCGCGCCGTACCGCCGCCACCCGAACTCGATTTCACCTTCGACCTTGATGGCGCGCTGGAGGATTATAAAAAGCAGCAGGGCTATACCTGAGCCGCCCTGCTGCATGGCGGACGTGGCTATTGGGCGCTGCCGGGCAAAAAGTCGTTGGTGAAGGCGCCTTCAAGGCTGATCGGTGCTTCAAGCGCGCCGACACGCACCATGAACGCCGTGAAGGCTTCCCACACGTCGGCGCGTTGGATGCCCCACTGTGGTGCTTCCGCCTGAAATTGCTCTGCCAGCCAGATGGCGCTGGCACGCACGAGGTTCGCGTCAAGGTCAGGCTCAGCCAAGTGCAACAGGTAGGCTGCCTCAGTCGGATTTCGGATCGCATCGGCGTAGCCGCGTGCGGTCGCCTGCACAAAGGCACGCACCACCTCAGGCTGTTCGGCGATCATCTGCGCGCTAGTGATCAGGATCGGCGTGTAGTAGTCTGGCACGCAGTCGGCATAGTCTTTTAGCATCAGCAGGTCAAGCGCTAAGCCTTGCTGCTGTGCGCGAATGCCGTCCCATGCGTAGAATACCCAGACCACATCTATCTGATCGCGCTCCATGAGCGGGAACGGCTCGACAAAGCCAACATCCAGCATCTCAACGCTGCCAGCAGCGCCGCTGCAAGCGATGAGTGCCTCAAGGATCGGGCGCTCAATGGCGCTGCCGAAGCTGCCATAGCGCAGACCGACCAGATCGGCGGGCGTTTTAAGCGGCTGCTTAGCGCTGAGCGAGGCAAAGCCTGAGGTGTTATGTTGGATGATGGCTGCCACCGAGACGACGGGCAGCCCGGCGGCACGGCTGTAGGTCATGCCTTCCTGATAGCTGATGCCGAACTGTGCCGCGCCGCTTGCCACCACCTGATCCACGGCAATATCGCCAGCAGGCTGGATGGTGACGTTCAGGTTTGCCGCCGTATAGTAGCCTTTTGCCTGTGCCACATATAAGCCGATGTGGTTGGTGTTCGGCGTCCAGTCTAGCATGATGGTGACGGCGGTTGGCGTTTGGGTGCGCGCAAACTCGGTCGCATTGCCGAGCGGATTGCCAGCTTGCAGGGCAAGGCGGATGGCTGCGATGGAATCAGGTGTGGCGGCTGTTTTGGCATCCGCAAAGCCGAAATGCCGTGCGCGCAGCACATCGCTGGCAGTTGGTTCGGCGAAAAAGATGGCGCGCTCGCCAACGCTGACCGACGCGAGGCATATCGCAGAGGAGCCAAAGCCGCCTATTTTGACCGTTGGGCTGCCTTCCCCTTTTAGATACTGCACCACCTCGATGATGGCAATCTCGTTAAAGCTGCCTTGTCCTTCAATGGCGGTGACCACGCCTTCCAGCACAAGGCTGCTCTGCTGGGCACGATAGCCAATACCATAGCTAGGATGCCCGCCAACAGGCTGCGTGCAAGCGTGTGCGTTCGGTGCTTCCGCCGCGAAGATGATGCCTGCAAGGCAGGCAAGCACTGCCAAGAACATAAGCCGTTTCATGGATCGTTTTCCTTTCTTTAAGCTAACGCTCAAGTTGCCAGCCCGACTCGCGTTCGGGCGTGAAGTACCAACGTAACAACAGGCGCTCTGCCAGCGCGACAGACGCCACCAATGCCACGCTCAGCGCAGAGGCGATCACCACAGCGGCAAAGCCCTGATCCAAGCGCGATTGATTGAACGCCTGCCGCAAGTACTGCCCTAGCCCGTACTGCGCCGTGACGAACTCACCGATCATGGCGCCGCCGATGGCATAGGTCGCCGCGATCCGCAAGCCACTGAACAGCGAAGGCAGCGCCGAAGGCAAGCGCACTTTCCGCCAGATTTGCAGACGGTTAGCGCCCATCGCCCGCAACAGCGCCACCAGCTCAGCATCGGTGGCAGTCAGCCCGTCCAGCGTTGCCACTGTGATCGGGAAAAAGCCAAAGAGCGCCACAATCACAAGCTTGGACTCGACGCCAAAGCCGAAGATCAGGATCAGCAGCGGCGCAATGGCAACCAACGGAATGGTCTGCGAGATGACCAACAGTGGGTAGGCGGCGCGGCGCAGCATGGGCAAAAAGTCCAGCAGGGCAGCCGCACTCACACCGATGATCAGGGCGATTGCCGTGCCAACCAACGCCTCGTAGAGTGTGGTTGGAATGTGCAGGCGCAGCAGGCGATCCGCGCTGGCAGCCATCGCCGCGAAGACAGCGCTTGGCGGCGGAATCAGGCGCAATGTGGCGCTATCTGCGCTTGCCAAGCCTTCCCACACGGCAAAGCTGGCGATCAACAGGCTGAGTGAGGGCGCGCTGCGGCGCAAGAGGCGCACCATCTAGCGATATTTCAGCATCTTCTCGTCAATGGTCGAGCCTGCCACGCCATCGCTGATCTTGATGTAGGTCACAGCGCGGCGCACCCCCTCCACAAAGCACGCCTCATGGGCGGCGCGGGCGGCGGCAAGGCAGGCATCCAGCGTACCTTCTAGCACGGTCTCCATCGGGCAGACCTGATAGCGCACGCCGCTTGCCTGAATGGCGGCAATCGCCCGATCAACAACAGGATACGGATCATCGCACAGCGGCAACACCTGCACGCTGAGGGTGACGGTTCGGGTTGCATCCATAAGCAGCACCTTTCTATGCTTTACCATGTGTATGAATGACCAGCAGTAAGCCTTCCTCAAAGCGGACCTGTGCCTGTGGCGCACTTAGCACGTTGCTAATGCCGCGTGTGGTGCCAAAGTGCAGGGTTTCGCCGCGCAGCGGATAATGCAAGCCTTCGGTGTGAATGCCGCGTGCTGCGGCGCTGAGTGGCAGCAGCGAGAGCGTATCGCCCATTTGCCCGTGGATTTCGGTGCGCGGCGGCTTGGCAAGCCAGCAGGTCTGCGCGCCACTGACCAAGACAGCGCGGATGCCTTCAAGCTGCGGCAGGGCAAGCAACTGGACGTTGCTCAGCGTCTGATCAAGGCGACCGCCAAGCGCAGCCAACAACCAGAGCTGATCGCAGCCGTGCTGCAAGGCAACCAGGACTGCCAGCTCGAGGTCGGTCTCGTCTTTGTGAACGGGATAGGTGAGGAGATGCGAGCCTTCAGCCTTGGCACGCGCCAACTGTTCAGGGTCAGCCGAATCCATATCGCCAACCACCAAATCAGGGCGCAAGCCAAGCGCATAGACGTGCCGTAAGCCGCCATCCGCCGCGATGATCAGGGCGTTGGGCATGGTGGCGTGGCTCAGCGCGGCGCGCACAGCACTGCCATCGTGCAGGTCACCATTCAGGAAAAGGAAGGCATTGGGCATGAAAAAACCACTTTCTGTGCATAGGGAAAGTGGTGGATTTTGATGCGCTGTGGTGCGCTCAACCAGCCTCTCCCTACGACGGTATTACCCGTATCAGGTTTGAAGGGTCGGCGCTGTGTGCGAGCGCCCTCTCAGCCTAGCTACCCTAAGCTCCCCTGCTGTTCATTATGGGTAGTTTAACAGCATTCGGCAAGCATTGCAAGGCGCACAAAAGCGAGCGTGGCAGATTGGCAGATCAGGGGACTGGTGTTGCCAAAGGTGTGTGAAGGGCTAGGGGCTGGCTGCGCCGCTGCACAGCAGACTTTCACCACAACACACACCGCCCCTTTTTTCCAGATGCGTTGCTAATTCAGGTTTGACGCGCCATAATACGGCGTGCTACAATGAAGTACCAAGTACCCCTGTTGCACGGAGAACGTTTGCCAAATGGAGTCCAACATGCCTGTTGCCAGCGAGAGCGAGCCAATCGAGCCAATCGAGGCTGAGCTGCACATCGCTGCGCCCAATGGCGAGGCTGCGTCGGATGCAGCGTCGCACGCGCCTGCGGAGCGTGATTCGCAGCGTGATATTCAACCCGAAAGCGCGGCACTGCCCGAAGCCGTTGCCCATACCGCCGCCGAAGGTGCGGCAGAATTAGCGGCTGCTGTGGATGGTGCGCCCGCCACCGAAAGCAGCGTCATGACCGCCGAAATGCTCGATTCCCACGCCGAGCCAAAACTGCGGAAGGGCGAAATTGTGGAAGGTGTGGTGGTCGAGACCTCGCCTACCGAAATCTTGATTGATCTCGGCATGAAGACCGAAGGCGTCATTGCGGGTAAAGAGCTGGAGCGCATGGACAAAGAGACGCTGGATCGCCTGAAGGCGGGCGAGCGCGTCAGCGTCTATGTGCTGAACCCGGAGCGTGATGGAAAAGTCATCCTCTCTCTTTCGCGGGCAGCGGAGGAACAGGATTGGCGCAAAGCCGAAGAACTGCGCCAAAGCGGCGAGGTCTTTAACGGCAAGGTGGATGGCTACAACAAAGGCGGCTTGATTGTGCGCTTAGGGCGCGTGCGCGGCTTTGTGCCGGAATCCCAAGTCAGCCGTGACCGCCGTACCCGCGCACAGGGCGCAGACCCACAGGAAAAGTGGGACTCCATGCGCGGTGAAGATATTTCGGTGAAGGTGCTGGAAGTTGACCGCGCCCGCAACCGTCTGATCCTCTCGGAGCGCGACGCCACGCCCGCCCTGCGCGAACACCGCAAAGAGCGCCTGCTGGACGAACTGCAAGTCGGTGATCGCCGCGAAGGGCGCGTCAAAAGCGTGGCAGATTTCGGTGCTTTTGTGGATGTGGGCGGCGCAGACGGTCTGGTTCACCTGACCGAACTCTCCTGGAAGCACATCACGCACCCGAAAGACATTCTGCGCGTTGGGCAAGAGGTGCAGGTCGAAGTCATCAGCATTGACCGTGAGCGCAAGCGCATCGGCTTGAGCATCAAGCGCTGCGAGGAAGACCCCTGGATGGCAATTGCGCGCACCTACGCCATCGGGCAGCTTGTACAAGGCACCATCACCAAGCTGACCAAGTTTGGCGCCTTTGCCCGCCTTGTGGAAAACCCAGAGATTGAAGGGCTTATCCACATTAGCGAGTTAGCACCGCACCGCGTCAGCCATCCGAAAGATGTGGTGCAAGAGGGCGACGTGCTGACTTTGCGCGTGGTCAAGATTGACCCTGAGCAGCGTCGGCTTGGGCTGAGCCTGAAGAAGGTTACCTCACCTGATTATGCCGAGTCGGACTACCGCCGCGCTATGGAGCCAGATTTCGCCGACTTTGAGGCTGCTTCCCTGAAGGAAGATGAGCGCCGCCGCGCTGAACGCAAGAAGGGCGGCAAGAAGGGCGGCAAAAAAGGCGGCAAGGGTGAGTTTGACGAAGAGGAAGACTACTAGGCGCGTGGCGCATTTCTCCGCGCAATAACTAGGAGTCACCCACAGGGACGGCAAGCGCTGTCCCTGTGGCGTTTACAGCAAGGACGGCAGGCTGTTCACTGCGCTAATCGGCGTCCTCTGCCCGTTCGCCGCGAGACCAGTCCGCTGCCAACTGCCCCAGCGCGTAGCGTTCCGCCTCACTCAGCGCTGCATTCAACAGCAGATCGGGACGGCGCAGCCATGTGCGCCGCAATGCGCTCTGCCGCCGCCAGCGTGCTACCGCCCCATGATCGCCTTCCAGCAGCACGGCAGGCACCCGCAACCCACGAAATTCAGGTGGGCGTGTGTAATGTGCGCCTTCCAGCAAGCCGCTGCTGTGCGAATCGTTCGGCGCGGAGTCGGCGTTGCCCAAGACATTCGGAAGGTGGCGCGCAATGGCATCCAGCATGACCATCGCCGCCAATTCGCCGCCGGTCAGCACATAGTCGCCAAGGCTCACCTCATGCGTCACTACAAGGCGGCGCACGCGCTCATCCACGCCTTCATAGCGCCCACACAGAATGGCAAGGCGCGGATAGGTGGCAAAGTCCGCTGCCATGCGCTGATCGAAGCGCTGCCCTTGCGGCGTGGTCAGGATGACGGGTGCGCTTTCACCGCCCAACACCGACTCTACAGCGCGCACAATCGGCTCGACCTTCATCAACATGCCGCCGCCACCGCCGTAAGGTGGCTCGTCGGTCACCTGATGTTTATCGGTGGCATAGTCGCGGATATTGTGCAGTGCCACATGCAGCAAGCCGCGTGCTTGTGCGCGCTTGAGGATGCTCTCTGTGAGGACGCCCTCGAACATAGCAGGGAACAACGTGAAAATCTCAAAACGCATGACGATGCTAGACAACTCCTGGCTGGGTGGCAATTGGCAGAGAGTATAGCGCAGAAAACTGCCCTGCTATGCTAAAATGTGCGCGCATTCTGTTGAATCGGTGAGGGTGCCGTGAAGCTGCCTGCTATCACTCTCCCCGCTCGCCCTCAGGCTTTGCCCGCGCTGCACACCTCTTATAGTCAGACTCTGGCGCTGGCGGCGCGCCTAACGCTCTTACCCATCGCCTAGCGAAGCGCAACGCACGCTGAAGCGCGCCTTATGAAGATGGCGGCGGCGTGTGCTTCGCTAGCCCGCCCGCTGCGGCAGGTAGATGCTGAACGCCGTGCCATGCCCCAGCCGACTGCTAACCGTGATCGTGCCGCCGTGCATCTCCACAAGGCGCTTGGCAATGCTCAAGCCCAGCCCGCTGCCGCTATCGTTGTGCAGCCGCGCCCGATCAGCCCTATAGAAGCGGTCAAAAATGCGTGGCAACACCTCTGAAGGAATGCCCTCACCGCTATCCGCCACACGGATCAGCACGCCGCCATCTTGGGCAGGCTGCGCCTGAAGCCGCACGCTATCGCCCGCTTTGGTGTGCCGCAGTGCATTATCAATCAGGTTGCCCAAAATTTGGCGTAAGCGCATGGCGTCCGCCTGAATGATGGGCAGATCGCTTGCCATTTCCAGCGCCAAAACGCGCCCGCCTTCTTCGGCGCTGGTGCGCCAAAAATCGTGCAGGCGGCTCAGAAAAACGCCCAACGGCACCGGCTCGACCTGTAAACGGACTTGGTCAGCGTCCATCAGCGAGAGCAAGCGCAAATCATCCACCATGCGCTGCAACCACGCAATCTCCTCGCGCAGGCTCTCGGTTGCCTGCTCTGGCGTCTGGAAGCCCGCCTCAATCGCCTCCACCTCTAGCGACATGGTGCTAAGCGGTGTGCGTAGGTCATGGGCAATATCCGCCACCATCTGGCGTGTGGTCGTTTGCTGGCGGATCAGCTCCGCTGCCATGCTGTTGAATGCCTGTGTCAGATCGCCTAGTTCGTTCTTGGTGGTGATAGGCACAGGCGCACGCCATTCGCCGCGTGCAAGGCGCTGCACGCCTTCATTCAGAGCGCGGATCGGCTGTGAGAGTCGGGAAGACATCCACCAGCCCAAGCCAAGCGCCGCCAGCAGCGAAAAGCCGCCAGAAAGGACGAGGGCAAGGTTCAAGGCGTTCAGCAGTTGGCGCTGCCCCTCATCAAAGAAGCCAGTTGCCAGCGCCAAGCGTGCAATTGGCTGCCCATTGACCATAATCGGCGCGCTTTGGCGCAGCACTTCGGGCGCTAACTGCTGCCCGATCAGGCTTGGTTCGGCATTCAGCAGCACGACGCCGTTCGGATCGGTCAGGATGAGTTCGTCGCGGTGTGCGGCGGCAGGCAGAACATTGTTTGGTGTACCACTCAGAATTTGGTCGAGGATCGGGCGGCGTTCGGCAAGCTGTGGGCGCAAGCGCATTTGGCGCACCGTGACGGGAAAGCAGGATAACACGCCGTTTTCATCGAGGGACAGCACGCCGCTTTGCTGTGTTTGTGGCGCGGTGCTTTCCACGCGAATGGCGGCGGGATAGACGAACGGCTGACCGTCTTTCAGCGCTTCAACCAAAGCATCCCACGAGCCGACAGCGCTGTAGTAGACGTTGAAACACGGCACCAAGCCGCGCACGCGGCGCGCTGAATCTTGCGTGACCAAGAGCGTAAGGCGATCTTCTGCCACGCCGCGAATGACCAGTCCGATCACCAAGATCGGCAGCAGCGCTAAGGGCAGGTAACTGAGCAGCAGTTGGCGGCGAAACAAGCGCATAGCACACCTTCCGATCAGGCTGTGGGCGGCGTTTCAGTGAAGCGGTAGCCAACGCTGAACACCGTCTGGATATATTGCGGATTTTGCGCGTCGTCTTCAATCTTGCGGCGCAGATTGCGGATATGCACATCTATGGTGCGTTCATAGCCGCTGTAGTCATAACCGAGCGCCTCGTTGATCAGCCGTTCGCGGGTGAACGGCACGCCGGGATGCTGCATGAGGGTTTGCAAAATGTCAAATTCGGTCGGCGTCAGGTTCACCGCTTCGCCGTGCAGCGTGCAAAGGCGCTTGTTTGGGTCAAGCTGAAGGTCGCCACAGATCAGTGCGCGCTGCTGCGCGGTGCCGTTTTGCGCCAGCGCGCCGCTGGCACGCCGCAGCAAAGCACGGATGCGCGCCACGACCTCACGCGGGCTGAATGGCTTGGTCACATAGTCATCCGCGCCGATCTCTAAGCCGATCAGCCGATCTGTCTCTTCCACACGCGCCGTCAGCATGATGATGAACGCATCCGAGTGTTGGCGCACCGTCCGACAAATATCCAAGCCGTCCATATCCGGCAGCATCAGATCAAGCAGGATCACGTCAGGCTGTTCGGTGGTGGCAAGCTGTAAGCCCGTCCGCCCGTCGTAGGCGGTCAGCACTTCAAAATGTGCCTGCTTCAAGAACTCGCTCAGCCAATGGACAATTTTGACCTGATCTTCAATGATCAGCACGCGTGTTGGGCGCTGCATGGCAAATAATTCTTTCATTTCCTATGCGAAGTGGGTCGGTGTGTGCCGACCCAACTTCATTGTACCTAGCTGTTTGAAGGGTGGGAAGCCTGCTTAGTTACCGCTGCCGGGCGCCACCTCAATGATCATGTTTGGCAGTTCGCCCTCGAACAGTTCACCGAAAAAGACTACGTCGCCCGCATCCAGCAGGGTGAAGGCATCTTCGGGCAGTTCGCCTTCAAAGAACTGCACACCACTACGCCCCATGCGCGGCATTGGAACGCCCATCCCAAAGCGCCCATGCGGACGCGAGATGATGCCTAGCACGTTGTTGACGATCTGTGCCTGCATTGCATCGGCGCGTGCCTTTGCCACCAAGCCTTCTTCCACATCCTTTGCCAGGGCATCGCTATATGCCTTCGTCAGGGCGTCCACCAACGTTTGGAGCGCAACGCCTTTCTCGGTTGCCACCTGTGCGATAGACTGCCCGCCCTGCGCCGCCTTGATCAGGTCTGCACAAGAGATGCCCAGTGCTTCCGCAGAGATGATATAGGGCTTCACGGTGTTGCGCGCATTGATACCCGCCAGCAAGTTCACGCGCTGCACCATAATCCGCACGCCGGGACGATCACCGCGCCCACGCAAACCGGGCGCCATTGGTGTCGCCTGTGCTGCTGGCGTCTGACCGCTCAGCAGGCTCTTGAGCTGCTCTGCCTGTTCTGCCGTGATCAAGCCATCTGCCAGCGCCTTATCCACCTCAGCGATGCGCGCCGCACGCAGTGCTTCTTGGACGGCAGTGAGTTCGACGCCCTTCTGCGCCGCAATCCGCGTTAGATTGGCGCCGCCTGCCAGCGCCACACGCAGCTCAGGCGCGGTCATGTTCAACGCGGTGGCTGCTACGTCGGTATAATCGGTGGTGCTGCATGCACTGATCAGCATAGCGCCGCCCGCCCAATTCATGGCGCCGCCCTGCCCGCCGCGCCCTTGCGCGTCCGCAGTGGTAGCACCAAGTGCCAAACCGCCCACAAGGGCAACCGTCGCAGCGGCTGCCAACAGACCTTTGGTAAAGCGTTTCATCGTTCCTACTCCTGTTACAGTGTTTCTGACCATGCTTTCGCATTGGTCTTATGCTTCTCAGTGTAGATCAGGGCTGTGAAGAAGTTATGAAGAGCCTGTGCAAAGCTGGAGAAGGTTTTTGGCACGCCGCGCCATACACACCAAAACACAATCTTCTAGCGCACCGCACAGACCCGTATCAAAGGCGGCTGCCAGAGCAACGCACCATCCGGCGCACAGTGCGGCGCAAGTGTAGCGCGCAAGGCAGCATCGCACGCTCGGCGGGCTGCCTCTGAGAGTGCCTCGTAGCGCAAGCGGCGCGTCACCCAACCGAGTTTGTAGGCGATGAAGGCATCCACGCTTGGGAAGCGCACCGTTGTAAAGACTGCCTCTTGCGCCCACACCAGCGCAAAGCCTGCTGCCTTGAACGCACTGTAGTAGTCCTCGGCATCTTGCAGGTGCGTTTGCCACGCGCAGGGCGCTTCAAGATAGGCGCTTAGGGCAGGCGCGGCATCTACCTCCACAGAGTCCGTGTAGGCGCTGAAGGTTTCACCGAACAAGCCCGAAAGTTCGTCCCGCCCGCCCCACTCTTGGCAGCACAACAGGCAGTTCGGGCGCAGCAGACGCACCAATTCGCGCAGCGAACGGCGCGGCAAAGTGTGGTTCAGCCCAAATGAGGCGCCGATCAGATCAAAGGCTGCCGCCCGAAACGGCAAGCGATGCACATCACCAAGCACCAAGCGTACATTGGCGCGGCGCTCACGGTGCAGCGCTGCCTGCCCTTCTGCCAACATCGGCGCGGAAACATCCACAGCGATGACTTGCCGTGCAAAGCCTGCCATGCGCCGCGCCAAAACACCGCTGCCTGTGCCAACATCAAGGGCAAGGCGGACGCTAGGGCAAGTGCCGCTTGCGGCTAGATCAAACGGATCATGCAGGCTGCCGTTGGCGTTCTCGCGCACACAGCGCGCCATCCAAGCGGCAAGGCTGCGCGCCAAGGCACCCATAGCAGGGCTGATCGCTGTTTCGTAGTGTGGCGCGGTTTGGGCGTAAAGGGCGCGCACGCCGTCAAGGTTGCTCATGGAGCTGGCTGCGGCACACTGCTGATCGGCAACGTCACGCTGAAGGTGCTGCCGACGCCCTGCTGGCTTTCCACCCTGATCATCCCGCCATGCAGTTCGACGATCTGCTTGGCAATGGTCAGCCCTAAGCCGGTGCCGCGCACCTTTTGCGCCGCTTGCTCTCGGAAGAATGGCTCAAAAATGCGGACGAGCGCTTCCGGCGCAATGCCAATGCCGCTATCGACAACGCTGATAATGGCGGATGGAAAAAGGCTTTGTGTGTTGGCGTGCAGCCTCACCCGAATGCTGCCGCCTTTGGCTGTGTAATTAAGCGCGTTGGCAAGCAAATTATCCACCACCTGCGTGATGCGTGTTGGATCAAGCTGCGCGGTGAAGCATTCTTTGGGCAGTTCAAGGGTCAGGCGAACGCCGCATTCCACCGCACGCGGCAAGTGTATATCCACAGCGCTTTTGAGCAGGTCGCATAGGTTGACGTTCTCGCGGTGAATGGTCAGCGCGCCACGTTCAAAGCGCGGCAAATCTAGCAGATTTTCGACAAGGCGCGTGAGGTGCTTGATCATGCGATCCATCACCTCAAAATGCTGATCGCGGTTAGCGCCATCGCGCTGGGCAAGATACAGGCGCAGTTTCAGGTTGGTAATCGGCGTGCGGAGTTCATGCGAGGCGTTGGCAATGAAGCGTTCGCGCTGCTCTTGCAGGCTTTTTTCTTGGCTAACATCGCGCAGCAAATTGAGCTGCCCAATCGGTTCATTTTGGGCATCGCGCACGACGGTTGCCGTCAGCGCGCAGGCGAAGGTTGTGCCATCTTTGCGAACTGCCTCGAATTCGGTCTGCCAAACGCCTTTCCGCGCAATGGCATCGCGCAGCCGCAAACGTGCCTGATCGAAAAATTCGGGCGATTGGAAGAAGCGGCGGTAAAAATCGAGCGATTGATCAACAATTTCCTCCGCCTCATAGCCCGTCAGCTGCAAGAAAGACGAATTGACGTACAGCGTGCGCCACGATTGCAAGTCAAAGTATGCCAAGCCGTCAGTCATATTCTCGACAATCGCCTGAAAGAGCGCACTGCGCTGCTGCAAAGTGGCGGTGCGGGCGCTAACGCGCTGTTCGAGTTCGGCGGCATAGCGGCGCGATTCAGCGTAGAGGCGCGCATTTTGCAGGGCAACGCCTGCCTGCACGGCAAAGACTTGCAGCAGTTCGGCGTGTTGCGCCGTGAAATGGTTGCGCTGATCGCTGTTCAGGTTCAGAATGCCGATCACCTGATCCTGCACCAAGATCGGCGTGCCAACGTAAGACTTCACCCACGATTGCCGATCCGTCTGAATCCAACGCGGATCAGTCTCTGTATCTGCGATGTGGCGCGCTTGGTGGGTGCGGCTCATCTCGTCAAAGATGCGCTGCAATTCAGGGGAAAGCATGTAGTGTTCCACATGCGCCACTTTGTCATCGGGAAAGCGTCCGTAGGCAAGCCGATAGGTGCCGCCATCGGTAACCATGATGCTAACGCTGCTGTGCGGCACGACGCGCCCAACGTTGCTCAGGATGCGCGCCATCACTTCTTCAAGGTCTAACGCGCTGGTGAGCGCCATGCCAATATCGCTAAGCGCTTCGGCAAAGGTTTGGTGTTCGGCGGCACGTGCTTGTGAATCGCGCAGGCGGCGCACAATGCCGCGCTCACGGTAGCGCAAACGCACTGCCCCAAACGCAAGCGCTGCGATCAAGAAGGAGAGTAAGCTCGCCAGCAGGGTTACATCTTGCTGATAGAAGATGATCTGCGTTTGCGCCTGCACATCGGTGAGTGGGATCGAAATGCCGATCAGCCATGTGGAGGCACTCAGGTTCAGTGGCGTCCAGGCGGCAAGCATCTGTGTGCCTTCAGGCAAAGTATGCATTCCAACAGCTTCGGTAGCAGTCGTCAGGTTAGTGAGCATATCGAAATTAATGTCGCTGCCGCGATGGGCGAAGGGAAGCGGCAGGGTCGACTCTGCACAATTGGTGCAATAGGTCCAAGCCATCACATTCAGCAAATTCTGAGTAGACGCGAGCGCTTGTGTGGTGCGCGCCAAGATGAAGGCAGGGCTATCTTCTGGTGTATAGTTGCCGCTCTCGTTCCAAACCAAGTTGCGCACAGTGGCAGCGGCGGCGCGCACAGCGGCAAGGCTGCGCGCCTGAAACGCCCGCAGCGCACTTTCGGCGTAGCTTTGCGTGTGGTGCTGCGCCACCCACCAAACGATGCTAATGAGCAAGCAAGCCACCATGAAAATGCCGCCGTTGATGAGGTTCAAAGGGCGTTTGGGCAGGCTTTCAGGCGCGGAAGGCTTGTGGCTCATGGTCGGTTTGGGCAAGGCGCCAATTACAAATTGACTTTCACAGTTTTTCGATTCATTGTACACCCTTTCGCGGCGTTTTTTGCCAGCGGTGTACGGGCGCACAAGGAGCGCCTAACCATTCAGCAGGCTGCGAATGGTGCTTTCAAGGCTACGTGGCGTTACGGGCTTGGTCAAAACCATATCTACCATGCCAACATGGTGGCGTTCCAACATCAGCGGCACCGCCGTCAGCACCACGATCTTAGTTTGGTCGTAAACACTGTTACTGCGGACGGCTTCCAACACATCTATCCCGCTGACTTCGGGCATGGCAAGGTCTAAGACCATGAGGGTTGGCACAACTTCTGCCAAGATTTCTAAGGCGCGCCTGCCGCTATCCGCTTTGTAGAGGGTGCAGTTTAGGCGAACTAAAACAACCTCAAACAGCGTGAGCAGATCAGCCTCATCATCTACCAATAAGATCGAACAGGATTGCCCAATGGGCTGAATCATAGTGAGCGCCTTTGTGTTGCCTTTGTCTTGTTATCAGTCTTCCTAATTATATCCGTTTACAATGCCGAATAGTGTTTGCCACACCAACTCTTACGATATCGTTATGTGGGTAGGCTTGCCGTTAGGGAAGGATAGGCGGCAAATTTGTTCTAGTTGTGTTATGCTATTAAAAGGTGCTGCCGTTTGGCGCGCCTTGCATTGTATTCCAGAGCGAGAGATAGAAGGGCAGCGGACCATGCCATTTATTGAAGCCCCAACCAGCTTTTACTTAGGGCGGCGCTATGATCCAGAATCGCAGCGCCTTGCAGATGAAGTGGTCTACTACGACTCACGCGATCTCACCACGCACGCGGTCGTTGTGGGCATGACGGGCAGCGGCAAAACGGGCATGTGCATCGCGCTGTTGGAAGAAGCCGTCTTAGATAGTGTGCCTGCCATTGTGATTGACCCCAAGGGTGATATCACCAACCTGTTGTTGAACTTTCCCAGCCTGCGCCCTGAAGATTTTGCACCATGGGTGAATGCCAGCGACGCGCAGCGCGCCGGGCTGGAGATTGACGAATATGCCGCAGAGGTGGCACAGCAGTGGCGCGAGGGCTTGGCGCGCTGGGGCATTGGCAGCGGGCGCATGGCAGTCGCTAAAAATGCCGCTCAATACAGCATCTACACACCCGGCTCAGACGCCGGCTTGCCGATCAGCATTCTTGCCTCGCTGCAAGCACCGCGGGATGGCTGGGAAGGCAACGAGGAATTTCACCGTGAGCAGATCAGCGGCATCGTCACCGCCTTGATGGCGCTCATCGGCAAGCAGGTTGAGCCAGTCAAAGACCGTGAGCATGTCCTGATCAGCAACATCTTTGAGGAAGCCTGGCGGCGCGGCGAAGACCTAACCCTTGAGGACGTGATCTTGCGCGTACAAACGCCGCCCTTCAGCCGACTAGGCGTCTTTGATGTGAACACCTTCTTCCCAGAGCGCGAACGCTTCAAGCTGGCGAAGGAACTTAACCACATCATCGCCGCGCCTTCCTTCCAGACGTGGATCAGTGGCGACCCGCTGGACGTGCGCCGCCTGCTCTATACGCCTGAGGGACGCCCACGCGTGGCGATCTTCTATCTGGCGCACCTGACCGATAACGAACGCAGCTTCATGATCACGCTCATCCTAGAGAACATGCTGGCGTGGATGCGTTCGCTGAGCGGCACCACCAGCCTGCGCGCCATCCTCTACTTTGATGAGATTTTCGGGCATATTCCGCCAGCGCCGCGCAACCCACCCACCAAAGAGCCGATGCTGCGCCTGCTCAAGACGGCGCGTGCCTTTGGCATTGGCTTGGTGCTGGCAACCCAAAACCCCGGCGACCTTGACTACAAAGGCTTGGCGAACGCCGGCACGTGGCTGATTGGCAAACTGCAAACCGATAACGACAAGCGCCGCATCCTGGGTGGGCTAGAATCGGCTGCCACGGCTGACTCAAAGCTGGATATTTCCACACTCGATCGGCTGATCTCAGGCTTGGCGCCGCGTGTATTTGTGCTGCACAACGTCCATAACGATGGCGGCCCTGTGCTGGTGCATTCGCGCTGGGCAATGTCCTACCTGCGCGGGCCGTTAACCCGCCAACAGGTGCGCCGCCTGATGGATGAGCAGCGGCAAGGACTGGCTAACGCGCCTGTGCCTATTCCACCACCTGATCCGCGCACGCTGCCCACCGGCGCCGTCGAACCGCGTGTGACGCCACCCACGCCTGCCGCACCGCCCACGCTTGGCAACTCGGTGAACCTGACCGGCAGTATGCCGCCTGCTTCACCACAAGTCAGCGTTCAGCCGGCTGCCAGCGCCGCGCCACCACCAACCTTGCCCGACGAACAGCCGCGCACACCGCCGCCGCCACCACCAACCTTGCCTGATGAACAGCCAACCCGTGCGCGGCACCTTAACACGGCAGGCGGCGTTCAACTGACACCGCCACGCTATACCTACGCCGAACGCTTGGCGCAAGAGGCGCAACAGCGCGCCGCGCCGCCGAGTTTGCCTGCCAGCCGTTCCATCGAGCCAACCAATCCGTTTGGCGTCTCGCTTTCGCGCACGCCGCCACCCACAGGCAGCACACAGCAAAGCACCGCGCCCGCCGACGATAAATCGTTCTGGAACGCGCCCTCGGCAACGCCACTGCCCACACCACCCAGCACGCCCTCTGCCGCGCCGCCCGTGCTGCCGCCTGCCGAGTCGCACTATGGTGGTGAGACGCTGCCCGTTGGCGTTGGCTTCACGCCGCCGCCGCAAAGCGCCTCCCAAACCATGCGTGCGCCCCATTTGCCCAGCGGCTACGAGCTGCGCCAAGTTTCGCTGCCCTCTGGCGTGGCGCAGTATTACTTGCCCATTCTGATCCCTGTCCAACAGGCGATCAAACAGTGGGAGACGCGCAACGGCATTGTGCAAAGCACCTTCGGCGGCGCGCAGTTGCTCTACCGCCCTGTGCTGTTTGCCCAGATTGGCGTGCGCTACCTTGACCGCAAAAGCGGCGCGGAAGCTGACCAACACTGGGCATTCCACGTGCCAGAGGTGCAGATTGCAGGCTTTGTGCGCTGGAGTCAGTTCCAAGCGCCACCGGTAGACCTTGATCAGCTTGCCAATGAACCGTTTGGCGAGGCTGCCTATGGGTCACCCTCCGCCGGGATGACCGATCCGAAGCGGATGCGCGCCCTGCGCGACGAGGTGATTGATTTCGTCTCGCGCAGTGCCTCGTTGGTGCTGCCCTACAACAGCGTGCTTGATCTGTACGGCAAGCCCGGCGAAGATCAGCGCGACTTTGTGAACCGCGCCAGCCAGCTTGCCCGTGAACGGCGCGATGCTGAAATTGACGCGGCAACCTCACGCGCCGATAAAACCTTTGCCGACCTTGAACTGCGCCTTCAGCGTGCCATGCGCCAACTGGAAGGCGAGAAATCGTCGCTGGATGAGCTGCGCCGCGAAGACCTCTACACGACCGGTGAGGCAGTCATGAGCCTGCTGCGCGGGCGGACTTCCTACACGCTTTCGCGGGTCAGCCGTGCGCGCCGCTTCAAGAAGCAATCGCAAGAGCGCATGAGCGCCGCCGAACTGACCATCCAGCAGATTGAGGATCAGGTGGAGGCAGAACAAGAGCGCTTGCAGAACACCCTGCAAGAGATCAACGAGAAGTGGCGCAAGATCGCCCAAACTGTGGAAGAATACCGCATTAAGCCCTTTAAGAAAGATATTGCCCTAGAGGCGTTCGGCATTGGTTGGGTGCCACTGTGGTATGTGGTGGTCAATGGGCAGGCGATCACGCTGCTTGGCTTTGACGGCACGCTGGCGGGCGCCCAACGCCTTCAGGACGTGCCGTGATGAAGAAAGTCGTGCGGGCAACGCTTGCCTTTGGTGTGGTGAGCGGTATGCTGGTCTATAACGCGCTGCGCGGGCGGAAAAAGCGCACGTTTCCGCCGCCGCACGCCCTGATCCTTGATCCATCGCTGATCGAAGGGCGCGCTATCCCTTTCGAGGGCGTGCCAAACTTCCGCGATTTTGGCGGCTATCCAACGCAGGACGGGCGCTATGTGCGGCGTGGCTTGCTCTACCGTTCCGGCGCGCTGAGCGACCTCAGCCCGAACGACATTGCCAAACTGCGCGCACTGGGCGTGAAATTGGTCTGCGATCTCCGCACCGATTACGAGTCTGAGGTGGCGCCGGACACGCCCTTTGAAGGCGCAGAACTCTGGCGGCTGCCTGTCATCCAGCAAGATGAGTCCGCAGTGAAAGCGCGCACCTTCCTGTTTGATCGGCATCGGCTGGACGCGGTAATGATCGAGACTTACCAAATGTTCGTGCGGCAGAAGGCGCACATTTTCGGTGCAGCGATCACGCGCTTTGCCCAAGCCGAAAACCTACCCGCGCTCTTTCATTGCAGCGCGGGCAAGGATCGCACGGGCATCTTGGCGGCACTGCTGCTGGGCGCGTTGGGCGTCTCGGACGAGCTGATCCTTGCCGATTACAGCCTAAGCAACTTCTTCTATGCCGAGTTCCGCAAGGCAACTGAGCCGCAAGAACACCGTTTGCGCGCCGTGCGCCTGACCCTTGACGACCTTCAGCCGATGTTGGTGAGCGACCCCGCCTACCTAGAGGCGGCGTTGGCTGCCATCCGTGAGGAATGCGGCAGCCTTGAGGCATATCTGCTGCAAAAGGCAGGCGTCAGCGCCGAGACGTTGGCGCGCCTGCGTGAAATCTTCTTGGAGTAGGGCGCCTTGCAAAGCTGGATACGGCGGGAGCTTGGCACGTCCCCAACAAGGCGCCCAGCCCCTTGCCGCTACAGCCAACCGCGCCGCCGAAAGAATGCCGTCAGCAACAGCGTGGAGAGGATCATCCCACCGATCACAATCATGAACATCGTGCCGCCGCTGATCGGCAGAGCGATAGGCTCCGTGAAGGTTGCAAAGTTCAGCTCAAACAAGCCGCTCAGGAAGGTGAGCGGCAAAAAGATCATCGAGAAGATGGTGAGCCTGTTGACTGCCTCTACCATCTTGCGCGACTCAAGGTTCTGCACCATATCCAGCACGTTGCTGGCGAGATCGCGTTGGGTATCAATCACATCGTAGACGCGCAGCAGGCGCTCATAGAGGTGGCGGAACAGATCGCGGATATTATCCGTCTCCACCAGGCGCTTTTCGCCAATCACGCTGGAGATAACCTCACGCTGCGGCGCAACCAACTGCCGCAGGCTGATCAACTGCTGCTTGATGCGATAAATCGGCTTGCGCGACTTTTCATTAATGCCGCTGCCAGCAGGGCTATCCAGCAGGTTTTCCTCTAAGGTATTCAGCTGGTTGCTCAGGCGATCCAGCAGCGGATAGTAGGCATCAATAATGTACTGCGCGGTCAGGTACAGCAGATAGGCAATATCGGTGTGCCACGCATCCGGATTTTGAGCGGCGCGCTTATAGGCTTCTTCAAAGGCATTTGCTTCCGAGCCGCGCACTGTGATGAAGCAGTGGTCAGTCATCACGCAGTGAATTTCATGCCCTTTGATGTGTCCCGCCTTCAACTGCGGCTCAAAGAGCGAAAGAAACAGGTAGGTAGGATAGACGAGCAGCGACGGACGCCGATCTATGCGCGCTAAATCCTCTGAGACTGCCGGGCTGAGCCTGAACTGCGCCGCCAGCCAGTCCAGCTCATCAGCCGTTGGATTCACCAGGTCAATCCACAACCGTTCGCCGTTGGCGATTGCCTGCTCAAGGTTGTCGCGCTGCAAATTTCGGCGCAGCGTCACACGGTGCGTTTCGGGATCAACTTCAGCGACCAGTGAACGGATCATAGGGTTGTTATTTTGCAACTCGCTTTGCACACTTTTAATGACCATTGCCATGCCCTACAACGAAGTTGTGTGAGCAGAATATACTCACACAACAATACGACAAGCACCCGTTTTCCATGAAATGCTTGTGAGGCTGCTTAGCTTTGCAGGCGCTCTGCCACTTCTTCTTGCAGCTTCGCGGCACTTTCCCGAACCGTCTTGATCACTTGGCTGGCAACATCGCGCCCGTGTGAGGCTGCCTGTTCAAGGGTTTCGCCAAGGTGGCGGCGTGTTTCATCGCCGGGGCGCGGCGCCAACAAGAGCGCTAACACCGCACCAATGCCGATGCCAAAGCCTGCCACGATGACTGCCAACGTCAGGCGGTCACGCTGTGCGCGTTGTTCGGCCTCGCGGCTGTAGTAGATACGGTCAGTCATAGGGATACCTTTCATTGGGTATGCTTATCGAGCCTGTATATGAGGATAGGCGCACCTTCAAAAGCTGCCATGAGGCGGTAAGTTGGTTTTGGGTTGGGTCAGGCGGTGCGCTGTGGATAGGTCAGGTGGGGGATAGGCACTGCGCAGGAAAGCAAAATGACCGCCCACAAGGGACGGTCATTCAGGGGAAGGTTTGGCAAACGGCGGCGCTTAGTCGAACTTCAGGGCGTCTGCCCACTCGTCAATCTGGCGGTTTGCCTCTTCTTTGGCGATGCCGTAGAGTTCCTGAAGCCGCCCGGCAAGTTTTTCACGCTCGCCGTTGATGTGTGCAACCTCATCGTCGGTCAGCTTGCCCCAGCGCGATTGAATCTCACCCTTAAGCTGCATCCACTTACCCACGATCTTATCCCACATACTGCTTGTCATATTTGGCTCCTTTATCCTTTTGCGCTATCAGACACAGGTAGCTTACTCGGTGTTTGTTTATCCAACGCCCGCAGGACGGGCTAACTTCGGCTGGGTCAGATGGGTGATTTTGATCGGTGCCTTAGGCGCGCCGAACTGCCCGCAGCAGCGCTAAGAGGATCACCGCGCCGATGAAGGCAGTCAGGATGCTGCCCAGATTCAAGCCGGTGACGCCGCTGCTGATGCCGAACAAATCCAGCACAATGCCGCCGATGAAGCCACCCACAATACCTACGATGATGTCTTCCAGCAGCCCTTGCTGACGGTTGGTACGCATGACGAGGCTCGCCAGCCAACCGGCAATCGCACCCACGATAATCCACACCAGAATGTTGATCGGATCCATGTTCACAATTCTCCTTACGACGAGAGTTGATACAGTCGCTGGGCATCCAACGCCCTGAGCATGGCACTACTTTAAGGCAGCACTGCCTTAAAGAAATGTGTTAGCCAAACCATCTTTGTATAGGTGAGGTGGCGCATTGGAAACTGCCTAACTGGTGCAGTTTCCTGCAAGCGGCGCAGAAATAGGTCAAGTGGGTAAGGCGAACTGCCTAGCTGCCTCATTTACAGGCGCGTCGGTGACTTTATTCTTGGAAGTGTGAATGATACTATCAGTCTATGGGCGAGAGGCGCGCTAGACCTTATGAATCCGAATCCGAGACAAGTTTTTACCGCAACGCTGGCTGTGTTGGCAGGCTTGGCAACCGGCTACGTGCTGCTGATGAGCATGAAAATCCTCATTATTTTGCTGCTGGCAATCATCATTGCCTCGGCAGCACGCCCCTTGATTACGCGCTTGATGCAGTTACGTATTCCAAGCGGACTTGCCATCCTGCTTATCTATGGTGGCATTTTGCTCTCGGTGTTGTTGCTTGGCGCCGTCATCCTGCCGCCGATCGTCAACCAGTTTGCGGACTATCTGGAGAACGATTGGCGCTTGGCAACACGCCTGATCATCGTCAAGAACTGGTTGCAAACCACGCTCAGCGACCTGACAGGGCAAACCGTCGTGCTGGCTGATTCGGAGTCCATTCGCACAGCAACCGCAGCCTTTGTGGAAAATCTCCGCATTACTGCGCCGAACTTCCTCGGCGATCTTGGCAGCGTGCTAGGCGAAGTCGTCTTGGTGATTGTGATGGGCATCTATTGGCTGGCCTCGCGGGAGAACACCATCATTTTCATCACGCGCTTGATGCCACTCAAACATCAGCAAGATACCCAAGCAGCGCTGCTGGAGATTGAGGAGTCCATGGGCGCTTATACACGCGGGATCGTCTTTGTGGCGCTGTTCGTCGGCATTGCCACCTTCCTGATTTTATTGGTGTTGCGGGTACCAAACGCAGCCACCTATAGCTTCATCATCGGCGTGACGACTATGCTGCCGGTGGTGGGTGGCTTCATCGGCGGCGGCTTGGCAACCTTGCTGGCAACGCTGGGTTCGCCGCTGCATGGCTTGGCGGTGTTGGGCGCGTTCATCGCGGTGCAGCAGGTGGAAGCCCATTACCTGACGCCACGCACCATGTCGCGCTCAATCGGCGTTGATCCGCTTTTGGTGATGGTGGCGGTCTTTGTGGGCTTTGCCCTGTATGGGATCATCGGCGGCATTATTGCCATCCCGATCCTTGGCACGCTGAAGGTGCTGTTGCGCGAATTTGTGATTGAGCCGCATCAAGAGGTCATCACGCCTTATGCGATAGAGCAAGGCTTGCCTGTTTTCAAGGCGGATGACACACCTGATATTCAGGTGGCGCCGAAAACGCCCTAGCCCCAGCGCGGACGTGAGGCAGCGCAGCCAACCCCTATCCCTAGCCCTTTCCCCGCAAGCAGGGACAGGGAATCAGAGGGTATCTCAAGCCCAAACCTGTCTGTGGGGCAAGATTTAGGGTGAGGTAAAGGCTTCTAAGCGGACGCGGTTCGGCACGGGCGGCTCGCACAAGTTTGGCAGTGAATAGCCATGATTTTTCACCACTTGCCCAAGCGCAGCACGCCAGCAGGATTTCGATATAATGGGCAGCATGTACTGCCCTTTTGCTTAGTGATCTGCGAGTTGTGATGTCCTATTCCAAATTCAAGGAAACGCTGCTCTATCAATATGGCTTTGCCATCTTCATCGCCGTTGCCGCCTTAGGGCTAACCGCCCTGACGTGGGAAATCACGCAGGATGCGCCGTTCATCTTTTTCTTTGGCGCGGTGGTGCTGAGCGCGTGGCAAGGTGGCTTATTGGCGGGCATGGTGTGCGCGGCAGTTTCCACTTTGGCGCTGGACTTCTTCTTGATCGAGCCAGGTTTCAGCTTGTTCACCTCACAGGGTGAATTTTTGCGCGCTGTTATCTTGATGCTGGTGGCAGTGCTGATCAGTTGGTTGGAAGATCAGCGCAACCGCACCGAGAGATCGCTGCGAGAACTTACAGAAGAACTGGAGGTAATCCTCAACGGCGTGCATGAAGGGCTGGCTGCTCAGGATGAAACGGGGCGCTTCGTGTTCACCAATGCCGCCTTCATCGATCTGCTGCGCTTCCCGGAGCCTTCGGCGCTCACCAATCAAGAGGCACTTGTAAAACACCTTACCCAACACAACCAATTGGTCAACGAGGGCGGTGCGCCGCTCACCGCTGCGGATTTGCCTTTCCGCCGTGTTTTTTCAAGCGGACGGACGCTGCAAACAACCTTTGGTGTGCAGGCAAACGGCACAACACGCTGGATGACACTCCAATCCACGCCGATCTTCGATAAGCAGGGCAAGGTGCGCCTTGCTGTTAATATTTTCCGCGATGTGACCGAGCAGCATCAGGTGGTGCAAGTGCGCTTGGAGAGTGAGCAGCGCCTGCGAAAGCTGCTGGATAACCTTGGCGCCTTCGTCGGCGTGATGACTCCTGATGGCATCCTGATCGAGGCGAATCGCTCAGCCTTGCAGGCTGCCAGCTTGGACGCCCACGATGTGTTGGGCAAGCCGTTCGACCAAACCTATTGGTGGGCATATGATGAGCAGGTGCAAGCGCAACTGCGCGACTCTATCCAGCGTGCGGCGTGTGGCGAAACCATTCGGTATGACGTGAAGGTGCGCCTTGCCGAAGATCGCTACATCACTATTGATTTCATATTAGCGCCGATCTTTGATGCGGCGGGCGCTGTGGAATACCTGATCCCCTCCGGCATTGATGTCACCGCCCGTAACGACCTGACGCGCCTATTACAGGTGCAGCAGTGGCGGCTGGAGACCATTTTGAACAGCATCCCTGGCATTGTCTACGAAGGCTATGGCGGCACGAATGCCGGCGATCAACATATGCGCTTCATCAGCCACTATGCCGAGCAAATGCTGGGTTATCCGCTTTCGGCATGGCGTGGCGCGCCCAATTTCTGGCAGCGTGTGACGCATCCTGAAGACTGGGACGAGGCAGTGCGGCGCGCCACCGAGTCATATCAAAATGGCGACTCAAGCGCTATCCCATTTCGTTGCATTGCGGCGGACGGGCGTATTTTGCATGTGGAGGCATACAACAACGTCCTGACCGATCTTGACGGGCAGGTGATCGGCACCTGTGGCATTGTGCTGGATGTGACTGAGCGCCGCCGCCAAGAGGCTGAGATTAGCCGCCTGAATGCACTCATCAGCCATGAGCGCCAACGGTTGGCGAACATTGTGAAGAATGTGCCGGGCGTTGTGTATGAAGGCGTAGGGTCGCCTGAACAGGGCGTGCAGCGGCTGACGTTCATCAGCGCCTACATCGAGAAGATGCTAGGCTACACGCCTGAAGAATGCCTTGCCGATCCGAAGTTCTGGCAGCGCATTGTGCTGCCTGAGGATTGGCAGGCGACGCTCGATCACCTAGCGCGCATTTTCGAGGACGGACACTCTGGCACGCTGCAATTTCGCTGTTTTGCCAAAGATGGACGGCTTGTTTACGTTGAGGCACATTCCAGCCTGCTGTGCGATGAGCAGAACACGCCAAACGGCGTGGTTGGCATGATGATGGACATCAGCGAACGCCACCAGATCGAGACAGAGATTGCCCACTACGCGGAAGATTTGCGCCGCTCCAACCAAGAGCTAGAGCAGTTCGCCTATGTTGCCTCTCACGATCTGCAAGAGCCGCTCCGAATGGTGACCAGCTACCTGCAATTGATCGAACAGCGCTACGCCGCCAAGCTGGATAGCGACGCGAAAGAGTTCATTGCCTTTGCCGTCGATGGCGCTACGCGCATGAAGCTGCTCATCAACAGCCTGCTTGCCTATTCGCGCATTCAGCGCAATGATGCCGAGTTTGAGCGCGTTTCGCTCGCGGCAACTTTGGAGCAAGTGCTGCATAACTTGCAGTTTGCCATTCAGGATACGCAGGCGGTCATCACCTATGATACGCTGCCTGAAATCAGCGCCAATGCCATGCAGATGATCCAACTGCTGCAAAACTTGATCGGGAACGCGCTCAAATTCCGCAAGCCTGACCAGCCGCCGCAAATTCATATTGGCGCAGTGCGGGAACGTGGCTATTGGCACCTGACCATTAGCGATAATGGCATTGGCATTGAGGCAGATTATTTAGAGCGCATTTTTGTGATCTTTCAGCGCTTGCACGCGCGCAACGAATACGAAGGGACGGGCATCGGACTCGCCATCTGCCGAAAAATTGTGGATAAACATAACGGACAGATATACGCTGAGTCCATTCCAAATGAAGGGACGACCTTTCACGTCAAACTACCGATAGATCGTAGCCGTAGGAGAATTACACATGGCACCCCCTATTCAAATCTTGCTGGTTGAGGATAATCCCGGCGATATCCGATTGACTCAGGAAGCACTCAGAGATAGCAAAGTGCATATCTACCTGAGTGTGGTTCAGGACGGTGTTGAGGCGATGGCATTTTTGCGGCGAGCGGGCAAATATACCACCGCGCCGCGCCCGGATATTATCCTGCTTGACCTGAACCTGCCGCGCAAAGACGGCAGGGCTGTGCTTCAGGAGATCAAGGCGGATGAGGATTTGCGCCGTATCCCGGTCGTGATCCTGACCACCTCTGATGATGAGCATGACATCCTCAGGAGCTATAACTTGCACGCCAACTGCTACATCACCAAGCCGCTTGATCTCAACCAGTTTGCGGCAATCGTCAAAACGATTGAGAACTTCTGGTTTCAGATCGTGAAGCTGCCGCCGGCGTAAGGCACACCAACAAGGCAGGACTGTATGCCACTCTCCAACACACGGCTGCTGCTCATTGAAGATAACCCCGGCGATGTACGCCTCATTCAAGAGATGATCTTGAGTGAGGTGTACCACGGCATCGTGCTGGAGACAGCCGCAACCTTGAAAGCGGGCTTGGATCACCTTGCCGCACAAGTTTTTGATGTCATTCTGCTCGATCTTTCCCTGCCAGATAGCCATGGTCTGGAAACGCTGCGCGCCGTGAGCGCGGCAGCCTCTGGTGCGCCCATCGTCGTGCTGACGGGCAATGAAGATGAGGCACTCGGCTTACAGACTGTTCAGCTTGGCGCGCAAGACTATCTGCCGAAATCTGACGTGGATAGCAAGGCGTTGCTGCGCTCGCTGCGCTATGCCGTTGAACGCCACCGCAACGAGGTGATCATTCGCCAGAGCGAACAAGAGTATCGTTCGCTGATTGACGATGTGTTTGATACCTCTATGGTTGCCGTGCTGATCCTAGATCGGGCGTTTCGCGTGGTGTGGTGCAACGAGGCAACCGAAATTTACTTTGGTATTGCCCGTGAAAATCTGCTTGGTAAAGATAGCCGCCTGCTGATCGAAGATGAGCTGAAATGCATCTTTGCCGACCCTGACGATTACTCGGCACGCCTGCTGCGCGCCTACGAGGGCGGCGAATTTACAGATCGCTTTGAATGCCATGTGCTGCCGGCTGAGGGACGCGCTGAGCGTTGGCTGGAACATTGGAGCCAGCCCATCCGTGAGGGCAAGTTTGCCGGTGGGCGCATTGAACAGTACATGGACATCACAGAGCGCAAAGGGCTGGAGATTGCAGAAGCAGAGCAGCGCCGCTTCACGGACGCGCTGCGCGATATTTCTGCCCTGCTGACCAGCACGCTGGACTTGAAAGAAGTGCTAGGGCGCATCCTGAACAATCTGGGGCGCATTGTGCCGCATGATTCTGCCTCTGTCATGCTCTTGGAAGCTGATCACTTCTGGATCGCACAGCACAGGACTGATGCGCGGCGTGGCACGCAAGAACTGGTGGCAGAAAAGCAAATGCAGCTTGAAGCACATACCTACCTGCAAGGCATTTTTGCGGCGCAAGTGCCTGTCATCTTGCCCGACCTGCAACGTGATCCGCAAATGCAGGCAGCCGCAGGGCGTGCCAATGTGCGCGGCTATGTGGGCGCGCCGATCAAGCTGCAACAGCAGATCATCGGCTTCATGAACGTTTTCAGCGAGCAGGTTGGCTTCTTCACACCAACACACGCCGAACGCTTGATGGCATTTGCCGAATTGGCAGCGGTTGCCATTCAAAATGCACGCCTTTACCAACGCTCACAGGAATTGGCTGCCGTTCAAGAGCGGCAGCGCCTTGCCCGCGATCTGCATGATTCGGTCAGCCAGACTCTCTTCACCTGCCGCACAATGGCAGAGAGCGCTTTGCGCCGTTGGGAGAAGGACGCGGCAAGCGCACGCGCCTTGCTGGAGGAAGTCTATCGCCTCACCGTCACTGCCTCAGCCGAAATGCGAATTTTGCTGCTTGAACTGCGCCCAACGTCCCTAACACAAGTCAGCCTGAAGCAACTCTTTGAGCAGTACTTGCAACCTATTCAGGCGCGCCGTGATTTTCAACTGCATTTGGCGGTAGATGATCTGCCCAACCTGCCGACGGATGTCCAAATTGCCTTGTATCGCATCGCCCAAGAGGCATTGAATAACATTGACAAACACGCGAGGGCAAAGCAAGTTGCCATTCAGGTGACCAACCACGCGGAGCATATCAGGCTGCATATCAGTGATGACGGCGAAGGCTTCGACGCACAGGCAGTTGGCGGCATGAGTTTAGGGTTGGGCATTATGCGCGAACGTGCTGAGAGCATTGGCGCAGTGATCCAAATTGAAAGCCGCGTTGGTGAAGGCACACACATTACGCTGGTCTGGCGTAAACCATAAACGTTTGGGATGAGAGAGGATAGGCGAATGCCACACATACGGGTACTTATCGTAGATGATCATAATATGGTGCGGAAAGGCTTGCTGACCCTTCTGGAAGACTTTGAGGATTTACAGATTGTTGGTGAGGCGGCGGATGGCGAATTGGCACTGAACGCCTGCCGAGAGGTCTCGCCTGATGTGATCCTGATGGACATGATGATGCCGCGCATGGATGGTGTAACTGCCACGCAGAAAATCCGTGCGGCGTACCCTGCCACGCAAGTGATCGCCTTAACTAGCTTCAATGATGAGGATAACATCCACGCTGCCCTGAAAGCAGGCGCAATCGGCTACCTGATGAAGGATGTCTCCGGCGATGAGCTGGCAAACGCCATTCGGCGCGCCGCCGTTGGGCAATCCACCCTTGCGCCAGAGGCAGCCCAAGCCCTCATCAAGGCAACCACGCGCCCGCCTTCACTCGGCCACGACCTAACCGAGCGCGAGTTTGAAGTGTTGGCGCTGATGAAGGCAGGGCTGAGCAACCGCGAGATCGGTGAGCGGCTGGTCATCAGCGGCTCAACGGTGAAGAATCACGTCAGCAGCATCCTGAGCAAACTCGGCACCACCAGCCGCACCCAAGCGGTTGCCCTTGCCGTTGAACATAAACTGGTTGAGTAACGCTGATCGAAATGGGCGGTCTGTGTGCCGCCCATGCTGATAGTATACGCTTTGGATTAGGCTTCAGCGCGTTCGCGTTTTGCCTTGCTGCGTGCGGATTTGCGCTGGGGTGCTGCCGCGCCTTCGATAGCCTCCGCCTCCGCTGCCGCATCAGGTTCGGCGAGCGCCGCAGCTACAGGCACAGGCTGGCGCAGCCACGACCACAACCACAGCCACATCAGCAGCAGGAAGCGCAAGCGCCGCAGCCACTTGAAACGGGTTGGCAGAAAACTTACCAAGGCGATGATGAACATGACGCGCTTGGGTTCTGAATTAAGCTGATCCATCACTTTTAGCCCTTTCGAGAAGCACATTTGGCGTTACGGCTACCTGTGGTGCCTTTGGCACACCCTTGCTTGGCGTGGGCAAATCACGCAGCGAGCCGTAGCGCCGCGCATAAACTTGGGTGAACTCTGCGCCAAACAGCACAATCTGCGCTGAGTAGTAAATCCAGAACAAGATCAGCACAAAGCTGCCGGCTGCACCGTAGGCGCTTGCCAAGCCGCTGTTGCTCAGGTAAACGCTCAGTGCATACTTGCCCAGGTTGAACAACAAGGTTGTGATGAACGCGCCGATCAGCACGTCGCGCCACTGAAGCCTGATGTCGGGCAGGAAGCGGTAGATCATGGCAAACAGCAGCGTCACAATGGCGTAGGACAACACAATGTTGAGCCAGTAAAGGGCAACTTCGGCGCCTGCCCATACCGAGAGCGTGTAGGACTCTAAGGCGCTGAGGATTGTGCTTAGGATCAGCGAGACGAGCAGCAAAAAGCCGATCATCAGCACCATGCCGAATGAGAGCAGCTTGTTGGTGATGAAGCCGCGAATGCCTTCCGCCTGCATACTCTGCGGAACGTTCCAAACGGTGTTCAAGGCGCTCTTGAGCTGCTCAAAAGCGCCCAGCGCACCAAGCAGCAGCGCGCCAATACCCAGCAACGTGGTGATGAGACCTGCCTGCGGTTGGCGAATGCTATCAATCAGCCCATCCACAAAAACGCCCGCCGATTCGCCAATGGTGCGCGTCACGAGCGTCAGCACTTCCTCGCGCACGAATGCCTCTTGTAACACAAAACCGACGATCCCGATGGTGATCACCAGCAGCGGTGCAAGGGAAAAGGCGATATAAAAGGCAAGGGCGGCTGCCAAACGCGGCGCATTATCAGCGTTCCATTCCTCAAACGTCTGCCGCAGCAACCCCCACGCCGTTCGGATAAGTTTCATCGCTGCAATCCTAGAGTTGTGTCCTTTGCATAGCCACAGCATAGCAAAGGGCTTGGTGCAGCGGATGTGATGCCTAGCCTAACTTGATCTAGGAAAGGTGGTGGATACTTTGAATGTAGTAAAGGCTGAGGCGAGAGTAGGTAGTAGGTCAGATTGCTCCGACCTACCACGAAAAAAATGCACTGCGCGCCGCCTAAAACACCAAGTTCAACATGCCGCGCTCCGCAACGTAGATCACCTTCTTCGGCGCGCCGCCGTTGATGAACTTCTGCACATCGGGCGATGCCAACGCCAGCGCCACCGCCTCAGCTTCGGGCAAGCCGGCTGGCACTTGCAACCGTGCGCGCAGCTTGCCGTTCACCGAGACGACCAGCGTGATCTCATCCGCTTTGGCAATTTCCGCATCAAAGGCAGGGAACGCCTGATTGTGAATGCTATATGCCTCGCCAATGTGTTGCCACAATTCCTCTGCAATGTGCGGCGTGATAGGCGCCATCAGCAGCAGCATCGTGCGAATAGACTCTGCCCATGCCGCCGTGCCGCAGACGGGCGTTTTGCGGGCAGCCAACAGCGCGTTTTTCAGCTCCATCAGCGCGGCAACGGCTGTGTTGAAGCTGAAGGTCTCCAGCCCTTCGCCCACGCGCTGAATGGTCTGGTGTGTCTTACGGCGCAGCGCACGGATCGCTTTCTCGTCTGCCTCACCGTCCACCGCGGGCGAATCGGTCACCACATTCCAAACATCGTTCAGCCAGCGCACCACACCCTGAATGCCCTGCGAATCCCACGGTCCGCCGCTCTCCCAACGGAAGGCGAACATCAGGTAGCCGCGCACCACATCCGCGCCATACTGCGCCACCAAGACATCCGGCGCGACGACGTTGCCCTTGCTCTTGCTCATCTTTTCCACGCCCAAACGGTAGCGCAGCGCCTTGATCGGAATTTCGTTACCAGCCCGATCCACAATTGGCGCGTCTTCGGTCAGTTCCAGCGTGACCTCTGTGCCGTTCAAGCGCTCGATCACCATCACATTATCATTCCGCTTGATGATCTCGCCAATGGCAGTCGTCATCGGTGTGGAAGCCTCAGTTTCGCCAAAGGCACGGGCGATGTCATCCAAGCCGCTGATCAGGTTGTTAACCATATTCTCAGCCTCTTGCATCACCTTGGCTGCCTCTTCATCCATCACCACAATTTTGTTGGTGATCAGCGTTTCGCCCTGCCATTCGCCGAAGGCGGCAATGTAGCTGCCTTCCATCGGCTCGCCCAAGATCATGCCCTGATTATAGAGCGCCAACATCGGCTCGTGGTCAATTGGCGGCTGGTTCGGCTTGCGGCGTGCGGCAGCATCTTTATAAATGCCGCAATCGCGCATCGCTTTGGTGAAGAAGCGTGTGTACATCAGGTGCATGGTGGCATGTTCGATGCCGCCGGTGTACTGATCAACAGGCAGCCAGTAGGCAGCTTCCTCAGGATCGAAGGGCGCCTCGTCATAGTGCGGACTCAGGTAGCGCAGTTGGTACCACGACGAACACATGAAGGTATCCATCGTGTCCGTCTCGCGCTGCGCCTTGCCGCCGCACTGCGGGCAAGTGGTATTCAGGAAGGCAGGGTGCGATTTCAAGGGCGATTCGCCCGTCGGCATGAACTCGACATCATCAGGCAGCAGCACGGGCAGTTGATCTTCCGGCACCGGCACAATGCCGCACGTCTCGCAATACAGCATCGGGATGGGCGCGCCCCAATAGCGCTGACGGCTGATCAGCCAGTCCCGCAGGCGGTAGTTCACAGCGCGCTTGCCCATGTTCTGCGCTTCCAGCCAGTCAATCACGCGGCTGATCGCCTGATTATTGGCAGTCGGCGTGCCATTGAAATGCCCACTGTTCACCATGACGCCATCGCCTAGGAATGGTTCAGACATGGTTGCGCCGTCCAACATCTCGCCCTCAGGCTGGATCACAACGCGCACGGCTAGGCGTAACTTCCGCGCAAAGGCAAAGTCGCGCTCATCATGGGCTGGCACCGCCATGATTGCGCCGCTGCCGTAGGTCATCAGCACATAGTCAGCAATCCAGATCGGAATGCGCTCGCCATTGACGGGATTGATGGCATAGCCGCCGGTGAAGACGCCTGTCTTATCCTTATCGGCAGCGGTGCGGTCAATTTCGCTCTGCCGCTGCGTCTGGGCGATGTATGCCTCTACGGCAGCGCGCTGATCGGCAGTCGTCACCCGTTCCACCAACGGATGTTCAGGCGCCAGCACCATGAACGTCGCGCCCCATAGCGTATCTGGGCGTGTGGTGAAGATCAGCAACGGATCGCCCCGCTCGGTGTGGAAGGTGACGTGCGCGCCTTCGCTACGCCCGATCCAGTTGGTCTGCATCACCTTCACTTTTTCGGGCCAATCCTTCGGATGATTCAGTAGTTCTTCGGCGTAGTTGGTGATCTTGAAGAACCACTGCGCCAAGTCTTTCTTGATGACCGGTGTGCCGCAGCGCTCACAGTGGCGATCATCACCCCAGACCTGCTCACGCGCCAGTGTGGTGTTGCAGTTTGGGCAGAAATCCACGCTGGCGCGCTGGCGGTATGCCAAGCCGTTTTCGTAGAACTTCAGGAAGAACCACTGCGTCCACCTGTAGTATTCAGGATCAGAACTGACCGCCTCCCGATCCCAATCGAAGATCGTCCCCATCGAGCGCATTTGCTCACGCATCCGCGCCACATTCGCGTAAGTCCATTTTTTAGGATGCACGCGGTTTCTGATGGCGGCATTTTCCGCCGGCAAGCCAAAGGCATCAAAGCCCATCGGGAACAGCACATTATAGCCGCGCATCCGCATATAGCGCGCACGCGCATCCGATGGCGCCATGGCATACCAATGCCCAATGTGCAGTTCGCCGCTTGGGTAGGGCAGCATGGTCAGCGCGTAATGTTTCGGACGGCTGCCATCAATCAGTGAGCGGTAGAGCTTATCTTCCGCCCATTGCGCTTGCCATTTCGGCTCAATTTCCTGTGGTGTGTACTTATCTGGCATTCTTTCCCCCTCATTGCGATATGGCTGATAATCCTAACACGAAAAGAGGTCAGGCTCATGAACGAACCTGACCTCTTATGAATGCAGCAGAAGGTGTTTTTGAAAGGCTAACGGCGCGGCTCTGGCGGAACGGGGCGGTTGCGAACAGGCACACGCGCTGGCACGACCTTCGGTGGATTCAAAAGGCGACCAAGTTCGTCTATTAGCTCACGAAGTCGAGCAGCGATGTTTGGCTTGTTCGGTTTGCCCATACTGTGTTACTCCTGCTGATTGCGTGCGTCGTGCGTATTTAAGACTATAGCACACTTTGGACTGCAATTGCTTGGAAAAACGTTAGAAAGCGTATCAAAAACCGATAACAAAACCTCTCCATGCCCTGTGTGGAGAGGTTTGCCTGAGAGTGGACCTAGTGAGATTCGAACTCACGACCTCTTCAATGCCATTGAAGCGCTCTCCCAGCTGAGCTATAGGCCCCTGATGTACGCTGAATTGTAGCAGTCTGCTGGGCGGTGGTCAAGAGCAATTTTTGCGTGGCGTGAACATGGCTTGGCACAGCCCGCTGTGCTGCGGGCTGCATCCAACGACCAACCACCTAAGGCATTTCCACAACGATCTTCAGTGAATCGCCCGCAGCTTTGGTCATGTGCCATGCCTGATCAGCCTGATCAAGCGGGAAGCGGTGCGTGATCAGGTTGCGATAATCCAGCACGCCGTTTGCCAACAGCGAGAGCGTCCGCCGTGTGTCGTAAGGGCTGGCTGAATACGAACTGGTGACGGTGATCTCTTTGAAGAAGGTGTAGTTCACGTCCAGCAGCCAGTTATCCTCAGGCGCAGGCGGTCCGTAGAGCATCAGCGTGCCGCCGGGCGCTACCAACGCCAAGCCCTGCTGTATGACCGGCGTCTTGGAAGGCGTCACAATCACCACGCCCGCGCCGCTGCCGCCCGCCCAGTCCCGCACCTGCCCCTGATAATCAGGCGTATCCACATTGAAAATGCTCATGCCAAGCGCTTCGGCACGCGCCAAACGGCTTGGCACGCGGTCTAGAATGGCAACTCTATCAGCGCCCCAGTGCGGCGCCAGCAGCCCAAGCACAATCCCGTTAAAGCCCGCACCGATGATCACCACTGAATCGCCGCCTTGCACATGGGCGCGATCCAGCGCACGCACGCAGCAGGCAATCGGCTCAATCAAGGCGCCCGCCTCATAGGGCAGGTGATCGGGCAGTTTCAGCACGTCGCCCGCCACGATTTCACGCGGCACGCGCACATATTCCGCCATGCCCGCCGGATAAAGGCGCGTCTGCTTAAATTGCGGACAGTTGGTGTACGCGCCGCGCCGACACACCTCACAGACAAGGCACGGCATATGATGGTGCAGCGCCACGCGATCACCGACTTGGAAAGCCGTTACGCCAGCCCCAACCGCCACCACCTCACCGGCAGGCTCATGCCCAAGCACCAACGGCGCACGCGGCAGCATGTACCAATCCGTTACATCGCTGCCGCACACACCACACACGCGCACGCGCACCAACAGCTCGCCTTCGGCAGGGTCGCCCGGATGTGGGCGCTCTTCAAGCTGCACCGACCCAACGCCTGTGTAAACCAGTGTTTTCATGCTGAAAGGACTCCTCAATTAGGCTTTTTATTCAGGAGTCTAACGCATTTTTGCGAAAATGTGCAGTGCGCTCACATTTGTGCAAGACCTTGTAAAAGGCATAGCCCAAACACTTAGCACCACCCCACCTTGACCCAACGCCCACGCTGCGCCAAAATTAGAGTCAGAAACACGCACACACCCTGTTCTAAGGAGATGCTGCCCTGAGCGCTAACCGTCCCAATATCCTAATGCTGACGCCTTACTTGCCCTATCCGCCTGTCAGCGGCGGACGCTCGCGCACCTACAACCTTGTGAAGCGCCTTGCCCGCGACTTTGCCATCACGTTGGTCTGTTTTGGGCGCCCTGAGGAACGCACCTTTGACCTTGCGCCGTTGCGGGCATTGTGCGATCTAGCCGTGATCAACCGTCCGTCCAGCCCAAGCAAACTGCGCGCCGCGCTGCTCAGCCTGACCGCGATCAAGCCGATCACCATGCGCCTGTACACAACGCCTGAATTCCGCGAGACCATTCAACGCTTGCTGCGCGTGCGCCTCTTTGATCTGATTCACATTGAATCGTTCTACATGCTGCAAAACTTGCCCTCTGAGCTGCCTGTGCCAGTCTTGCTCTCGGAGCCTGCCATTGAATATCTGGCATGGTGGCGTCACGCACGGGTTGCCATGCCGATCTATCAGCGCCCTGCCCTTGCCCTAGAAGCGCTCAAAATGCGCTTTTTCGAGCCGCAGGCGTGGAGCGCAGCGACGTTGGTCGGCGTGATGTCCGAGATTGACGCGCAAATCGTGAAGCGCGCCGCGCCCGGCGTGCCAACTGTGCTTTCACCCAACGGCGTAGATGTAGACTACTTCAAGCCTAGCAATATCCGCCGTGATCCTGACAGCGCCATCTTCATGGGCGATTACAAGTATTTCCCGAATGAAGATGCTGTGCTGTACTTCATGCGCGAAATCATGCCGCTGATCCGTGCCAAGCGCCCAAATTTCACCCTCACCCTGCTTGGTAAAGACCCAACGCCTGCCCTAACACGGCTTGGCAGCGATCCTGCCAAAGGGTTGCGCATTCAGGGCTTGGTGGACGACACGCGCCCCTACCTCAACCGTGCCGGGCTGTTCATCTGTCCGCTACGCAGCGGCAGTGGCACGCGCTTTAAGCTGCTGGAGGCACTTGCCTGCGGCTGCCCTGTCGTCAGCACGGCACTGGGCGCGGAAGGGCTGGGCGCCCAAGACGGACGCCACATGCGGATTGTGGATGCGCCGCAGGCATTTGCGGATGCTGTGCTGCGCCTGCTGGATGATCCTGAGGAGGCGGCGCGCCTGAGCAAGCACGGGCGCAACTGGGTGGTGGAGCGCCACTCTTGGGCGCGCAGTGCTGCCTTGCTTGCCGATACCTACCTTTCGCTGATTGGCAGTGAAGACCTGACCACACCTAGCCCGTCGAGTCGGCGATCAAGGCGGCGATAGCCTCACGCAGCCGATCATACTCGCGGTGTGTGGTGCTGGAGATGGCAAAGGCAGCCGCCTGTGGCGCGTTGGCAAGCCTTGCCAGCAGACGGTAGGGCGGCGGCAGGGCGTGGCGTGCTACAATAATGGCACAGCCTTCACGCCGACGGTGGCGCTTGCCAAACAGCCAGCGCTGCATGGCGGCGTTCGTCTCGCTATCGGGAATAAGCGGATGCCGCACGCAGCCCAGCAGGGCGGCACGTGGCACAAAACGCGGACGCCACAGCAGCGGGCGCAGCCAAACACCATCCGCCGTCAGCCTGATCTCAGGGTGCAGCACGCTTTGCAGCACTAACGGGATCAGCAAGGTGGCGGTGAAGGCAGCGCTCACCACGAAAAGGAGCGCCAAGGCACCGCTCAGCAGCGCCAGCACAAGCTGCGCGGCAACGGCAAGGCTGCACAGCACCAAGCCAAGCCCCGTCAGGCGTGCCAACGCACGGCGCATGTAAGGGCGCGGATGCGGAAAGTTATTAAGCGCCGAGTGCGCTTCACCAGAAGGATCGATCATGCCTGAGTCACATTCCACAGAGCAAGGCGGGCAAGCCGCTGGCTCTGATAACCTGATTGAGCTAGAGATTACCACAATGGCGCACGGCGGCAGCGCCATCGGGCGCTATGAAGGGCGCACCATCTTCGTGCCGTATGCCATCCCCGGCGAGCGCATCACTGCCCGCATTGTGCAGGATAAAGGGCGCTTTGCCCATGCTGAGGGCGTCCTGCTGCTGGAAGGTGCTGCGGCGCGTGTGCAGCCTGAATGCCCGCACTTCGGTCCCGGGCGCTGCGGCGGCTGCCATTGGCAGCACATCGCCTATGAGGCGCAGCTTGCCTTTAAGCAGAACATCGTCACCGATCAGCTCACGCGCATCGGCGGCATCCCGAATCCGACGGTGCTGCCCACCATTCCCAGCCCCAACCCTTGGCAATATCGCACGCACGTCACCTTGCACGTCACCGAGTCTGGGCAAGTCGGCTTCATCGGCACCGACGATCAGCATATCGTGCCGATTGAAGAATGTCACATCATTCGCCCTGAACTGCAAGACCTGCTTGAAACGCTTGACCTTGAAACGCTGGACGGCGGTATTTTATCCCGTGTGCGCTTGCAAGTTGGCACTGAAAGCGATGACCGCCTGATCGCGCTTAGCACAGTGGACGACTCGCAGCCTGCTGTGGAGATTGATTTGCCGCTTTCGGTCAGCTTCCTCTCTGAAGAAGATACGCCGCACACCCTGATCGGCGCGGGCAGCGTGCAGTATACGATCAAAGGGCGCACCTTTCAGGTGACCGCCGGCAGCTTCTTCCAAGTGAACCTGCCGCTTGCCGAAACGCTGGTTGATCTGGTGCTGGCGCGCCTGAACCTGCAAGGGACGGAAAACGTGCTTGATCTCTACAGCGGCGTCGGCTTGTTCACGGCATTTTTGGCAGCGCACGCCGCTTCCGTCACCGCCATTGAAGGCTTTCCAACCGCTGTGAGCGACGCGGACGCCAACCTGAGCGATTTTGAGAACATCACCCTAATTGAAGGCTTGGTGGAAGAAGCGCTAGAGGCACTGGACGGCACCTTTGACTGTGTGGTGCTTGATCCACCGCGCAGCGGCATGGAAGCACACGCCTTAGATGCGCTGGCAGCCCTTGCGCCTGCCAAGATTGTCTACGTCTCGTGCGACCCTGCCACGCTTGCCCGCGATGCCAAGCGGCTGCTTGGTAAGGGCTACGCGCTGCAAGAAGTCCAACCGTTGGATATGTTCCCGCAAACTTACCATGTCGAGTCGGTAGCGACCTTCGTGCGTGCGAACTAGCCGCCTCAGGCTGAGGGCGGCGCCCGACGCCCTGTGCGCCGCCCATGAGCGCGATAGCGGACGAACAGCGCGGCTGCCCACAGCCCAATCCACAGGTCAAGCGCCTGATCAGCGCGCACACCGAACCAGAGCGGCACGTACTCAGCACGGAAGCCGCTCAGGAATGCCATCGCCAAGCCATAGAGCGCCAAGAGCAGCCAAAAGCGCCCGCCGTGCAGCTTGCCATAGCCGATCAGCAGCACGCCAAGCACGCCTAGCAGCAGTGCCAACAGCATCCCGATCAGCGGCAGGTTCAGGCGCGGCGCAAGCACACCGTAAATATCAGGTGCTTCGGTTGCCAGCCACAGCGGATATTCGGCAAGGCTGCGAACTTCCACACCATAGCCACAGGCTGCCGATGCACAGGCTTGCCAGGCTGCCAGCGCGCCAATCGGTAGGCAGAGCGCTAACGAATCCAAGAGGTGCGGCAGGTGCAGCCGCCGCCAACGCGCCACAGCCGCCGCGCCGAACAGAATGCCGAGCAAGCCGCCGTGCCAGTTGACGCCGCCGCTGCTCACCGCGAAAATCTCGGCAGTGTTGGCGGAAAAATACGCCCAATTCAGCGCCACATGCTCGGCACGCGCACCGATCACGCCGCAAAGCGCCGCCGCCGTGATCACATCAAGGTGCGCCATGCGCTGCGCCCTGCCGCGCCACAGCACCAGCGCAGCGCTCAGCAGCCCGCCAAGCGCCAGCCAAAAGGTGAAGGCGCGTATCTCCAGCCCGCCAAACTGTAACCAAGTTGGATTCATGTGCTGGGTGGTCAGCGCCTTTCCCTTTACCCTTCTCAACGGCTGCTAAGGTGCGCCTAAAAGGCGATGGGCGTGTTGATTTCGCGCTCGCGCATCTCTTGCAGGGCGCGGCGCTTTACCGCATCACCAAAGATGGAAACGCCGCTGTTCAGCACGATTAAACCAAGCGTGCCAAGCCCAAACCACACCCAAAACGGCTTGCCCTTGCTCTTGGCGATGATGGCTTGCCCCGTTAGGCTGAAGCCCAAGCCGATCACCGTCAAGCCGATAGGTGCCATCCACTGCCAGGCACTCAGATCGTTCTCTGTCTCGTCGTACATTGCTGCTGCTCCGCAAAACTACTCAGCGTCAAAGCGCCAGCCGCGCAACAGCGCGTCCAGCATGGCTGCCCGCGCCGCAATGCTGCTGATGACCACCTGCTCATGGAGAGCGTGCGCGCCTTCGCCCATCGGGCCCAAGCCGTCCAACGTCGGAATGCCTAAGGCAGAGGTAATGTTGCCATCGCTGCCGCCGCCGCTGCCTTCCTCAGGCAGATCAATGCCCAATTCGGCGGTCAGCGCCTTCAGTTGCTCATAGCTGCTGATCATCTTGGCGTCACGCTCCATGGGTGGGCGTTGGCTGCGCTGTGTCACCTCGATTTTTGCGCCCTCAAGGACGGGCGTTAGGGTCGTCAGCGCGCTATGAATGCGATCCGCTTCCGCCTGAGTCTTGAAGCGCACATCTACTTGTGCCGTTGCGCGATCAGGGATCACGTTGAAGGCAGTGCCGCCTTGCACCACCGTCACCGAGACGGACGTGCCAAGCTCAAGCCGATTCAATTCAGTGATCCGCAGCGTTTGGTGCGCCAATTCGACCACCGCGTTGATGCCTTTTTCCGGCGCATTGCCCGCGTGCGATGCCTTGCCCGTCACACTGATCTGATAATTGGCGATGCCCTTGCGCCACGTCTTGATGCCGCCATTGGTCGCGGCAAACTCCATGACAAGGCACAAGCCAACCTGACGGGCAATCTCCTCGATAATCTCCCAACTGTGCAGGCTGCCGGTCTCCTCATCTGTGGTAAAGAGCGCCCAGATCGGGCGGTTCGGGAATTCGCCGCGTTCTTGCAAGCCTTCCAGCACCGAAAGCACCACGCCAATGCTGCCTTTCATATCCCAGGTGCCGGGTCCGATCAGGCGGTCGCCTTCGATGTGGATCGGGCGCTCTGCCAAGGTGCCAAGTCCCCAGACCGTGTCGAGGTGCATCAGGAAAAGGATCGGCTTGCCCGCCGCCGCGGCGTTCCACTTTGCCAACCAAATATCGCCTACGGACTCACGCGGGAAGTGGGTGATCTGCGCGCCGAGTGCCTCCAGCTTTTGGCGCACAAAGCCGCCTAAGGCATCTACGGCAGCCTTGTTGGCGGTTGGCGTCTCGTAATTTGCCAAGTCGGTAATCAGCCCGACGATGTTGGCAAGGCGCGCTTCATAAAAGGTGATGAGGGCGTGTTGAGTCTGTACGCTCACGGTAGATGCTCCGATCCTGTCTTGAAGGGATGTTTTTCGTTCGCCTAGATCATAGCGCGATTTGCTGATTTATTCTACAATCGCCCAACATGCAGGCGGAAGACTTTGGGCGCACATTCATCCGCCGCCGTGCGTTTGCCCAGACAGAGGAAGATAAACCTATGAAGCGACGCTCTTATCAGCTTGTGTGGCTTGGCGGCATTTTAGCACTCGCCGCCGCTTTAATCGTACCTGTGTTTGCCCAAAGCGGCACACCGACCCAAATTCCTGTGATTCGTGCCGAGTATGAAGGCGTGCTGTTTGAAGGTGTGGCTGGCTCAGCCTGCTTCCCAAAAGCCGATAACGCGCCGTTATGCACCTTTGTGGATGATCCACAGCCAACGAACGTGATCAATGCCCGTGAGGATCAGGCGATCACCTTTGTGATAGCGCCGGCTGACCCTGCGCCGCAAGCCTTCAGCATCGCCTTTATTGATGGCGCGCCGCCCAATGCCGAGCCGCCTACCCGCGATCTGCTGGCGACGGATGGTGTTCTTTCCTTAGAAAACGTTAGCCCGAATCGGCAGCGCATCTTGATCACGGCAGTCTATCCCGGCAGCGGCGGACAAGGCGAGTTTTTCGTCAGCTACGTCTTTGCCTTGCAGGTGCAGCCGCGCCCAACGGCAACGCCAACCTTCACCGCCACGCCGACTGCCACGCTGACGGCAACGCCAACCATCACGCCGACCTTCACCGCCACACCGACCGCCACACCAACCGTTGCGGCAAGCGCCACACCCACGCGCAGGGCAACCCAGCCAGCCCGCACGCCTGAGAGCGGCACGCCCGCCCTGACAGAAACACCAACGGAAGCGGTTGGCACGCCTGATCTGAGTGTGACCGTTGCGACACTGCCACCGGCACCCACGCCTGAGCTGGCTGGCACGCTGCCACCGGCACCTACGCCTGAGCTGGCTGGCACACTGCCACCGGCACCCACGCCCACACCCTTCACCATCCGCATTCCGACGCGCAGCGCGCTGCTGCCGACTGCCACACTCGCGCCGCTCAGCGAGATCGGCTATCCAAACATGCAGATCATCATTGGGGATGTGGCATTTGCGCCGATTGCCCTTGTTGGCTGCCTAACGCTGCCCACTGAGCAGCAGTGCCTCAGCACGCCGCTAGATGCACCGATCAACCGTGTGGTTGGCGCGCCGGGCAGCATCACACAGCTACAGTTTGGCGGCGTGCAGCCTGCCGCGGTCGTGGTGAACCTGTTCGAGTCGAACGGGATTGATCTGATCGGTTCACAAGTCTTGTCACTCAACCCGATTCCTGTGTACATTCTGCCTATTGAAGCAGGGAGCTATGTGTTGGGCGTTGAGGTGGTTTGGGCGGAAGGCAACGCCACCTACTTTTTCCGTCTGGTTGTTGGAGGAGAGAACTGATTTATGCCAAGCCATGGCAGCAGCATTATTAAGGAAGAGAAGAAGAAGCCGCGCAATCCGTTGGCGCCTGTCTTCGGCTTGATCCTTGCCGTTGGATTTGCGGTGGTTGCCTATTTCGCCGCACAGTTGATCATCCCTGAGATTCAGCAGCTGCGCTTACTCTATGTCATCGAGACGATCAATGCCAGCGGTGGACGCGAGCTACTCATCAAGAATGAAGGCATCTTGATCGTTGGCGGCTTGTTGTGGATTGTGATGCTGGGCATTGCTTATGCTTTGGTGGCGTTCATCGCCGGACCGAACCAGCGCGATCTTGCCAACAAGCGCAAACTGCCACCCAAGACCACCAAATCCCGCGATTTAGGCGATTGGTAACACCTTCAAGCGCGGCGGATAGACACACCAAGCTATCCGCCGCATAGATCACGATAGACAGCCTTGTATGGAGAAGCCTCATCATGCCTGAGCAAATGCCAAACACACCCGACCCAACAGAACGCGCAAAAACGGTGGTGGTTGGGCAATCTGTTCACCGTCTGGATGCACTCGGCAAAGTGACGGGTGCCACACCCTATCCCGCCGATGTGGATATGGCTGGGCAGTTGTGGATGAAGATTCGCTATTCAGACCGCACCCATGCGCGCATTTTGAGCGTGGATACCCGTTCAGCCGCCGCGCTGGAGGGTGTGGTTGCCATCTTCACGGCGGCGGACGTGCCGCGCAACGAGTACGGTCTGATCATCTACGATCAACCTGTCATCTGCGGTGTGGGCGGTGAAAATCCGATTGCAGGCGCCGACGTGGTGCGCTGCCGTGCTGATTGTGTGGCGGTCATCGTGGCGGAGACTGAAGCAATCGCCACGCAAGCACGCGATCTGATCAAAGTCACCTACGAAGATTTGCCGATTGTGACGGATGCCGAAGCAGCAATGGCAGCCGACGCGCCGCAGCTTCACGCCAAATATCCGAATAACATCCTGTGCCACTATAAGATTCGCAAGGGCGATATGGCGCAAGGCTGGGCGCAGGCGGCGGTCATCGTCGAAGGCACTTATACGACCGGCTGGCAGGAACACGCCTACCTTCAACCAGAGGCAGGGCTTGGCTACCTTGATGAACAAGGGCGCGTCACCGTTGTGGTGGCAGGGCAGTGGGCGCATGAGGATCAGCAGCAGATTGCCCACGCGCTGGATTTGCCTTTAGAGCAGGTGCGCGTGATCTACCCTGCCATTGGCGGCGCGTTCGGTGGGCGCGAAGATATGTCCGTGCAGATTGTGCTGGCGCTTGCCGCGTGGAAGCTCAAGCGTCCCGTCAAGATTATTTGGAGCCGCGAGGAGTCGATCCTCGCCCACCACAAACGGCATCCCGTCAAGATTCATGCCAAGTGGGGCGCCACCCGTGAAGGGAAGATCGTGGCGGCAGAAGCAACCGTGATCGGCGATGGCGGCGCCTACGCCTACACGACCAGCAAGGTGATGGGCAACGCCAATTTGCTGGCAACCGGCGCCTATTGCATTCCCAACATTCACCTTGATACCTACGGCGTGTTCACCAACAACATCCCAAGCGGTGCCTTTCGCGGCTTTGGCGGACCGCAAGGCGCCTTTGCCGCCGAAGGGCAGATGAACAAGCTGGCAGAAGCGCTCGGCATAGACCCTGTGGAGCTGCGCTTGCGGAATGTGCTGCGCGAAGGTGACTTGCTCTCGGTTGGCACGCCGCTGCCGACGGGCGTCACGATAGATCGAGTGGTTGCCGAGTGTGCGCGGCGCAGCGGCTATTGGGAAGCAACGCCGCACGGTTGGCAGCGTAAGCCGCTCGCGCAGCCTGCTGAGCCGCACAAACGGCGCGGCGTCGGTTTTGCGTGCGGCTTTAAGAACGTCGGCTTCAGCTTTGGTTTTCCAGAGCGCGCTTGGGCGACCATCGAACTGCACGGCGATACGGAGATCGAGCGCGTGATCGTGCGGCAGGCAAGCGCCGAGGTTGGGCAAGGCGCGCACACTGCCATCGTGCAGATGGCGGCGGAAGCAGTTGGCGTGCCGCTGCACAAAGTCATGCTCATCTCGCACGATACGGCGCAGACCGATGATTCAGGCAGCGCATCCGCCTCGCGGCTCACATTCATGGCAGGTAACGCAGTGCGCGGTGCCGCTGAACTTGCCCTGCAAGCATGGAAGAATGAAGAACGCCCCGCCATTGGCACCTTCAAGTACCGTCCGCCCGCCACCACGCCTTACGATCCTGAGACAGGGCGCGCCGAGCCAAACTTTGCCTATGGGTATGTGGCACAGGCGTTTGAGGTGGAGCTTGACCTAGAGACGGGACAGGTTGCCGTGCTGCGCGTCGTCTCTGCCAGCGACGTTGGGCGTGCCATTAACCCTGAACTGGTGCGCGGGCAAATAGAAGGTGCTGTGGTGCAGGCGGTTGGCTACGTGCTGTACGAACACCTGATCAGCGAGGGCGGCGTGATCAAAAATCCGTACCTCTCTAACTACCTGATCCCAACGGTGGGCGATATTCCACTGCAAGTTGAGTCGGTCATCCTCGAATATGCCGATCCGATTGGTCCGTGGGGCGCCCGCGGCATGGCAGAAATGCCCTACCTGACCGTTGCGCCTGCGGTTGCCGCCGCGCTGCATCAGGCAAGCGGCATCTGGTTTGATGACCTACCCATGACGCCTGATCGGGTCTATATGGGCTTGCTGGCGGCGGGAGTGGCAGACGGTGCGCGCTGATCAGGTAGTGTTGCTGCGCGGCGGCGGCGATCTTGCCTCTGGGGTTGCCTATCGGCTGCACAAAGCAGGCTTGCCTGTGGTGATCACGGAACTGCCTAAGCCGCTTGCCGTGCGGACGACAGTTAGTTATGGCATGGCAGCCGTCTACGAGACGGTCATCGTTGAGGGCGTGATCGCACGGCGCGCTGATCTTGCCGATCTGCCTGCGCTCTACGCACTGCTGGATCGCGGTCAAATTCCCGTCCTGATCGATCCTGAGGGCGCGGCAATCGCTGCCCTAAAGCCGTCGGTCATCATTGATGGGCGCGTGGCAAAGGCGCCGCTTGATACGCGCATTGATCAAGCGCCGTTGGTGGTGGCACTCGGGCCGGGCTTTGTGGCGGGCAAAGATTGCCATGCCGTGGTCGAGACCAACCGCGGACACCACTTAGGGCGCGTTTATTGGCGTGGCAGCGCCGAGCCGGACACAGGGACGCCATCTGACCTAAACGGCAAACAGCAGGAGCGCGTGCTGCGTGCGCCATGCGAGGGCGCGATGACACAAATCGCGGTGATTGGGCGCCTGCTGCATGAAGGGCAGTTGATCGGGCGCGTGGGCGAGACGCCGTTCTACGCACCATTTACGGGCGTGCTGCGCGGCTTGATAGATGACGATACATGGGTGACGGCGGGCATGAAAATTGGCGATCTCGATCCGCGTGTGCGGCGCGAACATTGCTTCACCATCTCGGATAAATCGCTTTCAGTGGGCGGCGGCGTCTTAGAAGCGGTGCTTTCCGTGCCGCCAATGCGCGCTATACTTAGGGGTGTATCTAGGCTCAGCAACGCAGGGTGAGTGCTTAATGCTGCGAGGGATTCTTTACGTGCTGGCACGCTTGTTCGTGCTTCTTGTTGCAGTGATGGTCTATCTGCTGCTGCTGCCGATCCAGATCAGCACCGAGAGCGGCTTTTCGGTCACTTTGCCTGATCTAATCCGTTTCAGCGATGTTGGGTTGGCATTTCCTGATCCGATCAACTGGACATATGTGCTGCTCATTCCTGTGCCATTGATCATCATTGTGATCGGCTATGAGGTGGTGCGCTTGCTGTTCGGCAGCGCTAGGCGGTAAAAAGGCGTGCTATGCGGTTGCGAGAGGCGCTGAACGTTCAGCGTGGTGAGGTGGTAGCCTTCATTGGTGCGGGCGGAAAAACGTCGGCACTTTTTCGGCTTGGGCATGAACTGGCTGCCGAGGGCTGGCGCGTGATCGGCACGACCACAACGCGCATCGCCGCCGAAGAATTGGCGCACGTGCCAACCGCAATCGCTACGGATAGCAGCGGCGTGAATCCGCGTCCGCAAGCGCTTTCACGGGCGCTCAGCCAGCATGGGTTCGCCTTCCTCTACCACAGCGTGGCAACCAGCGGCGGTGTGGACAAAGTGGTCGGCGTGACGCCAGAACTGATCAACAGCCTAATAGATGCCGTGGATTCGGACGCGATCCTGATCGAGGCAGACGGTGCGCGCCGCCTGCCGTTCAAAGCGCCCTACGCGCACGAGCCAGTCATCCCTACCGCGACGACGTTGGCTGTGCCTGTCGTCGGCATTGATTGCGTCGGGCAGCCGTTGGATAGCGATCATGTCTACAATCCACAGGCGATGATTGACGAATTCGGCTACCAATACGGGGACCGCATCCGCTGGATGTGGGTGGCGTCTGTGCTGCGGAATCCGTTGTTGGGCTTGAAGGGCGTGCCTGAGCGGGCGCGGATCGCAGCGCTCATCAACAAAGTGCCAGAGACGGGCTTAGGGCGTAACTTGGCGCGCTTGATTGGGCGTTTGGCGCTGCGCGAGCCGCGCCTTGAGTCGGTGCTGTGTGGTTCGGTGCAGGCTGCCGAGCCGATCTATGAGGTGCATCGGCGTGTGGCTGCCATTGTGTTGGCGGGCGGACTCTCGCGGCGGATGGGGCAGCCAAATTCCTCTAAGGTGCTGCTGCCGTGGGATGGCGGCAAGCCGATCATCCGTGTAATTGCTGAGCGCCTGAAACGAATGCGCCTTGATGAGATTGTGGTGGTGACGGGGCATGTGGCGGAGCGCGTGCGCGCTGCACTTGCCAATGAGCCTGTCCGCCTGACGCACAACGCCGATTATCAGGCGGGCGATATGCTCTCCTCGCTGCAAGCGGGCTTGCGTGCCTTAGATGAGCGCATCGCGGCGTGCCTGATCGTGCTGGGCGATCAGCCGCAAGTGGATGGGCGCATTGTTGGGCAGTTGATGCAGGCATATGCCGAAGGGCGTGGCAAGATCATCGCGCCAAGCTACAAAGGCAGGCGCGGGCACCCGATTCTGATTGACCGCAGCCTGTGGCAGGAATTGCTTGCCTTGCCGCAAGGCGGCGCGCCGCGAGAGGTGATCAACGCACACGCCAGCGAAATTCACTACGTGCTGGTGGAGACGGATAGCGTGCTGCGCGATATTGATACGCCGGACGACTATCAAGAGGCGCGCCGCCGCGCTGGCTTGAGCTAACGAAGGGTAGCCTGAGATGACTCTACAAGAAATCATGCAAACAATAGCAATGCTCTCTACCGAAGAGCGCCGCCAACTAATTAAATGGTTGATGGATACATTAGCTGAGGCGAATGCTACCCAACCGCAGCACTCATTGTTGGAACTCGTCGGGCTTGGTGCAGAGCTTTGGCATGGTATAGATGCACAAATGTACATTTCGGAGTTGCGCCGTGAATGGGATGACCGTTTGTGAATCTCCAACAGGCTTTGCAAGGTGTGCAGCGGTTATGCATAGATACAGCGCCATTAATCTACTTAATCGAAAGGCATCCTCGCTATTTTGAGTTGATGCTGAATATTGTACAGGCAATTTCACAAGGCGAATTACGTGCCTGTAGCACTGTACTAACCTTAACAGAGGTACTAACTCAACCGCTGCGTGTAAACAATTCAAACCTTGTACAAGCCTATGAAGCTATTTTGCAAGATAGTGTTGGATTTCAGCTTGTGCCAATAGATACAACCATTGCTCGCCTGTCTGCCGAATTGCGCGCTAAATATGCGCTTAAAACACCTGATGCTATTCAAATTGCAACCGCAACTCATATGAACTGCCAAGCCTTCTTGACCAATGACTTAGGGCTAAAGCGTGTCCAAGAATTACGGATATTAGTTCTATCTGATCTAACACTCAGGGGGACTTAAAAGCAGACCGAGTAATTGCTACGACGGATGACTATCAAGAGGCACGCCGCCGCGCCGGCTTGAGCTAACTTCACTTTATAAGCATACCCTTTAGGAACAACGCAATCTCTTATGCCTGATGGAATCGCTGCGCCCTTGAGCGTGCTTGTGATTTTGTTGACGTATGCAGGTGTGGCAATCGGACAACTGCCACGCTTGCGGATGAACCGTGCTACGATTGCTATTGTCGGTGCGGCTGCCTTGCTGGCGCTCGGTGCGATCAGTGAGCAGCAAGCATACGATGCACTGGATATTGGCACGCTTATGCTGCTGTTCGGCATGATGGTGATCAATGTGAACCTGCGAATGGCGGGCTTTTTCGGGCTGGTTGGCGCGGCGGCGCTGCGTTTGGCAAAAACGCCGCATGCGTTGCTCGCCCTAATTGTGGTTGCCGCCGGTGTGCTTTCGGCGCTCTTCCTGAACGACACAATTTGCCTGATGCTGACGCCATTGGTGGTAACGCTGACGCGCCGCCTAAAGCGCGATCCTATCCCCTACCTGATCGGTTTGGCGGCTGCCACCAACATTGGCTCGGTCGCAACCATCACGGGCAACCCACAAAACCTGATCATCGGGCAGAGCAGCGGCATTCCCTACCTCACTTTTCTGCTCAGCCTTGCGCCGATTGCCCTCGTCGGCATGGTGATTATTTGGCTTGTGATCGTATGGCTCTATCGGGCAGAGTTTCGCGGACGGCTTGGCACGGCGGACATGCCCACCGTGCGGACGTATCAGCCGCTGCTTTCGCGCTGCCTGCTGGTGATGCTTGGCTTGATGTTCGCCTTCTTGTTTGGTTTGCCCATTGCGCCGTCGGCTTTCATCGCGGCAAGCCTGCTGCTGGTCTCGCGGTTGCGTCCGCACAAGCTCATGTCGTTGGATTGGGAGTTGCTCGCCTTTTTCAGCGGCTTGTTCATTGTGACGCACGCGATTGAGGTCAGTGGCTTGGGTGCGGCACTTTTTGAGGCGACGGCACCGATCTTGCGCGGCGGAATCGCGCAGCTTAGCCTGATCACGGCAGCGTTGAGCAACGTGGTTTCCAATGTGCCGGCGGTGCTGCTGCTGCGCCCGGAGATGGCACAGTTCCCAAATCCGCAGCAGGCATGGCTCACCTTAGCGATGGCATCCACACTGGCGGGCAATTTCACCTTGCTTGGCTCTGTGGCAAACCTGATTGTGGCAGGCATCGCGGCGCGGATGGGTGTGCGGCTAACCTTCGGCGCTTACCTGCGGGCAGGCGTACCGATCACAATCCTGAGCATCTTGTTTGGCATTGTGTGGCTTATGTGGGTTGGTTAGGCACTTTTCCAAAAGCATATTTAAGGCATTTTTGGGAAAATTTCACAAACCTTTCGGGTTTGGAGTGACGTACAACTTGCTAAGAGTGTGCTACAATGGTTAGAAGGAAATCTAACCGAACTGCCGAACGCGCTGCATGGGCAATTATTGGGCGCATCTGCTGCCATACGCAGCGCTGAGAGAGGTTAAGACCGAGAACGCATTTCAAAAAAGATGAAGACAGGGTAAGGTTGAGTGGGAAGCCTGTGCAAGCCCATCGCCTGTAAAGTGTGCCATGCGGCTGCGCCAGCGGCAAAAATCTTTACAGCCCTAGTCAAATTTTGAAATAGCTTCTAATCATTTAGGCAGCCAAGCAGGAATCGGAGTGGCGTTAGGCGATGAATATTGAAAGTGCAATGGCACGTTACCAAGAGATTTATCAATCGCTTTACAAACGTGCGCCAAGTGAACTGCGTGATCTTGGCGGCGAGTGGGTGTTGGTAAACGGCGCACGGATGACGCTTGAGGAACTCAAGCAGCTGACCGATCAGCTTCACCGAGAGTTGCAGCAAGAGCAAGCGCGCAAGCGCAATCTGGTGAAGCGCCTGCTGAACTGGTTCGGTGGCAGTTCATAACCACACAAGGCAGCGGCACACAAAAAGGGCGCGATCCTCAAGATCGCGCCCTTGTGCTTTCTAGGCGAAAAGCAGCTTACTTGCGGGAGGCTTCCAACAGTTCGTTGGCAAGGTTGGTCAGTGCGTCCATGCGCTCATCCACATCGGCACCGTCGAGGATGTCGTTGAATGCTTTGCTGGTTTCGCTACGGACGGTCTGGTAAACATCTACGGAAGGCTCTTCCTTCGTGCTGTTCAGCAGGTTAAAGGCGCTCTGATAGGCGCGACCGGTGCCTTCTTGAGCGAACACATCAGCAAGCTGATCGGCAGCCGAACGGCGCACGGGGAAGTACTGCGTACCCTTCGCCCATTCTGCCTGCTGCTCAGCTTCGCTGAACCAGCGCAGGAAAAGCCACGAAGCGAGGATTTGCTCAGGCGTTTTGCTCTTGGCAACCACGCTGTTGCTGGCACCGTACACATTCACAACGGCGGGATTATCGCCAAAGCCGGGGACAGGTGCCACATCGAAGGTGAAGGGCTTGGGCGAATCTTTGATTGCCGTCCACACGAAGGGGATGCCGGACGAAGAACCGGTGTAGAACAGCGCGGCGCCATTGCCGAAGGCTGCCTGATCGCTGCGGGCGCGTGGGTCAACGGTCTTCTTGATGCAGCCCTTGTTCAGCAGGTCTTGGATTGCCTTTGGCAGCACCTTCGCTGCATCGCTGTTGTAGGTGAATTCGCCAGCGGCGCGGTCATAGATATCGCCGCCAGCCGCGAAAGCGCCGGCTGCGATGAACGATGCATCGGTGCGGATTTGGTAGCCATCCGTGCCTTTGCCTTCATTCACGAACTTGCAGACCATCTCGCCGAACTCTTCCCAGGTGGTGGGTGGTGCGCTATAGCCGAGTTCGTTCAGCGCATCTACGTTGTAGTACAGCACTTCCACCGAACGGTAGGTGCTGAAGCCCAAGCGCTGGTTGTCGTGGGCAGGGTTCAGGTCGCTGGCGAAGAAGCTGGTGAACATATCTTCTTCAAAGTCCTGAATGCCCAGCACAGGATCATTCATAAACACGTTGAGGTCAACCAGTGCTTCGTTGTTCTGGTAGACGGCAGCTTGATTGCCATAAGCAACGACGATTTCGGGCAGTTCGCCAGTCTGGATGCCCGCCGTCACAGCTGTGAAGATGTCATCGTAGCTGCCCTTAGAAACCACGTTGAGGGTGATGCCGAAGGGATTTTCGGCGTTGAATTTCTCGGCAGCAGCCTGCACAGCCGCTTCACGCTGACCCGTGTGCTGATGCCACCAGGTGATGGTGGTGCCTTTAGGATCAACACCGGCGTAGGTGCCTTCAGCAACGGGCAGGCTCAGATCAAAGGTCTTGACATAGGTGCCTTGCGCGGACGTGCTGTTGACGCCGGCAAAGCCGAGGGCGAGGGCGGCGATCAGCGCCAACGCCAAAACTTTGGTGAACTTATTCATGGATCCTCCAGCTAAGGATACTCAAAAAGTATGGGCAAGAAATGCCTTTTAGAAACATACCCATACTGTTTTAAGAAAATGTTAAGAGTTTGTGGCACTTCGTTAAATTTTTGGGCAAACGCCTAAAGTGGCGCTTATGAGGGTGAGTCTGTTGCGCCTGAGGCAAAGCTGCGCCACAATTAAAGTGCAAAAAAACAGCACACGCAGCGCTTTTAACCCGTTCTTAACAGCACTCCCGCAGAGTCTTAACGGGCAGCCTGTAAAAAAGCGTGCATCTTTAGCACAGGCGAGAGGACGAGCATGGCAACCACTTCCTATGTAGCAGGTGTGCAAACAAGCACTGCTACCCGAAAGGTCAGCCGACAGCGCGCACGGCTCAACGAGGCGATTATTGGGCTGCTCTTTGTAGCACCCGTAGCAATCATCGCCTTTGTCTTTGAGCTATTTCCCGTTGCTTACGGCTTTTTCATCAGTATGCAGGGCGGCGTCAACGTGCCGGAAGGCTTCGTTGGCTTGGCGAACTTTGTGCGCGTGATCGGCAGCCTTGCCTATATGATTGCGTTGGCAGTCGCGCTTATTTTTGGCTTGGTCGGCTATAACATGTATCAGCGCGGCGTGGAGGCGATGCGCGCAGGGCAGGGCAATTTCTACCGCTACCTGCTGCCGGGCTACCTTACCGCTACGGCAACCCTTGCCTTTTTCGGTGTCCTGTTCACGCTTGGGTTTGGGTATGCGCTCATCCCGTTAGGTGTGCTGCTGCTGGGCGTGCTGCTCTATGTGCAGGTGCAGCCGCGCAACGCTAAATCGGACGCCGCCGCCGAACATCACCTAGCTTTTGTTCTCAATGCTTGGGGAACAGGCTTGCTGACGCTCAGCGCCGTGCTGCTGACGTGGTTCACCTTCTATGAACTGCACCGCATTTCGCAGCCGCTGCTGACCGTGCTGAGCCAAGTCGTGACGGATCGGCGCTATACCTTTGTGTTCCCACTGCTGCCGCAGATTGCCGCGCTGTTCGGTGCGCTGGCTGCCATCGCCGCGATTTTTGTGGCGCATCGCATCCGCCTGAGCGCTGACCCTGACACGGAACCGCGCAAATACGGCTATTTTGGCCTGGTGCGCTGGTTGTTTGCCGCCATCGCCATCGGCTTTGTGCTATATGTGCTTTCTGCCCAAGATGCACTGCGGATCACACTGGCGCAGTTTGCCCGCGTGCCAGCTGAGGCGGTGCGCGAAGTCACCCGTGTGCGCCCTGCTGTGTTGGTGGATACTGTCTCGCAATGGCAAGAGGTGTTCACAATGCTGCTCGGTATTGGGTTGATCGGCTTGGCATACTTCTTTTGGAGCAGCGCCAAACGCCGCGAGACGACCAGCGGAATGCTCTCCACCATCCTGATCGCCATCGCGCTGATGGTTGGCGGCTGGCTGTTCATTGGCGAAATTCCCTTGGCAGCAGGGCGCGGTGACGTGCAGTTCTACGACTCGATCATCCGCACGGCAACCTATGCCTTCCTGACGGTGCCGGTGCAGCTTTCGTTAGGCTTGCTGCTTGCCTACATGCTCTTTTATGAGGTGCGCGTTGGCAAAGGGCTGTACCGCCTGATCTTCTTTATGCCCTACATCGCACCGACGGTTGCCACCGCAACGGTGTTCGCCATGCTCTTTTCCAACAGTGCGGACTTCGGTCCGATCAACCAACTCCTAAAGGCGGTGGGCTTGCCTGCCCAAGAGTGGCTGCGGAATCCAAAAGGCGTCTTTCAGATCATTGCCGAGATCATCGGCGGACCGAACGTGCGCTTGCCCAACTTCCTGATCGGCCCGAGCTTGCCGTTGGTGGCAGCCATCATCTATGCGATCTGGGTGTTCAGCGGCTATAACGCCGTGATCTTCATGAACGGCTTGGGCAATGTGCCAAAAGAGATGTTCGAGGCAGCTCAGATTGACGGCGCCGGACGCTGGCAGACCTTCCGCCACATCGTCTTTCCGCTGATCTCGCCCACGACCTTCTACCTAACCCTGCTGGCAATCACAGGCACCTTCCGCACATTTGCCCATATTTGGGTGCTGCGAACGCCTGATATGCGCGGCGCGCTGGATACGACGACCGTCTACATCTACGAGACCATTCTAGAGGCATCGGCGATCAAAACGCGCCCATACGCCGCTTCAATGTCTTTCCTGTTGTTCGGCATCATTCTGATCCTAACCTTGCTGCAAAATCGGTTCACACGCAATCGGGTGTTCTATGGCTGATATGGCACTTTCGGCAGGCTCACGGCGCGCCAAGCGCCAGATCAACTGGTTTCGCCTCTTCGTCTATGTGGCGTTGAGTTTCGCGGCAATCGTCTACATCTTGCCGTTTGCTTTCATGGTCGGCAAATCCTTGCAGACCTCGTTTGAGGCAAACAACACCACCAACATCCTTCCAACGCTCGGCATTCAGATGCAGAACTACACAGATGTGTTGTTCGGCTCACAGCGGTTGGGCGTTTCGCGGCAGTTCATCGTCTTCCTGCGGAACACCATTATTATCGAGATTTTCTCGGTGGTTGGGCAGACTGTGATCTGTGTGCTGGCAGCCTATGCCTTTGCACGGATGCGCTTTCCCGGTCGCAACCTGATCTTTGGCATGTTGTTGATGACGCTCTTTGTGCCGAGCATCATCATCCTCGTGCCGAACCTGATCATCGTGACGCAGGTAGATCGCTTCTTCCGCAGCATTCACCCATCGCTGACCTGGATGAACAATTGGCCCGCGCTCGTCATCCCCTTCCTCTCCAATACGTTCAGCATCTTCCTGCTGCGCCAGTTCTTTATGCAGATTCCCAATGAACTTTGGGAAGCGGCCCGTGTGGACGGTGCAGGGCATCTGCGCTTCTTGCGCTCTGTGGTCGTGCCGATCTCTTGGGCGCCGATCATGACGACCGTCCTGTTCTGCTTTGTGGCAGTCTGGAGCGCACTGGAGTGGCCCCTGTTGGTCACCTCGGACGAGTCGTGGCGTCCGATTGCGGTGGCGTTGCAGCAGTTCAGGCAAGATGGCGGCACGCAACTTCACCTGCTGATGGCAGCGGCAGTTGTGGCGCTGTTGCCCGTGATGATCTTATACTTCTTCACACAACGCTTGTTCACACAGGGCATTAGCACCTCAGGTTTGAAAGGATAGTTGTTCGTTATCGTGAGTAAACGTATTCTCGTGACGGGTGGTGCGGGCTTCATTGGCAGCCACATCACCGATGAACTCATCAAGCGCGGCTATAGCGTTGCCGTGCTTGATAACCTCAGTGGCGGCAGGCGCGCTTATGTGAACCCTGCCGCTGCCTTCACACAAGGCGATGTTAGCAATCCTGCCGACCTTGCGCCGCTTTTTGAACAAGGGCTAGACGCCGTGCTGCACTTGGCAGGGCAAGCCTCTATCCGCCTCTCGTTTGCTGATCCTGCCCATGACCTAAGCGTGAACACGCTTGGCACCCTTAATGTGCTGCAAGCCTGCCTCGCGCACCGCGTGCCGCGCCTGATCTTCGCCAGCTCCATGACCATTTACGGCAACAGCAACCCTGCGCCAACGCCTGAATCCGCGCCGCCGGATCCTGTGTCCTACTATGCGATCACCAAATATGCCGCCGAGCGCTACGTGTATCTGACGGCAGCCCGCCGCGATCTGGATTTTACCCTCAACGCGACCTCGTTCCGTATGTTCAACGTCTACGGCGAGCGCCAAAGCCTGACGAATGCTTATCAAGGCGTGCTGGCGATCTTCATTGGGAATGTGCTGCGCGGCGAGCCGATCACCATTCACTCGGATGGTGAGCAATCCCGCGATTTTGTGCATGTTTCAGATGTGGCACGCGCCTGGGCTGATGCCCTCGATGCACCGCCGACCTTTGGGCAGGTCATCAACCTTGGCACCGGCGCCCCAACCAGCGTCAATATGCTCTGTGATGCTGTGCTGAGCGCCTTTGGTAAAACGCGCAGCACCTATCCTGTGCGCTATGCGGCTGCCCAGCCCGGCGATATGCGCGCCAGTGCCGCCAATATTCAGCGGGCGAATGACTTGTTCGGGTGGCAGCCTAGGGTTGCCTTTGCGGAGGGCATTCAGAACACTATCGCTTGGGCGCGCAAACAGCTTGATACGCATAAGTAGCCCACCTACGCGGGATCACGGTGTCGGAGTGTTCGGAGGCGCCTTGGCGCGCTTTAGCCAAGCGGCAGCGTAAAATGGACTTGCGTGCCAACGCCTTCTGTGCTGTTCAGCCACAGTTGCCCAGTGTGTGCTTCCACAAGCGCCCTGGCAATGGCCAGCCCCAAGCCGCTGCCGCCCTGCAAGCGTGAGCGTGCGCTATCGGTGCGGTAAAAACGCTGCCCAATGCGTGGCAACTCCGCAGCGGGAATGCCAATGCCGTGATCGCTAATGGTGAGACGCAGCTCAGCCGCAGCTTGGCGGCAAGCCGCGATGGTGACCGTGCTGTGCGGCGGTGAGTAGGTCAGTGCGTTGTGCGTCACGTTGATAAACACTTGCGCTATGCGATCTGCATCTACCATAACACACCCCTGATCAACCTCTTGTAGGTGAATGCGGTTCGGATACTGCTCCATCAGTGGGCGGAGTGCCTTTTGTATAAGCGCATCCAGCGCCACAGGTGTGCGGCGCAGGTGCAAGCCTTGCGAATCTACCCTTGAGAGCAGCAACAAATCATTCACCAACCGAATGAGGCGGTCGGTCTCACGCTCCAATATGGCAAGGAACGGTTCGCGCACCGCCTCGTCATCAAATGCGCCATGCCGCAGCGTCTCGATCATGGTCTTGACGGAGGTCAGCGGCGTCCGCAACTCGTGGGAAACATTGGCGACGAAATCGGTCTGCATTTGGCGTGCCGCTTGCAGGCGTGCGGTCATCTGGTTGAAGGTGTGGCTTAAGCGCCCTAGCTCATCGCGGCTGTTGATGCTCACTTGCTGGTTAAAGTTTCCATCGGCTACGGCTTCCGCTGCCGCGGTCAGGCGGCGCAACGGCTTGACAATAACCTGGGATAGCACTAAGCCGACCACTGCCGAGAGCAGCAAGCCGCCCGTCGTAGAGAGCAGCCATCGGCTACGCAAATCGTCAAGCACAATGAACATATCCGCCAAAGGCTGCCTCAAATAGACGATGGCAACCAAGTTGTCGGCGTGCATCACAGGCAGCGCCAGCGCCAACGTATTGCCCTCCAGCCGATCACTGGCGCTTTGCCCTTGCTGTGCCTGCTGGATGAGCCTGTTTGCCTGGAGGCGTGTGCCAACCGTCGTGCTGCCTGCCGCCCCTTGCGAATCCACCAGCACAGTGCCGCTGGCGTTCAAGATGCGAATATGCGTGTTCAACTGCGCGCCAAGCTGAAGCGTTACATCAGCGCGTGGATCAAGCTGGAAGTTGCCTGCTTGCAATTGGCTGACGTTGGCAGATTCAAGGAATAGATTCTGCGGTGCCTGCTGCTGGAGCAGGTTTGCCAACGGCGGCTGGCTCTCCTCCGCAGGCGGCGCGTCAGGCAAGATGGCGGCAGCGGTCAGGCGCGCTTGCGCCATCAGGCTGTTGTGCGCCGCCTGCAAGAAATATTGTTCAATCAACGAAAGCAGCACAACGCCTGAAAGCGCCATCGCCAGCACGATAACCGTCAGGTGGCTCAGGATCAATCGAAAGCGAATGTTAGTGATCATCTTTTAGCTTATAGCCTAACCCACGTACCGTCACGATCAGGGCTTCGGGTGAGGTTTGCCGCAGCTTACCGCGAAGGCGCTTCACAACGGCATCCACCACACGCCCATCCCCATCCCAAGCATAGCCCCAAATCTGCTCGATGAGCTGTTCACGGCTCAGCACTTGCCCTGCATGGCGCGCCATCGTGTGCAGCAGCGTGAACTCAAGCATGGTCAGTTCGAGCGGCTGATCGCCAACCAAGACGGTATGGCGTGCGCTATCTATGGTGAGCGCACCAACGCGCACAACGCCTTCACGAACGGCATCCTCAGCAGGGTGCAAGCGTCGCAGAATATTTTTAATGCGCGCCAGCAGTTCACGCACGCTAAACGGCTTGACGACGTAATCATCGGCGCCCAGTTCCAACCCAAGCACGCGGTCTATCTCGTCGTCGCGTGCGGTCAGCATGATGATCGGCACATCGCGTTCGCGCCGCAGTATGCGGCAAACATCCAAGCCGTCCAGCTTGGGCAGCATCAGGTCAAGCACAACCAGATCGGGCAGATGTTGGCGCGCCTGCGCTAAGGCTGCTTCGCCATCGTGCGCCACACAGACCTGATAGCCGTTCTGCTTCAGGTTGTAAGCCAGCACCTGCACGATGGGCAGTTCATCATCCACCACCAAAATCTTTGCCGCCATCCCGAAACACTCCCGCAAAGCGTTTTGTGTGTCCATCATAGCATGATAATGTTGCCTGCGGGCAAAAGCTGTGGGAATTTTATAGCGTCTAAGCGGGCGGTGGGCATCCGCCGCACAGGTTAAGGATTGCGCCTTGCCGCACGCCGTGTTAGAACTAAAACCATATCCACGCATTCAAAGGCTTACTGTATGCTCAAAACACACACTTGCGGCGAACTGCGCCCTGAACACGCCGCACAGCACGTTAAATTGGCAGGTTGGGTGAACCGCGTGCGCGCACAAGGCGGCGTCGTCTTCATTGATCTGCGGGATCGGTGGGGCATTACGCAGGCAACAGTAGATGTGCAAAGCGCGCCTGAAGCACACGCTGCCGCCGAACAAATCGGGCGCGAATATGTCGTGCAGATCGAGGGCATTGTGCGCCCGCGCCCTGAGGGCATGGTGAACCCAAACCTGCCCACCGGCGGCATCGAGGTCGAAGTGCAGCGCGTGCGCGTGCTGAACGCCGCCAAGACGCCGCCCTTTGAAGTGAGCGCCGAGAGCAAGGTGGATGAGGCGCTGCGCCTGAAATACCGCTACCTTGATCTGCGCCGCCAGCGTATGCAGCGCAACCTGATCTTGCGTGGCATGGTTACCAAAGCCATCCGCGATTACCTCTATGAGCGCGGCTTTATCGAGATCGAGACGCCGATCTTGTTCAAGACCACGCCCGAAGGCGCCCGTGATTACCTGGTGCCAAGCCGTGTGCATCCCGGTAAGTTCTATGCCTTGCCGCAATCGCCTCAGCAGTTGAAGCAGTTGCTGATGGTGGCAGGCTATGAACGCTACTTCCAGATTGCGCGCTGCTTCCGTGATGAAGATCAGCGTGGTGATCGCCAGCCGGAGTTCACACAGCTTGATATGGAGATGAGCTTTGTTGAACGTGAGGACGTGCTAACGCTCATCGAAGGGCTGATGATCAAGCTTGTCGAGGTTGCGGCGCCACTGACAGGCTGCCAGTTGGTCACACCCACCTTCCCACGCCTAACGCTGCAAGAGGCTATGCTGAAATATGGCTGTGATAAGCCCGATCTGCGCTATGGGTTGGAGATCGTAGACATCACCGACCTTGCCGCCCAGACGGGCTTCAAGGTCTTTGTCGAGAATGCCGCCGCTGGCAATCCCATTCGCGCTATTCGCATTCCAGGCTGTGGCAATTACAGCCGCAAACAGCTTGACGACCTGACCGAACTTGCCAAGGGCGCCGGCGGCAAGGGGCTCGCCTATATTGCCCTTGAGAGCGGCGAAAGTGGGCAGGTCAAATCGCCCATTGGCAAGTTTTTCACGGTGGAGCAGATGACCGCGCTTATTGAGCGCATGGAAGCGCAGCAGGGCGACTTGATCCTGATCTCCAGCGATACACACCCTGTTGTGTGCGCTGTGCTGGACGCCGTGCGGCGCGAATTCGGTGCGCGGCTTGGCTTGGCTGATCCGAAAAAGATCGCCTTCTGTTGGATCATTGATTTCCCACTCTTTGATTGGAACGCCGATGAACAGCGTTGGGATCCCTCGCACCACTTGTTCACATCGCCCATGACGGAGGATATTCCATTCTTGGATAGCGATCCGAGCAAGGCACGTGGGCAGCAATATGACCTTGCCTGCAACGGCTACGAGGTGGCAGGCGGCAGCATTCGTATTCACGACCGCGCCTTGCAAGAGAAAGTCTTTGGGCTGATCGGCTTAGATGTTGAGGACGCCAAGGCGCGCTTTGGTCACATGTTGGAGGCGTTTGAGTACGGCACACCGCCGCACGGCGGCATCGCGCCCGGCATTGATCGCCTGGTGATGCTGCTGGCAGGCGAACCCAACATCCGTGAAGTGATCGCCTTCCCCAAGTCGCAGCAGGCTGCTGACCTGATGGCAGGTGCGCCCAGCGAGGCGGACGCGCACCAGCTCACCGAATTGCACATCCGCCTTGCAGAGGAAATCTCCCATGACGGAAACAACGGAAGCGCTTGATCCCAACGAAGAACGCGCCCTGCTGCGCGATCACTTGAAGGCATTCCTAGACCCTGAGCGCCTTCAGCTCATGGGTGTGTTGGCAGACGGCGAACACAGCCTCGTCGCGCTGACCGAACGCTTTGGGCTGCGCGTGCAGCGCCAGATTGAACACTTCAGCCGCCTCAACCTGCTCAAGAGTGTGCAGCGCAATGGCGTGCCGCACTATTCGCTGAATAAGCGCGCCCTGCTTGACCTGAACAAGCGGCTGTTTGGCGGTGCGCGGGCAGCCTCGCAGCGCGTGCTGGAAGGCAGCGCCGCGTGGGAACGCCAAGTGTTGCGAAACTTCTTTGAAGGTGAGCGCCTAAAGACCATCCCATCGCAGCGCAAGCAGTTTTTGGTGGTGCTGAAGTGGATGGCGGCGCGCTTTTCGCCTAACGAGCGCTACCCTGAGCGCATGGTCAACGAGATTATCGCCCGCCACCATCCGGATTATGCGACTTTTCGGCGGGCGTTGGTAGATGAAGGGTTGATGACTCGTCAAGAGGGCATCTACTGGCTTGTTGTGCCTGAAAAACCTAGTACATTTGAACGCTGACGGGTGATGAATGTCACTTGCCGCTGCCCGCTAAAAGCGGTACATTCAGTCCGTTTGAATGAACAACAAAGTGGAGGACTACCCACATGAGCAAAATTCGCGTCGGCATCAACGGGTTCGGGCGCATCGGTCGCCAGGTCATGCGCGCTATCCGCGAGAAATATCCCAATGAAATTGATGTGGTCGCCTTTAATGATTTGGGCGATTTGAACACGATGGCGCACCTGTTCCGCTATGACAGCAACTACGGCGCTTATCGCGGCACGGTGCAGGTCAAAGATGGCGCGCTGATCATTGATGGTGATGAGATCAGGGCGTTTGCCGAAAAAGACCCTGCCGCTATCCCGTGGGGCGATCTGGGTGTGAGCATTGTGCTGGAAAGCACCGGGCGCTTTACAGAGGCAGACAAAGCACGCGCACACCTGAACGGCGGCGCGAAGAAGGTCATCATCAGCGCACCAGCAAAGGGTGAGGACATCACCATCTGCTTGGGCGTGAATGAGGAAAAGTATGACCCTGCCAACCATCACATCATCTCCAATGCATCCTGCACCACCAACTGCCTTGCGCCGGCGGCAAAGGTCGTCCATGAGGCGTTTGGTATTCGCCGCGCCCTGATGACGACCGTCCACAGCTACACCAACGATCAGCAGATTCTCGATCTGCCGCACAAAGACCTGCGCCGTGCGCGTGCCGCCGGCTTGAGCATCATCCCAACCACCACCGGCGCCGCGAAGGCTGTGGCACTGGTCATCCCAGAGCTGAAAGGCAAGTTTGACGGCATGGCGCTGCGCGTGCCAACGCCGACCGTCTCCCTGGTGGACTTTGTGGCGGAAGTCGAGCGCCCTGCGACCAAGCAAGGGCTGATTGACGCCTTTGAGTCCGCCGCGGCGGGCCGTATGAAGGGCGTGCTGGCAGTCTCGCACGAGCCGCTGGTCTCGATGGACTATAAGGGCAATCCCTACAGCAGCATTGTAGACGCCGAACTGACACAGGTCATGAGCGATACCATGATCAAAGTCATGACGTGGTACGACAATGAGTGGGGCTACTCCGTGCGCTGCGCCGACCTGATGATGCTGATGGGCAGCAAGCTCTAGGGAATCCTCGTAAATCCTCACAGGCGGGAAGACCCTTTCCCGCCTGTTTGCAAGCATGGAGCGTTTCTTGCATGAATAAAAAGACGATCCGCGATATTGATCTGAGCGGCAAGCGCGTGCTTGTCCGTGTGGATTTCAATGTGCCACTTGAGAATGGCAGCATCACTGATGAGACGCGCATCACCGCCGCCCTGCCAACCTTGCGCGCCATCCTCGATCAACAGCCGCAGTCTATCGTGTTGATGTCGCACTTGGGCAGACCCAAAGACGGCGTGCCAGACCCGAAATACTCGCTGCGTCCCGTCGCAGCCGCCCTAGAGGCGCACCTCAGCCGCCCTGTCACCTTCATTGAAAATCCGCTCGATGAGGCAGCCGTTGCCGCAGCGAACGCCTTGCCGTCTGGCAGCCTTGTGCTGTTGGAGAACACGCGCTTCTACGTGGGCGAGACGCAGAACAGCCCTGAACTCGCCGCGCAGTTCGCCAAATTCGGCGATGTCTACGTGAACGACGCCTTTGGTTCGGCGCACCGCGCCCACAGCAGCACCGAAGCAGTTGCCAAACTGATGCCCGCCGTGGCTGGCTTGCTGATGGAAAAAGAACTGACCTACCTTGCCAGCGCGCTTGATGCACCAGTCCGCCCGCTGATCGCCATTCTAGGCGGCGCAAAGGTCAGCGATAAGATCAAGGTGATCGAAGCGCTCTTGGCAAAGGCGGATAAGGTGATCATCGGCGGCGGCATGGCTAATACGTTCTTCCGCGCACAGGGACGGGCAACGGGCGCCTCATTGGTTGAAGAAAACGCGCTGGAGACGGCACGCGATCTGCTGGCGAAAAGCGGCGGCAAGCTGATTTTGCCGATTGACTGCGTGATCGCGGACGCCTTCAAGGAGGACGCCAATACGCAGATCATCCGCGCCGATCAGGATACGCCTGACGGTTGGCAAATCCTCGACATCGGACCTGCCACGGTTGATCACTATGCGGCGCTGCTCAACGAGGCGAAAACAGTCGTTTGGAATGGACCGATGGGCGTTTTCGAGATGCAGCCCTTTGCCAAAGGCACTAATGCCATCGCGCAAATCCTTGCCGCGCTGACCGAAAAAGGCGTGATCACGATCATTGGCGGCGGCGACTCAGCGGCTGCCGTGCAGCAGGCGGAACTCGGCGAGCGCATGACGCACATCAGCACGGGTGGCGGCGCCAGCCTTGAACTGCTGGAAGGGCGCGCCTTGCCCGGCGTGGTTGCCCTGAACGATAAGTAAGCTCACCACAAGGTAGGGCAGGTTATCCACCTGCCCTGCTGATCATTCCTCTTGATCCGTTTGATCCTCTTGGTTCTCTTGATTGGCTTGGCTGCCTTGCGCCCGTGCGCGGAAGCGCGCCGCAAGGTTCATCGTGCGTGGGTTGCTGGTGAAGCGTGGCGGCGGGATGCTCTCGTCCCACTCAACGGCGGGAAAGTGCTGTGCGATGTGATATTCGAGCGAGTCGTAGTTGGGCAGCCATGTGTTGTAACACTCACGCACCTCAGGCGCAAAGGCAAAGGTTGTATCGGTGCAGATGTAGACGGTGTAAGAATCAGCCGCCTCCGGCGCTGCCTTAGGCAAAACGACCAAATACCAACCGTCGTAGCGCCCGCCCTGCACGCGCCCGACGACGTTCAGACGGATTGTTGGCGATGTTTGCTCAGACATAGCTTATCATAGTCCCTTCTAAGGCGTTAGCGGAATATGGTTGTTGGATTCGGTTATCCAGCGGCCCGGGCGCTGTGGATCAGGGCGTACCCGCTCCAAGTGAACATGCGGGCCAATATCGCCATGCTCGCCCGCCAATGATCCATCGTCAATGCGCCCCTGATTATAGGTACCATCAGCGTTTGGCTGGCGGCTGCGAAAAACGCCCGGCGAGACTTCTTCAACATCATCGCCAACCCAGTCCTCCAGCGCCTCCAGCGCCTCGTCATCATTCAAGGTTTCGCCGCTGGTTACGTTGCCCGTTGCACCCTGCGACTCGCCCACAACGCGCCCCACCTTTTCTTCGTCAACGTTTCCCGAAGTGGTATTGGAGGACGAATTGCTCATCAAAACTGTCCCGCCGAGCGCAAGGACACCTAACAAACCAATGATGGCGATAGCATCGCCGATGGGAAGCGGTCCGTCAGCCAGCGCAACCGCGCCCAACACTGGCAAGACGCCCACACCTGCGCTTGCTTCTAAGGGCTGTTGCCCGTTCCGCAAGCGCTCGCGGAAGCGCTCGATCAGCGCCTGTGTGCGTTCGCTTTGACCGTCTTGTTGTTCTAGACCGCCTTTGTTGAGAGAAGCAAACATAAGGGCAGCACCCATAAAGAGCGCGCCTGCTTCTTGTTCTGCCTTCTGAAAATCTTGGGCGATGCGTTGTGTGCAGCGGCGGGCTTCCTCAAGCGCGGCTGCCATGCGCTCCAGGGCAGGCAGCACAACCTCCTGCATTTCAGCGTAGAATTGCTGCGCGCCGCGCCCAAGCCATCCGCCGGCTGCAAGCTGATCAAGCTGGCGTGTAAGTGAATTCAACAATTGTCGGGTGGAATCGGCATGTTGCGAGAAGCAAGTTTCACAGGTTTTGCCTTCCGCATAATCCATGCGAATGATAGAAGAAACCATCGCAACCCCTCAGCATGTTAAAAAAGATGCATTGATCAGGGAGCAGTGTATGCATAGTGGTACACTGAGGAATATACATAAGCACGTCTGGCGCTTTCAAAATCACGCTGAGGAATTTCGGCAAGGTACAGTAAACTTTTACAAAGATTTTATAGAAAATATATAAACTTTTTTCAAGTGCCGTGTGCGGTGTTTGGTGCCACACACGGCAGTGCTGAGCCTACTGCGGAATCTTGAACAGGCACGAGTTCGGATAGCTGTAGCCGATCTCGACCCGAAAATCGTAGGGCGCGTTCGGATCAGGCTTGGAGACCACACCACGATCCGAGACGCGCAGCGCACGCTGCAAAATGGCAAGGCTGTTCGGCTTTGCGCCGCCGGTATAGTCATAAATGGTGGTGAAGTTATGCTGCGTGGCGCCTTGTGTGCCAAGCATACTCACCGTGAAGCCTTCCCGCATCAGCCGCTCAGAGGCGACCTGATGATAGTCCAGCAGCGGCGCGATGGCTGCCACCGCCACATGCGGCGCCTCGCCGCGCAGCCGATTGCGCGTTGGCGGCGTGTAGAGGTCTTGCACGGCGCGCTGCATTGCCGCTGGGATGGGCAGCCAGGTGAAGGTGCCGGTATCGCTGGTGTACCACTGGGTAAAATGCTGATTGAGGGCAAGGTTGATGTGCTGGATGCGCGTCAGATCGAGCGTGATCGCCAATGGCACCAAGCCAAGCAGATCGGCAGCGCTCAGATCGGTTTCCACGATGCGGAGCAAGCGCGGCACCAGTTCGTTTGCCTGTGTGAACAGATCGGCAGCGCGTGCCTGCCGCCAAATAGCGGTCAGGATTTCCATTTGCCGCCTGCCGCGGTCCATATCGCTGCTGCTGCCACGCGCACGGGCATACCACAGCGCCATATCCGCGTTGAGGCGGTGCAAGCCGATCTCCATGCGGTAGACCTCATAACTGGCAGGGTCGTTCGGATCAAGATCGGTGCTGAGCAGGCGGTTGCCTTCAATGGCGCAGTCCACGCCAATCCGCAGGCTGCCCAGCGCATTGATGATCTCTTTGAACTCGGTGAAGCCAATCCGTGCGTAAAAATCCACCTTGATGCCAAAATTATAGAGGAAGGTTTCCTTAAGCAGCCTGCCAACACCTTCCGCACCGTACATTTGCACACCGCGATTGGCAACTGTGTTCAGCTTTTGCATGGTGTCGTTCGGCACGTAGACGTACAGATCGCGTGGGAAGTGCATCAGGCTGACGGTGCCGTGTGTGCGGTTGAGGACGGCAACGATCATGACATCGGTGCGGCTGATCAGGCGGCGCTGTGCCGTATCGCTGCCGAGCAGCAAGATTGTGATCACATCATCACCGCTGCTAGAGGGTGTTGGCGCTGCGGGCGGGATGGCGGTCGGCGGCGGTTTGGGCGGCGTGGCGTATGTGCCGAAAATGATCAGGGTTGGGGCAGGTATGCCTTGTGCGGCGCGGAACGGCGTGCCAGCAGCAGCGCTGAGCAGCAGCAGGATCAGGCAGGCAACGGCGGTCAGGCTAAGGGTGTGCGTGGTGCGGCGCATGGCTAACATTCCTTTTGAGAAGCGTTGGTTGCCATAAGCATAGCGCAAAGTGGGCAAGTGCTGAAGGCGCATTGGTGGCGCTTGCCCTACGCTTGTGCGGCGATAGCGCTTGGCAAGGGTGTGTGCCTAAAAGCCGATGGGCGCTCCATACAATGCGCTCCTTCAGTGTTGGCATTATAAAATGAATTAAATTTTCTGGTGAACGATTAAGGTCTTTATGCGCTGCCTTTGCACTGTGTCTTCATCAGGCAACAGGAGCGTTTATAGCGCGTGGTGAAGATTAAAGATATGAGTTGGGCGAGTCAGCTTCTGCTTCAGACCCGCCCACTACCCGTGAATTCAGCGCGAACGCCGCCTGTTAAGCAACCGTGATCTCTTGGCAGAGATAGACATCCTGAATGGCGCGTAAGAGCGCCGCGCCTTCTGCCATTGGGCGCTGGAACGCCTTCCGACCGCTGATCAAGCCCATACCGCCGGCGCGCTTGTTGATGACCGCCGTCATGATCGCCTCCGCGAAGTCGTCCGCGCCGCTGGCACCGCCGCTGTTGATCAAGCCGGCACGTCCCATGTAGCTATTGATGACTTGATAGCGCGTGAGGTCAATGGGATGATCGCTGCTGAGTTCGGTGTAGATGCGCTCATCCAGCTTGCCATAGGACGAGCCACCCGTGTTGAGCGCCTTGTAGCCGCCATTGCTGATGGGCAGCTTCTGCTTGACGATATCCGCCTGAATGGTGACGCCCAAATGATTCGCCTGACCGGTGATGTCGGCGCTCATCTCGTGGTTAACGCCGTTCACCTTGAAGGCGGGATTGCGCGTGTAGCACCACAGGACGGTTGCCATGCCCAGCTCATGGGCGCGGTAGAATGCCTCTGCCACTTCTATCAATTGGCGTGTGCTTAGCTCATCGCCGAAGTAGATCGTCGCGCCGACTGCCACCGCGCCCATATCCCACGCCTGCTCCACCATGCCAAACATGACTTGATCAAACTTGTTTGGGTAGGTCAGCAGTTCGTTGTGGTTAATCTTGACGAGGAAGGGAATTTTGTGGGCATATTTGCGCGCCACCGCGCCCAACACGCCAAACGTCGAGGCAACCGCATTGCAGCCGCCTTCAATCGCCAAGCGCACGATGTTTTCAGGGTCAAAATAGGCAGGATTCTTGGCGAACGAGGCGCCGGCAGCATGTTCAATGCCCTGATCCACGGGCAGGATCGAAAGGTAGCCCGTGCCTGCCAAGCGCCCGGTGTTGAACAGTTGCTGCAAGCTACGCAGCACCTGCGGCGGGCGGTCGCTCAGCGCCCAAACGCGGTCTACAAAATCAGGGGAGGGCAGGTGCAGTTGATCGCGGCTGATGGTTCGGCTGGTATGCTGAAGCAGGTAGTCGGCTTGTGTGCCGAGCGCCTGCACGATTTGATCATAGGTCAGCGCGCTGGGCGCTGTTGCAATAGCCATATGGCATTACTCCTCTATGGGTGAAGTCTTGTGTGGGAAGTATACCGCGCAACGCATGGGCAAAGCTAGCACTCAGCAATTAGGGTTGCCCGTCGAGCAGGGCGTCCCTACATAAGATCGCTGTATGTAGGGACGGAATTTGCGGCGAGGGAAAGGCTTCCGCTACTCAGATTTTTTGAAGTGGGTGGCTAAGGGCAAGGTGCAGGCTTGGGGCAGCACCATGCCACGATCTTTACCACGCCGCTAACCCTAAACTCAAAGCGTTCCCATCAGCAGCCGCCACACCCACAACGCCGCCATACCCAATACAATGGTCAGCAGCAGATTTTTGGTGCGCCATGCGACCAATGCCGCGAAAATGCCCGCCACCAACGCAGCATTTTGCGGCTGTAGGTCTAGCTTGCCCTCTTGAAAAAGCATCGCGGGTACAATGATCGCCGTCAGCACAGACGGTGGCACAAATTTCAGGGCGCGCAGCACATAGGGCGGCGGATTCAGCCTGCCAAAGAACGCCAAGATAGGATAGCGCACACCAAAGGTCACGGCTGCCATGCCTGCCACTAAAAGAAATTCGTTGGCGCTATCCATCCTTCACCACCTCTGGCAGCGGCGCCACCGCGGCGCCCTCATCCTTTGCCTCACGCTCTGCCAACATGCCCGCTGCGATGCCGATCAAGGCTGCCACGATCAGCCCTAAGCGGCTTGGCAAGCCATAAAAGAGGATGGATGCCGCGCCCGCGGCGACAACCGCCACAAAGATTGCCCGACTGCGAATGAGCGGAATCAACATGCCGATGAACGTTACCATCGCGGCGAAATTCAAGCCCAAGCGCGCCACCTGCTCCGCCGGGATAGATTGCCCGGCGCTGATGCCGATCAGCGTGCAAAGCTGCCAGTTGCTATACATAAACACAGCAGAGCCTGCCTGATACCAGTGCTTGAAGGGCGACGGATCAAGCTGTTGGTAGCGTCCCATCGCCACGACGAACGTTTCATCGGTTAGGGTGAAACCAAGCGGCAACAACCAACGCTGCGAAATGCCCTTCAGGTAGGGCGCGATGGTGGCGCTGTAGAGCGCATGGCGCAAGTTGACGATCAGCGTGGTGAAGATGACCACCAACACCGCCGCCGAATCGCGCACCAGTTCCGCCGCGATGAACTGCGAAGCACCAGCAAACACAAACAGCGACATGCTCTGTGCGGCAAAGGGCGAGAGCGTTTGCGCGGTCTCACCTTCCGCCACCACGCCGCCGCTAACTGCCACCGCGCCGAAGATGATGCCGAAAGGAATGGCACCAATCACAAGCGGCAGCGTATCCCGCACGCCGCGCAAAAACTCAGCGCGGCGCGTCCGATAAGGCGCGTTCATAGCTTATTCATCCTTCAGGTGTGTTGGGAAAGCCTTTGCCAGCATTATAGGGTAGCCAGCAGCGGTTATATATACCAAATAAGACCAAGCGCGGCAATAGGTGCGGGCAAGATCAGCGGGCGCAACGAGGCAAGCAGGGCGGTGCCTTGCCCGCTATGGCATTCGGCTGCCTTAAGGCTTACCAACGCACGTCAAGGGTAAGGGTGCGGTCTGCGCCGCGCCCTTCCCGAACGTCCAATTTGGTGTTGGCGGGCAAAAGGCGCGCTGCCAAGCCGTGCAGCATCCCTTTGAGGAAGGCGGGTGGGTAGGGCGTGCGGATGGTGAAGCGAATATAGCGCCCATGCACGACACGCGCACTGACCTCGCCGCAATTGCCGCCGCGATGCGAACGCTGATAGAATTCTTCAAACCACAGCAAGCCGGCTGAAAGGCTATCAATCCAGTGTGGCAGTGCCATGTGTGCGGCGGCGCGCCGCCCAAGCGTTTCCATGCTCAGGGTGCTGCGTGCTGAAAGGGCGTTGAGCAGTTCAAGCCAGGCGCGCAGCGGATACCACGTATAGGCATTCAAGGCGCGAAAGCCGTGCATTGCCAGCAGATCAGGTAAATCGCGTTCGGGCGCACCTTGCATCAGGGCAAGCACATAGCCGCCCATAATCTCGCTTGCGGTGTTTAATAAAGCAACTTTACTCAAGGGTACGCCTACTTTCATCAACAGTCCCAAACCACTTCCTCACCTCCCCTATACGATACGCCAAGCCGAGCTATCTGTCTAGGCGTTTAGGCTTGAGGTTTCGTGAAAAAGGCATGAAAAAAAGCCGAATAGCGGGGCTACTCGGCAGCATAAGGGCTTGGTTGGCGCAGAGGTGGCGCGTTAATCGCCGCTGGTGGCGGCTGCTTTTTCGGCAGTTGGTGTGCTGCTGGTTTCAGTGCTGGCGGCGGCGGTGCTGCCGTTGCCATTCCCATTGGCGGGCTTGGGGCTGGCGCTGTTGGTCGAGCGCGTATCGGTGACGTAGAAGCCCGATCCTTTGAAAATAACGCCTGTGCCGCGCCCAACCACGCGCTTCACCGTGCCATTGCAAACATGGCAGGTTGTGATTGGATCATCAGTAAACGCTTGACTGACCTCAAAGCGCGTTCCACAGTTCTTGCAGCGATACTCATAGAGTGGCATCTCCGCACGTCCTCCCGAAATAAATTGACCGTTTGTTGGTGTACCTGATCGCTAATCATAGCATACTTTGGTAAAAAGTGCATAAGAAGTCTATCGCAGTACGGGCTGATCAGAACTGGCAAAGCGGTGTGTTTGCGCTGCGGCGTTTCCGCAGAATTTCCACAGCGTTAGAAGACCGCTTGAAAAACAGCGCTTACACGACGCTACGCCTACGCTTTGCCGCCAAGCGCGCACGGCTTTGGTATAATACGGCGTGCAGTTATCCCAACCTATGAAAGAGCGTGCCTTATGGCAATTTATCCTGAATTGGCGGGTAAGGTTGCTGTGCTGAGTGGCGCCGGCGGCAACTTGGGCATGGCGCTGGTGCGGCGCTTCCAGGCGGCAGGCATCAAGCTGGCGTTGGTAGACCACAAAGGCGATACGCTGCGGCAGCGCTTGCGTGAAGCAGGCGTGGACGATGCCGATATTCTGATCGGCGCGCTTGACCTGACGCAGAAACGGGCTGCTATTGATGAGTTCGTGACGCAAGTGGTGGCGCAGCATGGCAAGGTAGACATCCTGGTAAATGTGGCGGGCGGCTTCAAAGCCGGCGGTCCAGTTCACGAGATGGATGAGGAAATTTGGGATTTCCTGATGAACATGAACGCCAAAACAGCCTTTCTGCTGAGTGCGGCTGTGGCGCGCAGCATGGTGATGCGCCGCGTTGGCGGGCGGATTGTGAACGTGGCGGCGCGGGCAGCGCTCAGCGGCGCGCCAACCCTTTCAGGCTACAGCGCCAGCAAATCGGCGGTGCTGCGCCTGACCGAGAGCATGGCAGCTGAGCTGATGCAGTATGGCATTACGGTCAATGCCGTCATGCCTAGCGTCATTGACACACCCCAAAACCGCAAAAATGATCCCGATGCTGACCACAGCAAATGGGTAACGCCCGAGTCGCTGGCTGATGTGATCCTGTTCCTCGTCTCGGAGAGCGCACGCGACATTAGCGGCGCCGCGCTGCCTGTCTATGGTAGGGCGTAGCCCAATGGGGCGATGTGCCGCGCTTGCCTTGTTGGTGGTGGTGTTGGCTGCCTGTGGTGGCGCGCCAGCGCCAACCGCCCTGCCAACACGCCTGCCCACCGTCATCGTGACCTTGCCGCCGCGCACGCCAACGCCCGATCTCGGCAGCGCCGATCACGATCTGGGTGCGGCGGATGCCTATCTGCATATCGTCCACTATGGCGACCTACAGAGCGAGGCGTCTCTCGTGGTGGCGCGTGCGCTGCTGCGCCTTTACACCCAGTTTCCTGATCAAATCCGCCTGACGTGGCGGCATTTTCCGCAGCCTGAGCATGATAAGGCGTCCCTTGCCGCACAGGCGCTTGAGGCAGCCGCCGCACAAGGCGCTTTCTGGTCGCTGCATGACTTGCTGTTTGCCGAACAGCCCGCCTGGCGCACGCTGCCATCGGAGCAATTCCGCGCCGCCCTGCCAAGCTACGCAGAACGGGCAGGCGTCCGCGATCTTGCCGCCTTCAATGCCGCCCTCGATTCGCAGACCTATGCGCCGCTCCTCAACCGCGCTGTTGAGGAAGCGCGGCGGCGCGGGCTGCGCGCTGCGCCGGCGATCACGCTGCAAGGGCAGCCGTACAGCGGCCGCCTTGATGAGCGCGCTCTGAGCGATGCAGCGCGCCTTGTCCTGCTGCGGCAGCGCCAGTTTGAGAAACAGCCCGCTTTGCAGATTGACCTTGACGCGACCTATACTGCCACGCTTTACACGGAAAAGGGCGAGGTTGAGATTGAACTCTTTACACGCGCCGCACCGGTTGCCGTCAATAATTTTGTCTTCTTGGCGCGGCAAGGCTGGTTTGACGGCATTTCTTTTCACTTGGTGACGGAAGACATCGTCCAGACGGGCGATCCAAGCGGCAGCGGCGGCGGCACGGCGGGCTACTTCATCGCCGATGAGCATGATAACGGCTTGATCTTTGACCGCGAAGGCTTGGTGGCGATGGCGAATCAGCGTGGCGTGCCAAACAGCGCCAGCGCGCAGTTTTTTATCACCTTGGCGCCGCAGCCGCAGGAAGGCTTCAATCGGCAGTATACAATCTTCGGCATCGTGCGGCGCGGCATGGACGTGCTGCGAAACCTGACCAAGCGCGATCCCTTTGATGCGCTGCGCTTTCCGAATCCGCCGCCGGGTGATACACTCTTGCGCGTAGTGATCACGGAATCCAAGCCGTAAAAGTAGGCGTCGTTGAATGCACTTTGTCTGCTCCCGATCCTTGCGCTGATCGGCTTTTATCTCGCTTGTTACCTTGTCGCACGGGCGTTGATTCGCCCACCGCTACCCAGCCCGCCGAATCCGCCAAGCGATTACGGGCTTGCCTTTGAAGCCGTCCGCTTCCCAAGCCGTGATGGGCTGGGGCTTTCAGGGTGGTGGATTCCTGCCGCGCAGCCGACGGAGCGCACGATCATCATCTGCCATGGGCGCGATGGCAGCCGCGACCGTGAGACGCCACACGCCGAGACGCTGCACACCGCAGGCTTCAACGTGCTGATGTTCGATTTCCGCGCACACGGCGACTCGGAGGGTGAGCAGGTTACCTTTGGCATGTATGAGCGGGATGATCTGCTGGGCGCGCTGGACTTTTTGGCAGGGCGCGGCATAGGGCGGGCAGGCGTCTTAGGCTTCAGCTTGGGCGCCACAACTGCCATCCTGACGGCTGCCGTCAGTGATCGGATCGCGGTGATCGTGGCAGAAGGCGCGGTGGTGCGCCTCAAGAACACATTGGCGCGCCGTTTTTGGCGTTATGGCGTGCCATATCCGCTGGGGTGGCTGGTGGCAGCTTGGAGCCTGGCAACGGCAACGGTCTTCACACGCGGGCGCATGGATCAGGTGGATGCCATCCGCTGGATTCCGCACCTGAAAGCGCCTATCCTGCTGATTCACGGCGCTGCCGATGACCTGATCAGCGCGGCGGAGGTCGCAGAGTTGGCGGTTAGTTGCGGCTCTTGGGCAGTCGTTTGGCAAGTGGCGGGGGCTGGGCATCACGAGGCTTCGCAAGTTGCCGCCGCCGCCTTCAAGACGCACATGCTGGCGTGGTTCGATCAGCACTTGCCCAATACACACGGCGCAGCCGCACAAACAACGGACTAGCCATTGGCAGAACTTGCCCAAACGCTTGTGCATTTGTTAGCAAAACGTGAAACGATCCTGCCCACAGATGCCGCCTAGCCTACTTGAAGTCTACAAAATCCCGTTGTATAATCGCACTCAGGGTTCAAAGCAAGCCTCAGTTCACAGCGGTTGTTCACGCCGAGTGTCCATACACCGCCAGTGTGTGGCGGAAAGCGTGTTGGGCTTGCCATAGCGCGTCATTGTAAGTATAACCGTCAAGCTAAGAAGTCCAGTGAGGCAAGGATATAATGGCAAGACCAAGACAATTGAAGGGCACCCTTCAAGACCTACATACCACCCAACTGCTGCACCTAATTAACCTTGCCAAAAAAACAGGCACCCTTCGCATTTATGAAGGCGTGCCAACCGGGCGCGAAATCATCATGGGTGATGGCGAAACCAAACGCCCAGAGCTGCAAACCGGCTCCGAACGCGCACGGGTCTCCTTTCGGGAAGGCAAGCTGATCCACGCACGCCTTGCCAGCCAAGAAGATCACCTGGCGACTGTCTTGCACAAGGCGGGCAAGCTCAACGACGAACAGCACCGCATCATCCTGAGCAAAGCGGCGCGTGCCAGCGATAAAGCCTTGGCGCTGCTGCTGATCAATGCGAACTACGTCTCTCAGGTGGATATTATTCAGAGCGTTCAGCAGCACACCTTAGAGATCATCTACGACCTTGCCAACTGGACGAAAGAGCCGTTCATCTTTGAAGAGGGCGATCTGCCTTCGCCGGATAAGATCACCGTGCCGATTGATCTGGAAAACGTAATTATCGAGATGATTCGGCGCGATAGCCGCGATAAAATGTTGGTGGAAGCGCTGCCCAATTTAGATTTTGCCCTGCGCTTTCCCGAATCGCCGGCTGAAAAATTCGCTAAGGTCAAGGTACAATTGAGCGTTGAAGAATGGCGCGTCGTTTCATTCATCAATGGCAAGAACACCATTCGGCAGATTGCTAAAGCCTGCAACATGACTGAGATGGGCATTCGGCAGATTGTCTACGGACTCCTCAGCGCAGGTTTGGTAGAATTGGTGAAGCCTGCGGCACCCGAAGCGGCGAAGCCACGGCGTCCGAGCCAAACAGCCAACACCATGCCCCAGCGCCCGGTCATTAATAAACTGATTGACCGTATTCGCAGTCTCTAAGGGTTGGCGCGGGCATTCGTCAATAACACTTTTATCCAGTTCTCAAAAGGCTGTGTTTAGCCACATAGCAAAGCAAACAGGGCGGTCATTATGGCAATGCAAACGGTAAAAATGGTCATCACGGGACCCTACGCATCGGGCAAGACGGAGTTCATCCGCGCCATCAGCGAAATTGATGTGGTCTCTACCGATACAAAGGTCTCCGAAGGCACCTACGAGGCAACGGTGAAAGATCAGACCACCGTAGCGATGGACTTCGGGCGCATCACCATTGATGATGATTTGGTGCTGTATTTGTTCGGGACGCCCGGTCAGCGGCGGTTCGACTTCATGTGGGAAATCCTTGCGGAAGGGATGCTCGGTTTCGTGGTGATGGTGGATAGCACCAAGCCCGAAACCTTCCGCGAGGCAAAATCTATCCTAGAAACCTTCCGTGCCTATGCACCCACACCCTATGTGGTGGCAGCCAATAAACAGGATATGGAAGAGGCGTGGCCGGCCGATGATTTGCGGATTGCGCTGCGGATTGATGAGAATGTGAAGCTGCTGCCTTGCGTTGCCAAAGATAAAGAGAAGGTCAAGACTGTGCTGCTTGAACTGCTCTATTCCATCCTAGAGGAGATGGACACCTAAAGCGCCGCTGCACCAACCATGACGCCACACCCTGTGCCGAGCTAAGCCCTCGGCGCAGGCTACCCACAGGAGTACCCTTCGGGTGACATCGCTGGTAACCGATCAGGGCATTATTCATTACGAGGCCTACGGGCGCGGGCGTCCCGTCATTTTGCTGCACGGCTGGATGGAGTCGTGGTCAGTCTGGCGGCAGACGATTGAGTCGCTCGGTAAAGAGTTTCGCACCTACGCCCTAGATTTCTGGGGCTTTGGCGAATCCGTCGGCACAAGCTATACCGTAGATAACTACGTCGAGATGGTCAATCAGTTCATTGATCGGCTTGGCATTGTCAAAGCGCCGCTGATCGGGCATTCGATGGGTGGCACCGTCTCGCTTAGCACTGCCATGCGCTACCCTGAAAAGATCGTGAAGGTAGCCGTCATCGGCTCGCCAATTCACGGCAGCTCGCTGAATGTCCTCTTAAAGCTCTCTGGGATCCCTGCAATTGCAGGGTTGTTGTTTCGGGTGCCGCCGCTGCTTGCCTTCTTCACGCTCTTAGGGGGCTACCTGACCACACCACGCGCTGGCTACAAGTTCTATCGGCAAGTGCGCGCCGAAATGACGCAGGTCTCCATGCACTCCTTCTTTCAGAGCATTGGCACGCTGCGCCGTACCGATCTGCGCCCGCACCTCAATCAGGTGCGCCCACCGACCTTAGGCATCTATGGGAAGTGGGATTTTATCGTGCATCCGAATCAGGCAAAGGCGCTCCAAAAGGGCGTGCCGCACGCTAAAACGCTGCTCTATCCCGACGCCGGACACCTGCCGATGGTGGATACGCCCGACCGCCTAATCAGGGACATCCGAGAGTTCTTGTTAGCAAAGTGAGGCGGGCAGCTCAGTCCGCCTTTGCCTGCTCAGCGCGATATTTACGCTCAGCCGCCTTCGCCGTATTGATGGCGAGCGTGGCACATTTCGGGCGCGAGATGACCACCTCGCGCCCGATCTCATCAATGAAGGCGTCTATATCCATCTCGCGCACTTCACTGAGCGTCTTACCGATCAGCATCTCGGTGAGCATGGAAGCCGCCGCCTGTGAGATCGTGCAGCCTTCGCCTTCAAAGCTGGCGGCAAGCACGCGCTCTTCGGCGTCCACTTTTAGATAGATCGTCACAATATCGCCACAGCCCGGATTGCCACCCTTGATCGAAACGCTGGCATCCTCCATCGTGTAGCGGTTGCGCGGATTTTCATAGTGATCGAGCAAGTTCTCGATGTAAAACTGCCTGTCCATACCTCACCTCAACGACACACTGCGCTATGGGCGCTCAATGGGCGCGCCAACCAAGTTGCCCCATTCCGTCCACGAACCGTCGTAGTTGCGAACCTTTGGGTAGCCGAGCAAGTAGTGTAGCACAAACCAGGTGTGGCTGCTGCGCTCCCCAATGCGGCAGTAGGTGACCACATCTGCCTCTGGCGTCAAGCCGATCTGCCCTTCGTAAATGGCGCGCAGTGCGTCGGCAGGCTTAAAGGTGCCATCCTCATTGGCGGCGGTTGCCCACGGCACATTCTTAGCGCCGGGAATGTGTCCGCCGCGCAGCGCGCCTTCCTGCGGATACGCCTCCATGTGCAGCAGTTCGCCGCTGAATTCTTTCGGGCTGCGAACGTCAATCATGGGCAGCCGTGCGCTGCTGTGCGCCATCACCTGATCGCGGAAGGCGCGGAAGGTCTTATCATCACGTTCGCGGGCGGTGTATTCAGCGCGTGGATAGCTTGGCTTCTCCCGCGAGAGTTCGCGCCCCTCATCAATCCACTTCTTGCGCCCGCCATCCATGATGCGCGCATGGGTATGCCCAAAGAGCTGGAACACCCAGAAGGCATAGCACGCCCACCAGTTGTTCTTATCGCCGTAGAAGATCACCGTCGTCTCGTTGCTGATGCCGCTGCGCGCCATGAGTTCGGCAAAGCGCGCACTGTCAAGGTAATCACGGCGCAGTTGATCGTTGAGATCGCTCACCCAGTCAATTTGGATGGCGCCGGGAAGATGCCCTTGATCATAGAGCAGAATATCCTCGTTCGATTCGACAAGGCGGATCGCAGGATTATTCAAGTTTTCCGCCACCCACTGCGTGCTGACAAGCACCTCCGGCTGCACGTAGCCCTTGGCGCTGATGTTCGGATCAATGCCTAGCATTCCTCATCCTCCTTATGCTAACTGTGCCATGCGCTCTAGCTTTTCTTCGATGTGCGCGGTCAGGCGTGCGCGCACTTCCTCAAAGGGAATGCGCTGCATGATCGGATCAAAGAAGCCTGCCACGATCAGGCGTTCGGCATCTTGGCGCGTCATCCCGCGGGACATCAGGTAGAAGATCGGTTCATCTTCCAGTTTGCCAATGGTGGCGGCATGCGTGCAGCGCACATCATTCGCCTCGATCTCCAAGCCGGGAATCGAATCGGCGCGTGCTGCTTTGCTCAGCACCAGGTTACGGTTCGCCTGAAAGCCATCGGTCTTTTGGGCGTTGGGCAACACCTTGATCATGCCCTGCCAGACGGTGCGCGCCTCATCTTTCAGCGCGCCTTTGAACAGCAAGTCGCTGGTGGTGTGTGGCGCGTTGTGATTTTGCTGTGTGTCGTGATCAAAGAACTGGTTGGTATCCGCAAAGAACAAGCCCGACATGCGCCCGAAAGCGCCTTCGCCGTCTAGTTCGATCTCGGCGAACTGCTTTACAAAACGCCCGCCCATCGTGCCGATGATCCAGTCCAACTGACCGTTGGCGGCAACCCGTGCGCGTTCGTGGCGAATGTCGTTGGCGTTCGCTGCCCAATCTTGCAGTGCCACATAGCGCAGATTGGCGCGCTCACCGATCAGCAGCTCAGTCATGCCGACGTATGCCATGTGTTGCTCAACGCCCGATGCCGAGCGGTATTCGTGCAAGTAGGTGACTTGCGCGCCCTCCTCAACCACAACCAGCACATGCCCAAGCGTCAAGCCGTTGGTCGTGTTATAGAAAACGCTGTGCAGCGGCAGCTCGACTGCCTTGCCACGCGGCACATAGAGGAACACGCCGTGCGTCCAGAAGGCGGCGTGCATGGCGGCAAACTTATCTTCATTGGGATGCACAGCGGTCGTCATCAGGTGTGTGCGGAAAAGTGCTTCGTGTTCGCGGGCGGCGGTCTCAAAATCGCAGAAGATGATGCCCTGTGCCTTGAGCGCGTCGCTCAGCTCGCTATGCACGATTTTGCCGTCCACAGCGGCGATCAAGCCACCCTGCGCCTCGCCGATCAGCGGCGCCAGATTTTCGGCGGGAATGACCTCAACACCGGCGGAGCTGCCCTGCACAAGGCTGCCTGCCTGTTCCCAGCGAATGGTGGTGTAATCGGTGCGCCGCCAGGCTTCCGCCTGCATAGAGGGCATGTTTAGCGTATCATAGAGTTCCCATGCCGTCAGGCGTGCGTTCAGCAGCCAAGACGGTTCGTTTTTGCTGGCGCTCAACTGCTCAACCATCTCGCGGGTGAGCGTTGGCGCGATTAATTTGTTGCGGGTGCGTAGAGTCACGGTTCAACTTTCTCCGTGTGGGCAAGAATAAAGTTCAGGTTCACACAGAAGGCGGACACACTGCCGCCTTCTGCTTAGATTAATCAGGCTGTTGGGCAGTGCTTAGCCGACGGAGCCTTCCATCTGCAACTGCACAAGGCGGTAGAGTTCAATGCTGTATTCCGCTGGCAGCTCCTTCGCAATTGGCTCGATGAAGCCGCTGACGATCATGGCGTTGGCGGTATCCTCATCAATCCCACGCGACATCATGTAGAACAACTGCTCCTCGTTAACCTTGCTGACCGACGCCTCATGCCCAATGGTCACGTCCTTCTCATCAATCTCGATGGATGGGTAGGTATCGGTGCGGCTGGTTTCATCCATCAGCAGGGCGTCGCACACCACGTTGGATTTGCTGCCCTCAGCGCCTTTATGCACTTTCAGTAGACCGCGATAGGTAGAGCGCCCGCCATGCATAGAGATAGACTTACTGATGATCTGGCTGCTGGTATGCGGCGCCACATGGACGATCTTGCCGCCGGCATCTTGGTGTTGTCCTTTACCAGCAAAGGCGACTGACAGAACTTCGCCGTGGGCGCGCTCTCCTATTAAATATACCGACGGATACTTACTAGTAATCAGGCTCCCTATATTTGCATCTACCCATTCCATCACTGCATCTTGATGAGCGACGGCGCGCTTGGTAACAAGGTTATAGACATTGTTTGACCAGTTCTGGATAGTGGTATAGCGTGCGCGTCCGCCCTTCTTCACAATGATCTCGACCACTGCGCTATGCAGGCTATTGCTTGAATAGGTTGGCGCGGTGCAGTTATGAACGGCAAAGCCTTTCACAACGTAAGCATTGGGCGCATGAGTCAGTTCAAAGTTATAGACAGGTCCCTCATAGGGATGCTGCGTGATCTTCTTGATCGGCACAAGGAAGTAATCACGCACGCGGCGCACTTGACTGTGTTGCTTATCGGGCGAGTAGTAGAGGATATATTGATCGCGCCGTGTAATCTCACGCCCTTGAATGCTATCCTTACCGCCTTTACGGATATTGATTGTGGCATAGTGGCCTTGCCGCGCCAAAAGTTCCTGCAATTGCCACGCCAACATCTGCGAAGCAGTTGCAGCACGCAGCATCACATGCTTGCGCTTCAGATAGACGCTGCCCTTGCCTTTGAAGTAGGTTTCCAGCAAGTGGGCTTGTTTCTCCGTGGGCTGCTCCATCACCGCTTTGCTAAGCTGCTTGGTTGCTGCACCCTTACCACAATGCTCAAGGCACAAGTCCATAAGCAGTTGCGAATAGACGCGCACATCAGTGCTGTGGCGGTTCTTCTGGCTAACTTCCATTGCAGGCTTACCTACCACACGCTCAATGAGCGCCTTCACTTCTTCAATCATCTCGCGTTCGGATTCATTGAAGCTGAAGCGTACAACAGGCTGCTTTAATTTATTGTGAATATACGCCGAACCTTCGGCAAGGTAGTACCCTAACAAGCGCATCACGTCCACAGTCAGGCGTGGATCAGGGCGTGTGAGTTTGGAAATTGGAAAGACGATGAAATCACCTTCCTGAAGCTCACCGGCTGGCGTGAACTGCGGTTCAGTGCTTTCCAAAAGATCAGGGTTAACTTCGGGCTTCCAATTTGCCCTGCGCGCAGCACGTTTGACACGCACAGCCTCTCGCTTGATGGCAAGCACCGGATGTTCGGGCGTCAGGCGGAAGGTATTCGCCGCCGAAAGTGGCTTAATCTCTATCAGATTGCCCTTAAAGGGGCGCGCACGCACACTTTCAACAACCGCCTGGCAACCATCACTGTTCATGACTGTGTCGCCGGGGCTAACTGCCTCAACAGTTACCCAACGATCGCCCAAGCTAACTTGTTCACCGGGCGGCAAGCAGCCTTCGACGTAATGGACGGATGCGCCTTCATCCACGATGATCAGCGTGCGCTCAAACTGACCCATGTTGTTGGTGTTGATGCGGAAATACGCCTGCAAGGGCATTTCCACATGCACGCCCTTCGGCACGTAGATGAACGAGCCGCCCGACCACACCGCGCTGTTCAACGCGGCGAACTTGTTATCCGTCGGTGGGATGACGGTTGCCCAATATTCGCGGAAAAGCTCAGGATGCTCGCGCAGTGCGCCGTCGGTATCGAGGAAGATCACGCCTTTTTCTTCCAAATCCTTGCGGATGGAATGGTAGACCACCTCAGACTCGAACTGCGCGCCGGCGCCGGCAAGGAACTTCTGCTCTGCTTCTGGGATGCCCAGCCGATCAAAGGTGTACTTGATGTCTTCCGGCACCTCGTCCCAAGAGCGCTGCTGGCGATCCGTTGCCCGCACATAGTAGTAGATGTCGTCAAAGTCAATGCCGCTCAGATCGCCGCCCCAGGTAGGCATCGGCTTGCGGTAGAAAATATCCAGCGAGCGCAGGCGGAAATCGCGCATCCACTGCGGTTCGCCTTTCATCTCGCTGATGGCGACAACCACATCGCGGCTTAAGCCTTTCTGGCTCTTGAAGGCGTAGCCCGTATCCGGCACATGAAAGCCATATTTTTGGTCGTAATCCTGCTTGATCTCTGCCAACTGCTGGCTCTGATCAAGGGGTGGTGTCTGTTCACTCATTTGGTCGTCCTTATCTTGCGCTAAACCGTGCGATGCTTAGGCGGTGGCGTACTTTTCCGCCACCCAGTCGTAGCCTTGCGCCTGAATTTTCTCGGCAAGGTCAAAGCCGCCTTCCTCCACCACGCGCCCGTCATACATCACATGCACAAACTGCGGCTTGATGTAGTTCAAGAACTGCTCGTAGTGGGTGATGACCAACACACCGAGATTGGGTCCGATCAGGTTATTGATGCCATCGGCAACCACGCGCAGCGCGTCAATATCCAAGCCGCTATCGGTCTCATCCAGCACGGCGATCTTCGGCTCTAGCGTGGCAAGCTGCAAAATCTCGGCACGCTTTTTCTCGCCACCGCTGAAGCCTTCATTCAGGTAGCGCCCGGCAAAGCTCGGATCCACCTTGAGCGACTGCATTTTGCCCATCAGCAGGCGGCGGAATTCCTGAATGCTAATGCCCTTATCCTCAGGGTTTGCCTCTTTGCGGCGCGCATTGATCGAGGCGCGCAGGAAGTTTGCGAGGGTGACGCCCGGCACCGCCACTGGATATTGGAAGGCGAGAAACAGACCAGCACGGCTGCGCGCATCCGCTTCCATTTCGAGCAGGTCTTGCCCATCGAAAATGATCTGCCCTTCGTCAACCGTATAGGCAGGATGTCCCATCAGCGCGTAGGCAAGCGTGCTTTTGCCCGACCCATTGCGGCCCATCAGCGCGTGAACTTCACCCTGACGCACGGTCAGGTTCACGCCTTTTAAGATCGGCTTGCCATCAATGCTGACGTGCAGATTGCGAATTTCGAGAACAGCGGTCATTGGGCAGAATGCCTCCTAGTGAGTTAATCGAGTTGAATTGATATGTTCAGCCTGGTGAGAGTATAGCAGTTTGGCAAGGAAGTGTCAATTAAAAAGATAAATATCACACAATTTGACTTTTCCCCAGAGACGTGCTAAAGTCTAGGCAACTTTTTGAGGCGAAAGGTAGGGCAAAATGCGCGATACGCGCTTGGCAGTGCTGCAAGCGATCCGCGAGCAAGGGCAGGCAACGGTTGCCTCGTTGGCGGAAGCGCTTGGCATCTCGCCGATCTCGGTGCGGCACCATCTCACAAGCCTACACGCCGAAGGGTTGCTGAATATTGAATTGCAGCGGCAGTCGGTTGGGCGTCCCAAGCACGTCTATACGCTGACGGAAGCCGCAGCGCGCTACTTTCCGTCCGCCTACCTGACCTTTGCCGAACGGCTGCTGGACGAGCTGAAGGCAAGCCTCGCTCCGCAGCAGGTGGAGGCGATTATAGACCGTATGGCGGCGAACACGGCGGCGCGCTATGGCTCGCTGGATATTCGCGGCACGCTTGAGGAACGCTTGAAGAAGCTGGTCGCCATCCTTGGTGAAGAAGGCTTTCGGGCTGCCGTCCGCCGTGTGGATAGCAGCACGCTGCAAGCTGAACTGAATTGCCCCTACGTTTTTGTTGGGCAGCGCCATCCGGAAGTGTGCCGCATTGACGGCACGATCATCCGCTCCGTGTTGGGGCGCGCCGTGCAACGCACCTCATGCGTGTTGGATGGCGATAAATTGTGTATCTTTAGTGTGGAAGACAATTGAAGGAGAACCACAGCATGACCGATGTAAGCAACCGCGAGCCACTGAGTGAGGAAGCTGTGCGTGAGGCACTCCGCCAAGTGGTCGATCCTGAGATCGGGATGGATGTCGTCTCGTTAGGGTTGATCCGCGAACTGACGCTTGAGGCTGACCGTTCGCATGTCAAGATGCTGCTCACGACGCCCTTCTGCCCTTACGGTCCGCAGATGTTGGAGCAGGTGCGGCTGACCGTTCAGGATGTAACGGGCGTGCCGACGACTATTGAGTTCAGTCCGGAACTGTGGGATCCTTCCATGATTGAAGAGGGCGCAGCCCAAGACTGGGGACTCTTCTACTAAGCGCCACCGCCCGCCCTGAGCCAATACGACGCGGAGTGCCTCACCAAGAGGTATTCCGCGTTTTGGTTATCCGATGAGGTTTAGTTGCCCTGAACCCATCGAATGTGCTTGAAAAGGCACACTTTGTCAGTTTGCATAGAAAAATTGACCGACTCTTGCAAAGTCATAACATCTTCGTTATATATTAGGGCTTGTTCACATTGGCTTAACTGAAAACAGCCATAAATTTTTTGAGGAGATCGCCCTATGACGATCAAAAATCGTGTCCGTTTGGTACTCGCTTTCGCCCTCGCCTTTGCGATGGTGTTTGCAGCAGTTGGTGCGGCGCCCACCCGCGCTCAAGACACCCTAACCGTCGGCTTTGCCCAAGAGCCAGATAACATGAATGGCTTCTACAGCAGCATGGCGTTCGCCCAGTGGGCAAACGATCTGGTGCAGGCAAGCCTCTACGACTTTAGCGACGAGCTGACGCCCGTGCTGGTGTTGGCGGCTGAAGTGCCAAGCCGTGAAAACGGTGGCATTAGCGAAGATTTCACCGAATATACTGTCAAACTAAAGCCTGACCTGAAGTGGAGCGATGGGCAGCCCTTGACGGCAGATGACCTCGTCTTCACCTACCAGATGGTCAAAGACCCTGCCAACAACATGCTGCAAGGCAGCAACATCCGCGACGCGCTGGAAGAAGTTGAACTGATTGACGCAACAACCTTCCGCCTCAAGTTCAACGTTGCCAAGCCCTTCCCCGAAGATCAGATCGGTTCGCCCGGCTTGTCCACCATCCTGCCCGCGCACATCTTCCGCCCCATCTATGAGGCAGAAGGCACCATCGAAAACGCTGCCGAAAACCAAGACCCAACCGTCTTCAGCGGGCCTTACGTGCTGCGCGAGTGGAAGCGTGGTGAGTCCATGCTCTTTGAGGCAAACCCGAACTATGTGTTTGGTGAGCCAAAGATCAAGCGCGTGCTGCTGCGCTTCTTCCCCGACACAGACTCGCAGTATGCAGCCTTGGCAGCCGGCCAGCTCGACTTTGTGCCGAACGTCAGCGAAGGTGACATTCCGCGTGTTGCCGCCAGCAACCCTGATATCAAGATCACGACCGTGTTCGGTGGTTACATCGAGAGCCTGTGGCTGAACCTGCGTGAGGATACTCACCCACGCGCTGGTCACCCTGCGCTGAAGGACGTCCGCGTGCGCCGCGCGCTGCGCCTCGCCATTGACCGCGAGACGATCACGAAGGAACTGTTGGCAGGCGCCACCAGCCCAACCGATAGCATCTATGCTGGCTCGCCCTTCGAGAACAAAGACCTCGGCGTGACGCCCTACGATCCAGAAGCTGCTAAGGCGCTGCTGGATGAGGCAGGCTGGGTTGTTGGTGCGGATGGCATCCGCGAGAAGGACGGCGTGAAGCTGGAAATGCGCTATAGCACCACCACCGCTGGCTGGCGTAATAACATTCAGGCAGTTGTGCAGCAGCAGTTGGCACTGGTTGGCGTCAGCGTCATCCTAGAGCGCTACCCTGCCTCCGAGTTCTTCGGCGCCTTCGCCAACGGCGGCATCAATGCCATTGGCGAATACGACATTGCCCAGTATGCCAACAACACCGCCCTGACCAACCCCGCCAACGTGACGGTGGATGAGGCGCTGAACTGCAAGCAAATCCCCAATGACGACAATCCCGGTGGTCAGAACTTCACGGGCTTTTGCAGCGAGGAAATGGACGCCGCTTCATTGGTGACCAAGACCTCGTTGGATGCTGATGAGCGCTTGGCTGCTGCCTACAAGATTCAGGAGATCATGCGCGATAACGCACCCTTGATCAACCTGTTCCCGCGTGGCGATAACTACGCTTACAACACCACCCGCTTCACGACGGAAATTCGGATCGGGTCGGGCGTGGGCAACCAATGGTTCGACATCATGAACTGGGAACTCAAGTAACGCCTAGCTAATGGGCTTTTCAACGGAGACGGGTAATGCGCCCGTCTCTGTTGGCTTAATGCGAGAGGCAGAAGTGGTCTGCCATCTGGTCAGTACAAAAATAAACTAGGTTGCTTATGGCTCGATATATCTTGCGGCGTGTGCTGCAATCAATTCCATTGTTGTTCATCATCAGCTTCATCCTGTTCAACCTCACCAACTCGTTGGGCGATCCGTTGGCAGTTTATGCTGAGTCGCGCAATCGCCCTAGCGCCAGAGATCGTGAGATGATCACGCGCCGCCTCGGCTTGGATAAACCTATCCTTGAGCAATATTTGATCTGGTTGGTGGGCAACGACTGGATGTTGGTAGATGTGCTCGGCGATGGCTCTCGCATGGAGTACGGCACGCGGCGCGGCGTGCTGCGTGGCGATTTGGGGCTGTCCTTCGTGACGCGCCAGCCGTCATGGACGCGCATTCAGGAACGCCTTCCTTGGACGCTTGCACTGATGATCCCCGCGTATGTGATCACCGTCGTGCTGGCAATTGCCATTGGTGTCTTTTCGGCAGTGCGGCAGTATTCTTTTTGGGATAACCTGATCACAGGCTTATCCTTCTTCTTTTACTCCATGCCGATCTTCTTCATTGCACTGGTCACTATTTATATCTTTGCCGTGCAGTTCAAACGCTGGGGCTTAGAGCCGATCAAGTGGGGCGGCACGGGCGATGGCACGCTTGGCAGCCAGCTTCAGCATATGGTGCTGCCAGTGTTCTGTTTGGTTGCCATCCAGTTGGCGGGCTATGTGCGCTTTATTCGGTCTTCGATGTTGGAAGTGCTAGGGCAGGATTACATCCGCACGGCGCGCTCAAAAGGCTTATCCGAGCCGCGTGTGGTGCGCCTGCACGCCTTCAAGAATGCCTCGCTGCCGTTGGTGACGCTCATCGGGCTGGATTTGCCCTTCCTGCTGGCAGGCGCTGTGGTCACGGAGCGCATCTTTGCCTGGCCAGGCATGGGGCGTTTATTTATAGAGAGCTTTGAACGCGCCGATGTGCCAGTCATGATGGCGATCCTGATGGTGCTGTGCATTGCGGTGGTCGTCTTCCAACTGCTGACCGATATTGTCTATACCATGCTCGATCCGCGTATTCGCTATTCATAAAGGGGCTGCTAACCAATGACCACACAGACCAATACCAGCAGCCTGCGCGGCGGGCAAGAAGAAAAAGTGCTTTCGTTGAACCCACAGCAGGCAGCTAAAGGTGTTTCCAACTTTGCGCGCAGTATGCGCCGCCTGCGAAAGCACCGCATGGCGATGGTTGGCGCGCTGTTGTTGTTGTTCATCTTTCTGTACGTTCTGATCGGCTCTTTGCTGATCCCTGAGTCGGTCTCGATCTATAACGATCCGCGCCGTGCGCTGCAAGCACCTTCGGCAGAGCATCCCTTCGGCACGGATGTGATCGGGCGCGATATTCTGGCGCGCACCATTTACGGCGGGCAGATTTCGCTCTTTATCGGCGTGACGGCAATGCTTGTGCAAATTCTGGTCGGCGCGGCGGTTGGTCTGGCAGCCGGCTATTTAGGCGGACTGGCGGATGCGCTCTTGATGCGCCTTGCAGAGGCAATGCTGAGCATTCCGCAGTTGTTTCTAGCGCTGATCGCTTTACGCATCTTCTCCGATCCAACGCAGTTCCCAGATTTTAACTTCATGGGCAGGCGCTTCAGCAGCACCATGATCGTCATCGTGTTCGTGATCGGCTTGACAAGCTGGATGCGCGTTTCGCGCATTGTGCGCTCGGTGGTGCTTTCGGTTAAAGAGCAGGAATATGTGACGGCCGCACGTTCGATTGGCGCGCATAGCTGGCGCATCGTCTTTCGGCATGTGCTGCCCAACTGCACAGCGCCGATCATCGTCTCGGCAACGCTTGGTGTGGCGGCTGCCATCCTGCTGGAGGCGTATCTCGGCTTTTTGGGCTTGGGTGTGCGTGCGCCAACGCCCACCTGGGGCAACATCATGGGCGAGGCGAACAGCTACCTTGATAGTTGGTTCTACTGGTTTTTCCCTGCCATCTTCATCATGCTGACCGTGTTAGGCATCAACTTCTTGGGCGATGGCTTGCGCGACGCCTTCGATCCGCGCTCCCTGAAATAAGGTTTGTCAAGGGCGGCAGTCTGCCGCCCTTATTGTTTCTCGAAGACGGCGCCCGTCTGATCGCGATAGGTCTCGCGCCACTCAGGCTCGTTCCGCAAAATTGCCGCAAGCGTCGTATCGCGTTCCAGCACCACCAAACCAATTGACCAACGCGCAAAAACCTCACGCCATGCCACGCCGCTGTAGGCGCGCAGCCATTCGCTCAGCAGCGCGTCATCGTACAGATCGGTGCGCCCATCCACAAAGACGGGAAAATTCGGCGCGGCAAAGAGCAGATAGCCGCCCCAGTTATAGGTGTTGAACAGCACGCCTTGCGGACGCGCCGTATTGAGGTAAGCAACCACACCCAGCGGCAGACGCTCTGCCTGTACGCGCTGGATGGCGCTTGGCGTTAGCTCGGCAAAGATTTTCAGTGCCGCACCACTCACAATCAGCACCAAGAGCAGCCAATTCAACACCAATGCTGCACCCTTCGGCGGACGTGCCTTCGGCAGCCGCCAACCGCGCAGTTCGCGGAAGGCGTTCACGTGCCGCGTCAGGATTGGCGTGGCGACCAACGCAAAGAGCGAGATGTTGCGCCCTGCATAGAACGCCATGAACGCCGTCCCACAAAACAGGCATAGATCGGTGAAGTCGTGCCGCCGCTTAGAGAAGCCGACTGCTGCAAATGTAGCGAAAAAGAGCGCCAAAAATGCCCACGTCTCGCGCCGATGAAAGTCTGGTGATGCCCACTCTTGGATGAAGTTTTGCAGTGCGCCAATGCCAAAGGTGCGAAAGGCATACGACCATGTGGCGGTGCCGCTGGGATTAATTGCCAACACGGCATAGCCAATCACACTGATCAGGATCAGCTTGCCGATCTGCCGCCAGGTGAGCGACGGAGTCTCCAGCGCGCCGAATAGCTTGCCCAACGCCTCGCCCACGATGAAGCCACCCAACAAGATGAAGGCGATGAAATAGCCGGGATGTGTGTTCACCCAGACGATGATCAGCGGTACGATCAGCCAAAGCTGATCTTTCTGCCCACGCTTGAAGCGGTGCAACAGGTAGAGCAAGAGTGCCGAGAACACAAAGCTGAACATCTGCGGGCGCGCCGACCAAAAAATGGCGGCTGCCGTCGCGCCGATCAGCACGGCAAAAGCGCGTGTGTAGACATCGCCTTCGCACACCTGCCAGACCAACCACATGCCAAGCACGGCGAGCGCAGCCGTCAGCAGCGCCAAGCCTGCATCGCCCAGCAGCCGATAGCTGAGCGCCATCACAATCTGGGCAAACCAGCCGGTATAGTCCCACGCTTGCCCAAAGCGCGTGTGCGAAAAGGTGTCGGTCAGCGGCGGCGCGCCGTTTTGCAGCGTGACCTCGCCCGTCCGCAGGTGCCACCACGTATCGGTATCAGTTGGTGGGCGCGTTGCAAGGGCAAAGAGCAACACAAAGAAGATCAGCGGCACAAGGCGCTGTGTGGTGAGGGCTGCTAAAGGGCTTCCCGTGCGGCGCGTCGGCATCGGTGTGGCGCTCATTGTGGGTCGCCTTCGCGTGGGATGTTGGGCAGGTTATCCACTGCCTCTTGGATGGCGGCAACTTGTTCTGTGGCGATGTCCGTCTCGATCAAGCGCGCCGCGAAACGCCGCAGCTCATGCGCGATCATCTCGCTCTCGCCCTTGCGCGCCAAGACGAACAGCGCGGAGGTGTTCGGCTGCACCGCTTCCGCCACTTGCCGAATGAAATTGTTATCAATGCCGCTATCAATCAGGGCTGCCACCAACGCACCAACGCCTGACCCTGCCAGCAACCCGACGGCTGCACCGCTTGCCAACAAGCCCCAACCGAGCGGTCCGCCGATGATGCTACCAACAATCACGCCAACCGCCGCACCGCTCAGCGCGCCCAAGCCCGGATTCACATCATGCGTCTGATAGACGCGCATTTTGCCGCGTCCATTCTTGGTGACCACCACAGCATCTTGCAGGTCAATCAGTTGTTCAAACTCCATATCTTGCAGTTCTTCTAAAACCTGATGCGCCCGCGTTGAGTCGTTAAAAAAAGCTACAAAAAGTTTTGTCACACCGATGCTCCTTTGCCGCAAAAAGACGTTTAAAGGTGAGTCTAGGCGAAAGCCGCCTGTGCGTCAATGTAAGCGCCACCTGAATCCATGGCAGACATCTGTTTCAATACGATTTTATAACACTGTGGGCTTGCCGCAACATGCCTGATCTGCATATACTGTTAGACGTAGGCAACCTTCTTAGGCGCATAAAAGGTCATAACGTGGCAAACGAACGCATTCTGGTCGTGGATGATGGACGCGAAAACCGTGAATTTATCATCAAATATATCTTGCAGCCGAACGAATACCGCGCATTGGAAGCGCGTGACGGTGTGGAGTGTCTTGAGATTGTGCGCCGTGAGCCGCCCGATCTCATCCTGCTGGATTTGCAGATGCCGCGCCTGGATGGTGTTGGCGTTTTAGAAGCACTCCGCCGCGATGGACTCAGCATTCCCGTCATCTTGATGACCTTTCACGGCTCAGAGGATATTGCCATTGAAGTATTCCGCATGGGCGTGCGCGATTACCTGAAAAAGCCCTACACTACTGAGGAAATGCTGAACGCTATTGAGAATAGCCTTGCCGAAGTGCGCCTGCGCCGCGAAAAAGAAGCGCTCACCATGCGCTTGTTGAACGCCAACCGAGAGCTGCACACGCGCATTAAAGAGCTAAACACGCTCTATAGCGTTGGGAAGAGCGTGGCTGCCCTGATGGATTTGCCACAGCTTTTGGCGCGTGTGGTGGATGCAGCTATCAGCATGACGGGCGCTGAGCAAGCCAGCCTGCTGTTGGTGGAAGGCAGCGCGCTGATGCTGCGTGCCATCCGACGGCGCGGCGAACAGCACGCGCAAGCAACTGAGGAATCGGCACAGGATCGGCTGGCAGACCGTGCCGTAAGCACAGCACGCCCCGTCATGCTGACGCCGCAGCAGTTGCAGCAGCTCCGCCAGATCAATCCGCACGCGCCGAGCGCCTCCCTCTATGTGCCAATGCTGGTCGGCAGCAGCGTGATCGGCGTCATCAACATCGAAAACCTGACGCAAGGCACCCGTCAATTTACCGATAATGACGCCGCGCTGCTCTCCGCACTAGGCGACTATGCCGCCATCGCCATCGAGAACGCCCGCAACTTCTACGCTCTTGAAGAGATGAAAGAGCGCGAGAAAATGCAGATTCGCGGCGCCTTTGAGCGCTACGTTGCGCCAAGCGTGGTCAGCCGTGTGCTGCAAGCGCCGCAAGCCATGCAGTTCGGCGGCACGCGCCGCGAGATCAGCGTGATGTTTGCCGATCTGCGCGGCTTCACAGCCTACGCCGAACAACATCCGCCTGAACAGGCATTGAAGCTGCTGAACACCTATTTTGCGCTTGCCGCTGACACCATTTTTGCCCGCGAAGGGACGATTGATAAGTTTGCCGGCGATGCAGTGATGGCATTTTTCAACGCGCCGCTGGAACAGCCTGATCACCTCTACCGCGCCTTGGAGGCAGCCCTTGCCCTGCAAGCCGCAGTGGCACAAGTCAACGCGCAGCAGGGCGTCGAATCGCTTGCCTTTGGCATTGGCATCGCGCTGGGCGAGGCAGTGGTCGGCAACATTGGCACGGCACGCGCCATGAGCTATGCCGCCGTCGGTGATCCCGTCAATGTGGCGCGCCGCCTGCAAGAAAGCGCACGGCCGGGTCAGGTTTTGGTGGAAGAGGCTGTCATTGCCCAATTGGGCAACCGTGTGGTGGCGCGCAAACTGGGCGAGGTGCAGCTACGCAGTCGGCGTGGTGCTGTAGTGGTCTATGAGGTGCAAGAGGTGCTATGAACGCGCCGCTGCTGACCTGCGGACTGGATGAGGCAGGGCGCGGTGCCTTAGCCGGTGTGCTGGTGGCTGCGATGGTCGCCTTTCCGCCCAACTTCCGCCTGACCGAAAAGTTTCCCGATCTGCCCTTTCGGGATTCCAAGAAGCTGACGCCAAAGCAGCGCGCTGAGGCAGTCCGCTACATCTATGAGTGGGCAGCCTTTGTGGATGTGGAAGTTATCAGCGTGGCAGATATTGACGCCAACGGCATTGGCTGGGCAAACCGCAGCATCTTCGAGGCGCTTATTTGGCGCCCTTTGGAGGCGGCGCACTATGTGGTGGATGGCAACCTGAAGCTGACCAACTTAGGCAGAAAAGCGCCGCGTGTGCGCTGCGTGGTGCGCGCTGATGAGCAGTTTGAGGCTGTGGCTGCTGCCTCGATTGTGGCGAAGGTCAAGCGCGATCAGATCATGGCAGACCTGCATGAACACTATCCACACTACGGCTGGGATCACAACCGCGGCTATGGCACCGCCGCGCACCTTGCCGCCTTGCGCGAACACGGCTTAAGCCCGCACCACCGCCGCACATTCGTGGCGACGGCGCTTAGCAAGCCGCCGCGCTTGCCCGGCTTTGAGGCGGACGAGGACACCGCTTAGGTCACGTCGAAGACGCTCCGCACCAATTCCAAGCGCCCGATGATGCCTGATAATTCGCCGATCAGCTCCGCTGCACGCACCGCTTCGCTGACCTCCATGAAGCCCACCGATTTACGGAAACTCTCTGGCAGGGTAGCGATCTCGCCGCGAATGCGCTCTAGCGATTCGGCGCGCGCCACCACGATCAGCCGCTGCACCGTCGGATTATTCTGAGCGCGCTGCAAATTCAGGATCAGCGAATCGACTGAGCCGCGCCGCTGCACCTCAAAAACGTAGGTCACCACGCCCAAATTGGCGATGCGCGCCTGCCAGATCGCATCCACCTTTGCGCCACGCGCCACGATCTTCTCTTTTTCCGCCACAAAGCCCAGCCACTGCCCAATATTCACCAACTGATCAACCACTGCATCATGATCAAAATCATCGGTGTCGTCCTCAGCGCTGGGTGGCTGCATTGGGCGCACTTGCTCACGCCCAAGCTCCCAGACCATATAGAGGAAGCTGTTCAGGTCAAGGTAGTCCAACCCCTCAATGCCAAAGGACTCTAAGGCAGCCTGCAAGAGCGCCAACAGCGCGTTGAAGCGGCGGTACTCATGCCCGCTGATTTGCGCTTTCCGCAGCGCGGGCAGCACGTCGCGCAGCCCTAGAATTTCGAGCGCACCACGCGCAGCATCATTCCACACGCCGCATGTCTGCGGATGGGCGAACGCCAATAATTCAGTGATGGAAGCAGCGCCCAAGCCCTTGATGGCGCGCCGAAAGGTATCGTAGCGCCTGCCGACTTCTTCGGCGCCCCACAGCAAATCGCGCAGGTGCTTGGCAATCGCCGGCAGGCTGTTGGCTGCGATCAGCTTATCCACGAGGTAGCTTTTGTTGCCCCACTGATGGTTTGCCCACAGCGAGCTGACGATCTGCCCTAGCTCTAGTTCGGTCATGCTGTGGAGCGCCTCAGGCGTCAGCAGGTTCTCGTAAAGCGTGTTGCGTGCGCGGCGCGCTAAGACGCTCTCTGCTTGTTCATAGTCATCCAGAAAGCGCCGAAAGGCAGGCACAAAACGCCCGATATGTGTTAAATGGTCAGCTGTGAGTTGCAAGGTTGCCATCGGTCGCGCTTATCCGTGCTTGCCAAGCCCGCGTTTGCGCCAAGCATACCACCACACCGCGCCGATGAACAGCACTGTGAGGGCTGCCTGTGCGCCAAAGCGCCCCTGATCATAATCACTTTGGGCAAGCAGCGCTAACGCCAAGCGCGAGAGGGCATAAGCGCTCAGCAGCGGCGCAAAAAGCCGCCCTGCCTGCCGCCACCGCACGGCAATGCCAAAGCACAGCAGCGCAAAGACGACGCTCCACAGCAGCGGCACGCCAACCAACACCACCAGTGGCACGCGCAACGGCAAAGCGCGCAGCGTGGGCAGTGCTGCCATAACGCCTAGCGCGCCAAGCCCGTTAAAGGCGCTCAGCAGCCCTACGCCTGCGATCACCCACAGCGGCGCACGCACGGCTAACGCTGATCACCGTTAAAGTAGCCGCTCAGCCAAAAGAACATCTCCAGAGCGTTGCGCGGCGGCGTGCGCCCTGTGATCAGTTGGCGGCGGCGGTTGGCATCTTGCAGGGCGCGTTCGTTCGCCTTCTCGCCCAGCTTCAGGATGGCGGTGGCAGCGTGTTGCAGGCTTGGCGCAAGGGTCGGCTGTAATTCGCGCTGGCGGGCGGCTGGCACCGCCTGCCACAGGCTGTCTACTTCGCTGCACAGCGCGTTCAAGTCCGATTCGGCGGCGCTTTCTTCGGGCAGTGCCGCCAACAAGCCGTTCAAGAGCGGCACCACCAACGCCGATTCGCGCAACAGCATGTTCAGGGAGCGCGTGCCAAACAGATAGTTGGTTGCCTCACGCTGCAAGCGCAATATGTAAGTGCGCCCTTCGCCCAAACGCGCACCGAGCCATTGCAACATCTCGATACCACTTTGCGGCACTGCCTCCGAGCGCGCGAGGGCTGCTTGCCGCGCCTCTAATTCTTGGCGGCTGCGCCGTGCAAAGCGCTTCTGATGGCGCTGATAGAGCTTGAGCAGCGAATCGCTGATGAGGATGGCATTTTCGGCAAGCCGCCGCCGTTCCGCCTCTGAAAGTCCGCCGCTCATCACCTCAATGTTGCGGCGCAGCTTGGGAATATTCGGCGCTTCGCGCTCATTTTCATAGTAGGCAGCAATATCGGTGAGCAGCATCGCCGCGATCTGCGATTGCTCGGCGAACACGCCAAAATCCGCGCCACTGGTCACCAAACGGACGCGGTAGGTTGCCTCTAATGCCTTATAGGTTGCCTCGCCATGCCGACTGCCGACGAGCTGCGGCACTTTGGCAGCCTGATCAGGCGTGGTGCGCCGAATATAGTCGCGCACAATCTCCAAGCCCGCCTCACGCACCTCAGGCGACCAATCCAAGAGCGCATAGGCGCGGCTAACCAGTTCAGCCGTGCGGCTATCTTGGTCACCAAAGGTCAGGGCATAGCTGGCAAGCGCGTTCGCCATCCGCAGGGACTCAACGGCGTCCTTGCGTTCGGCAGCCGTCTGTAATAAGCGTATGGCTGGCTCAACGCCAATGACCGCGATCAGGCGCGGATCGTTATAAAAGAGCGCCGAGAGGCGATCCGTCACCGGCTGCATGGCAGCTTCCCAGTTGCGCCCTTCCAACGCACCTAAATCGGCACGGGCGCGCAGCACCGGCTTGAGCGTGCTATGTTGGAGCGCCGCTAACGCCGTCAGCAGTTCGGGCGTGCTGATAGGCGCATCGCGGAAGGTGATCTGCACCACTTCGGCAATTTGTTCTTGGCGTGCGCCCTGATAAATCATGTCGTTGCAGAGCGTGATCTGCTCAACTGCCTCGTAGTAGCGTCCACGCGCCAAATTCAGCGTGATGAGGCTGCTGTGTCCCTCAACGCTCATGCCGCGCAGCGCGTTCAGGCTGCCCAGATCATCCACCACATTTTGAATGACCTGATCAAAGCGCCCCGCAAAGGGCGAGGTTGCCAATTTCACCAACCCAAAGAGCGCGTCGGTATCAATCAGGTCGCTACGCTGGACGCTTAATGCCCAGTCGGTCAGCCTGCCGATTACAACAGGCTGGTGTGCCTCGCCCAGTGCTTCCGCAGCGCGTGCCAGCACCATCGGCGGCGCGGGCTTGGGTGCGTCGGCGCGCAGATGTGGGAAAATGGCGCGCAGATTAGGCGGCAACTGCGCCACAAACGCCGTATCCGCCACAAGGCGCTGCACATTGCCTAAGGAGAGGTAGTAGGCTGCCAACAGGAACACCGCGCGTGCCGTTTCGGCGTTTTCGTTGGCGCGGCGGCGCGCTAAGGTGATCAGTTGGGCGGCAACTTGTTCCATCGGGACGCCGCTGGTGGCAGCCGTGAACTGTTCTAGGAAGGCGGCAAACTCACGCGGCGGCGCGCTGAGCAGCAGGTTAGCGCGTGCATTGGCTGCCATTGCTAAGAGTGGGCGCCAACGGCTCAGATCAGCGCCGTGCGGTGCTTCTGCCAGCCAGCGCGAGACCAGATGATAGACATCCATGGCGCGTTCGCCGCTGGCAGCCGACCACAACTGCTCATAGACGGTATCGGCAATTTCTTTGCTCTGGGAGGCAAGGGCAGGGATCATCTCGGTGTGGCTGTAATCGCCCAGCGCCAGCGAAAGCGAGAGCAAATGCCCACAGTAGGCGACGCGCAGCTCATCGGAGAGGGTTGGGTCTTCGCGCAGCACGGCAGCCACCATCGCCCGATCGGCCGGCTGGCGCTGCAATACCAATTCATCCAGTGCGGCGCGCTTGGATGCCCACGCCAAGGCGCTTGCCATCGTCTCGCGGCGCATGGCGCGCCAAGTGGCGGTGCGCGCCAATTTCTCGGTCTGCTCAATGACCAGTGAGGTATCGAGCTGGAGCTGGGCGCGCATGAATTTGGTGTAGGCATCTTCAGCGGGCTGCCCACTGAGCGTTTGGGTGCGCCAATCAAAGATGACGTGCTGGTCAGGGAGTTCGCTGAGGGCGGGCGTAAATTTTATCTGCGCGTGTGTTTGGGCAGGCTCGGGGCTGTGCGTGGCGAAGGTGACGGCAGCGCGGACTGGCGCAGGCAGCATACACAGCAACCCTTGCACAAAGGTGAGCCTATCCCGCAGAGAAGCGGGCGCGTTGGTGATAATTACGCCTAGCCCTTGCACCATGCCTGCCAACAGTCCGCTGACCGTGCGGATGTTATTGCGGCAGTAGCCCAGCAGCGCTAAGAGATCGTCGGTCTGTTGGTCGGCGGTGGGCGGTTGTGGGTTTGCAATGACAAAGGGCGTCAGCGCCTCATTGGGCGGCGGGAATGGCTCGCGGGCAAAGCCTTCCAGCACGCGCAAATTGCCGCCAAGCGCACGCAGCACAGCGAACGGCACGATTAGGTATTGGATGGCGGTGCTGCCGTCACTGGTTGGCAGTGCTTTTGCCGCTACGTAGTCCACTGTATCGCTGCGGAACAGACCAAGCGTGACGGGCGGCGGCGCTAAGGGTGTGGCAGCGCGCTGCGGCGTGAGGGTAGCGATGCGGCGCGCCTCAATAACATGCTCTGGGCGAATGCCTGCCGTGCGCGAGATGAGATGACCGGAGGCGGGCGCTGCGGCTTGAGCAGGGATCATCAGGCTGAAGCGCTCTAACTGAAAGGTTTGGGTATGATCGCTCACAGGGCTAGAGCCTTTCCCAAGATGCTTTACACTTTTCACAACCACACTGATCCTAACACCGACTGCCTTACGAGACAAGCAATGCGTGCTATCCGCCGCTGAATTGCCTGCGCCGTGTGGCTGCTTTGGGAAGGAAAAGCATAACGGCAGGTGAATAAACACCTGCCGCACTTGAGCGGTTAGGGCAGCGCGGCGCGCAGCACACCTAAAAAGTTGCCGCTGAGGATAGCGGCAATATCTGCCTCGCTATAGCCGCGGGCTGCCAAGAGCGGCGCGATGCTGAGCAAATCTGCCACCGTATCCAAGCCTTCAGGCGTGCTGTTTGCGCCAAAGCCGCCGTCAAAATCGGTGCCGATGCCAACGTGCCGCGCCGACCCTGCAAGCTGGCAGATATGATCAATCACATCTGCCACACGGCTTAGCGGTGCCTCTGCTTTGCGCGTTGGGCGCTGCTCCGTCTGCCATAGAAAGTTGTTGTACGGCACAATACCGATCACGCCGCCGCGCTCCACCAAACGGCGGATCATGGCGTCGCTGAGGTGGCGATCCGAGTCGCGGAAGCGGCGCGGATTGCTGTGGCTGGCGATGATTTGCCCCGTGTAGCTATCCACTGCCTCGAAGAATGCCTGCTCCGCCATGTGGCTAACATCCAGCACGGCATGAAAACTCGCCATCACCTCCAGCAGTTCACGCCCTGCTTTCGTCAAGCCGCCGGGCGCTGCCGTGCCGCCGCTGTAGCGCGTCTGGCTCCACGCCAAGCCGACGATCCGCACGCCACGCGCATACCATTCCTCAAACGCCTGTGGCTCACGGATCGGATCAGCGCCTTCCATCAGCACCACCAAACCAACCTTGTGCTGCTCAAACGGCAGGTCGGGCTGCCATGTGGCAAGCACGTCATCCAATTCGCGCTGATCGCGGATCAGGGCGATTTGTGGATGTTCATCTGCCAGCTGGTGATAGTAATCCAACTGGCTCATGCCGATCTGGTGTGCTTCCGTCGGCGTGCTATACATATGGCGTGAGGGCAGGCTGTAGGCGCTGCCTTGCGGATTGGCAAAGAGTGTGGCGAAGATGATCGCCACACGCCCTAGCAATGCCTCTGGCAAGCCAACCATGCACAGCCCTTCTTTTTCAGGGATGGGCGTCCCTGTTTCTGCCTTGCGCTTAGCGTAGGCGCTCAGGCGGAAATCGCGATCAAGATCGCGCATGTTCCAGGCAAGGTCTTGGTGCGCGTCCAGCACAATGTGCGCCATGCAACCGCCTTTTAGTTGGCAACCGTCGCTTCGATCAGACCACGCAATTCGCTCAAGCCGGGCGCAGCACCGCCGCTTGCCAGCTCAGGGTAGACTTTGGTGCCGTTCAAGAAGACGGTGGGTGTGGCGTTTACGCCGCGCTCCGTGGCGAGTGTTTCTGCGCTGCGGAGGATTTCGGTGGTTTTGGCATCGCCAAAGCAGGCAGAGAACTTATCTTTATCCAAGCCGAGTTTCTCTGCGCCGGAAAGACCATAGCGCGCATCGTTGGCGGCACTGCCATACAAGCCTGCCCAGTCAAAAAGGGCATCGTGCATTTCCCAGAATTTGCCCTGCTCGCCAGCACAGATCGCGCTGCGCGCCATGCCTTCGGATGGGAAACTGCCGTAGCGCGTGAGGGGGATATAGACGAACTTCACGTCGCCGTTGGTAATTTTATCCTTGATGTTATCAAAGTAACTGCGCTTATATTGCTGGCAAGCAGGGCAGCTAAAGCTGGAGAACATCTCCATCGTCACTTTCGCCTCTGGGTTGCCAATGAAGTAGTAGCCTTCAGGGGTGGTGCCGTAGAAGCCTTGCGACGTGATCTCGGTGTATTTATTGGGGATGCTTTCCGCCACTTGCGCCTCGACAGGGCGGGAAGAAATGACGATAAACAAGCCGACCACTAAGATGATGGCAGCGCCAATGACGGCGAGCAGCACAACCTGCTGCTGTTGCTTGCGGCGCAGCGCTTCGGCGCGGCGTTCCTTCACCGATTTCTTGGTGGAGGCAGCGGCGTTTTTCGGGGCTTTTGCATTTGCCATAGCTCAGGATACCTTCGTACTTCATCGTGTGTGTTAAATCATAGAGGTGAGAGTATAGCAGGCGGTAAAGGCTTTGCCACGCTTTCCAGAACTTTATAGCAAACATTCATCAAGTGTGCTGCGGCGCCGCGGTTTTGTTGGGCGCTGCCTGAGCAGCGGGTGCATCGGCACGCGGCAACGTGAAGCACAGCCGCGCGCCAGTGGGTGGCAAGCCTGCCTCTGCCCAGATTTTGCCGCCATGCGCTTCCACAATGTGTTTGGAGATTGCCAAGCCCAAGCCCGTGCCGCCGCGATTGGCACTACCTGCGCCGCCGGTGCGCGCCGAGTCGACTTGGTAGAAGCGCTCAAAGATGCGGGCGCGTTCGTGCGGTGGAATGCCTGTGCCGGTATCGGTCACGCTGATTTGTAAGTAGTCCTCAACGGGATGCACTTCACAGGTGATCTGCCCTTCCATCGGCGTGAATTTGACGGCGTTATGCAGCAGGTTGGTCAGCACGCGCCGAACTTGATCAGGATCAGCCAGCAGCCATAGATCGGCAGGGGCTGAACGCACCACACGCAGCCGCTTTTGGTCGAACTGCGTCTCCATGATCTTGAGCGCGCTGTCAATCACCTCAGCAGCACGCACAGGCACAAGGCGCATGATGGCGCGCCCGGATTCAATCATGGACAGATCGATCAGTTCTTGGGTCATGTGGTGCAGGCTATCTGCCTCGCCTGCCAACTTGCCCAGCAGTTTACGGTCGCGTTCTGGGCTGCGTCCCAAGTTCATTTGGAGCGATTCAATCAGCAGTTTGATGCTGCTGAGCGGTGTACGCAGATCGTGCGAGAAGTTCGCCACCATGTCGCGGCGCGCACGGGCAAGGCGCAGCAGTTCGGAAATATCCTGCAAGGCGACGACCACAAGGCGTTGGTTGCCTTCACCAAGGCAGGCACCGCGCATACGGAAGGTGCTATCTTCAATCATGATCTGCATCTCGGTCTGCTCCACACCTTTGGCAAGGTCGCTCACCAACGAGTCAATCTCGTGGTGGCGCGTCACTTGCATCACGGTGCGCCCTTGTGCGGCGAAGGCATCCAGCTTGAAGCAAGCTGCCGCTGCCGCGTTGAGGGCGATCACAGTGTGCTGCGCCGTGCTAACGTTGACCACCAGCAGCGGATCAAACAGCACGTCTGCCAGTGCAGTTGCCTGCCCTTGCAGCACATTGAGGCGTGCGCGGCTGGCGTCTAGCTCGCGGCGCGTGCCATCCAGCCGCCCTTGGAGGTGTTCAGCGCGCTGGACGGCTGCGCCAAGCCGCCACCACAGCACAGCACAGACGCCTAGCAGCCCAAGCAGGGCAAAAAAGCCAACATCGCTCACGGTGCGCTTAGCCCTCAAAACGGTAGCCGACGCCGCGCACGGTCACAATGCGCTGTGGATTGCTGGCATCATCCTCGATCTTCTCGCGCAGCCAGCGGACATGCACATCTACAGTGCGCTTATCGCCAAAATATTCGTAGCCCCACACCTTGGTAAGGATCAGATCGCGGGAAAGCACCACGCCCTGATTCTGCATCAGCTCAGAGAGCAGATCAAACTCTTTATGGCTCAGGTGCAGCACCTGATTGCCGCGAAAAACACGCCTGCCGGCAAGGTCTATCCGAAGATCGCCGGAGAGCAGTTCGTCTTGCAAGGTGGGGCGTCCGGGCATACGGCGCATCACAGCGCGCACACGCGCCAAAAATTCGCCCAAGCCGAACGGTTTCACCACGTAGTCATCAGCGCCGCTTTCCAAGCCAACGATCTTATCTACCTCTGTGCCGCGTGCGGTCAGCATGATAATGGGAATGTGGAGTGTGGTTGGGTCTTTGCGAATAATGCGGCAAACACTTAAACCATCAAGGGTGGGGAGCATGATATCGAGTACGATCAGATCGGGTAGTTTGCTGCGGATCAGGGCGAGGGCGTTTTCGCCATCGCGGGTGCTGAACACCTCGTAGCCTTCTTCTTGGAGGTTATCCACCAGTGTATCTGCCAGCGTTGTATCATCTTCCACGATCAGGATTTTTGCCATGAGTGACCCTCACTGCACGATGAACGATACTGAAAGGTGAAGGTGCGCGTCGCCTTTCACGACAAGTATAGCCAAACATGGGCTAAACGTTAAATTTAGCCCATGCACCGTTAGCGAAAAATGACTTGCGAACCGACATCCAGCATAGCGCTTGGCGAATTGCGTTCATCACACAGCCGCCGTAAGCCGTTTGGTTTCACGATGTAGTAATTACAGCCCGCCTCGAACGCCTCTTGGATGGTCTCCTCATCATCAATGACGGTACACATCGCCACCACGAGGTTTGGATCAAAAATGCGAAGGGCGCGCACCAGTTCCGTGCCGCTGGCATCGGGCAAGCGTTCATCCACAATGACGAGGTTTGGGCGCACGCGCTGAACAAGCTCCATGCCGCCTTCAGCCGTGCCACTGACGTGCGTTTCGCTGAAGCCAAGCGCGTTGAACTGGCGGCAGATAATATCTGCCGAGGTTGGGTTGTCTTCGATCACAACGGCAATCATAAAGGTATTAGTCTCCATTGTTTAGATAGCGTTCGAGTATACCAACAAGGGCGCGCACCTGAAACGGTTTCGCCAAATAGTCATTGCAGCCTGCGGCAAGGCAGCGCTCACGGTCACCAACCATCGCGCTGGCGGTCAGCGCAATAATTGGCACGCTTGCGATAGGCGCTTTCAAGTTGCGGATCATGTTCGTAGCCACCAACCCATCTACATCGGGCAGGCTCACATCCATCAAAATAAGACGCGGACAGCTTTCCAACACGCTGGTAATCGCGTCTGAGGCATTGGTGGCAACCTGCAAAGGCAGCCCTAAATGCTCACAGACGCGCTGAACAACCAGCACATTAGACTCGTTATCTTCAACATAGAGAATGTGTGATCCGCTCATGATCGTACTATTGGATAGCAGGTAAACTGACGTAGAAGGTAGCGCCCTTGCCAAGCGCGCTTACCAGCCTGATCTTGCCTTGATGCAGTTCAACCAAGCGCTTGCTGATTGCCAAGCCCAAGCCGGCGCCGCCTTTACGGCGGTGCAAACTGCCCTCCACTTGGCGAAACTGCTCGAAAATCAGGCAGTGGTGAGCAGGATCAATGCCGATGCCTTCGTCACGCACACAGAAAATCACTCTATCACCTTCGGCATAGGCGCTTAGGGTGACCGTGCCGCGATCTGTGAACTTGATGGCATTGGTCAGCAAGTTGAGCGCCACTTGGCGGATACGGTTGGCATCGGCGCGCACAAGCGGCAACTGCGCCGAGAGGTCAGCAATCAAGGAAATACCTTTGGTGGTTGCCATCACTTGGGCAGTCTCCAACGCCTCGCGCAGCGGCGTGCAGATATTAATGGCGGCAAAGCGCAAGGTCAGCGTGCCTGCCTCGATCTTGGCAATGTCCAACACATCATTGACGATGGCGAGCAATTGCTGTCCGGCATTGTAAATGGTTTGTACGTCATTGTGCATCCGCGGCGTCAGTTCGCCATCCATGCCTTGCAAGATAACATCAGAGAGCCCGATGATGGCGTTCAGCGGTGTGCGGAGTTCATGGCTCATGTTGGAGAGAAATTCGTCCTTCAGGCGATCCAGTTGGCGCAGTTGCGCTAAGGTCTCAAGCTGCTTAAGCCACAGCCGCCGCCGCCCAACCACCGAGGCAAGCGGCGGCAGAATCGCCTCAAAAACGGTGCGCTCATCTTCGTGAAACTTGCGTGGGTGATCCCAATTCATGTTTAGCACGCCAACCCATTCGCCGCCGCTGTGGAGCAGCATGGAAGCCATCGCGCTAATGCCGTAATCCACTAAGGCAGCGCGTTCTTGTGCGTCCAAACGCGGATCGGTTTGAGCATCTTCCACACAGACAAGCTGCTCACCGCGCTTGAGCAGTTGCGCCGAAAACTTACCATTCAAAACAGCCGGCGTGGCAAGCGGAAAATTTGTGAGGACGCCGTCTTTGCTATAGACAGCCGCAAGCCGCATGACCTTGAGTGTATCACCGGGTTCGATATAGCTAAGCGAGACGCTCACCGCGCCGAGCTGCGCGGCGTAGCTGGCAAAGGCGCGCACAATGTCTGCCTCATCGGTTGCCAGCAGCAGCGCTGTATTGATCTGTGCGATGCATTCAGTGCGCGCTTGTGAGCGCAGCGATTCCTCGCGCAGGCGAATGCGATCCATTGCGACTGCCACCAAATCGGCAATGCCTTTGGCAAGGCGCTGCTCTGCGGCTGAATAGTCACGCGGCTTATCCGAGAAGAAATTCAACGCGCCAAGCACCGTTTCGCCATAGGTGAGCGGCACGGAGAGGAAAGCGCGATAGCCGCGTGCGCGGGAGGTCTCGCTGACGGCAGGGCTAACCTGCGCTAGATCGGCGGTATCTGTGACAATGACGGGCTTTCTGTGCATGGATAAGGGCAACAACGCCTGATCGGGAATGCGTGTGCCTAACCGATCTCGGTTGGCGCCCCAGACTGCCACAATTTCGGCATAGGTGGCATTTTGCAAATCGTAGTTTTCAAAATGTGTGATCGAAAGGCTGTAGGGGTGCATTGGCGCATAACGCGCCACAGCTTGGATCAGCTCTGCGTAGGTTTGGGCAGCGTTGACAGCGCTGCCAATGCGGTAGAGCAGCTCGATTTCGCGGTGTGCCTCTTCGCGCTCGATGTAAGAACGATAGCCTGCCACCACAGCAGCGACATTGGTCTGCAACGTTTTGAAGAAAATGCGCGTTGCATCATTAAAGTGTTGTGCTTGTTGCCAGTCCAGCGAGAGGAAGCCGAGCCAGCGCTCATGCACAAAGAGCGGCAGCGCAATGATGGCAGTGTAATCAGCAGCGCGTGCGTAGGCAAGCATCTGCTCATCAATATCAGGGTGCGTGAAAATATTTTCGATAAAGTAGGGCTGGCGCTGCTCAACAGTGCGCGCCACAAAGGGATACTCGGCAAGGCGAAAGGTGAGCGCAGGCAAGTTGCTTAGCGGCTCAAGGCTGCCATCTTGCCGCAGAGAAGCCACAAGGCGCGCCTCGGTTGGGCGGTTGTGTGCATCAGTGTAGAGGAAGTGCAGCTTGGCACGCTGTGCCTGATAATATGCCAACACCGGGCGCAGCGCACCCAAGATTTCTTCGGCGGTTTGGGCGCGCAGCAGATCGGAGTCGATCTGCACCAGCAAATCTACCAATGAACGGCGATTGCCAGAGCGCGAGACGGAAGGCGGATCAGGCACTTGCATCATGCGGACCTATACAGCCAACTGACAAAGCGATATTAACGCTGACTCTAGCATGATTGGCAGTTTGGCGTCAAGGCAGGGCTAGGGTTGTGAGAGGATAGAGAGATGCAGCATTACCCTAGACTCTCTCTTGACGCGCTGCCGCCTCTCGGCTACAATGACCGATTAGATTTTGACATATCTAAGCTAAGAGGAGTCAACGCTCGTGGCGGAAACCTATACATTGGAAGCAGAGCCGCGCACGATCATCGGCAAGCAGGTGAAACAACTGCGCCGCGCTGATCTTGTGCCGGCAGTCATTTACGGCTTGGGAGAGGCGATCCATATCACTTGCAAGCGCCGCGCCCTTGAAATTGTGCTGCAAAAAGCCAGCGGCACGCACCTTGTCAATATCACTGTGGATGGCAACACGCACGATACGCTTGTGCGCGCCGTTCAGCGCGACGTGATCCGCCGCGATATTTTGCACGTGGATTTCCTCAAGGTTGACCTGAGCAAGAAACTGCGCGCCGAGGTCTCGATCCTGTTGGTGAACGTGCCGAAACTTGGCGCTGACCTGATGCTGGCGCATCCGATTGTCTCGGTCGAGGTTGAGTGCTTGCCGACTAACATTCCTGACCATATTGAAGTGGACGCCTCTCGGCTAAAGGCGCTTGGCGCCAAGCTGACTGTTGCGGATTTGCCCGCGATCAGTGGCGTGGTCTATTTGTCGGATGCCCACGACGTGATCGCCCGCGTGGAATCGCTGACGGGTGCTTCGGCAGAAGAAACCACAGAAGACAGCACCATCATGCCCGAACCCGAAGTGATCGAGCGCGGCAAGAAGCAAGAAGAAGACTTCTAGGCTTCACCACGCAGCAAGGCGGGAACGTTCCCGCCTTGTCTTTTATTCCGCTTGTGGATCAGCCGCCAAACGCTGAAGGCGCTCCCATAATGCCACATGCACATCAAGGCTGCCGCGTGCTAAGGCTGCGGTGCGCTGCGCTCGGCTGCGGTCACCGGGCAGGCGCAGTGGTTCGCCCTCGCTGGGTGGTAGTTCAAGCAGCATTGCAGCAAGATCGGCAATTTCTTGGGCAACCTGCCCGGAATCAGCGCGGAACAAGGCGCCGTCGAAAGCTAGGAAGACGAAGCCGAGATCATACTCTGTCTGTGTCTTATAGGCAGGCTGTGCGCCGATCAGGGCGCTGCATAACGCCTCAATCACCAGGTTCAGCAAGAACCCTTTGGCGCCGCCAAAAGTTCGCACCGCGTGCGCCTGTTGGGTTAAGGTCGTATAGCTGCCATCCGCCGCAATGAAGCGCTTAGGCGGCAGATCGCGCCCTTCAAGCTGCGCCAGGATCACCTCGCTCCACACGCCTTCTGTCGTGGCAAAATCGCCCACAATGGGCGCAGCGTTGGCGCGTGGCAAGGCAATGCATAGCGGATTCACGCCCAACGCACGCGCATTGCTATGCAGCGGCGCGGCAAAAGTGCCGCCTACGTTCATGATGATGCCGATCATGCCCGCCGCCCCGATGCGCTCGCCAAAGGGCGCAATCCGCCCGTAGCGTGCCGCGTTCCGCAGGGCGACCACGCCCAAACCATGCTCAGCGGCGCGTTCAATGGCAAGACTCGTGCAGAAATGCGCTGCCAAAATGCCCAGCTCACGCTGACCATCTACCAATGCCGCATAGCCACGATCCTGTATGATCTGTGGTGTGCCTTGCCGCGCACGGATAGCGGCGGGCAGCGCCAGCATTTTTAGCACGCCATGCGAACGCACGCCGCATAGCTCCGCATCAAGATATTCTTCGACAATCAGCGCTGTTTCGTCAGCCGTCAAGCCGCGCTGCCTGCAAATGGCTGTTAGCAGGGCGCGTATTTCATCAATCGGAAGGGTGATCAGTGTCATAAGCAGTTGTTTCGTTCTCCCTCAGCAAGTCTACCAAAGCCTAGCCCGATCTGCCGCCTTTCGCTCACTTTGCGGTAAAATTGCCACACATTCAGCCACTTTAGAGGAATTTGCCCACATGCTGCGCTTTTTAACCGCCGGTGAATCACACGGACCTATCTTAACTGCTATCCTTGACGGAATGCCTGCCGATGTGCCGCTGACCGCCGCCGACGTTAACACGGAGCTTGCCCGCCGCCAACAAGGCTATGGGCGCGGCGGACGCATGGCGATTGAGCAAGACCAAGTGCATTTCGGCGGCGGCGTGGTGGCAGGCAAAACGACCGGCGCGCCGATTGCCCTGCTGGTGGAGAACCGCGATTACCGCAACTGGGCGCACAAAGAGATTGCGCCGATGACGGTGCCGCGCCCCGGACACGCCGACCTGACCGGCGCCGTGAAATACGGTTACCGTGAGCTACGCCTAAGCCTTGAACGTGCCAGCGCACGTGAAACAACAATGCGCGTTGCCGTTGGTGCAGTCTGTAAGCGCCTGCTGGCAGCCTTTGGCATTCAGGTGCAAGGTTACGTGACCAGCATTGGCGATGTTGACGCCGACTTGCCCGACTTGCCCGATGCGGCAAGCTATCAGGCGCGCTTTGCCGCCGCCGAAGCCAGTGATGTGCGCTGCCCTGACCCTGCCGCCACGGAGCAGATGCACGCTGCCATTCGCGCCACCATTCAGGCGAAGGATACGCTGGGCGGCGTGATTGAGGTGGTGGCGCTTGGCGTGCCACCCGGCCTTGGCTCGCACGTGCAGTGGGATCGCAAGCTGGACGGGCAGCTTTTGGCGGCAATTGGCAGCGTTCACTCGGTGAAGGGCGCAGAGATCGGGCGCGCATTCGATCTGGCGCGGCGGCGCGGCACCGCCGTTCACGATCCGATTGGGCGCGATGCCGATGGCAACCTGACTCGGCAGAGCAACCGCGCCGGCGGCTTGGAAGGCGGAATCACCACGGGTGAGCCGATCATCCTGCGCGCTGCGCTCAAACCAATTGCCACTACACTCACACCGTTGGCATCGGTGGATTTGGCGAGTGGTGAGCCGCGCCAAATTGACTATGAGCGCAGCGATTTCTGCCAAGTGCCGCGTGGTGTGCCGATCATCGAGGCGATGGTTGCCTTTGTGCTGGCAAACGCGCTGCTCGAAAAGATCGGCGGCGATTCGCTTGGTGAAATGCGCCCACGCTTCGAGTCCTTGCGGCGCAATCACCTTGCTGATCTGCCGATGGACAACCACGCCTGGCAGTTCGGCTATGAATATGGGCTAAAAGAATAGGCGTGCGGACGGGCTAGGTGTTGTCTCGTGCGGCACTCAGGGATAAGATCAGCCGCAGGATGCTTACTTAGGCAAAAAGAACATGAAAGGCTGCACGGCATGGCAGACACTGTTTACATTGGCATAGATTTAGGCGGCACGCGCATTCGGGCAGCGCGCTACACGGCTAACCTAGAGCGCTTGGCGCGCACCGAGACGCTCACCTTAGATGAAGAAGGCGTCGAGGCTGTTATCGGGCGCATTGTGGCGCAAGCGCGTGAGGTGTGGGCAAGAGACGGTGAGCAGGTGGCGGCGGTTGGTGTTTCTGCGCCGGGTCCGATTGACCTGAAGACGGGCGTGATCACCCGTCCGCCGAATTTGGCGGGCTGGCACGACGTGCCGCTGAAGCGCCGCCTTGAAGAAGCGCTTGGCGTGCCTGTTTATTTGGGCAACGATGCAAACCTTGCCGCGTTGGCAGAGTATGAGCGCGGCGCGGGCAAAGGCTTTCAGCACGTTATTTACCTAACCATCAGCACGGGCATTGGCGCGGGCATCATTGTGGATGGCGTGCCGATTGTGGGCTGGCGCGGCTTTGGCGCAGAAGGCGGTCACCTAGCGATGGTGACTTATGAATGCGGGCAGGTGCGCGCCACATCGCTTGAAAAAGAGGCGCAAGGCGGCGCGATAGCGCGTCAGGCACAGGTGGCAATCGTCGGCGGGCGCGACTCAGCAATTTTGGCGTTGGCGGGCGGCGATATTCGCCATGTGGAGACGCGGCACGTTGTGGAGGCGGCGCGCAAAGGCGACTCGCTGGGCTTAGAACTGCTGCGGCGTGCGGGCATGATGGTGGGCTTGGGCATCGTCACGTTGCTGCATCTGTTCAACCCTGAAATCATCATCATGGGCGGCGGTGTGGCGGAAGGCGCGGGCGATCTGCTCTTGGCGCCGGCTTGGGAGGCAATCAAGAATAACGTGCTGGACGAATCCTATTACCACTATGCCGATTGGCAGTTGCAGATCGTGCCACCAATCTTGGGTGAAGACGTCAGCCTGATTGGTGCGGCGGCGCTTGCCATGCGCGGCGGAAAATAGGCTAAGACACCGTTTCGGTTGCCCTCAGCTTGGTTTGGCTGAGGGCAATTTATAGGTCTACCTCAGCCGAAGGGGCTGTCCTGCCCGGATTCGGAGTCGGGCTTGTAGTGCGGCGCATCAAGTTCGATGGGCAAGCGCGGCACCATCGGCGCTATTTTGGGCAGGCCGTTTTCGTCCAACGGCACACTGTGGAGGCGCGGCGCTTCTAGCTGCTGCACGCGGCGCGCAAGGCGCTCACGCAGTTTGGCGCGCTGCAAAGCGAGGCGCGTCTCTGGGCAAGCGTTGCTTTGCAAGTCGGTCTCGGCGGCAAGGCGCGCCAGGTAGGTTGTCTCGGGATCAAGGTCGTAGGCGAACTCGGCAGAGTCTACGAGCAAGGTGATGTGGTCACAGCAGATGCGGACGATGCCGCCATAGACGGCGATGCTTTCTTCTGCCTCAGGCGTTCGCACGCGCAGCTCACCCATCCCAACAAGGCTCATAAGCGGCGCGTGACCGCTAAAGATGCCAAGTTGTCCTTGGGTAGTCGGCACAAGGACGCTCTCGGCGGCAGGTTCGTGAAAGAAAAGGCGTTCAGGCGTGATGAGGTCAACTTCTAGGGACATGCTAAAAATCTTTGGTCTGGCGCAGGGCTGCGCCGCTAAAGCACCGACTGGCGTTCGGCGCTAGGCAAACAGGCGCTTCATGGGCAAGCTGAAACCTGCCAACGTGCCGCGTCCTTCTAGTGTATCACTTTCAGCGAGGCGGCGCACGGGCGTGTTCGGGGCATACACTTCGGCTTGGCGCGCCTCAGGCGGGATCAGCCAAACTTCTGTGCCCGCCGCAAGGTAGTTCGCAATCTTGATCCGCAACTGGCGCTGTGATTGATAGGTGGAAGGGAAATCTACTTCGACTGCCAGATCGGGCGGCGTTGGGTTATAGCCTTCCGTGGCGAGCGATTCTTGGCGCGCCTTGCTCAGGAATGCCACATCAGGCGCGTAGCGTTCGCCAGAGACGATGTAGCCGCCGGCTTCGCCCGTGATGTGACCTAGCTGCCGTTCTGCCACAAATTGAAAGAGTGCGCTTGCAATGATGATCGAAATTTTTGACGCAAAAGGATTAGATGGCACTTCGACAACCTCACCGCCGATGTATTCGTATAACGTTTCGGCGTTTTCGGGCAGTTGAACAAACTGATCAAACGCCTCTACCGAAAGCGCTTTGACGGGTGAAAGCATAGACTGCCTCCTTAAAAATCATGAGGCGGCTTTTCACAGCCGCCTAGTGTGTTAGCTATTTTTTTTCTTGTCGTCACCATTGCCGTTGGCAGACTCGCGGATGCGGATGGTCGGCGGGCGGTTCCGCACGCGGCGCATCACGTTTTCCTGCAAGTTGGCGCGGCGCAGTTCTTGGATGACGGCGGCGGTCTTATCAGGCGGCACGCCTTCGCGCATCACTTTTTCGGCGGCGGCGCGTGCCTCTTGTGCTTTTTGGGCGTCCAATTCAAAGGTCGAATCGGCGGTATCCGCCAGCACAATCACGCGCTCTGGGCGCACTTCCACCACGCCGCCATACACGATGAAGCTCTCTTCGGCGTTGCCCTTCCGCACGCGCAGCTCGCCAAAGCCAAGCGTCGCCAGCAGCGCGGCATGGCCGGGCAGAACGCCCATCTCGCCTTCCGAGCCGGGCAGCACCACAATATCAGCTTCAGGCTCGCTGAACAGCGGACCTTCTTGGGTCACAATGTCTACACGAATTGGCATACTGTATCCTTTTCCGTAGGTGTGCTGCCGCACCGCACGGCACGGCAGCCGCTGCTCCTAGAGTTCGCCTTTTGCCTTCGCCTCTTCGTAACGCTCGATCACATCTTCGATGCCGCCTGCCATGTAGAACATCTGCTCCGGCACGTGGTCAAACTCGCCATTCAGGATCAGGCGGAAGCCGCGAATGGTCTCCTTGATCGGCACATAGCGCCCTTCGCGCCCTGTAAAGCGCGCCGCCACGAACATCGGCTGGGTGAGGAAGCGCTGAATGCGGCGTGCGCGTGCCACCAGCACCTTATCCTCTGCGGGCAGTTCTTCAATACCCAAGATGGCGATGATGTCCTGCAAGTCCTTATAGCGTTGCAGCACGCGCTGCACCTCACGCGCCGTATTGTAGTGATCCTCACCGACCAGGGCAGGGTCCAGCAGGCGGCTGTTGCTTGCCAGCGGGTCAACAGCCGGGAACAGACCTTGCGCTGCCAACTCGCGCTCTAGGGCGATGGTGCCGTTGAGGTGCGTGAAGGTTGCCACCGGGGCCGGGTCGGAGTAGTCGTCGGCTGGCACATAGACGGCTTGCATGGACGTGATCGAGCCGACTTTGGTCGAGGCGATGCGCTCTTGCAGGTTACCCATCTCGTTTGCCAACGTGGGCTGGTAACCGACGGCGGAGGGCATACGCCCAAGCAACGCCGAAACTTCTGAGCCAGACAGCGAGAAGCGGAAGATGTTATCAATGAACAGCAGCACGTCCTTGCCCTGATCGCGGAAGTATTCCGCGTGTGCCAAGCCCGTCAGCGCCACGCGCAAACGGACGCCGGGCGGCTCGTTCATCTGCCCAAAGACCATCACCGTGCTGTCAATCACGCGGTAAACGTCTTTCATCTCGTAGTAAAGCTGCGTGCCTTCACGGGTGCGCTCACCAACGCCCGCGAAAACCGAGACACCGCTATGCACGGCCGCCACCGAACGGATCAGTTCGGAGATCGTCACGGTTTTGCCGGTGCCTGCACCGCCGAACACGCCCATCTTGCCGCCTTTGGTGAAGGGCGCGATCAGGTCAATGACCTTGATGCCCGTCTCGAACATTTCAGGGCGCGTGGTCAGGTCATCAAAATTCGGTTTGGAGCGGTGAATCGGATAGTAGGTGTCGGATGTCACGCTGCCCTGCTGGTCAATGGCGCGCCCAAGCACGTTGAACAAGCGCCCAAGGGCAGGCTGCCCAACTGGCACGCTGATCGGCGCGCCGGTGGCGTAGGCTTCCATGCCACGCGCCAAGCCGTCGGTGCTATCCATCGCCACGGTGCGGACGCGCCCGCCGCCCAAGTGCATTTGCACCTCAAGGATCAGATCGTCCGCGCCTTCCACCGGCACACGGATTGCGTCGTAAATATCGGGCAGTTTGCCGTCGGTGGGAAATTCCACATCCACCACCGCGCCAAGAATCTGTGCCAACTTGCCCTTGATTTCGTTTGAAGTTGCCATAGGTGTTTTTGTTCCCTAGTCTGTTTGAATCAGGTACGCCTTAGATGCCACAGCGATGTTAGTGAACCGACTCTTCGGCTGCCGCCGTGCGTTCTTGTCCGCGCAGCGCTTCCACACCGCCCACAATATCCAGAATTTCTGCCGTGATTGCCGACTGCCGCGCCTTGTTATAGGTCAGGTTCAGGTCATCGGCAAGTGCTTTCGCGTTATCTGAGGCATTCCGCATAGCGACCATGCGTGCGCTGTGTTCGCTGGCTTGGCTCTCCAGAATCAGCTCTAGCAAGATGTTTTCAACAAACTTCGGCACGATTTCCTCAAGGATCGCCGAAGCACTTGGTTCAAAAAGGTAGTCCGAGACGCTGCTCTCAGGCTTTTCCATCATTTTCAAGTAATCAGGACGGCTGAGCGCGCTCTGTTCATCAAAGGCCAGCGGCAGCAAGCGCTGCACCATCGGCTTTTGCGTCAGCGTGTTGATGAACTCGGTATAGGCAACGTAGACCTCATCCGAGTAGCCTTTTAGAAAATCTTCCACCAGCACTTGGCGGATCGGGCGCATCGCGTCAATCGTCCACCAGGCGGGCAAGTTGATGAACTCTGCCTCAACGTTCTCGCGCAGGCGCACTAAGGCATCGCGCCCTTTGCGCCCAACGGCGACCCAGCGCACCGGTTTTTCAAGGTGCTGGGCAAATTGGCGCGCCACGCGGATCACATTGGCGTTGTAAGCACCCGATAAGCCGCGATCACTGGTGATCAGGCAGATGGTGACAGTGCCGATGCTCTCACGGCTTGCCAGCAGTGGGTGCAGCGCCGTAACAGAGCCGCTGGCGCTTGAAATATCGGTGAGGACTTGCATCGCCGTATTGGCATAGGCGCGTGCCGAAAGCGCCTGCGCCGTGGCACGCCGCACTTTGGAGGCGGAAACCGCCTCCAGTGCCATCGTGATCTGCCGAATGTTCTTCACCGAACGGATGCGGCGTTTAATTTCACGTGGATTAGGCATTCCGACCTCGCTTAGGCTCTGGCTGCCTGTGATTGCTGCCACTGCGCGTTGAAGTCATCCAACGCCTTCTTCAGCAAGTTCTCCATCTCATCAGTCAGGTCATATTTTGTTTCGGCGCTGCTGATGCTGCTGCCGATTTGCGGATACTGCGCGTGAATGTAGCGCAAGAACTCAGCGCGCCAGGTGTTGACCTGCGCGACGGCGACCTGATCCATGTAGCCGCGTGTGCCGGCGTAGATCAGCATGACCTCATCCGCCAGCGGGACTGGGTTGTACTGCGGCTGCTTAAGCAGTTCGGTCAGGCGCACGCCGCGTTCCAGTTGCTGCTGCGTCGCACGGTCAAGGTCGGCGCCGAACTGCGCGAAGGCTGCCAAGGCGCGGAACTGCGAAAGCTCACCTTTCATGCGGCCGGCGAATTTCTTCATCGCCTTACGCTGTGCGTCACCACCGACGCGGCTGACCGAGATACCGACGTTAATGGCAGGGCGCTGACCGGCGTTGAACAGGTCGCTTTCAAGGAAAATCTGCCCGTCGGTGATCGAAATCACATTGGTGGGAATGTATGCCGAAACGTCGCCGAGCAGCGTCTCGATGATGGGAAGTGCGGTCAGGCTGCCGCCGCCGCGTGTTTCCGAAAGGCGTGCGGCGCGTTCCAGCAGGCGGCTGTGCAGGTAGAACACATCGCCCGGATACGCCTCGCGCCCCGGCGGACGGCGCAGCAGCAGCGACACTTGGCGGTATGCCCAAGCGTGCTTGGAGAGGTCATCGTAGATGATGAGCGCGTTCTTGCCGTTCTCCATGAACCATTCGCCCATGGCGCAGCCGGAATAGGGCGAGAGGTATTGGAGCGCCGCCGACTCTGAGGCAGAGGCGACCACAATCGTGGTGTACTCCATGGCGCCGTATTGCTCCAACGTAGCGCGCACTGCGGCAATTTGCGCCTCTTTCTGCCCGATTGCCACATAGATGCAGAAGACATCCTGCCCGCGCTGATTAATGATTGTATCAAGCGCGATTGCCGTCTTGCCGGTCTGGCGGTCGCCGATGATCAACTCACGCTGACCGCGCCCAATCGGGAACATGGCATCAATGGCGAGGATGCCGGTTTGCAGCGGCGTATCCACGTCTTGGCGCTCGATCACGCCGGGCGCGATGCGCTCCACGTTGTAATACTCGCTTGCCTGGATGGCGCCTTTGCCATCAATGGGCTGCCCAAGCGCATTCACCACGCGCCCGATCAAGCCCATACCCACCGGCACAGAGGCAATGCGCCCGGTGCCGCGCACTTCGTCGCCCTCACGGATGTGAATGTACTCACCCATGATGATGACGCCGACGTTGTCTTCTTCAAGGTTGAAGGCGATGCCCAACACGCCGTTGGAAAATTCGACCAGCTCACTCAGCTTAACCGATGGTAAGCCCGAAACGCGGGCAATGCCGTCACCAACTTCCAACACCCGCCCAACTTCTACCGAGCGAATGGTTGGCTGCCAGCCCTTCAGCTGTTCGAGCAGTGCCTCTGCATAGTTTGTGCCGTTGCCAGATGGCGACATCCTGTAAAACTCCCTGTGGAACTGTGGAACGTGAAAAAAAGATTGATTGGTTAGCGCCTAATGTTACCACACGCTAAGGTTGCCTTCAATACGCGCTGTGCGGCAGCACACTGCTAAAAAAGCATATTGTGCAGCTTTGAACAAGCGGCGCTACCCAAAAATCGGCAAGCTCTGTCTGCGCGCATAAGCGCTTATGATCCTACACAGAGTGTAAACTGTGCGCGGCGCAATTGCAACTTAATGCACAAGCGTGGGTGTGGTAAGCCCCCAGGGTATGGCGCGGCGCAGTCCTTGACACACCCTCCGCTTCCCTTTCCCTGCGGGCGGGGAAAGGTGTTTCACCACGCCCGCCTTGCTGCACCTTGCGCCACAACCCATCTGCCAGTAAGCTAGAGGCGCACAATATTCGCATAGGATTGCACCATGCACCAAGCGCAGGCGATTATCGAACGGGTTAGGCGCGTTTCGGCGGGCATTCAGCGCCTTGAACTGGCAGTGGATAAGGCACACCGCACCTTAGGCGGCGGGCAGTTTTTCTTGGCGCGGGTGGCTGCCGCTTATGACCCGTATCTGCGTGAGGCGTGGCTGCCCGTCGAACAGCGCGGCGCGGTGATCGTGGTGGAGCGCCCAGCGCGGCATGTTTATATGCCTAATCAGGTGGTGGATTTGCTCGGACCAATCGGCAAGCCCTTCCCACTGCGCGAGACGACACGCACATTGCTGCTGCTTGCCTATGAAGCAACACCCGCGATTTTCTTACTGCTGCTGCACACTGCCCTAGCGCGTGGCACGGCTGTGGCGCTTGTACTGATCGGGCAGGCGGGGCATTATCCCCTGGCGGCACTACCGCAAGCGGTGGAGGTGACACGCGCCGCCGATCATGCGGCATGGGCTGAACGCGGGCAGCAAATTCTGTGGGCAGATCAGATTTTTGCGGCTGCGCCGCCGCCTTACGACGCACCCGCTTATTGGCGCCTGTTGGAAGAAGTGCGCGCCGTGCGCCAACTGCCCGCTGCTGAGTATGTCTATGGCGTTTTTCAGCCGCCTATGCCCTGCGGAATCGGCGCTTGCCAAGCCTGCCTTGTGCGTTTGCAAAGCGGCGAAGATGCGCCTGCCTGCACGGAGGGCATGGCGTTCGATTTGCTCAGCGTTAACCTGTTGCAGAATTTGCCCAGCAGCACAGAAGGCTAACCAACTATGCTCGAAATTACCGCCGGCAAAAGCACGTTACACCTTAATCCGCCGCTGATGGGTGCTGCGGGCGCCTTCGGCTTTGCGGGTGAATATGCCAAGCTGATTGACCTCAAACTGCTCGGCGCATTGGTCACCAATCCAATCTCGCTGAAGCCGCGCCGTGCCGCAAATGGCAGCCGTGTTGTGCCAATTGATAGCGGCGTGCTGATTCACACAGGCTTGCCAAACGGTGGCATCTATAAAATGCACCGCCAATACGCTGCCAAGTGGCGCGCCAGCCCAACGCCTATCGTCATACACCTGTTCGGCACAGCCGACGATATGGCGGAATGCGCCACCTTCCTTGAGCAGCAAGATCAAATCAGCGGCATTGAGTTGGGCATTCACGATACCCTGACCGCCCGCGAAACGCGCACGGTGGTTGGCGCAGTGCGGGCGCGCACGCAGTTACCGCTCTTGGCAAAGCTGCCCTTATATCAGGCGGCGAATCTAGCGGCTGCCGCTGCCGATGGCGGCGCAGATGCCTTAGTGATTGCCGCGCCGCCGCGTGGCACCACACGCGATCCGCTGAGCGGGCAGTTGGTGGGCGGCAGATTATATGGCACATGGCTTAAACCTTTGGCAATGCGGCTTGTTGGGCAGCTTGCGCCGCGCCTAAGCCTGCCGATCATTGGCTGTGGCGGCGTGCATCATCCTGATGATGTGCGCGATTTCTTTGAGGCAGGCGGGCGCGCCGTCCAGATCGACTCGGTCGTCTGGACGCGCCCTGAGATGGTGGCAGCCATTGCCGGTGCGCTGGGCGGCACAGAGCTAACGCGCATGGCAGGCGCTTTGGCTGATGAATGGCGCACTGCGGGCGAGGCGGCTGAGCGGCGCACAACGCTCATCCCTGCGCCGCCGCCGCCGATCATTCCTAGCCCGCCGGAATTTTAGGGCGCACCACTGAGCAAGCGCTCAGCCGCTGCCAGATCGGGATCGCGCCCGTTTCGCACATCTTCAAGCGTCCAGGCGATGGGCAGATCAGGCGCAATGCCGATGCCTTCAAGCAACTGCCCGTTGGTGCGGTAGAAGGCGCCGGTTGAGAAGCGCACCGCACCACCATTGGGCAACGGAAAACTGATCGGGTTGCCGCTAGAGCCTGCTGTTGTACGTCCCACCGTCTGAGCGCGTCCGCTATCGGCAAGGGCAGCAATCAGCCATTCCGCGCTGCTCACAGAGCGTTCGTCAATCAGCACGGCAAGTTTGCCGTTGTAGCGCTTCGCGTGAGGTGTTACCGTATAAACGCTCTCTGCCCGCCAAAAATGGTTCGGCGTGCGTTGGCGGAACACATCGCGCCCATAGCTGAACGGCTCAGCGAGGAAACGCCCTGCAATCTGATCGGCAAAGCGTGAGTTGCCGCCGCCGTTCCGCCGCAGGTCAAGGATGATAGCAGGCGCATCGCTGAGGGCTGCCAGCGCGGCATCAAAATCTGCAATTAAATCTTCATGCTCACGTTCCCACAAGCGCGCCACACGGATATAGCCAATGCCCGAAGGCAAGCGTTGGCTGCTGATGGCAGGCTGCGGTGCAGCACTATCCTGATCAGGCGTTGCCATGTCCAATGTGATCTGGCGCGTCCCGCCATCTGCGCCACGCACTTCCAGCGTCAGGGTTGGCGTGCTGGGCGTGAGCGCTAACAGGAATTGGTAAGCATTGCCGCGCTGATTCCACTCTGTAGAACCAACGCGCAGATCAGGCGGCAAGGCACGCCATGCCTGCTCAGTTAGCACGCCATTGACGCTGAGTAGCACATCGCCAACGCGCAAGCCGTTCGCCTCTGCCGTCTCGGTCAGCGTGGTCAGCACAGCCTGCCCTTCGATGTGCGTCGCACGCCCAAACCAACGTTCGACCTGTGTATAAGGGTCGCTTAAGGCAGTATGCCCGTCGTTGAGCGACGCCAGCAAGTCCGCGATGGCGCGGAAATAGGCTGCCTCGTCGCCACGCTGGACGATTTCAAACATCGTTGCCGCGTGCGGACGATAGTTGGCGACCCAGTCCACGCCTTTTTGTTCAAAGTATGGGTAGTGGTTGTACAAAGCGCGGTAAAGGCGGTGATAGGCGTCCATATAATCATCACTTGGCGCAACCATGCCAAGATCATAGAGTTGGGTGTAGGCAAAAATGCCGCCGCCGATCAGGGCAAGGATAGGCAAGACTGCCAGCACCCGACGCGCCCAACGTGGCAACGCACGCCACAACAGGGCATAGCCCGCTATGCCGCCCGTTAGCCCTAGCACACCGCCAAGCATATCACCGCCCAGCGGTGCCGCCAGGCTGAACCCAATCAGCACGCCCAAGATGAGGGCAGGGAACACCAATGTGAACAGGGCGCCTATCGCACGCATTTGAGGCTACTCCAACGTTTCCAAGGGCTTGTAGTTGCCGAAGATGACCTTCGGTGAAGGTGGTTGTGCTGCCCAACGCACCGCATTGGCAATCACGCGCTGCACGTTGGCATCGTGGTAGGTTGGATAGGTTTCGTGGCCGGGACGGAAGTAGAAGATTCTGCCCTTGCCGCGTGTGTAACAACACCCACTGCGGAAGACTTCGCCGCCCTTGAACCAACTCATCAGGACGAGCGTCTCCGGCGCGGGAATATCGAACCGTTCGCCGTACATCTCCTCTTGCGGAAGCTCGAAATATTCACCCAAGCCTTCCGCAATGGGATGGCTTGGCTCTAGCACCCAAATGCGCTCACGTTCGCCTGCCTCGCGCCATTTCAGGTTGCAGGTCGTCCCCATCAGTGCCTTGAAAATCTTAGAGAAATGCCCGCTGTGCAGCACAATCAAGCCCATGCCATCCAGCACACGCGCTTGCACACGCGCCACAACTGCATCCTCAACCTCGTCATGCGCGATGTGTCCCCACCATGTCAGCACATCGGTGTTTGCCAAAACAGCCTCGCTCAAGCCGTGTTCAGGCGCATCCTGTGTTGCGGTGCGAACGCTAAAACGCGGATCAGCGCGCAGCGCCGCCGCGATTGTCTCATGCATCCCGTCAGGGTAGAGCGCTGCAACCTGTGGGTTCTTCTTCTCGTGGCGGAACTCGCCCCAAACTGTGACGCGGATCGTCTCCATGCCATCCATCCTTCTATGCAAGGTTACCAACGCTTGATTGTACCGCGATCAGGTAAAGGTGGCGTGCGGGCGAAGTGCTTCACGGTGCTACTCATCAAAGGCTGCAATCCAACGGTTGACGATCTCTAATTGCGGCAGTTCGTTTGTCTCGAAATAGCTGCGCGGCGACCACAACAAATCGCGGTTGTCCGCCAAATAGCCGCGATTTGCCTGTGCCAACCACATGCCGCCTTCATCGCCGATCTGGGCGCGCAGTTCCTGCACCTGCTGAAAATAGATCAGGGCAGTTTCGGTCTGCCCTTCAAGGGCGCACACATATGCAAGGTTGTGGCGCGCAACGCTGAACTCAAACGGGCGATCTAAAGCCTGCCAAGCCTGCATGGCTGCCTCGAACAGTTCTTTTGCCGCCGCCAGATCGTCTAACTGGGCGTAGGTGAGTGCGGCGGCGCTCCAAAGCGCGGACTGCCAAGCGCGCAGCACCACATCAGTAGGGCGCGGCGAGAGCGCATCGGCTGTTTGGCGCAGCGCAAGCGCAACCGCTGTGACATCTTCCGCCGCCACAGCTTCACAGGCACGGGCGATGCCTTCCTGCATTGGCGAAGGTGCGATGTCCACATACTCGCAAGGGTTGCCAAGCCACGCTCGCCAATCCAGCAAGGGGCGCTCCGCGCTGGTAACGCCAAAGCGCGGCGTGAGTCCCTTTGGATCAAGGTTAATGCCCTCATCAGGTGGGCTGAAGACGAAAGCGCGCAGTTCGCGTGCCTCTAACGGATTGAACTGCTGATCGGGCGTGAAAACAGTGGCAGCCAGCTCAATCCGAATGTGAAACACACCTTTTTGCTCAGGATAGAAAGTCGCCCCGATCTCGCTGCGCTGTGCGTTGGGCGCAGCCAGCGTGGTGAGTTCCTGTTCGCCGCTGTTGAGCGCGATCCAGGCTTGCGTGGAGTCCGTGCGGCTGTAGAGGCTGAGGCGCAGCCGTGCATTGCCCTGCGCCGAGTCGTACCAGGTGGCGTCATAATCGGCGTGAAACCAGACATAGCGTTCACGCAGTGTGTAAACATCCACAATGGCGGGCTGCATAAACAAGGCAACTCGTGCGCCGCCCTGCCCTGAAAATGTGAAACGTGGCGCCGCCACACCGCGTGTTAGCCCGTTATACTCGTTATAGGCAGGCATGGCAGTCGCAGTCGGTGGTGGCGGCGTTTGCGGCGCAACCTCCACACGCACGCCACAAGCAGACGCCATCAAAGCAAACAGCAACCATAAGCGCACAGTGCTTTTCAGGGTGCGGCAGGCAGCCATAGTGTGATCGTCGTTCCTTCGCCTAAAGTACTCTCAGCCTGTAGTGTGCCGCGGTGCAACAGCACAATCTTCTTCACAATTGCCAGCCCTAAGCCGCTGCCGCTGCCACCCTCACGCGGGCGGGCGCGCACCAACGGCTCGAAAATCTTATCGGGTAGGTAGCTTGGCGGAATGCCGCTGCCGCTATCCCGCACCACAATCTGATAGCCTTGATCATAGGCGTTCAGGCTCAGATGCACCACACAGCCTGCCTCTGAATATTTTAGGCTGTTTTCCACCAAATTGCTTAAGGCGCGGATGAGCAGATCGTGATCGGCAATGCACGGCGCGCTGGGCGGCATTTCCAGCTGAAGGGTCTTGTCTTCGGCGGCGGCACGTTCCTCATGCTGATACAGCACTTCCTCAAGCACATCCACCAGATCAAGCGGCTCTAGGGCGGGCGGCACATAGGAAAGGCGCGCATCAAAGAGCAGCGAATCCACAAGGCGCGTAAGGCGCTGCGCCTCGTTCTCAATGATCGCGGCGGCGCGTGCAGCGCTCTCCGGGCTGGGCAAGATTTCAGCCCGCAAGTTGTTCGCGTGCGCGATGATCGCCGCCAGCGGATTCCGCATATCATGGACGATGCGCCGCAAAAACTGCTCATAGAACTTGCTGCGCGCTGCCTCGCTGCCGCTTTGCGCGGCAACCACGCCCAGCAGAGTCCGACTTTGTGGCACGCACTGCACATTCAAGCGTGTGTTCTCATCAATGGTCAGGAATTGCGCGGTGTTGCGGCGGCTGCGAAGGGCGCTCTGGGCTGCCTCTCGCAGTTCGGGGCGCAAGCGCTGATCGGCACCAAAGAGCCATGCCACACCACGCGGATTGGCATAGCGCAGCCGACCGCGCCTATCGCACAGCGCGATTGCCACTTCTAAATAGCCATCCGCCAACTGGCGCAAGGCACGCACTTGCCGTTGGCGGCGCACTGTGCTTGCGCTCATCACCCCGAAAGCGATCAGGGCGAGCGCCGAGATGCCGAGCGCCGCCACAAACCAATACAGCGCGCCCGGTGTGGCAGCGCTCAGGGTGAGCCACACACGGTTGGCAACGCCCAGTGCGTGCGGCATCCCAACCCACAGCAGCCCACCGATCCCGATTAGGCACAGGCAGCCCAATACAAGGCGCAGCAGCAGCGATGGCTGTGAAGCGCCCAACAAGCGCCCAACCCCGAATAAGCTCAGCGCGCTTAGGCTGGCAGCCGCCACCGCCCAGACCAAAAGCGGCACGTTCAAAGCGCGGATCAGGATTGGCGCTGCCTGCACAGGTGTACCCTGCACGCCAAAAAGTGGCACAAGCAGCCACATGCCCAGCAGCACAGCAGCCAGCCCTGTTCTGCTCAACCCTATCAGCCGCTCTTGTTGGCTCAGCCCAGCGCGCATTTAGACCACCAACCGATAGCCCGACCCATGCACCGTTTCGATCAAATCATCGCGCTCCAAGTGCAGCTTGCGGCGTAGCGCGGCAATATGCCGATCTACCGTGCGCGGATAGCCTGCCCACTCGTAGCCCCAGACCTGATCAAGCAGTTGTTCGCGTGTCCATTCACGGTTAGGATGCCGCGCCAAGAAGGTCAGCAGGGCAAACTCAAGCGGCGTCAGGTCAATTTCTGTGCCGCGCTGCGTCACGCGCAAATGCAGCGGATCGATCACCAGATCGCGGACATGGATCAGTGTGCTGGTGGCTTGCGATTGCTGCTGTGCTTCACGCCGTATGTGCGCCACAGCGTTCAGCGTCGCCCGAATTTGCCCGATCAGGGCGTTGGCGTCAAAGGGCTTGGTCACAAAGGCGATGGCGCCTTGCCCAAGGCTTTCCACTTGCCATTCAGCATACGAAGTCAGCATGATGACTGGGATGAAGCGTTCAAACGTCCGTAAGGCGCGCAGCACGTCCAGCCCGCCAATGGCAGTTGGTTGCGCCTCATCCAGCACCACATCCAGCAGGGCAAGATCGGGTGTCTGCGCCCGCGCCGCCGCCAATGCCGCAGCGCCATCCGCCGCCAAGATCGGCTGAAAGCCCGCCCGCCCAAGCAGCGCAGCAAGGGCGGAACGGATTGCCTCATCATCGTCCACAATTAAAATGATCGGGCGTGTCTCCATAATGGGGAATCATAGCACGGCGGTGCGCTTTTAGGGTATTTCTGCCCGAAGGATGGCACCCTTTGCCAGATCAACCCACGTCTGCGCGATGGTGCGCTCACCATGCCTAAAAGTGACCCGCCATACCGCGCTGCTTGGCGTTCCCTCTGGCGTGGCTTCTGCCTGCCAGCCCGCATGTTCCCGCAGTGCGGCAGCCGTTTGCGAGGCGGCGGCTGCCAGCGTGATCGCCTGTGCTTGGCGTGCGCTGACCCATGCCTCAACCGTCAGCAGTTCCGGAAAGGTGATGCCGACCAACTCTGGCTCGGCAAAGTCGAACGGATTCGGACTGTTAAAGCGCAGCACAACCTGCACCACATCGCCGGCGTACCACATATAGATTGCCCACGTGCCGCGCCACGCCTCATACTCGATCCATGCCTCGTATCTATCCGAAGCAGCACCCAGTAGTTCGCGCACATCAGGGTGATTTTTGGCAAAGTTCAGGGCAGCCTCTCTACCTTTGCGCTGCGTGGCTTGGCTGGCGTGGCTGTAATCCACCTCCAACCAATAGACGCGCCCTTTGTCAAGGTGTACATCCGCGCTGGCAATCGCAGCGTGGTTGGCAGCGTAGAACTGCACGCGCCAAATCTGGCGCATCGCTTCGGGATTGTAGGCAAGGGCATACCAGTTCGGCACTTCGGCAAGGTAGGCGGCAAGGCGCGGGTGCGCAGCTGCCAACGCAATAGCGCGTGCCTCATCGGTGCTGTCATCCGCGTGCAGCGCGCCATGCGGCAGCACCAACAGCACCAGACATAGGATCAAGGCAATTTTGCGGAACATAGCAACCTCTTTTCTGCTTTTCTGCCCTAACGCGGACGCACAATCGGCAGCAGCTTGGGCGCATAAGCTGGGAACACATGCTCAAGGGCAGGGTTCAGCACGCGCAGCGCCAACACCGACGCCAGCACATCACGGTAATCGGTCGTGATCGGCAGGTCGCCATCGTCAAGTGCTTCAGGCTGCAAGCCGCGCCAATCCGCATAAACGCCACCGATCACACCGCCGCCCAACACAAACATCGCGTTGCCATGCCCGTGATCGGTGCCTTTGCTGCCGTTCTCCGCCACGCGCCGCCCAAATTCGCTCATGGCAACCACGCTCACATTTGCCATGTGGTCGCGCAGATCGGCATAGAACGCGCCGAGACCTTCCGCCAATTCCGCCAAAAGCTCCGCTTGGTGCCCTTCCGCACCGCCTTGTTCCTCGTGCGTATCCCAACCGCCCAAGTCAATGCAAGCGACTTCTAGCCCAAGACCCGCCTTGATTAAGAGCGCGATCTGCTGCAAGCCCTTGCCAAACTCACTATCCGGATACTGCGCGCCATGTGCTGGTACGTAGCGCTCGGCGTTCAGGCTTGCCAGCATATCCATCACGGCGAAGGTATCTTTGGCGTGGGCTGCCAATTGTTCGCTCGCCGCGCCGCTGCCTGCTTCATAGGTATACAGGCTTGCCAACGCGCTACGCATCGCCTCAAGCTGATCCTCACGCCCGCCCAGATGAAATTCGGCAATGGATTTGAGCGCAAGGGCGGAGACGCCACCTTGCAGCGAAGTTGGCAGCATAGTGCCAATGCCCACAGCGCGGAAGGGTGAATCGTTCTGCCACGCTGCCGACTCCAAATGGCGGCTGATCCAGCCGTTACGGGTGCTTTTGGCGCCGGGCGTGCCGCGCTCCATAAACTCCATCGCGTCAAAGTGCGAGCGCGTCGGGTCGGGCGATCCGCAGGCATGAACAATCGCCAGATTGCCCGCCTCGTAAATGGGCTTGAGCGGGCGCAAGGCGGGATGCAAGCCAAAGAAGCCGTTTAGATCAATGGCGCTGAGCGGATCGCGGCTTGGCTCTGGAATGGCAAGCGTTGGGCGTGCATCGTAGTAGGCTGCGCCTTCGGCATATGGCACAACCACATTCAAGCCATCCATGCCGCCGCGCAGGAAAATTGCCACCAAGACATCGCCCGGCGCGCCGCTGCGCCGAAAGGCAAGGCGCGGCATCCACGACGGAAAAAGCGCCTTGCTCAAGCCAACCACGCTGAGCGCGCCGAACATACCCAATGCCTGGCGGCGCGAGGGTGTGCGTAGGTTCACGTTCACGGTTTTCATCGTAAGATTCCTTTCGGCGCGTCAGCACCACTGAAAATAGGGCGAGCTAATCAGCAAAGCGGCAAGGGCAGGCAGTTTGTCGCGCCGTTCGTGCGGACGCAACCGTTGATCTGCTGTGTCTGCCACAAAGCTGATCAGTTGGGCGCGATCTTGTGGATCGAGGCTTAGGGCAGGCAGCACAGCAGCAGAAGCCGCATCCACCAAGTCCGCAGCGGTATCCGACCTGCTGACCAAGCTATCCAGCGGCGTGTACATTCCATCCACCCAACCCATGCTAATGATGGGAAGCGCAAAGGCAATCTTCCAACGCATGAGCATGTTATTGGTGTTCAGCCAGGCGGCTGCCACGTCAGGATAACCGTTCGGTGGTTTCCAGCCGAAGGGCAAATGTCCAAGCTGTTCCAGCGCGCTCAGCAGCAGCCAGTAATCCTCTACCACTTCAAGCTGGGTGGTACGCATAACGGCTGCCACATATTCCAATGGGCGGCGCAGTTTTTGCCCGCCGCTCTCCATAAATTCGGCAGAAGTGAAGATGTGGCGCAGCACAGCGCGCAGATCGCCATCGGTGGCGCTGAAGGCTTGGGCAGTGCTGGCAACAAGGCTTGGCGGCGGTGAGTCGCTGACGAAATGGCGGCACAGTTTGGTGGCGATGAACTGCGCTGTGCTAGGGTGCGTTGCCAGCATATCGAGCGCCTCTAAGCCTTCCTCGATGCCGCGCCCGCTTGGAAAGGTGCGCCCTAGCAGCGTTTTTTCGCCATAGTCGTGCATCTCAGGGTCGAAATAGAAGGTGCCGTTGCGCGCCGTCCAGCCGGTGAGGATGCGCGCTAATTCCTTCACGTCTTGCTCAGTGTAGCCGCCCGCTACGCCGAGCGTGTGCAGTTCCATCACCTCACGGGCATAGTTCTCGTTGGGATGCTCTTTATCGCTGCTGGCGTTGTTCAAATAGTAGAGCATGGCAGGGCTTTGGGCAGAGGCAAACAGCAAGCTGCGGAATTGCCCGAAAGCGTGCTTGCGGATGACTTCACGGTCATCAATCAGCTTCTCGGCGGCAGAGTCGCCAATTGGCACGTTGAAATGATCCGTCCAGAACTCCACGGCGCGCTCAAAGAGCTGGCGCTCACTGTGAACGGCGCGGTAGAGCCTAGTCCACATCAGCGTATAGCCAAGCTGCCAATCTTCCGCCTCTTGGCGCTGTGCCTCTCGGTAGCTTGCCGAAAGGACTGGCACATCCTGCAAAAGCTGCGCGATGGTTGGATCGGGTATCGCCTCAGGCTGAAGCTGCCAATCGAGGTAGCCCTCAATGCCCATCGCACGGATTTGCTCCAGATCAGCAGGGCGTGCGCCCCACGTCAGGCGGCTCAGCACATGCCGCAACGGATCAAGCCTGCCTTCCGCCGCGGCACGGCGTGTGCTGCCTGCCCACTGGATTGGCACTGCCAGCCCTAAACCAGCTAGGCTGATTGCCTTCAGAAAGCCGCGCCGACTGACTGTGCCTGCTTTTTCCTCTAAAACTGCCATAAAACACCTCACTCTGATAAGCCTCAAGAGCAGTCTAGCAGGTCAATTCGGCAAAATTATGACGGCACACGGCGCACTTGTGACGGTTTCTTCACAAAGTGCGGCGGGATAACTCATAAAAACATTATAAATTTCCCAAAAAGATTCATTAAAATTTTCCACTTTTCAACGGCGTTTTTTCCATAGCTTTTGGAGAGCCGCTTGTGCGCTGTGCATAATACCTTTCACATCGCCTCCTTCACGTTTCTCCAATCTAATACAAGCCATAATTAAATTAAGGAGCCGCCATGCGTGCGCCTCGTATTTGTATGGATTATGCTGTCGGTAAAGCCTGTGAGTCGTGTTTTCGCAGCACGCCAACACCACCACACAACTCTTGAACGCCCTTCAACGCCAGGTTGATCAGCTTGCAGCAGGTGGCTGGCGCGGGCGCGGCGCTGACCAGTTCTACGCGGAGATGAAAGACTGAGTGCTGCCGTCGGTGGAGCGCGCCTTGTGAGGGCATTGGAGGAAGCCTGCCACGCCACACATAGCATCGCGCATCGCTTTCAGGCGGCTGAATGTGAGGCAGGCGCGCTCTTTGTGGGCGGCTCAGAGGGTGAGATTTTATTAGCCTCTGCTAAAGACGGTGTTTGGGCTAAACCACCTCAACAAACTGATGACCAACCCAGTTTGCCGCCACCGCCGCCACCACCGCCGTTACAACCTGATGAGGGTTCTGGTGAACATGGTGTTGAGCCTGCTCATGCGGGTGATCATGCTCTGTGGCGGCAATGGGGATCTAATGCGTTCTTATCAGAACTAACAGGACGAGTCGACGCGGCAAGGTACATGCATCATTATTTAGGTAATTCTGGTGAGTCTCTGGATGTGGAGGTAGACCGAATGCGTAGCGACATCCTACCTTTTGACCAAGCCCTTAGAGACCATTATGTGGAGTTCCGAGCAGATATCCTCAGTCAGATTCAAGAGCGCATCAACAATGGTGAAACAGGAACATTCAGCTTTCAACTGACGACACCGTGGCAACTTTTCGATTTTGAAAATGTGTCAGGCAGGCACATCGAACGCGGCGAGGAGATATTCTCAGATCACAAACCCTTGGAGAACTGGTATTACGCTATGGGTAGCTTTTCCTACACCTATGGTGCAGAGGTTACCGTCACGCCAACTTCGGGTGGTCAGTGGCAAGTAACCATAAATTCACAGGTGCATGTGTTCGATAGATACAATTGGGACTCACAAAAATCAACGGGGTTGGCTGGGGCAACCGTCCAAGATATAGAGTTGGGCAGATTGCACCAAGTAGGGTTGGCAAAAGAATATGAAATCTGGGGTAGGGGCAGTATAGCAACTGAGACGTTTACATTTTCACCATAAACCGCCGCTACAGCACTTACAGAGTCTAATAATCAGAATAGTCAAGGAGGGTGAAGCGGATGAGGCTGAGCAAATGGTTAGCGACAATGGCAATTACCTTGAGTTTAGGAGCATGTTCGATGGCTGAATGGCGGGGTGGCGAGACAATCTCTCTTGAAGACCTTCCACGTGAGCGCCTTGTAGAGTTATTAGAATTCTCA
>QWHC01000009.1 GCA_021404685.1 Chloroflexi bacterium CFX4 | reverse complement strand
CTTTGGGCAACCCACCTTTGACCGCACTCAGCAGCACGCCGAACTGGTTGCCGATTTTCGTCTCATCCACCGCCAGCACCAGCTCTTTCAGCCGCAGGGTGCGCACCAGACTCGCCGTCCACACCGCGAAAAACTGCCACACATCTATGCCCTCGCACGCCTTTCAGCAAATCCGCCAAACGCTGACCCTCGCCCACCCGCTCGCCTCAAAAGTTACTGTCGCCCCCTCAGCTGCCGGCGGGGAAAGGGAAGCGGAGGGTGTGGGAAGCCCTGCGCTGCGTGCGGGACGGACTTGAGCGTGGGGTAAAGGTTTCCCTCGTCACGCGCTATAATGAGGGTGGCACACAGGCTGTGCTGCACCTTAAATATTGACCCAAAGGATCGGTCTCTCGATGCTTTCTGATATTGCTATTGCCCAACGCGCCCACTTAAAACACATTCATGAGATCGCCGCACAAATGGGCTTAACCCCTGATGATCTCGACCTTTACGGCAGCCCTTATGTTGCCAAACTGCGCCTTGAGTCGCTGCCGAAACTGAGCAGCCGCCCGAACGGACGCTATATTGATGTGACCGCCATCACGCCGACACCACTTGGTGAAGGTAAAACGACCACCACCGTTGGGCTAGGGCAAGCGATGCAGCACATCGGCAAGCGCGCCGTGATCACGCTGCGGCAGCCCTCACAAGGTCCGACATTTGGCATCAAAGGCGGTGCTGCCGGCGGTGGCTATTCGCAAGTAGTGCCAATGGAAACCTTCAACCTGCACCTGACTGGTGACATTCACGCGGTCAGCGCAGCCAACAACCTGCTGGCTGCCATGATTGACAATAAATTGATGCGCGGCAATCCGCTGCGGATTGACCCTGATAGCATCACCTGGAAGCGCGTGGTAGATATGAACGACCGCGCCTTGCGCCAAATCATTGTTGGGCTAGGCGGCAGGGTGGAAGGCGGTGTGCTGCGCGAGACAGGCTTTGATATTGCGGTTGCCAGCGAAGTGATGGCGATCCTCGCCCTGACCACCTCTCTAGAGGACATGCGCGCTCGCTTTGGGCGGATCGTGATCGGTTTCACCGAGGATAAGCAGCCCGTCACGGCTGAGCAGATCGGCGCAGCCGGCGCAATGACTGTGCTGATGAAAGAAGCACTGCGCCCGAACCTGCTCCAGACGCTTGAAAATACGCCTGCTATCGTCCATGCTGGACCATTCGCCAACATCGCGCACGGCAACAGCAGCATCCTTGCCGATCAGTTCGCCATCAAGTGCGCTGATTATGTGATCACCGAAAGCGGCTTTGGCGCCGATATTGGCGCGGAAAAGTTCTTCAACATCAAATGCCGCTACAGCGGTTTGGCGCCTGATGCAGCGGTGCTGGTCGTAACTGTGCGCGCATTAAAGGCACACAGCGGGCGCTACCGCATTGTGGCGGGCAAAGCGCTGCCACCGGAGATGCTGGAGCGCAACATCGCCGATGTGGAGGCAGGCGCGGCAAACTTGCTCAAACAGATTGAGAATGTGCGCTTGCACGGCGTTACGCCGGTGGTGGCGATCAACGTCTTTGAGAGCGATCATCCCGATGAGATTGAGGCGATTCGGCGCATCGCCGTGGAAGGCGGCGCGCTTGGTGCAGCCGTTTCGCGCCATTTCACCGATGGCGGACACGGCGCAATCGAGCTGGCAGAGATGGTGGTGCAGGCAGCCGAGACGCCTAGCGAATTCCGTTTCCTCTACGATCTAGAGCAGCCGATCAAGGCGAAGATTGAGGCAATCGCCACCCAAATCTATGGCGCCGATGGCGTCAGCTTTGAGCCACAGGCGGAGAAACAAATCGCTATGTATGAGCGTGCAGGCTTAGGCAACTTGCCGATTTGCATGGCGAAAACACACCTGAGCCTCAGCCATGATCCGACGCGGCGCGGCGCACCGAAAGGCTTCACGCTGCCCATCCGTGAGGTGCGCGCCAGCGTGGGTGCGGGCTTCATCTATCCGCTGTGCGGCGAAATGCGGACGATGCCCGGTCTTTCAGAGCATCCCGCCGCCGAGAAGGTGGATATTGATGGTGAGGGGAATATTGTTGGGCTGTTCTAACCAAACTCAACCTTGTGAGGCGGAGGATTTTCTGCCTCACAGACACCCTAAAATTTCCAAGAAAACATTTACGTCTAACACTTTGTTGACCCTTTATGAACTCTAGAAAACGTGCTACCATTTCAGATGACGAAAATTGCCCAAACTAGGTGCTTGACAAGGAGAGGAGGCGTATGTTAGACTGTGAACACTTGGGAGGCACGGGCGATGGTGCGTAGTGAAACTCGCAAACAACCCATTGACCCACAAGCCATCTACAGTAGACAGGAAGCGGCTGAAGCGCTCGGTGTGAGCCTCAGCACACTCAAGAAGCTGATTAGCGCGGGACATCTGCGCGTCAGCCAGCCGGAAGGCGTTCGGCGTATTTTCATCAAGGGCGAGAGTATTCTCGCAATGCTTGACCAGACCGTTTTAGAAAGGCGTGCTTAGCATGGTTAGCCAAATGGTGAGAGGAATTGCAGGCGGAAAGATGAGCGCATTGGCGTTCGTCGTCCGTGCGCGCCTCGCTGCCATCGAGGGCGCCACCGCTAAGCCTCTCAGCGGTTTTACGAAGGCACAGGGTTCCCCACTGCCACGTTTGGCAGGGTTGCTAGGCGGAGAGTTTGCCATAAGCAACGGCGCAGGGCTGACGGATGCCTTGCCCAGCCCACGGCGCAGCGATCAGGATGATCCACGCGCCACGCAGTTCGTAAACCTGATCAGCGTTAACACGCAGCGAACGGAGAGCGGATACACAGCCACTGTTTGGCATGAGATGTATCCAACGCACATTAAAAACGGTCGGTTCAACGTCTTGGGAACATGCCGAAGGAGGCTCATCGCGTAACAAGCGCGACCTTCACGCGGAGTGTTCTTTACCCGCAACGCACCTTAAAGCAAGCACGGGAGACGTAGAGCCGAAAAACCAGAGGTTCTACGTCTTTTTTTGTCTGTCGGTGCCATTGGGAGTGACCAGCTTATGTTGAGCAATCGTCTGGACATTCGCGTCTACCAGACCTTGTTTACGGAAGATCGCTTCGCGTCCTTATTCAAAACAGTAGATCGCTTGCACGATGTGGTGAGCGAAGGCAAGCTCGAACAGGTTACGAACTTGTCTCCAGAGGAGGTGATTGGGTGGCTACAAGATATAGCGTACACAATCAACGAGACCATCAGAGAACTGCAACCCTCGGCAGAAACCGAAGAAGCAGATCAAGCGTGGTAGAAGCCTTTTTAGTGCGTTCAGCAATCAATGTACAGTGCATGTATCCCATAACGGAGGGAACAATGCAGTCTCAACAAACCAGTTGTAGTGATGACGTTTCAGGCGCGACGTATGGCATGGACGAGCCAGCCCTGAGCGTGCGCGGCGGCAAAGTGTTCGCCATACACCGCACGTTCGGCGCAAAAGGTCATTTGCCGCGCCCTCAACGTTCACAGGGTACGCATTAGGGCTTTTCTGGAACAATCCCGTATAGTGAATGGGCGGATGGTTCTGGAAAAGCGCACAACAGCAGTTAAAGCAAGTTAACGCAAACAACCGGAAATCCATCCGCGACCAGCACAGAACGCACTTATCATCTTAGGAGTGCTGGAAGCCATTCAACCGAACCAATGTCCGAAACCATAACGACAAATTCGTTTTACAACTTTGCGTGTGAGGTCAGGAGAGCAAGCCCGCTATGGCGGCACATGGAAAGCGCGGCTTGCCCAACAATCCTTAGCATTCTTGCGCCAAGTGGTGAGAACCCCACTTTAGGCGATAATCTCTCTAGGTGATGTGCTTCCCGTCGCTGAATCCCTTCGGCTTGGGTGCGGTAAATGGGTGTTGGCAAGCCTGATCGGATGATCAGCACACAGCGGAAAGCCTCACAGCGGCGGCTAGGGTAACTTGGCTGCCGCTTTTCCTTTACTGGGTGGCGTGCTTGTGCGGTCTGCCAGCCCTTTCTCTGCCTTCGGGGAAAGGGATCGCGGTGTTTCACACACCTTTGGCAGTTTATGCCCTTGATCTTCACCATTTCCACCTGCCACCCTCTAACATTCTGGCGCGGAGTTGGCTATAATTCGCCCAAACCTTCTACAAACAGGACTCGCAAACGACCCATGACGAACTTTCTTGATACACTCGGCGCTATCCTCAGCAATGCCTACATCCTATTCTGCCTTGCGCTTGGGCTGTGGGCGGGCTTGAATGCGCTGCGCGGCGATGGACTAAGTGGCAATTTCTGGGGCGCCATGTGGTCGGGGACGATTTTGGGCGTGGCGGGCTTGGTGGTTTGGTTGCTGCGAACGCTCGCCGGTGAAGACCTACGCTGGGTCTATTTTCTCTACTCTCTTTTTTTCGTCCTGGTGCTGCCCGGCACCTTTGCGTTGCTGCGTGGACGGGACGACCGCACCGCCGCCACCATATTCGCCGGAGTTGCCATTTTTGCGGCGTTGGCAGCCATTTCGGCAACCGATCCATCGCGTGGTGTGATTGTGCTGCCCAGCCTAACGCCGACACCTATGCCTTAGGAACGTCAAACCATGAAACGTATTTTGATCGTTGATGATGAGGTAGATACCCTCAACCTTTTGCAGATGATGCTAGAGATCGTTGGCTACGCAGTAATCACAACCTCTGACCCTGCCTATGCCCTAACCTTGGCAGAGATTGAAAAGCCTGACTGCGTCTTGCTGGATATTATGATGCCGCAACTGGATGGCTTCACGGTCTGCAAGATGCTGCGCCTGCACCCAACCACCCACAACATGCCGATTGTGTTCATCACTGCCTACCAAGCCAGCAATCTGGAGGCCCGCCGTATGGAAGCTGGCGCTGATATGGTCGTGCCGAAGCCTGCCAGCATGGACGCACTGGTCAAGACCATTGATAGCGCCATTGCCTTGCGCCAAAATCAGGCTGCTCAGAGCAATTAGACAATAGCCTTCATGCAGCGGGCGTGGTGAGGATCAAGGGTGTGCCGCTGCTCGGCTTATGCGAATCACCCTTTCCCAGCAGGACTCACCCCTCAGTCCCCCTCTCCAAAGGCTTTGGCGAGGGGAAGCCTGCTCCCGCCCCACCTCATACTCCTTCCTTGCTTGCGGGGAAAGGGAGCAGGAATAGGGGTTCTCTGCACAAAATTCACCGCGCCCCTAATTTTAAAGATGCATTCAAAATCCTTGATTCGGGTATAATAAGAGCTTGAAAGAAAGTGGCACGTTTCCATGAATTATCGAAAGGATACGCTATGCGATTTTCACGCTATATGGCACTTATGGCGCTAACTCTGATCATTAGCTTATGGTTGGTAAGCCTATCATACTCTGTGCGTGTGGAAGCACAGCAGAATTTCGCAGGTTCTGTGCAGCCTGTGGCAGGCTTGGTGCAATATCGGGCAAGTGGCACACAAGCATGGGAAACACTCACGGAGCGGCAAATTGTCCGCGTCGGCGATCAAATTCGCACCGGTGCTGATGGCTTTGCCCAACTCAGCATCATCAGCGGCATTGAGCTAGACATTTACCCAACCACGCAATTGCAAGTCAGCGTTTTGCAGCAGCGTGCAGATCGCGGCACGCTCATCTCGATCAGCCAGATTGTGGGCAAGCTGCTCAGCCGCGTTGATCGCACGCTGCGCCCTGAAGATCGCTTCCAAGTGGTGCTGCCAACGGCGGGCATTACCGTGGAAGGCACACAGTTTTGGTCGCTGGTCACGCCGCAGCTGCATGGCGCAGTGGTAGTGCAAGAAGGCGCTGTGAATGTGCTATCCGGCGATGGGCAATCACTGGCAGTGACCGTTGAGGACTTCCTCTTTGTGGATTTCACGCTGCCTGATCCCGCGCCAAACGTCTGCACAGGTGAACTGCTGAGCGAAAATACCACCGCGACGCTTGTCTTGGTGCCGTTGGCAGGCAACACAAGCCGCGAAAACGCCACCCGCGCCTTCCTGAGTGATATTTTCACCAGCAATTCAAACCCGAACGTCCGTGTTTTCATGCGCGAATTGCTTGGCTTGCCCGCCCAAGATGATGCGGCACTGGATGCCGACGCAGATGAGCAGGCAGTGCAGGAGATTCTAGACGCGATCCGTGCCGCTAACTTGGCAAACGTTGATCTGGAAGACCTGCTCGCACGCTACCGCAGCTATTGGCTATCCACCTACCGCGCCACGCTTACCAACCCAATCCCGCCCGCCACCTGCGGCAACATGCAGGTGGAGGATGGTGAAACGGCAGAGAATTGCCCAACTGACTTTAGCGAAGTGGGCTTTTGTGGAAACGGCATTTGCGAGACGAATCGGCGCGGCGCAGCAGAGTCAGTCATCAACTGCCCTGTAGATTGCCTTGGCGGCTTGAGCCTCGCGCTGAGCTGCATTGATCAATCTGCCAGCGGGCTTGGCTTACGCACCGAAGTGCCGCTGCCCACCGATTTCGGTCCCGGCACGCGCCAGCCACGCATCACCCAAACGCCAACAGCTGTCATCCCGATTGGCACTGTAACACCAACACCTTCACAGTAAAGCACAGGCGCTCAAACAGAAAGGCAGGCTCATCACCTGCCTTTTTTTATGCGCTCAGGGTGCAGGTGGTTCCGGCGGCGCAAAGATGATCTCAACCTGTTGATCGGTGAGCAGGCTCAGGCGGAACTCCACAATCGGCGCGTCCAACAAGAAGATGTCCGAAGGGGCAGGTGTAACGCTCACAATGCGGCTGCCCACGGGCAGCGTGATTTGTAGGTTGGCGCGTTCGGCACGGCTGCCCGCCTGCTTCTGGAGCGTCAATTGATAGCGCTGATACAGTCCGAAAGGCTGCACGCCATTCGGGACGGTGTAGTTAAACTCAAAACGCTTCTGCTCATCAAATGGCACCACAAAGCCCGTCGCAAAAATGGTATGCTGCGGCTGATCATCCACCGTCACCGGCGATTGCAGGTTCACGGCGCGCCCTAGCTGGCTGCCAACAGGCACATAGAGCTGCGTCAGGCTGAAGTAGTCCTTCTGTGAGCCATAATGCTCAGGCGCAACCGCCGGATCGGAATCTGCCACACGCGCCGAATAATCATAATCCAGTACGGCACGGCTGTTCAGCGTACCATCAGGTTGGATGGTGGTGCTGTAGGTCAGCGTGCGGCTTACCGAACTGTTGGATTTATTGCCCATGTTCGTATCGGCGATCAATAGGTAATCAGCGTTGCCTGCTTGCTGCTTGCCCGTCCAGCCCAGCAGCTCAACCACCTCGTTCAGCGTTGGGTTGGCAAAGTAGAGCATCAGGTGCTTTTGCTCAAAGGCGTTCACGGCTGCTGTTAGCAAGGCAACGCCGCGCTCGGCGGAAAGCGATTGCCACTCGCTCAAGATTTGGCGGTAAATTTCTGCCAGAAAGTCTTTATGCTCAAGCTGGCTTTCAGCGCGCACACCATAGACCACTTGGCGGAAATTGGCAGCGTTCACGCTGCGTCCGTCGGGCAAGGTCACTTCGCCAAGCGCTTCAAGCAGCATTTGGAAGCCTGTTAGATCAAGGGCAAGGACGGCATCCACCGGCGAGCGCGGATTCTCGCCCTGCTCATAGTACCAGATTGCCATGCGCGCCGTGCTTGGGAAATCGGCATACCAACTGCCGCTCCAGGCTGCCATGATGGGGTGCGGCGATTTGAACCACCAAGACGGCACGTCCAGCGTTGCGGCAAGCGCATTCGGCGGCGGATTCGGGCTGAGCGGGCTGGTGCCGGCGTAGTCATAGTCCACAATGCGGAATTGACGCACGCGCAGCCAGCCATAGGTGCTGATATAACCACCAGACGGGCGCAGTTCATCGTTATTCTGAGAGAGCAGCAGGTAGTTCTTGGGCGCCTCGACGCCAAAGGCTTCCGTGATCAGCGCAGGTAAGCCGATCAAGACTCGGTTGGTGCGCGCCAACAAGCCATGATAGCCCACCAGTTGGCGGTAATCTGCCAACTGGCTCTGGGAAAGTGCCCCTTGCCCAATGCTATTGATGACCTGTTCGGCTGCCGCCAACTGTTCGTGTGCAATCTCAAAGCGCCCTTGTGCGGCGCGCAGCAGTTCAATCAGGCGTTCTTCGGTGCGCGCTTGTGCCAGCAGCGCATCAGGCTGCTGGCTGCGCGCCAACAGCGTGACCGTTGGACGAACGCCTTCCAGAAGGTTCTGAGCGGCGGCAGTCATGCTGCTGGTGGCATCCAAGCTCTTGAACAGTGTATCCAAGTCGGTGGAGAAGCTGATCGCAAGGCGCAACAGGGTCGTCTGCTGCTGTGCGCGCTGCAATGTATTATTGAGGTTGTTCACGCTGGCTTGCAGCCGTTCAAAGTCGGTCTCGCTCACCGTGGCAAGCGTGCGCCCATTTAGCGTGGTGAGGACGCGTTCTAGGCTCGTGAGTGCCTCGCGGACGCGGGCATATGAATCAGCCGCAAAGACGGCAACCGCCGCACCCGGCACAATAATGATCAGCACCAACGCCACAAGGATGACGCGCCACGGCAGTGCTTTGACCAAACGGCGCAGGCGGCGCGGGATTAGCGAGCGCCGCTTGCGCTGGTGGCGACGCCGTGCCGCCGATGGTAGGCTCGGCGGCACGGTGTTAGATTCGGAAGGTGTTATTTGTTCGTGAGTAGTCATCGTTAGCGCTGCTGTACGTCATTTACTCTAGTATTGATAGGCGGTGGTGGTGGGCTACTTTGCGGATTATCATAGCGCGTATAGCCGTAATAATAGTAGTAGCCATAGCCAGCATCCCGATCCTGTGCCTTCAGGCGGTTGATCACCACGCCAAGCAATGGCAGATCGAGGTTGGTAAATTGTTGCGCGGCACGCACAGCAGCACCACGCCGCGTCCGTCCGGACTCAACCACCAAAATGCTCTTGCCACCGCTCAGGCGTGCCACAATGGTTGTATCGGTCACCACCAAGATGGGCGGCGTATCAATCAGAATCACGTCGTAGTTGCCGCCCTGCACCAACAACTGCATCAAAATGCGGCTCTGGGGCGAGTCGATCAGCTCGGAGGAGCCGGTTGGCACGCTGCCGCTGGTCAGGACGCTCAGATTGGGAATCTCGGTTTTTTGGATGATGCGCGGCAGTTGCTGCGCCACTTCCTGGCGAATGGCAGCCTCATCAAGGCGATCTCCAGCGTCGCGCTTGCGCCAAACATCCGCCACACCCGTTGCGTTGGGCAGATTGAACAAACTGTGCTGCACGGGACGGCGCAGGTCGAAGTCAATGAGCAGCACGCGCATCCCGGTCATGGCAAAGGTGATGGCGAGATTTGCGGTCGTCACGCTCTTGCCCTCAGAAGGGTTAGGGCTGGTTACTGTGTAGACGTGGCAGGCATCCTCGGCGCTGTTCTCTCGAAAGAGGATGTTCACACGCAAAGCGCGGTACGCCTCTGCAATGGTGGAGCGCGGTTGCGTCCAGGTGATCAGCTTGTTCTTGTAGGTGCGCTTGTTGCCAAAGGGCGCTACAGCACCTAACAACGGCACATTCAGCAGCGGCATGATCTCGGCAGGCGAGCGCAGACTATCGCTCAGATATTCCAGCAGCAGTGCCGCGCCGAAGGCAAGTGTCACCGCTGCGATTGCCGCCGCAATCATGCTCGGCAGCGGATTATCGTTTGAGGCGGCGCTTGGAATTTGCGCCGGCTCTACCACGCGGATGAAATTCACTGTGCCGCGCTGCTGAATGTCCACCAGTGTGCGCGTCATGCTGGCGAGGTTGCTTTGGGCAGTGCTGATCTCGCCGATCAGTTCGGTACGGCGCAGCGTTAGCACAACGCGCTCTTGTTCATCCGTGATAAGCCCTTCGAGGGCGCTATCAATCACGCTGAGTTCCTCACGAGCGCGCTGAAGCTGGGCTTGGGCAGCCTGCACCTCTGCCTGCAAAATGCGGACTTGCTCTTGCTGTTCGCGGGTGAGTTCGGTCGGGCTATTGGCGATCAATTGGACGGCAAGCTCGTTCGCAACCTCTGCTGCCAGCACCGGATCAGTATAGCTGACGGTCAGGGTGAGGAAGGACGTGCCAGAGGTGAGCTGCCCTTCAAACAGGCGCTCCAATTCAGCCGTGCCAAAGGGCAGCCGCAGCTTTTCGACCACGGCTTGAAGGATCGGGCGCGTCTTCAGCAAGCGGATGTAGCTTTGCGAAAGTGAGGCAGCCGCTTGAATCATGCTTGGGTTGGGATCCGTCAGCCCAAGATAGTTGCCAAGCTGCAAAAGCGTTGTGGCTTGGTAGACGGCAGGCTGTGTGCGAACGGAGATAAAAGCTGCGCTGCTGGCAATCACGGCGGCGGCGATCATCAGCCACAGCCAACGCCGAACAAGGCGAATGTACCCACTGAGTTCCATAGTGATTCGCACAGCCGCGCCGAAAAGCTGCGCGCTTAGCCGTGCGTTTTTCCTCCCATCATCACAATGCTAAAGCACGTCTCTGTTTGGGTTGATGGCATTTGCAAGCGATTATAGCATGAGAATAACGCCAAAGATGCACAAGAGCATAACACAGGTGAAACAAGGCTGTCAAAAGGGCGTGGTGAGGCGTGTTCGGAGCAGCCTAGCGCACAGCGGCGCCGCACGCCCCGCTTTCTAGCCCTTTCCATGCCCGCAGGGAAAGCGGATCGGAAGTGGACGTAAAACACCACCCTGCGGGAGGGGCTGCTTCATACAAGTTGGGCAGTGGATAGCCTATAGCTTCACCGCCACTCAAGGCTTGACAGCGCGCCCGCTTTCGCCTACAATACACTTCACACTTGCCGAAGTGGCGGAATTGGCAGACGCGCTACGTTCAGGGCGTAGTTCCTGTACAGGAGTGTGGGTTCGACTCCCACCTTCGGCACACTAAAAGAAAAGCCTGCGTAATGCAGGCTTTTTGCGTGCCTAGTGCGCGAGGATATTCGCCAAAAACTGCTTGGCGCGATCCGTCTTGGGCGCGTTGAAGAAGCCATCCGGCGTATTTTCTTCGACGATTTCGCCCTTATCGAAGAAGATGATCCGATCGGCCACCTCACGCGCAAAGCCCATTTCGTGCGTCACCACCAACATCGTCAGACCGCTGCGCGCTAGTTCGCGCATCACGTCTAGCACTTCCTTGATCATCTCTGGATCAAGGGCGCTGGTCGGTTCATCAAAGAGCATCACCTTAGGCTGCATGGCAAGCGCACGCGCAATCGCCACGCGCTGCTGCTGACCGCCGCTGAGCTGACCGGGATATTTGTGCGCCTGCTCTGGGATTTTGACGCGCTCCAGCAGTTCTTGTGCCACTTTTTCCGCCTCACGGCGTGGACGTTTCCGCACCCATAACGGCGCCAGGGTGATGTTTTGCAGCACCGTGAGGTGTGGAAACAGGTTAAAGCTCTGAAAGACCATACCGATCTCGCTGCGAATGGTGGCGATGTTTCGTACATCGTTGGTCAGGTGAATGCCATCTACGATGATGTCACCGCGCTCGTGTTCTTCCAGACGATTGATGGTGCGGATGAATGTAGATTTGCCTGAGCCTGACGGTCCGCAGATCACGACCACTTCACCGACTGCCACCTGCACATTAATGCCGCGCAGCACGTGAAAATCGCCATACCACTTGTGCAGATCGCGCACGGTGATGATCGGTTCGCCCTGTTTTGCCATAGAGTGTCCCTCGCTGTTAGCCAAGTTTCCGCACTGCACCGCTGCCGCTGCGCTCTAGCTGCCGCGCCGCGTAAGACATGCCGTAGGAAAAGACGAAGTAAACAATTGCCACAAACACATAAATCTCGCGGTGCCTGCCGATGAACTCGTTCTGCGCCAGCACTGAGCGCGAAATGCCGAGCAGGTCGGTCAGGCTGATGATCGCCACCAACGATGTATCCTTAAACATCGTGATGAACTGCCCAACTAAGGTCGGGATGGCGATGCGGAGCGCCTGCGGCAAGGTAATAAAGAGCGTTGCCTGCACCGGGCTGAGTCCGAGCGCTTTTGCCGCCTCAAGCTGACCGGGCGGCAGTGCCTGTAAGCCGCCGCGCACAATCTCGGCGATGTAGGCAGCCTCAAAGAGCGTGAGCGCCACCATCGCACGCAGCACGGCGTCTATGTTGTTATCACCAAGTGCCAACGGCACGATCAGGTTTGCCGTGAAAAAGACCGTCACCAAAGGCACGCCGCGCAAGAACTCAATATAGACAATGCACAGCAGCTTGATGATCGGATAATTGCCCAAGTTGCGCCACCAAATGCTGAGCGCGTGCAGCCACTGCAACGGATTCAGCCACCAGCGCGGCGGCGCTTTGAATTCCAGCGTGTGGCTACCGCCGCTCATGCGCCCTAGTGCCAGCAAAATGCCCAACGGGAAGCATGCCACAATCGCCACAAATGCCAGCATGAAGGTGAGCAGCAAGCCGCCCCAGCGGTTGGTCTGCACAAAGGGCAAAATGCCGTCGGCATCGGTGAAGCCACGCACCAAGAAGAACACTATTGGGATCAGCACCAGCCAGCCGATCAGCGTGTAGCGCCCTGCCCGTTTGCGGTTCAGGCGCTTGCCAAGCCGCCCAACCGCGTAGCCAATCAGCAGGCAGCCCACCAAGAGCATGACAGGCTCACGCAGAAGGCTGAACAACGGCGCAAGCTGCCCACTCAGATAGGCGCTGAGTGTGCCTTGCGGCGCATCGCTCAGCCCTTCGGCTGCCGCCGGCACGATGATGAAGATCAGCACGCCGCCCACAAAGGCAAAGACCGTCGCACGGAACAATTTGCCCCAGATGCCCCAGCTTATGCCGGCAATCAGTGTGATGAGCGCCACTGATAAGCCAAGCCTGCCACCCTGATCGGCGGGATAGGTGCCTTGCAACAAAATGCGAAAATTGGTCGTGATGACCGTCCACTGCGCCTGTGTGATTGCCCACTGGAAAAACTGCGCCAGCAGCAGAACACCAATGCCCAAGACGATGATCGTCATCGCAGAGTCGAACGGTGTGCGGAACAAGTTCTTCTTCAGCCACGCCAACGCGCCGCGTTCAACAGGTGGGCGCGTCACAGCACTGGCAGGGATGCTTGTCATGATCTGCTTGCCTTTCTAGCGCGTTTTGATTTGAAAGCGTGTGTTGAGGACGTTCATCACAGCGGCGGTGATCAGGCTGAGCGACAGATAAATGCCCATGACGATGATCATGATCGGCACGACGGAAACGCTCTGTGCCATCGTGCGCGCCACGCCAAACACTTCAGCAAAGCCAACCGCCGCACCAAGGCTGCTGTTCTTAGCAAGGTTCAGGTACTGGTTGGTCAGTGGCGGAATCATGACGCGCAGCGCCTGCGGAATCACGATCAGGCGCAAAATCTGCCCATAGGTGAAGCCTTGTGAACGCGCCGCTTCCCACTGACCAACTGGCACGGACTGAATGCCCGACCGCACAATTTCAGCGATGAAGGCGCCGGTATACAGCACCAAGCCGAGTATAATCGCCACAAAGTTCGCCGAGATGATGGCACCCTTACCGCGTATGTAGCCAAAGCGCCCTAGCTCAGGAAAATCCACGCTGAAGGGCTGCAAAACCAACCATGCCAGCACGCCCACCACCAACATCACGCCCAGCCCAATCTCGGCGGCGTAGGTCACTTGCCCCGTCTCAAGGCGCACACGGCGCAGGCGCCGCCACAACGTAACACCAATGACGATGCCTAGCGCAGCAACCACCAACCATAAGGTGGCGTTCTCGCCGCCGATCAGGTTTGGCGTTGCCAAGCCGCCGGAACTCAAATAGCTCGGGCCCGGCAGTTCAATCGGCGTGGCAGGCGGCGGCAAGGTCAGCAGCACACTGGTGAAGATGAAGAACAATTGCAGCAGCAGCGGCGTATTTTGAAACAACTCAATGTAGCCGATTGCCAACGTCCGCACCAAGTAGTTGGTGGAGAGGCGCGCCACACCGACGAACAGCCCAAGCAGCGTCGAGAGGATCAGGCTGACCACCACAGCGCGCAGCGTATTAATCAGGCCGATTACGAAGGCGTTAGCATAGCTATCTGTGCGTTTATGCGGCTGATCTACAAAGCCTTCGTCAATCTGAAAGCCTGAGGGCTGCGAAAGGAAGCTGAAATCGGTGGGAATGCGCGCACGCGCCAAGCCTTCGCTGGTATTGCCGACGAGCCAAATCCCGAGTAGCACAATCACGCTTAGCACGGCCAGCTGAACGGTCACGCGCAGGAAGCGCACATCGCGCAGGAAGGCGAAGGGCTGTGAATTAGGCGGTTGGGTAAGATCTGTCATAAGCACTTTATCAAACGAAGAAAGTATTCACTGTGCGCCGATTATAGCCGAAATGCAATAGACTGCATGATCTTTGTAATGTCTGCCAAAGGCAGCCTCACAATTCTCCGTCCGTGCGAACGCCGCTTGCTTGTGCTTCCCCAAATGGGGTAGCATAAAAGTGCCACTCTGAATGTATTGCACGGTAACAGCAAGGCGTCTTGATGTTTACACATGAAACCTATCTAAGTCCTTTTGCGTGGCGCTACGGCTCGCCGCAAATGCGCCAACTTTGGTCAGAGGTGCATAAGCGCCGCCTGTGGCGCACCATCTGGGTAGCACTGGCAGAAGCGCAGCACACCGTCGGGCTGGTAAGCGCCGCACAGCTTGCCGATTTACGCGCCCACAAGGACGCCGTAGACATCGCACGCGCCCTCGCCATCGAGGCAGAAATCCACCACGACTTGATGGCAGAGATCAAATGTTACGCCGAACAATGTGCCATTGGCGGCGGCATTATTCACCTTGGCGCCACCAGTGCTGATATTGAAGATAACGCCGATGTGTTGCGCCTGCGCGAGAGTTTGAACCTGATCATCAACCAACTGCGCGACCTGCTGCGCGTTTTTGCCGAGCAGATCGAGCTGACCGCCGACCTAGCGACCATTGGCTTCACGCACCTTCAGCCTGCCGAACCAACCACCGTTGGCTACCGCCTAGCCTGCTACGCGCACGATTTATGTGCCGATTTTGAGTCGCTGCGGACGGTGCGCCTGCAACTGCGCGGCAAGGGCTTCAAAGGTTCTGTTGGCACATCGGCTGCCTATGCTCACCTGTTGGAAGGCACAGGCATCACGCCGCAGCAGTTTGAAGCGCGTGTGATGAGCAATCTGGGCATTGAGGCACTGACAGTTGCCACGCAAACCTACTCGCGCCGCCAAGATTGGCTAGCGATCAGCACGTTGGCAGGTATGGCGCTCACGCTACACAAGATTGCCTTCGATATGCGCGTCCTGCAATCGCCGCCGTTGGGCGAATGGAGCGAACCGTTTGGCGCTTCCCAAGTAGGTTCCTCTGCTATGCCGTTTAAGCGCAACCCGATCAACGCCGAAAATATTGATAGCCTTGCGCGCCTTGTGGCAGCCCTGCCTGCTGTGGTTTGGAATAATGCTGCCAACAGCTTGTTAGAGCGCACCCTTGATGACTCTGCCAACCGCCGCAGCGTGCTGCCAGAGGCATTCCTTGCCAGCGATGAAATGTTGCGCCGCCTAACGCGCATTCTGCAAGGCTTACGGATTAACCGTGATGCCATTCGGCAAAATCTGGAGAACTACGGCGCCTTTGCCGCCACGGAGCGCGTGCTGATGGAAGCAGTGCGCGGCGGTGGAGATCGGCAGGTGCTGCATGAAGTCATCCGCGAACACAGCCTTTACGCATGGCAAGAGATGCGCGAACGCGGCGCACATATGTTGGTCGAAAGCCTATGCGCCGATATTCGTCTGACCGAATTTGTGCCGCCGCGCCGCCTGCGTGAGATTATGCGCGCCGATGATCACATTGGCGATGCGCCGCAGCGCGCACGTGCCATCGCTGCCGCCATCCGCACCTTAATTGACGAACGACAGGATGTATGACCTCACCAACCTTTAGCCGTCCACAAGGCTTTTACGACCGCACAGCAGCCGAAAGTGCTGCCGCCGCGCAGGTTGCCGCACGCCTGCAAGATGCCCTGACGCGCTTTGGCTATCAGCGCGTGGAGACGCCTTTTGTGGAGTATGCCGACTTGTTCCTGACCAAAAGCGGCGATGATGCCGTGAACCGCCTTTTCACCTTTGAACTCTACGGACGCTTGCTGTGCTTGCGCTCGGAGTTCACGCCTTCCGCAGCGCGCATGTATGTGGAGCGCTTTCAGCATGAGCCAAAGCCGCTGCGCTGGCAGTTCTTGGGCGAAGTCTTTCGTTATGAGGCGCCCCAACGCAACCATTCGCGCCAATTCACCATGCTCGGCACAGAGCTGATCGGTGCCAGCGGTGTTGGTGCGGACGCTGAGACGCTTGGCATGGCGATGCACGGCTTGCAGACGCTTGGTTTGCAAGGGCTGCGCCTCGTCATTGGGCATGTGGGCTTATTGGCGCTCTTGATCGCGCCCTTTAACCTTGATCGGCGCTTGCGGCGCTTTGTGCTGGGGCAGGTGGAGAATTTGCGGCGGGCAGGGCGTGGGCGCGCCTATGTGGAGGCAGAGCTTGCCAAACTCTATGGCGGCTTGCCCAACACCGATGATCGCACCGCGCTTTCGGCGGAGGCGCTCAGCGCGGACTCGGATAAACTGGGCAGCGCGCTGCAACTGCTCTTGGAATCGGCTGATCTTGGCACGACGGGCGTTGGGCGCACCAGCACCGATATTGCCAAGCGGCTGCTCACCAAACAGCGCCGCGCCAGCCAACGCGCTGATCTGATGCAGGCACTGGACTTCCTAGAGCAGCTTTGCGCTCTGGACGGCGCACCTGAAGTGGTGTTGCCCGCCCTGGAGCGCCTGATTCCGCCTGAACAGACGGCAGCACGCGCCGCCTTTGCAGAGCTGCGCGCCGTGATTGGGCTGCTGCCTGCCTATGGCGTTCCGCCTGAGGCTGTGCGACTGAACATGGGCTTTGCACGCGGCTTGAATTACTACAGCGGCATCGTCTTTGAGGTCTACAGCGCAGCGGGTGATCAACTGTGTGGTGGCGGGCGCTATGATGAATTGATCCGCGTGTTGGGCGCTGCGGCGGATACGCCAGCCATTGGTTTCGCCTATGGTTTGGATCGGGTGCTGGCGGCGCTTGGCACGCCAAAGGCTGCCGAGAGTGCGCCCATCGCGTTGGTCGTGCCAATTGAAGATGCTGACGATGCAGAGGCGGCGCGTACCGCGATGGCGCTGCGCGCTCACGGCAATATCGCACTCTATGCGCCGCCAACGCGCAACTTATCCCAAGTATTGGCGCACGCCGCCAAGCGAAACATTCCCTACGTCATCCTGATCGGCACGGAAGAACGTGCTACCAATCGGCTGAGCCTGCGCGATATGCACCGCGCTGAGCAGGTCAGCCTGAGCCTTGCCGAAGCTGCCGAATACATCCAGCGTGAGGTGCGCCATGCCTGAGCCGCGTGTCAGCCTTGCCCTACCCAGCAAAGGCGCGCTTGCCGATCCAACCACCGAGTTTCTGAAGGCGTGCGACTTGAAAGTCTCTAAATCCAACCCACGCCAATATGTGGCACGCATTTCAGCGCTGCCGCAGGCAGATGTCCTCTTTCAGCGCGTGACCGACATTGTCTATAAAGTTGCTGATGGCACCTTGGATATGGGCATCAGTGGGCTGGATGTCGTCTATGAGTTGGTGGGCGAAAGCGACGTCGTAACGCTCATTCATGAGGATTTGCGCTACGGCGAGTGCGCGTTGGTGATCGCTGTGCCGGAGGCGTGGATTGATGTGGAGACCATGACCGATCTGGCGGATGTGGCGCTCGATTTCCGTGAGAGCAAGCGCCGCAATTTGCGCGTCGCCACCAAGTTCACCAACCTTGCGCGGCGCTTTCTGCACCAGCATGGCATTTTTCATTTCACACTTGTCGAGGCAGAGGGCGCGATTGAGGTGGCACCAACGCTTGGCTACGCCGATGTGGTCGTTGACCTGAGCGCGACTGGCACCACGCTGCGCGAGAATCACCTGAAGCCGCTTGCCGACGGTGTGCTGCTGGAGTCAACTGCCTGCCTGATCGCCAATACGCGCCGCCTGCACGATGCACCGCACGTGCTGGAGACGGCACGCACCTTGCTTGAAGTTTTCGATGCCACACTCAGCGGACAGAACTACTACCAACTGACGGCGAACGTGCGCGGCGACGATGCCGAGTCGGTGGCGCACGCAGTTGCGGCTAATCCGATCACACGCGGTTTGCAAGGGCCAACCGTCGCGCCGATCTACGCCTCACACCTTGCCGAACGCTGGTTCAGCGCCACGATCATTGTGCATAAAAAGCATTTATTGGCAGCGGTGGCACATTTACGCAGCATCGGTGGCACACAAACAACGGTGATTCCAGCGCGCTATGTGTTTTTGCCGCAATCGCCAAGCTATCAGCGCTTGTTAGAAAAACTGGGCAAGGCGGCGAAATGACGGATGCTGACCAACTCAGGCAGTGCCGATTAGTGCTGTGATCTGTTCGCCATGCGCCATTGGGCCGAGCAGCACGCCGTTTTCGCCGCGTGCTGTGCTGCCAAGCTGTTCCCAATCTGTGTGAATGAGTCTGCCTGTCGTGCTGAGTGCGAGGATTTCCCGCGCCGCCGTCACGCCGCATAAGTGCCTGCCGCGTAGCAGCGTACCGCCAAGTGTGCCGTGCGTCCGTTTGGCAGGCAAATCGGTTGTGCTGCGGATGAAGGCGTGCCCATCCTTGCTGACAAAACACAGCTCGGCATCAGCGGGCAGCGATACCACGCCGATCAGGTATTCGGCCTCACCAAGCGGCAGGGCAAGGCTGCCTGTGCCGTTCAGGCTGCGCTCAGGGAAGCGCGTCCAGCGCCCTTTGTTGGTCAACACAAATAGATCGGTGTTGCTAGAAGGCAGCGCGCCGATGATCGGATCGTCGGTTGGCAGGTTGCGGATGAGCCGTTCATGCTTGGCAGCAGCTCTGTTGATCATGCCCGCCAATAGGCTGTAAACATAGCCGCGCTGCGTATAGAGCGTCAGAAAGCGCTGTTGGGCAAAGGCAGCGCGATCTAGGATAGCTGCCACATCACGCGGATTGCCCAGCAAGGCGTGGCTGCCAAGCGCGGGCGCGGGCAAATCGCTCAGGGTGAGCGCGAATAGGCGTGCTTCTGCCGTGATGATGAGCAGTTCGGCAGCAGGGCGCGCCGTGAGCAGGGCAGCTTGTGGCGGATAAGGGCGCGTCGGCGTGTAGGCGGTTGCCTCATGCAAGGGCGCGTTCAATAAAATGCTATCGGCGCTGTAGAGGATTACATGCCGTTCAGCAGCGCCTTCACGGAGGGCTGCTTCCAGTTCGCGAATGCGCGCTTGCAAGGCAGCCACTTCGGGCAAGCTGCCCTGCGTCTCACGCTGAAGGGCGATCAACTCAGCGCGCAGTTGTTCATTTTGCTTATCCAGAAAAGCGAGGCGGTCGGCAAGGGCGCGGATCAGGTCGGGTGCGGAGTCAGGACGTTTTTGCACTTCGAGTAGCCACCACTGGGCGTCTTTTTTATCCAGCACGGTAAAAAATCCTCTCGTGGGCTGTGGACAGGACATTTAAGTATAACAGGCAGCCGCACCGCCTGAGAAGGGGCAAGTGGAAAAGGGCGTGGCAAATCGCATTGGGATCGTCCACCGCTATCCCTAGCCCTTTCCGCGCCAGCGGGGAATGGGAAGGGGTAGAAATCCCGTTTTGTGCAGGGCGGGATTGGGGAGGATGATTCACATAGTTGGGTAAGCGTAGTTGTGCATTCAAGCAGCGGTTTGTATAATGCCTAACGCATTCGATACAGTTGATTGAGAGGTTTTGCTATGACTATTCGCGCCTTTATGCGCCTGACTATCGCCGTTGCCGTGCTGCTGCCCATGTTGCTTAGCACCACAGCGGCAGAGGCAAACATCTTCAGCCTGAGCGTTCACCGCCGCACGTGCAGCCAAGCCACCGCCTACGTGAATTATGACGGATTTTCGGGCGGCAGCGCACCTTTTTACGTCGCCTTCACCGTTGACCTGAACAACAACGGAGTCTTTGGCGAAGTGGGCGAACCAACGCTCTTTACACAAGTTTCGGGCGGCGGCGCACCGTTGAACCTTGGGCAGCGCCTCACCTTTCGCAATCAGCGCGAGGGGACTTTCATCGCTGTGACTGCCTACGAGGTGGATAGCGAAGGCTTTTTCGTCTCTGAAGGGCTAGAGCCAGTTCGCTATAGCTGCACCAACCGTCCCGCCCTGAATGCGACTGCCAGCAACACCGGTACGACGCCGATCATTGCAACAGTAGCGCGTGTATTCGTCAATCGGGTGGAAGTCTACAGCGAACCGAGCGCCGCCTCAACCTTGATTGGCGGCTTGGGCTTGGGTCAGCAGGTAGATGTGATCGGGCGCAATGCGCGCAACGACTGGGTGCAAATCCGCTTTAGCGGCGGCACGGGCTGGATTATGTGGCAGACGCAAGCACGGTTGACCGGCGCCTTCTCGCAATTGCCCGTCGTGCAGTAGCCATTCAACACAGGCTGTGCCTCAACTTTTTGAAATGGGGCGCAGCCTGTTAACAGCCAAACGGGATGGCGATATTATAGGGTACGCCGCTTTCAAGCAGCGTGTAGGTGATGGTGAGCGTGCCGCTGAGCTGCTTGCTGCCCTGAAAAATCGGCACAAGGGCGCTTTCAAGGCGCAGCGTGAGCGTGTAATCTGCCACAGCGTTCAGGCTTGGCACCAGCCACAAATCGCCAGAGGCAATGGTTGCCGTGCCGCCTTGTGTTGGCTCAATCAGCGGCAGGTCAACTTCGCTGGGCAAAAAGCCGTACTGCCAGAGTGCCATTTCGCGGGCTGTCTTGCGCGCATAGGTATGCCGCGCTTGGCGCACGCCGCCGATCAGATCACCGGCGGTAAGCTCTGCCACACGGCGGCGGTTCGGTTCATCGGTCACAAGGCTGCATACGCCATTTTGATCTACAAAGTAGAAAGCGTTGCCTAAGCGCACACCTTCCACATTGCGCCCGTCCGCCAGCGCGAAGGCATCGCCCTCAGCGCGCAGCACCACACGGCGTTCACCGCTGATCTGGTTGCTAAAAATCTCGGCGCTCAGGCTGCCGCTAACTGGCTCTGTGGTGCCGGCGAAAAAGCCCTCAAAGCGGATGATGAGCAGGGTGTGCCAGTGCGGCAGCGCCTCAAGGTTGCGGTCAATGGGCGCGAAGCGCACACCTTGATCAAAGCCTGCCGGCGGCGCGTTTTGCGTCAGAAAATCAGCAGTTTGCACCATTTCAAAGCTACTTTGCGTTGGCAGCGGCGGCGCCTCGCAGCCGACGACCAGCAGGCAAGCAATCAGGCAAAGGGCAACGTGCGCGCAGCGCATAAGGCTCAACCTTTATCGTCGCTTAGGCGCGGCTTTTGGTAGGCGATGATCTGATCAATGGTTGTATCCAAGGGTGTGCTAGGTTGCCAGCCGATGCAGGCACGAATTTTGGCGATGTCTGGCACACGGCGGCGCATGTCCTCAAAGCCTGCCTCATAGGCCTGGTCATACGGGATGAGTTGAATCTCGGATGTGCTGCCTGTGCGCGCCTTGATGCGCTCTGCCAACTGGTAGATGCTCACTTCCTCGCTGGCGCCGATGTTGAAAACTTCGCCGTCCACGTTCGGTGCTTCGCCCAAGCCGATGATCGCCTGCACCACATCGTTCACGTTGCAAAAACAGCGCTGTTGGTTGCCATCACCATAGACTTGAATCGGCTCGTTTTTCAGCGCCCAGCGCACAAAGCGCGGCACGACCATGCCATAATGCCCACGTTGGCGCGCACCCACTGTATTGAACAGGCGGAAGATGATCACAGGCAGGTCGGCAGCGCGGTGATAGGCAAGCGCGAGAAATTCGTCCAGCTCTTTGGAGGCGGCGTAGCTCCAACGGCTTTTGGTGGTCGGACCGAGCGTGCGGTCGTCATCTTCGCTGAACGGCACTTTCTCATTTTTGCCGTACACCTCGCTGGTAGAGGCGACCAACACCTTGCGCCGATAGCGGCGTGCCGTTTTCATGACAACCTCTGTGCCGCCGACGTTGATCTCAATCGTATCAATCGGCGAGCTGACAATGTTCAGCACACCGACGGCTGCGGCAAGGTGATAGATGACATCGCACTCGCTTACCAAGCGATCCATGACCGCCGCATTGCGAATATCCTCAATGGCATACCGAAAGCCGATGCGCTTTTCTAAAGGTGCGATGTTTTCAAAGCGCCCAGTGCTTAGGTTATCAATCACGGTCACTTCATAGCCGCGATTCAGCAGTTGTTCGGCAAGGTGGCTGCCAATGAAGCCTGCGCCGCCCGTGATGAGTGCGCGTGTTGTCATTGTGTGTCTTTATCCTCTCTGAGTCAGTCAGGCACTCATTATGCCGCATTGGCGCGTGAAACGCAACGAAACCTGCCCTTTCCGCAGCACACTCTTGCAACGTTTGCCCGAACGTGGTACGCTGCATAGCGTATTTCGCATAAATCCCAAGCCACATCACAGGCGGCAAAGCGCATTATGAGCCTCATCACAATGAAGTTTGGCGGCACCTCGATGGGTAACCACGACACCATCGCGCAGGTTGCCCGTATTATCCTTGACCAGCAGCGGCAAGGCAATCGCATCCTCACGGTCGTCTCTGCCATGAGCGGCGTCACCGATAAACTCAAGGAAGCGGCGCGCAGCGCTGCCACCGGTGACGAATCCGCGCACTACAGCATTGTGGCGGAACTTCGCCAGCGCCACCGCGAAACAGCCGAACAGCTTGTGAACGATGAGATGATCAAGCAAGGGCTGTTCGATGAACTCGACACCATGTTAGATACGCTGAATGCCATGTGCCACAGTATTGCCGTTCTGCGCGAGATCACGCCACGCGGCATGGATTTGATCATGAGCTTTGGCGAACGCTTCAGCGCACGCTTGCTTGCTGCACACTTGCGCGATTTGGGCAACGCGGCGCTCGCCATTGATGCCAGCACCTTGATCGTGACCGATGATAACTTCCAAGATGCTGCGCCGCTGATGGACGAGACGCGCCAGCGCGTGAAGCAGTTCCTGATCCCTTACCTTGAAAGCGGTTCGCTGCCCATCGTGACGGGCTACATCGGCGCCACACGCGATGGCATTATCACCACGCTTGGGCGCGGCGCCAGCGATTTCAGCGGCGCCATCCTCGGCGCGGCGGTCGAGACCGACCACCTGTGGATTTACACCGATGTGGATGGCATCATGACCACAGACCCGCGCCTTGTGCCGACGGCGCGTGTGATCCGCGCCCTGAGCTATGGCGAAGTGGGCGAACTTGCCTATTTCGGCGCCAAAGTGCTGCATCCTAAGACGGTGCAGCCAATGATTGACCGCGAAGCGCCCGTCCGCGTGCGGAATACCTTCAACCCAACCGATCCCGGCACGCTAATCCAGCCGCAAGCGCAGATCACGCCCGGCGCAGTGAAGGCGGTCACCGTCATCCGCGATGTCAGCCTGATCTCTGTGGAAGGGCGCGGCATGGTTGGCGTGCCGGGCGTAGCAGGGCGCACCTTTATGGCGGTGGCGCGCATCGGCGTAAGCATCCTGCTCATCTCGCAAGCCTCCTCAGAGCAAAGTTTTTGCTTCATCGTGCCAAGTGACCGCACCTCACAAGTGCTGGATGCTATCCGCAAAGAACTGCGCGTTGAACTGGAACGGCGTGATGTGGATCGGGTGTGGGCGCGTGAGGATGTGGTCATCATCACGACGGTAGGCGCGGGAATGCGCGGAATGCCTGGCGTGGCGGCGCGTGTGGCGGGCGCTTTGGCAGCGCGCACCATCAACATTTTGGTGATTGCACAAGGCTCTAGCGAGTATAGCATCTCGCTCGTGGTGCGCGCAGAGGAAGCCACGGAAGCCGTGCGCGCCTTGCACGAACTAATCGTTGTGGACACTGACGAGGCGTGAGCCTTACATCAAAAAGGTGGTGAGGACGTTTGATCCGAACGGTCGAGTGGCATGAAGGGCGTGTGCGCCTGATTGATCAGCGGCGGCTGCCGTGGACGTTGGCGCATCTTGAATACAGCGATTACCGTGAGGTTGCACAGGCGATCAGCGAAGGCGCTGTGCGCGGCGCACAGGCGGTTGGTGTGACGGGCGTCTTTGGGATGGCGCTTGCCGCCCAGCAGGCAACGCCGCTGGATGTTGGCAGCCTGATTGAGTTTCTAGACGTGGCAGCGGTCATCCTGCAAAAAGCCGACTCAACCTCGCTGCACCTGACGGCCTGGCTGGCGCGCATGATGCGCCGCGCCCGCGATGAGACGCTCAGTAATGTGCGCGAGATCAAGTTTGCCCTGCTGGCAGAGGCGCAGCAAATCGCCGCTGAGGATTCCGCCGCCTGCCAGAGGATCGGCAAGCACGGCGCAGCACTCATTCGCAATGGCGATACGGTGCTGCACCACGGCAGCGGTGGCGCGCTCTCTGCTGCCAGCTATGGCACTTCACTGGGCATTTTGCGAACTGCTCACGCGCTTGGGCGTCGTTTCCACGTCTTGCTGATGGAAGGGCGTCCACTGCTGGAAGGCGCACACCTTGCCGCTTGGGAACTGCGTGAGGCAGGCATTCCTTTCGAGATCATCCCTGACGCGGCAGCGGGCTACTATCTGCGGCGTGGTGAGGTGAAGTTGGTGTTGGTGGCAGCGCCGCGCCTCGCCGCCAACGGTGATTTTATCGCCCGTGTGGGCGCTTACCCGTTGGCTGTTTTGGCGCGGGATAACCGTGTGCCGTTCTATGCAGCGGCAACGCTACCCAGCGTGGATATGAACGCCGCCACTGGCGACCAACTGCCGCAGGAAGAGCGCGATCCGCGTGAGGTGCATACCCCCTTGGGCAACAGTGCCTTCCCTGAAGGCTACCCAGCGCGTAACCCTGCTTATGATGTTGTGCCGCAGCGCTATTTGGGCGGCATTGTGGCTGAGCGCGGCGTGATCTACCCATCCTTCAAAGATCGTCTGGCAGAGCTGTTGGGCAAAGTGGATGGCAGCGAAAATAGCCCCGCCTCCTGATCGGCGCGCAAACTATCTAGGGACGCAGCTTAGCCACTGACTGCCGAGGCGGCGACGCAATCTTCCAAACGGCGGTACAGCCGCGCTGTGCGGACGGCAAGGGCAATCTGCACGCCGAACCGCGCTGCAATCTCGGTATCCTCAGGGGTGAAGGCATCGGGCAGTTGGCTATCAATGCCCAACAAGCCAATCACAATGCCCTCAACGATCAGTGGCACGCCGATCCAACTCCGAAAGCTGACAGGACCGCCCAACCATTCAGCATGTGCTTGTGTGTCTTTCACCAAAACTGGCTGCCGCCGTGCCGAAACTTCCTGAAAGAGCTTGTGTTCGGCAATCGGGAAGCTCAGGTTAGCAGGCAGCACGCCTTCCGCAAAGCCGAAGGCAGCCGCAAGGCGCAGCTCTTTACCGTGTACCAGCAGCACAGAGGCACTGTCGTGCGGCACTGCCTGCCGAATTTGCCCAAGCAGCCACTGGAGCGCTGTGTGTTCTTCGGTAACGCGGTTCAGATAGTCGCTCACCTCTCGCATGGTGCGTGCGATGGTCAGTTGGCGCTGCATGATGCCGTAAATACGCGCATTCTCCAGTGCTGCGCCTGCCTGCCCTGCCAGCGTGCCAAGTAGGTATTCTTCCTCTTGCGAAAAGCGCTTGTGCGTGCGGCTCATCACGCTTAGCACGCCCAAAATCTCGCCGCGCACGCGGATTGGTACGCATAACTCAGAGCGCATTCCGCTGCGCCGTGCTTGGCTGTTGTTCTCGTTCACACGCTGATCGGTCAGCAGGTTGCTGCTCTTGACGGCGTTGCCCGTCTTGGCGCACAAGCCGCTTAAGCCTTCGCCCACATTGCTAAAGAGCGCCCGCCCAAGTTCATCCTCCATGCCGTGCCACGCCACGCCGCGCAGGGTTGTTTTGTTGTGTTCCAGCAGCATGACCTTGCTCATATCCGCATCCAGCAGCGCGCTGGCACCGCCCGCCAACACAAAGAGCATCTGCTCATAGTCTAGCGTGGTGGTCACCTGTTCCATCGTCGCCTGCAAGTCCGAGATGCTGGCAAGCAGCGCCTCGTGCCGTTCAATGGTCTCATGGCTATAGAGGTATTGCGCCAGTGCAATGCCAACATCCAACAGCAGCAGGCGCGTTAGCTCATCGCGCAGCCAGGCTTGCGGCACAACGGCATACAGCACACCAACCGCCAGCACACGCTTAGCACGGCGAATATAGAGCGGCACACCCAACGCAGCGCCATCTGCCAAAGGCAGTGGCTCGGTCTCATATTCGGGCAGATCGCTGCTGCTGCCGCGCCGTGCTAAGGCGGCACAGCGCCCGATAATGCCTGAATCAAAGGCGATGCGCGGCTCTGTTGCCAATGTTGGCACACCGTGTGCAGCTAAAAGCACTGCCTCGCGGCTGGACTCATCCAAGGTATAGAGTGCTGCGTATTGGCAGCTGAAATCGGTCGCAAGTGTTTGCATGACCGAGTCGAGCAGCGTGCCGTTGCTCTCTGTGGCGTTGCTGAGCGCAAAGTTGATCCGTGCGGCGGCGCGGATGGCTGCCTGCCGTGCATTGGTTAAAAGATCAAGCTGGGCGCGCATCTCATTGAGTTTGGTCAGCATGTCCTCTTGTTGGCGCTCAAGGTCACTCGACTCAGCCGAGAGGTTGACCAAAGTGCTGGTGATCGTAGCGATCAGGATTGAGGTCAGCGAGACGCCCAACACCGCAATACCAATCGTGATCAGCCGCCCAAGCAGGCTCTCCGGCGTGCCATCTAGCTCGCCAAGCAGCACGGTTTGCACGCCCCACCAAAAGTTCTCGTCAAAATTGCTGTAACGTGTGTTGCTAACGCCTTCTGCGCTCATCAGAGCGGCAGCGCCAAGCGCCACCAACACAAATGCCGTCAGCGCTGCACGGTAGAGCAGCACAAATTCAGGGGCGCGCAAAAGGCGGAAGCCCTGAGCGCGGTCTTTACGTTCGCCAAGCAGCAGGCGGATCAGCCGCCCTATCCGCAGCAGGGTCAGGAAGCGCGCCGTGAAGCTGAGCGCCTCAAAAGGCGCGAGCAGCGCCACCAGCGGCAGCGAGATGAGAATATCGAAGGCGCGGCTGCGGAAATAGGCTAACCGCCGACTGACCAGCAAGAGGCGCAAGGCAAACTCGCTAGAGAGCAGCAGTGAACAGATCAGGTCAATTTGATCAAGTGGTTGGCGCGCCTGCGGGCTTGGCTGAAAGAGCGCCAAGAGGGTGACGGCAACGCTGACTGTCAGGATGATAATACGCACGTAGCGCAGCAGCGCCGTCAGATCGCTGATGCCAACGCGCTGCCCAAGCGCGATCATGCGCTCATCAAGCGTCTTTTGGCGGATGATCGCCTCGATTTCGCGTTTGCGGCGCAACATGCGCTCTTGCCGCTGCCAGAGTGCCGCAATTTCGTTGCGCGTTTCATCAATGCTGAGTGGGTCGCCAGCGGCGACCAGTTGGTTAAAGGTGCGCTCGGCAGCCCGTAGCTGCTTTACCACTTTGCCCAGCTCTTGATCTAGCTCCGCCAGCATTTTGTGCAAAAGCGGGATGCTGCATTCCCAAAACGTCCATTGTTTAATGCGAAGCCGCTGAGAATTGAGTAAGGTCACGCCTGCCTGCCCTCATCGGTATTCAATTGTTGCTAACAATTATAGGCAATACAAGGCAATAAGGCACTCACCCTCGCTGAGGAGGTGCATCCATGACCGGCGTGGAACGGAGCGCACGCTACGTCAGCATTTCATAGGGAAGGTGTGGTGCAAGATTCATGCCCAACATATGCCAGCGCCCATCTTCCCACTTCAGCGAGTGGAAGGCAGTGTTATATGTGCGGATGAACAGATCATGCCGTTCCAAGATGTGCCGAAGGATGGTCGCGCTTGTGCCGCCGTGCGAGACGACCAGCAGTGGCTTGGGGCGGGCAAGATCGGCGGTCAGTTCTTCCAGGACTTCGATCACACGCGCCTTATAGCCTTCCATATAGCCATCTTCATCCGGCAGGCTGTAGTGCGTCTCGCGCTGGAAAGGATGCTCACGCCGATCAAGGTAGGGCAGATCAAAGCGCTCCATCTCTGCCAAACCGTCATAAATCTTCAGGGGTAGGTGCAGGTATTGGTTGATGATCTCGGCAGTCAGTTGTGCGCGTTTCAGGGGGCTGGCTGCGATCAGATCAATATCAGGTTGATGGGCGCGCAACCATACGCCGAGTTTGTGTGCCTGCTGCTCTCCAAGTGGCGTCAACGGTGAGTCGCCATGTCCGAAGCGCGCCGAGTCTACATTAGAGAAGGACTGCCCATGACGGGCAAGGATCAAGTGCATAGGAGAGTCTCCGTATTTTAGCGGGTGTATTCGCGGATAAAAAAGTAGATGGTCATTGCCACGCCGACCACGATCACGAAACGGCGCACCACTTTCGGATCAAGGCGCTGCGCGTAGGCTGCGCCGCCATAGCCGCCTAAGATCGCGCCGATGATCATAATCACAGCATACTGCCAGAAGATCGTGCCGGCGATCACAAAACGCACGACTGCCACGCCGTTGATGAGCGTTGCCAGCAGCACTTTCAAGCCGTTCATGGTGTGGATATTGGTCATGCCTGCCAGTGCCAGTGCCGCCAACATCAAAATGCCGATGCCGCCGCCAAAAAAACCGCCATAGACTGCGATCAGGAATTGCAGCACCGCCACGATCAGGATCACCACAATGCCGCCAGCAGCAAGCTGCTTGCTAAAGCGTTCGCGCAGGGCTTTGGTCAGGTTGCCGCCAACCGCAAAAATGCCGACGGCAAAGAGCATCAGCCATGGCAGCAGGCGGTCAAAGGTGGCTTGCGGCGTGCGGAGCAAAATCTCCGCGCCTGCTAAGCCGCCTATTAAGCTGGTCACCGAGAGGAAGATGACCATCAGGCGATTTTGGCGGGCGAGTTCGGCGCGGTAGGCGCCCACGCTGGCAAGCGAGCCGGGCCACAACGCCATGGTGTTGGTGGCATTCGCATTGATGGATGGCACACCCACACTGACCAGTGCCGGGAACGAGATGAAACTGCCGCCGCCGGCTACCGAATTCAGCGCACCGCCGATGAATGCCGCCGCGAACAAGAGGATGTATTCCATAGTGCTGTGAAGGTTCCTTCATTATGCTGTGATACCTAGGATCAGGACGGGAGTATCTATATCAGCTTCACCGCGCTGCTTCAAATGAGTCTTGCTCATCTTGCCATTCGGTGGGCGTTTGGGCAACTTTTTCGCGCCCACGTGGTTCATGAATTGGTTTGCCAAGTGGACGTAAGCGCAGGCTGCCGCTGTAGTAAGCTGCAATTCGTTGCCGCGCAATCTGGGCATAGGTTTGGTCTTGTTCGCAACCGATGGCACGCCGTTCATGCTTGATGGCTGCCAAAAGGGATGAGCCAACCCCGACATACGGATCGAAGACAACCTGATCAGTTTGGGTAAGCGCCAATACGCAACGCTCAACCAGTTCCACAGGAAACTGGCAGGGATGGATTGTTTTCTCAGGATGATTCGATTTTACATTTGGAATATCCCAAAATGCGCTTTCCCAGTCATCTAGGATAATTTCCCAAACATCGGAAGGATTTTTGCCCTTCGGATTGCCTGATGGCTTGCCTATATTTTTGCCTTTGTAGTGACGCTTGCCGGGATATTTGGAGGCAACACGCACAGCATCAAGGTTAAAGGTATAGTGATCGCTTTTGGTGAACCATAACAGCGTTTCATAACGCCCTGAAAAGCGCTTTGTGTTGTGCAGCCCATGCCGAAAATGCCAAATGATACGGTTTCGCAGCTTCAAACCATGCTGCTTGAACAATGTGTAGTAGAAAACATCTAGCGGAAAGATCTGACCATCTTGCACATAGTTGCCCACTTGCCAGCATAGGCTGCCTGTTTCTCGCAAGACGCGCACCAGATCAGCGATAATCGGTGTCTGCGCTTCCAGATATTCTGTGATTGAAACACGCCTTTCATAGGCTTTGCCCAAATTGTAAGGTGGCGAGGTCACAATCAGATCAACCGATTGATCGGGCAGTTCTGCCACAAATGTATTGGCATCGCCCACATGCAGCGTGATTGAGGCATCCGCCTGAAAATCCGTAGCAATGGCAGGTTCGCCAAACAGTGAAGGTGTTTGCATGGTCAGCTTTTCCATAATCTGCGCGATGCCGCATGTTTTAACACGCACCACCGAATTTCACCACAGCGCCACAGCCTGCTCAATCCACACCAACACTCAGGTTATCAATCAGGCGGGCGCGCCCAATGCGAACTGCCATCGAGAGCAGCACCGCACCGCTGACTGCGCCTTCGCATTCGCGCAGAGTCTCAGCATCGGCAGCACTGACGTAATCCACTGCCGCCAGCGGCTCAGCGGCAAGCACGGCGCGCATGGCGGCACGCAGCACTTCTGCATCGCGTTCGCCGTCCGTATAGCGATCACGGGCGGCGCACAACGCACGGTAGAGGACGGGCGCGGCAGCACGCTGTTCAGGGGTGAGGTAGCTATTGCGTGAGCTGAGCGCCAGCCCGTCAGATTCGCGGACGGTCGGCACGCCGATCACCTCCAGCGGGAAGGCAAGATCGCGCACCATTTGGCGGATAACTGCCAATTGCTGTGCATCTTTCTGCCCGAAGTAGGCGCGCTGCGGCTGTACGATGTTGAACAACTTAGCAACAACCGTTGCCACGCCGCGGAAATGTGTGGGACGGCGTTCGCCTTCCAAACCTTGCGAGACTTCCTCAACCTGCACGTAGCTTTGGAAGCCGTGCGGGTAAATTTCCTCAACGGTTGGCGTGAAGACGATGAGGTTTGGGAAGGCGTGCAGCATCTCTAAATCACGCGCCAAATCACGTGGGTAGCCGCCGAAATCTTCGTTCTGCCCAAACTGCGTTGGATTGACGAAAATCGAGACGACCACATGATCGTTTTCGGCAGCAGCGCGCCGCACCAACGCCAAATGCCCTTCGTGCAGATAGCCCATCGTTGGCACAAAGCCACAGGTGCCTTCGCGGCGCGCCCGTTCGCGGCGGAAGTCGGCAATCTTTTCAAGAACCAGCATAGGAAGCCTCCGAACGAATGCGGCTGTTGTTAAAGCACACGCCTACAGGGCAGTTTTCCTGTAGGCGTGACGGGCTGCCTGTTAGCCGCGCATGGTGAGCGCCATGACTGCCTTTTGCACATGTAGGCGATTTTCCGCCTCATCGTAGACGACGCTCTGCGGACCGTCAATCACCTCGTCGGTCACTTCCAGACCGCGGTCGGCGGGCAGGCAGTGCATATACACGGCGTGTTCTTTGGCAAGCGCCATCCGCCGCGAGTCACAAATCCAGCTTGTGTATTGTGAGCCAATGCGCGCCGACTCAGCATTATCCGTGGTGGTGAGCAGCGCGCCCCACGATTTCGGATAGACGGCATCGGCATCCTTAAATGCCTCGTCCATATCATGCGTGATCTCAAGGCTGCCGCCGCTTTTGCGGGCATTATCCTGCGCCTGCTGCACAATATCGGGCATTAGTTTGTACTCCGGTGGGTGTGCTAAGGCGACGTTCATACCCAAGCGCGTCATGAGCAGGATCAGGCTTTGTGGCACGCTGATCGGCTTCTGATAGCTGGCAGCATATGCCCAACTCACCGCGATTTTGCGCCCTTTCAGGTTGCGCCCGAACTGCTCCATCAGCGTCATAGCATCGGCAAGGATTTGGAAGGGATGATAGACATCACACTGCATGTTCAGCACAGGCACGCGGCTGTATTTTGCCACTTCGCGGATGTACTTGTTCCCAAAATCCCAGTCACACTGGCGAATGGCGATCCCATCTGAGTAGCGCCCGACGATCTCGCCGATCTCTTTGGCGGTGTCGCCGTGCGAGATTTGGGTCGTCTCGCTATCAATAAACATGGCATGTCCGCCGAGCTGCGCCATGCCTGCCTCAAAGCTGGTGCGCGTGCGCGTGCTGGTGAAGAAAAAGAGCATTGCCAGCACTTTATCGCGCAGCAGCGGATGCGGATCGCCAAGGGCGCGGCGGCGTTTCAAATCCCACGCCACATCAAAGACGGTCTCTAGCTCGTCCATCGTCCATTCTTGCTCGGTGATCATATCGCGTCCGCGTAGATCGGTCTGCATTGGAAAAACTCCGTGTGTAGAAAATTAGCGTGTGTTCGCAAGTGAGAATTATAGCGCGGTTGCACCCGTATGTGGCATACTATACACCATCTGCCTTACCTCAGCTCCAGACGCACTGCGCCGCGGCGCCTTTCTTTAAGGAAAACAATACCTATGCACACCTCTGCCGCTGATTCCTTTCAGCGTGATCGCTTAACGTGGCAAAGCTACCTGCTGATCGCCTATCTCGCTTACCTACAGTCGGCAATCGGTCCGCTGATGCCCTTCTTCCGTGCCGAGAACAATTACGGCTACGCGGAGGCAAGCTGGCACTTTAGTGCGCCGGCGGTCGGCGGCATTCTGACGGGCATCATCGGAGCGCGCTTGGTGCTGCGCTTTGGGCGCAAAACCGCGATCTGGTTGGGCGCACTCGGCGGCATTCTGGGCAACCTGCTCTTGATCCATGGTGGTGTGCTGCCGCTGAGCTTGGGCGGCATGATGTTGGCAGGTTTTGCCGGCACCCTGCTGCAAAACGGCTTACAATCCGCCCTTTCGGATCGGCATGGTAAGTGGCGCGCCTACGCCCTGACCGAGTTCAACGTGAGCGCCAGCGTTGCCGCTGTATTGGCGCCGCTGCTGATCGGCAACCTGGAGCGTTTCGGCATTGGCTGGCGCGCTGCCATTTATCTCTGCGGCGCCTATTTGGTCGTCCTCTGGCTGACCTTTCGCAGCGAACCTGTGCCAATGCCTGTTAAAGCCAAACCACAGCCGAATCAGGCGCGGGCGACGCAAGGGCTGCCGCGCCTATTCTGGGCATATGCGCTGGTGCTGCTGCTGGTGGGTGCGATGGAGTGGAGCATCATCTTTTGGGGCGCAGATTTCCTAGAGCGCGCCGTTGGTTTTGCGCGGGTGGACGCTTCCAGCCTGATGACCTTCTTCTTCATCGCCATGCTGATCGGGCGCATCATCGGCAGCCGCCTCACACGGCACTATCGGAATACAACTTTGCTGATGGCGGCGATCTGCCTTGCCATTGGCGGCTTCCTGCTGCTGTGGTTAGCACCCTCGCCCGCGCTAAACGTGGTGGGCTTATTTCTTGCTGGGCTAGGCTCTGCCAATCTGTTCCCGCAAGGCGTCTCACTGGCGCTTGGGATCGCCGCGGCGCGTGTGGACGCAGCCAACGCACGGCTTGGGCTATGCGTCAGCCTTGCTGTGCTGCTGGCGCCGCAGTTGCTAGGCGGATTAGCGGACAACATCGGCATTCGGAACGCCTACGGCACAGTGCTGATCTTTCAGGTGGCGGCGTTGGTGCTGATCGTGCTGGCAAACCGCGCCGTTGCCCGCAGCGCACAGTATGCTGTTTAGCGTTCGCGTGCGCTGCGAACGCGCTCTAAGGCAGTGTTGGCGGCATTTTCGCCATCTGCCTCGCCCTTCAGAATGCGCGCAAAGTTTTCTTGGAGTGCCTCAGCCGCCGTTAGGTTGACCGTATCTGCCAGTGGCACAAGGGCGCGGTCTAGCAAGGAGGCGGCAAAGCTGGCGTAGGCACTGTCTTCCCAGTCGGCAAGCGCCGCACGTTGTGAGGGCAACATGCCGGCTTGCTGGCTGAACTCGGCAAAGCGCGGCGCGTCTTTCAGCCAGTGCAGCAGGGTGAGGGCGCGGTTCTGCCGTTCGGCATCGCCTGTGGTGAAAACCCATAACCAGCCATCCACAATGCTCAGCGGCGGCGTCTCGCTGGAGATGCGCGGCAGTGCTGCCACTTGCCAGGACTGGGCATCGCTGGCATTGGCAAGCGCACGCTGCCGCAAAAAGAAGGTGGAGTCCACCTGCACAAGGGCATTTTTGCCCGCCACAAAGGGCGACCAATATTGGGCAAATTCGGCGTAGTCCAGCACATCATCGGGCAAGCTGCCTGCCATGTGCGCCTCTGCGTAGATCGTCATCACCGTCAGCAGTGGCTCATAATCGAGCAGTGGATCGCCGTTCTGGTCGTTGAGCCTGCCGCCCAACGTGACGTAATGGCTAAGCAGGGTGCTGTTAGCACCTTTGCTCACCTTTGCGGTGAATAAGTAGGGCAGTTGGCGGCTGATGAGCGCGCTTAGGCTGTTGGGTGGCGCACCTTCGCCGCGATAGACAGTATGCTGCATCTCCAGCAGATAGGGAATGCCGTACTGTGTGCCTTCAAACTGCCCTAGCACCAAGCCTGTGGTGAAGTATGCCTCTTCGCGCAGCACGGCAGCCTCTAAAGGAAAGATCAGGCGCGCCGCCGCCGCACGCGGCAGATCACGGGCGCGCAGCAGCACCATATCCGGCAAGGCGCTCGGCGCAACGCGGGCAGTGCTGCTGAGCGTCTCAAAGATGCCGCCCAGTCCATCGGTGCGGCGCAGGCGTAGATTGACGGTGTGTCCACTGTGGTGGCTGTAATCATTCAGCAGGTCGCTGAACAAGGTGGCGGTGTGCAGCTCTGCCTCATAGCTGAGCAGGGCAGGAAACCACAGGCTAATTACAGGCGGCGGCAGCGTGGCAGTTGGGCTTGGCGCGCTGCTCGGTGTCGGTTGTTGCGCCGCACCCAGACGCGGCACTATGTTCGGCACTTGGCTGCTGGCATAGGCTTGTGGCGCGCCACAGGCAGCCAAGGCGCCTAGCAGCGCGGCGTAGAGCGCCAACCGAACACAGTGCCGCATCCTTAACCGCGCTCCTCGCAATATTTTTGGTATGCCTCAGCGTCCATCAGGGCGTCCAGCTCGGCAAGGTTGGTGTGCCGAATGCGGATCAGCCACGCGGCGCCGAAGGCATCCTCGTTGATCTTTTCGGGCGAATCGCTCAGTGAGCTGTTGACGGCGATCACCTCACCGCTGATGGGCATCGCCAAATCGGAGGCAGCTTTGACGCTCTCGACCGTGCCAAAGGTTGCGCCGGCGGCAAGCGTTGCACCAATGCTGGGAAACTCGATAAAAACAATATCTGACAGTTGGTCTTGGGCATAGTCCGTAATGCCGATCACAGCCTCAGCCCCTTCCACGCGCACCCACTCATCCGATTTGGTGTAGCGGCAGTCGGCTGGTGTTTTCCACGTCGCCATGCGGTAACGACTCCTCAATATAAAATGTAAAAACCGATAGGCGTTTATTCTAGCGCATTCCCTGAAATGTGCAGCTATTTGTTCAGCGTGGGACGGTGCAGCCACTCCCTAGCGCGCACGGCAGGGAAAGGGAAGCAGAGGGTGTGTGCGGGCGCTAGAACAGCGGCGGCAATTCCCCTACGATCCGCACCGTCTCCAGGCTGACCTGCACCACCTGCTTGACCAAGCGCACGATGTACTCAGGATCGTCCGCCCGATTCGGATTGCGCCCCGCCTTGACGCGATACTGATCAATCACCCATTCCAGTGCCGAACGGTTGCCAAGTTTGTAGTCCAGTGCCGCCGACGGAATGCCCTCTAGGTGCAAGTGTGGGTTCACCTTCAGCACGTAGGTGTGCGGCGTGCTTGTGCTTGGCGCTAGGCGCATGGCTGCCTCAACCGCATAGTTCGCCACACCTGACCACAATTCGCCCAATAGCCCCGCGGCACACCATTTTGAATGAAGGTGGCATCGGGGCGGATGCGTTGGTGAGGTAGCCGTTCTTCACGAACGATCTGCCAGCCATGATCTTGCCCAATGACTTCTAAGAGGCGCATGAAGGGTTCGCGCACAGCCGTCTCGCGGGTGATGCCGCTGTGGGTAAGGGCGCGGCGTGCGGCGGAAAACTCATCAAAGCGGCGCTTGAATTTCTTTTGGAGGGATGCGCTCATGCCGTCACCTAACCTTTCAGCAAAGCGTCCACCTAGTATAGCGCGTTGTGTGGTGCGGCGGCTAGGCACCGGCGGCAAGCACCAAGGCGCGGTAGGCGCCTTCGCGCTGCAAGAGCGTGTGGTGCGTGCCGATCTCTGCCACCTGACCGCCGCTCAGCACCACGATTTGATCAGCGTGATAGACCGTGCCAAGCCGATGGGCGATGATCAAGGCAGTGCGCCCTTCGCACAGCCGCCTGAGCGCCGCGTTGATGTGCGCCTCCGTCTGCGGATCAAGGTTGGCGGTCGCCTCGTCAAGGATGATCAGCGGCGCGTTTTTCAGGAAGGCACGCGCAAGGGCGATCCGCTGCGCCTGACCGCCGCTCAGCCGTGCGCCGCGCTCACCGATGCGCGTCTGGTAGCCTTCGGGCAGGCTCAGGATGAACGCGTGGGCGAGGGCAGCCTGCGCCGCCGCCGTGATCTCTGCCTCAGAAGCGGTCGGTTTGGCGTGCTGAATGTTCTCTAGCACCGTGCCATTGAACAGGTAGGGCTTTTGCGGCAACCAGGCAACCTGATCGCGCCACCACGCCAACGGCAGATCGTTCAGCGGCACGCCGCCAACGGTGATCCTGCCCGCGCTTGGCGTCAGGAAGCCGAGCAGCAGCGCGGCAACCGTGCTTTTGCCGGCGCCGCTATGCCCGATCAGGGCAGTTTGCTTGCCAACAGGTAGCCGAAAGCTGACCGACTCTAAGGCGGCGCGCTCACTTTCACCTTGCGCGCCGTAGGTGTAGGAGACCGACTCAAAGGCGATCTCGAAGTGCGGCAAGGCAGGCGGCGGCACCTGTTGAGCGCGTTCAGGCAGTGGTGCTTCAAGAATGGCAAACACGCGCTTGGCAGCCGCCGCACCGTTGGTGCCAGCATGGAAGCGCGCACCAAGCGTCCGCAGCGGCATGTAGAATTCCGGGGCAATGATCAGGATGAACAGCGCCCGATCAAAGTCAATGAAGCCGTACAGCAAGCGGATGCCGATCTCAACGGCGATCACGGCGATGCTGAGCGTTGCCAGCAACTCTAAGGTGAGTGAGGACAGGAAGGCGATCCGCACCACGCTGAGCGTCGTCCGCCTGAAGCGGTCTGTGATGGTGTGGATCATCTCGGTTTGGGCTGCCTCACGGTTAAAGAGCTTGAGGGTTGCCAAGCCTTGCAGCACGTCGAGGAAGTGTGCGCTCATCAGGCTGAGCGCGGCGTATTGTTGGCGTGCCAGCCTGCCAGCGATGCTGCCGATCAAGATCATGAAGAAGGGGATCAGTGGCGCGGTGACCAACATCACAACGCCACTGAGCAGATCAATCGGAAAGACGAACACTAGGATGATCAACGGCGCGATGACGGCGAGGAACAGGGCGGGCAGATATTGGCTGAAGATGATGGCAATATCTTCCGGCGCTTGGCTGATGGTGCTGGCAAGTTCGCCGCTGCGTTCGCCGTGCGTGAAGGCTGGACCGAGGGCGAGCAGATGCTGCGTCAGGCGCGTCCGCACATCACGCTTGATGTGTTCGGCGATCTGGCTGGCAGTGCGCTCTACGAAATAGGTCAGCGCGGCGCGCAGCAGGGTGAGGATCAGCAGGATTAGCAGCAGATCGCTCAGTGCTGCCAACGGTTGCCCTAGCAGAAAGAGGCGGTTGATCGAGTCGGCAAGTGCGATTGCCCACAGCACCAGCAACGCGGCATTCAGCATGGCGCCGCCTATATGCAACGCCAACAAGCGCCGCTGATTGGTCATAAAGGCAAACAAGCGTCTGTCTTTGAGCATAAGCACCTATTCGATGGTTGCGGACAGTTTGCGTGATGGTGTTTAGTCTAGCGCGCTGTTCGGTCATCGCCCAAGCCTCTCGGCAAACATCACAAGGTCTTCACAAATCAAGGACAACCTGTTGTATAGTTCAGACGTAGATGATAATATTAAAATAGCCTGAGAAGCACTCAGGCAATTTGTTAGCGTTACCGCGTTTGAACGCGGCACGGAAAGGTGCTTTGTGCATGAGCAGTCCGCTGATCGGCATCCCGAGCTTCTTCGACACTTCCTCGCCGGAATCTATGCCGCCGCGCTTTGCGATGAGCCGTCCTTATATCACCGCCCTAGAAGCTGCGGGCGCCATCCCTGTCATCATCCCGCTGGCGCTTGGTGAAACAACCCTTCGCAGCCTCTACGAGCGCTTAGACGGCTTGTTTATGGCAGGCGGCGGCGACCTGAACCCGGAAACCTACGCTTGCGAGCCACACCCAAAGACCGGCGGCATTGATCCGCTGCGTGATGAGGCAGAACTGCGGCTGCTGCACTGGGCATTGGACGATCATCTGCCCATTTTGGGCGTCTGCCGCGGCGTGCAAGCGCTGAATGTGGCAGGCGGCGGCACGCTGCTGCAAGATATTGCCGACCAATTGCCGCAAGCCATCCGCCACCAATACTTTCCGGAGAAGCAGCGCGACTATGTGGCGCATGATATTGAGGTGGAGGCGCACTCGCACTTGGCGCGCATTCTTGGGCAAACTGCCCGTGTGAACAGCTTTCATCATCAGGCGATTCAGCAGGTTGCACCGAACTTCCGCGTTGTGGCGCACGCGCCGGATGGTGTCATCGAGGCAATTGAGCATACCGACCGCGAATTTGTGATCGGCGTGCAGTGGCACCCTGAAGGCTTGATCGCCTTTGACGGCGCTATGCGAAACCTGTTCGATACCTTCGTGCGGCACTCGCGGCGCACGCAATCTCGCGGCGGACACAACAGCCACAGGCACAGCGGCTTTAACGATTCGCGCTACGCACAGCACTAATCTCTCGGCGCGTCGGAGTCTGTGGCGTGCTGCGCCAATGCCAAGCGCCCAAGCGCAGCCAAGCCGTTATCATCACTGGGCGGGTGAAACAAGCCCGCCTGCACATCGCGGTAGTAGCGCTCTAACGGCAGCCTGTGCGTCATGCTGGCGCCGCCTACTGCGCGCATGGCATGACCAACCACCTGAATTGCTGCATTGGTCACGCTCAGCTTGCAGGCGATCAACGCATCGGTAAGCGCGGCGCGCCCTTCAGGATCGCTATCCCAGCGCGCCGCCGTGTGGTAGAGCATGGCACGCCCTGCTTGCAGCGCAAGTTCGCCCTCACCCAAGCGCCGCTGAATGCTCTCTAAGGTGGCAATTGGCTTGCCAAGCGCTGTTGGCACGCGCGACTGGGCATAGTGCAGCGCCGTCCGCTGTGCGGCAGCCGCCACGCCCAAATACACCGCGCATACAATCAGGACGAACCACGCATTCACAGTCGGCTTGTTCGGATCGGCAACGCTGATCGGCGCGGCGCTTAGTAAGGCTGCCAATGGTGCGCGTGCGCCTTCCAGGTACAAATCGTGGCTGCCTGTGGCGCGCATTCCGAGCGAGTCCCAAGTTGGCTCAATGCGGATAGCGGGCTGGCGCGCCACCAGAAAGCGCCCAACCTGCGGCGTGCCGTCTTCCGCCGTGAAGGCTGCCGTAATGATGAAATAATCAAGTTCGGGTGAAAGGCTGGCAAAGGTCTTATGCCCATGGATGATCCAGCCATCGCCGTCGCGCTGTGCGGTGGTCTTAGGCGCGCCGCCATGGCTGGGGCTGCCTAGCTCTGGCTCGGTGGCGCATGAATTGACCAAGGCGCCACGCGCTGCAATCTCCGCACACAGGTACGGGAACATCGCGTTTGCCCAAGGGCGGCTTTCGGCAGCCGCGCCAATGGTCTGCACATGCATTCCGACGGCAAGGGCGGTGCTGCCATCGCCCATTGCCAGTTGCTCCTGCGCTAAGACTGCCTCATAGAGCGTTGCGCCCCAGCCGCCAAGCGCAGCAGGCACGGTCAGCAGCGGGTAGCCGCTGGCACGCAGATCGGCATAGTTTTCGTGCGGAAAACTGCCCTCAGCGTCGTGCTGCGCCGCACGTGCCGCAAACTTTTGGGCGAGATCGGCGGCAACCTGCAAGATTTGGGCGCGACTCGGTCGGGTCGTGATCATAGGCTAACCCTCAAGCTATTGATCAGGGCGTTGGTGCCGCAGTTGGTGCAGGCGTTGGCAAGCCGAACGTTTCTTCGGTGAGGAAGGGCGCAACCTGACGGGGCAGCGGATCGGTCGGGATCGTCTGCCGCCATACCTCACTGACAGTCGTTAGATCAGCGGCAAGGCGGCGCGCCTGCCAGTTGCGAAAAGCAGATTCGACGGCGCGCTCCACCTCTTGCGGATTTGCGATATTTACGCGCCGATCTTCCACCAAGAGCAGTTCGTAGCCCGCCGCCGTTTGCAGCACGCCATATAAGCCGTTCTCAGGACTGCCCGCCAAGGTGCGCGCCCACTCTAAGGGCAGCGCCGCCGCGTCCACAAAGCCGTAGTCACCGCCGTTGCCGCTGCTGGCAGCATCCAGCGAGAACTGGCAAGCGAGCGCGGCAAAATCTTCGCCACCACGCGCCCGCGCTGCAATCTCCTGCGCCAATGGTTGGCTTGCCACCACAATCATAGCAAGGTCGGCAAGCTGTTCGCCATCGGCATCGCGGCGCTTTTCACCGACCTGAAAGATGTGCCAGCCAAGCGGACTCTGCTGTGGATCGGTGATGCTGCCTTGCTCAGCGTTGAGGATGGCAGCAGGATCGGGCAAGCCACGCGGCAGCCCTGAGCGTGAGAGGAAGCCAAGCGCGCCACTTTGCCCGCGCACCGCAGGATCAATCGAGAGGCGGCACGCCACGCTGCGGAACGGCTCACCACCTTCAATGGCTGCTTTGGCGGCTTCTGCATCGGCAAGGCTGGCGGCGATCAGACGCTTCACCTTCAGGCTCAGCACAGCAGGCTGCGCGGCGCTTTCGCGCCCGATGATTGGCTGAAGCAGCGTTGCCATGACGAAGACCTCTGCCGTCTCTAAAATTGCTTCCTCCGTCATGCCTGAATAGCGCGCTGCCTGCTCCAGATAGCGCGGAAGTTCTTCTGCCAGCGCCGCACGTGGATCAGCGGCAGTTTGGAGGTTAAAGCGCCGAATCCAGTAGCCGTCCATGTCGCTTTGCGGCAAGGTCAGGCTGCGCGCCGCGAACTCGGCACGGATAACTGCCTCACGCAGCAGCACGTCATAAATTTGGTAGCCGAAATTGGTCGAATTGGCGAGTGAATTAAAGATTGCAGCGATGCGGTCGGCGGCAAGGTTTTCGCCAGCAGCGCTCAGGTTCACGGCTTGCAGTCCAACGATCTCCACAATGCGGCGCGCCTCGTCCAGCGCGGCGAACCGTTCGTAGCGCACGCGGGCGCGGAACTGCCCAAGCGTGAGCGTTTGATCACCAATGCGCGCCAACGGCTGATCAAGATCGAGCGTGGCAGCATCGGTTGGGCGCGTGTAGGGCGTGCTGGTCGGCGTGGGCGTGCGCGTCGGTCCCGTCGGTGTGGCGGAAGGGCGCGCAAGGGCAGTCTGGGTAAATTCGCTGCGCGTATCACGGATGACCTCTGGTGTAACGGCAGGTCCGCAGGCGCTCAGCAACAGGGTGCTTGCCAGCAGGCAAGGCACAAGGCAGCGGCGTACAAAGATGGCAAAGATCATGAATCTCTCGGCGTTTCAACGGGCTTTTCTTGGTTGCCCGAAGGTGTGGGCGAAAACTCAAAGCGCGGCGTCGGCGTGTAGGTGGCGCACGGCGTCGGTGTGAAGGTAGGCAGCGGTGTGCCTTCGGCATTAAAGCGCAGCGGCGGCGGTGGCGCGTTGGGATCGCACGGCGGCAAGGTGCGCGTGCGGGTCGGCGTTGGCGCTTCCGTTGCACTGTCTGAGGCGGGCGGCGGCGGCGCATCGGGCGTATCACTTGGCAAGACAGGTGGCAGCGTTGGCACAATGGGCGACGACGGCACGAAAGGCGTTGCCGTTGGCGTCAGGCTTGGCACAGTTGGCACGGGCGAGACAAACGGCGGCGCAGCGGTTGGCAGCGTAGGAACAGGCGTGCGCGTTGGCGGGATGGGCGTTGCGCTAGGTGTTTCAGTAGGCGGTTGCGTCTCGGTCGGTGGTTGCGTTTCAGTCGGCAACTGCGTGGGCAAGGTGATGATGATCGTGAAGGCAGTGGGCGTGTTGCTGGGCGGCACAACCGTTGGCGAAGGAGTCAGCGTGGCGGACGGTGTAAAGGTCGCTGTGGCTGTTGGCGGCGGTGGGCTGGGCGTTGCGCTGGGCGGGGCAGGCGTGAAGGTTGGCGGTGGCGGGCTGGGCGTTGCGCTGGGCTGAATGGCAACCGCACCTTGCGTTGGGGCGGGCGTTGGCAGCAGCGTTTGGGCAATCTGGAGGGCGGCGGCAGCGCTGCTAGGGCTAACTTGTGCCACAAATTGGAGCGTCCGTAGGCTGCGCGCACGCAAGCTATCGCGCTGTTCGCCTTCGGGCAAGGCGCTCAGGGCGCGCTGAACGCTCAGGGCAGTTTCTTCGAGCAGGGCGGGCGTCACAGCGGCATCGCGCACGGCGACGATCTCAATCTCGCGTAGGCGTTCGCGTGCGCGCTCATCCAGCAGTGCGGCGGATGTGCCGCCTAACGTCTCGGTGAGGTCTTCTATGCCGCGCTTGTAGCCATACAGCAAATCGCCCGGCACGCTTGGCGCGGCAAAGGCTGCCAGAAGCACGCTGATGCCGAACAAGATGCCGATCAGGGCGGCGGCGGCGAACAAACGCCCTACCCAACGGGCGGGACGGCGGTTGTGCAAAGCATAGGCGGCGCGCAGCCGCGACTCTAGGGCGCTGCGCTGTGCGGCAGGCAGCTTTTCGGCGCTGAGCGACCGCAAGGCAAGCGCCTGATGCAGCAGCGCGCCGAGCGCGGTAAACTGTGGATAGCGCTCGGCACATTCTTCAATTGAGGCACTGCCTTCTTGCACTGCGCGCAGGCATTCCTCAAAAATTTCATGCGGATTGGTCAGCCGTTGCGGCATGTTGTTTTTCTACCATGTCAATATGCTTGTTACAAAGTTTTACCGCAAGGTTTGCCAAAAAGAAACGCTTCCCTAGCCGTAGGGCTACTTGGCAGGCTCACAAGGACGCGGGGCAAGGGTCGTCTCGACCACGACGCGGCACGCCATAATGTCCGCCTCTGCCTGCGCGATGATCGCCTTGACCGAATCGGGCGTGATGCGCTCGTAGTATTCGTTCTTCGCCAAGCCGATAGCACCTTCGGCAATGCCGACGACTTCCGTCTCGCCAAAGGGCAGTTCATCTGCCAGTGTAAGGGCAATGGCGCGGTAGAGTGCATCGCCGACGTTCTTGATCATCGAGGTGAGGATCGTCTCGGCGGCGGCAGGATCGCTCTCTTTGAGCAGCAGCCATTGATCAGAATCCACGCCGATAAAGTATTTGCCACGCTGCTGTGCCGCTTGGATCATGCCCAAGCCGGAGCCGCCCGCCACGCTGAAGGTGAAATCTGCGCCTTGATCATACATGGCAAGCGCGATCTCCAGCCCTTTGGCTGTATCAAAGAATGGCTTATCGCCACCAATGTACTGCGTCAGCACTTCCAGCTCTGGAATGACGGACTTTGCGCCCTGTCTGTAGCCAACGATGAAATCGTTGATGACAGGAATATCCAAGCCGCCCACGGCACCGATCAAGTTCTTGCCGCTCAGGTTGGGCAGTGCCTTTGCCTGCATCATCGCCGCAGCGTAGACGCCGGCAAGGTACGAGCCTTCATTTTGTGCGTAGATCACGTTGTAGACGTTGGCGCAAGTGCATTGGCTGAAGTCAATCGGCTCATCGTGGAAGATGAACTTTTTATCAGGGTACAAGTCCGCACGGGCAACCAGATAATCGGCAACCAGCGAGCCACCCAACACCAAAATATCGTAGGCATCTGTATCGGACATGGCATCGTCAATGCCCGGCTCCCAACGTGCCTGATCTTCACCAAGTTCAATAACTTTCAGCACAATGCCGAGTTCTTCGGCAGCGCGCTCTAAGCCCTCTTGCGCTGAATCGAAAAACGAGCGATCTCCAAGCGTGCCATTCACAACATGTGTAACGCGCAGCGGCGCTTGGGCTTGCGTTGGCTGCTGCACGGCAAAGGCAGCAGCGCCAAGCATAATCAAGAAGGCAACACGCAGTATGCGTTGCATAGGTTAAGCGACCTTTCGGCTATCTCCAAAAGAAGCAGACCCATAGAGTCTAGCGCGAGAACGGCACAACAACAAAAAACCGCACAGCGGCTGCCGTGCGGCCTTTTGGGCGTTTGGCGTGTTCGGGTGTGCTTAGGCGGTTGGTGCGCTGCTGTACTGGTCTATATCTAAGTAGCGGCTGAGCAGTTCGCGTGTGATCGGCTTTTGCACGTATTCATTGGCGCCGATCTGCATGGCATAAGCACGCTCATTTTCGCGCAGCAACGCGCTGAACATCAGCACAGGGCGATCATAGCCCGCGGCACGCAGCCGAATGCACGTCTCGTAGCCATCTTGGTTAGGCATCATAATATCCATCAGCACCAAATCGGGCTGAAGTTCAAGGGCAATTGCCTCACCTTCAACGCCATCTTTCGCCTCATAAACATCGCATTTCAGCAGGCGAAGCAGGCGCTTCGTTACCAAGCGAATAGCAGGGTCATCATCCACAATTAGAACTTTCAGCACAATCGCTACTCCTCACTACCTGCGTCTGCACGCATTTACCCAGTAGCACGCGAACGCCAACTAAGACTAAGTTTAGTGGCTCTCAACAATTTTGCCTATTCCAACAGCATAACTATCTCGTAATGTTTCGGCGCAGAAGGGCAACCCTTAGCGTCCCGGTGCAGGGTGAAATTCCACCGTGCCGCCGCCGGGCAGCTTTGCCAAAACCTGCACCACGCGCCGCGAAACCTGCAAGCCCGCCATAATTCGGGCGCGCTTAAGCGGCGAAACCTGCAACTTGCCCGCCTTCAGGCGTGCGGCTTCCCATTCTTTGTTGAACCAACGCTGCACCCAACGGTAAAAGTGCGTGTTGTGTTTGCCGCGCTCAAAGAGCAGTTTGTTCTCGGCGGTGAATGCCCAATCGTCGCCATCGTGCAAAATGCGCCCGCGCACCTGCTGGTAAAATTCCGTGCCGGGCAGCGGATAGGCAATTGTGGTGCTGAAGCTATCCGGCAATGCCTCTACCAGCATCCTGACCGATGCGTGCAAATCGTCCAATTCCTCACCGGGATAGCCAACCATCATGAAGAAGTAGACGTGAATGCCAACCTCGCGGCACGCCTCTGCTGCACGGTAGATTTGCTCAACCTTCGTGCCTTTCTTCATGGCATTCAGCACCTTCTGCGAGCCGCTTTCCGCGCCAAAGTAGATTTTTTGGCAGCCGATCTCTTGGAGTGCCTTGAGAAGCGGCACATCCACCAAATTGACACGGCTAAGGCACTCAAAGGGAATGGAGGCATTCCGCTTTAGCACTTCGGCGCGCCACTCGAACACCCATTTACGGTCTACACCGGTGATGTCATCCACCACACGGATTTGATCAGGATTGTAGTGTTCTTTGATCAGGCGCATTTCTTCGGCAGCATTGGCGGCGGAGCGCGAGCGGTAAGAGCGCCCGAAAATGCCTTTTTGGCACCACGTGCAGGCGTAGGGGCAGCCGCGTGTGTTGATCATGCTCATGCTCCAGTAGCCGTGCCGCGCCGTCCAGTGCTTCTGATAGGCGCTGAAATCCACCAGATCGCGGGCGGGGAACGGAATGGAGTCCATGTCGGTGATGGCAGGGCGCGGCGGCGTGGAGACGATCTCACCCTGCTCGTCAAGGAAACGCAAGCCGCGAATGCCGTGCAAGCTGAGCAGATCAGCGCCGTTGCGCCCGGTGAGGTGGTTCATCAGCTCAATGATGGTCACTTCGCCTTCATCCCAGACCACCAAATCTACGGCGCGCTTACCATCAGCACCTGTGTGCCGCAAATATGCCTCTGGCTTGCCGGTCGGGTCAGGTCCGCCAAAGATGACCGTTGCACCGTGCCGCTTGGCGATCTCGGCAAGGGCAAGCGCGTTGCGCCGCACCGTGATCAGCGCCGTGATGCCAACCACCTTCGGCTGGTAGCGGATCAGCGCTTGCTCAAAACCGCTGTAGTCCTGCTCAAAAGCGCCGTCATAAACTGCCACGCTGTAATCGTTTTGGCGCAGCACCGCCGCTAAATAGAGCAAGCCAAGCGGGAAATAGGGCGTCATCAGCGCTTTTTCAACCGGATCGTGCCAGACGAACAGCGGATTTGCCAGCAGAATATCAACATGCCCTTCAGTGGTTGCGCGCACACACATAGCACACCTGATTCTCTTGATTCTCTCCACGCACAGCGGTATAGGGTAACTATACCATGCTTTGGCGCTGCCGTGCATCGGCAGGCTTAGCAAGCGTCAACTGCCCTACGTTTATGTTTGTATCTTGTTAGAAGTGCCTGCTGCGTTTGGGGCAAAAACTGGCGGCGGCAAAGTATGTTTTTCCCGCATGAATCGTTTGAACAACACTTGTTCTAGAAAGGTTTGAGAAGGCAAACGGATTAAGGTGAGCCTAAACCGCCTTAATATGCGGCAAAACGGCTTTTATCACGTATTTATGCGGTAAATCGCCCTTAAGGATCAGCGGCAATCTTTTAACCTGATCACATCCTGTTAAAGATGCCAAAGGCAGTTGCGCCTGAATGGTTTATACTGAAAGACAACGAAACATAAACGGTTGCGCCACTTGAATTAAGCAGGTGGCTGTGTTACGCTAGAAGTATAATAGTCCCATATATAGGACTATCGCAACCAAGCAGTACCCATATATGGCGCTTTTTGCCAAAAAGCGCAGCAATTAGGCTTTTAAGGGCTTACGTTTAGAAGGTAGGTGGCAGTGCCATGCAGTGTCCATACTGTGGCAGCGAACGGCTGAAAGTGCTGGATACGGCGGATGCGCGTGAAGCGATCCGTCGGCGGCGCGAATGCCTGACCTGCGGCGCACGCTTCACCACCTATGAACGCGCCGTTGCAGTGACGCCCGTGCTGGTGAAGGCAGATGGCACCCGCGAAGCATTTGACCGCGAGAAGCTGAAGCGCGGACTCTGGAATGCCTGCGCCAAACGCCCAATCTCGGCAATGGCGGTTGACCAACTGACGACCCGTGTGGAGCGCTACTTGCAGTCACTGGGTCAGGCGGAAGTCTCTAGCCGTGTGGTTGGTGATAAGGTCGTCAGCGAGCTGAAAGACCTTGATCCCATCGCCTATGTACGGTATGCCATCGTCTATCTTAAGCTGGATAGTCTGTTCAGCGTGCGTGCTGAAATAGACAAATTGCTTGCCGAGCAGCACACGCCCGCTGCAAGCATGGTTGAAAGCCACACCGAAGAAACGCCACTGAGCATGGCTGCGCCTGAAAGCACTTCAAGCGCGGCGCACACGGTGCCAACACCGAGACTCTAACAACAATTACATACGGGCATCAACCACCGTCCACAGTTCGTCTGAAAACGGTAGGTACTTTAGCTATCGCTAGAGTAACCTAGAGCATGTTTACATTTTTATTAATACTCTGGCTCACCGGGAGAAACGTACTCATGCGTATCGCCAAGGTTAATACGTCGCTGCGTGGTACCAATATGCTGCCCACAGCACCCATTCCAGAAGACTTGAAAGCCGCGCCCATTCACCTGACCGATAATGCGCGCACGGTGCTCCAAAAGCGCTATGTGCGGCGTGGTGCGGATGGCAAACCGGCTGAAACTGAACATGAAATGTTCTGGCGCGTTGCCTACCATGTGGCGCTGGCAGAAGCAGAATTTGCCGATGAAGAAACAATAATGGCACAGGCACGTGCCTATTTTGATTTATTGACGAATTTGCGCTTTTTTCCTAATAGTCCAACATTTACAGGAGCAGGAACACCACTCGGTCAGTTGGCCGCATGCTTTGTCCTCGCCATAGATGACGACATGGGGCGCACCGAAAGCGGCATCTTCCAGACCTTGCGCGATGCTGCGCTGATCCAGCAGACCGGTGGTGGCAATGGCTTTGCCTTCTCGCGCTTGCGCCCAAAGGGTGCTTTGGTCAATAGCAGCCGTGGTGAGGCAACCGGGCCGGTCGGCTTTTTGCGCGTCTATGATCAGGCATTTGGGGAGATTGCCCAGGGTGGAAGTAGGCGCGGCGCTAATATGGCTGTGCTGCGCGTGGATCATCCAGACATCCGTGAGTTCATCACCGCCAAGACTGATGAGAGCGCCATTACCAATTTCAACATCAGCGTAGGCATTACAGATGCCTTTATGCGCGCTGTTGAGGACGACACCGACTTCGATCTGATCAACCCGCAAAATGGCGAAGTGTGGGAGACGGTGCGCGCCCGCGATCTGTTCGACCTGATCGTGAAGCAAGCGCATCACAACGGTGAGCCGGGCGTCCTGTTCCTCGATGCTGCCAACCGCAGTAATCCTGTACCACACCTCTATGAGTTGGAGAGTACAAATCCGTGCGTCACAGGCGATACATTGGTGGCAACGCCTTCTGGTTGGCGGCGTGCGGATTCAATTCGTGAAGGTGATGTGATTTGCACAGTATTAGGAAAAGGACGAGTCGCCACAATTGAAGTGAATGAGGCTGTGCCAGTCTATGCCTTGCACCTTTCAGACGGTGGCGTTGTCCGCGTGACGGCTGCCCATCAATTTCATGTGCGGGATGCAGGGGGCAAGTTTTTTGAACCGCGCCGCCTTGATCAGGTTAAAATAGGTGATTGGGTGCGTGTTTATCGTTCTGCAATGCCCAATAATCCTGTCCCGCAAGGCAATGTGGCACTGGACGATCGGCAATATGGTTTTATGGTTGGTGCGTTGGTAGGCGACGGCACATATACACCTACTGGACTACCCAAAAATGTTGTGCGTATTAGTTCTCGCACCGATGACCATGAATGGAATGAGCTACTCATCAACACATTCAAAGCTGTTGGTATAGAACGCGTAGCAACCTATGCGACAGAGGGTAGCCGTTCAATCACAATGGACCAGACGGGTCGCGTCATCGCCTCTTGGCTGCGCTCTTTGCCGCTCAAGCCTGCCCTGAGCCGTGAGAAAGAGCTACCTGAGTGCTATATCAACAGCAATCGTGCCTTCCTAACAGGCTTACTTGATGGGCTGTTCAGCGCAGATGGTAGCGTTGACCTATCGAGCAATCATCCAATTGTACGTTTCCATACGGCAAGCCAAAAATTAGCCGAACAGGTGCGTCTTATTTTGTTGATGTTCGGGATTCATGGACGAATTTCTAAATCAATTCGTAAGCGCCATGACATTGATGGACGCCACATCCGCAATGATCGTCCCAAGTATGCTGTTGTTATCTCTGGCGAAAGTTTTGGGCGTTTCTTTGAGCAGATTCAGCTCAGTCATCCTGAAAAACAGCGGCGGATGGAAGAAGCAGCACTTACCTGCAATTTTACTGGCGGCAACTGGGCAGCGCGTGTTATCAAGGTTGAACCAGCAGGCGTTGAGCGTGTTTATGATCTATACGAACCACGCAGTGATACGTGGATTACGAATGGCTACGTTTCCAGGGGCTGTGGTGAACAATTTTTGGGACCATTTGAAAACTGCTGCTTGGGCAGCATCAACCTTGCCCAACTGCCTGTGAAAAATGGCGCGCCTGACTGGAAGACGCTCCAAGCATGGACGGAGCTCTCCACACGCTTCCTTGATGATGTGGTCAGCGCCAACAGCTATGTGCCATCCGTGCCGCAGTTGGCAGAGGCTGCTCACCGCGTCCGCCGCATTGGGCTGGGCGTGATGGGCTTGGCAGACCTGATGTACAAGCTGAACGTGCGCTACGGCAGCGAGGAAGGGCAAGAATTCGCTGGGCAGATCACCGAATTTGTGCGCTACCACACCATGAAAACCAGCATCGCACTTGCCAAAGAGCGCGGCGCCTTCCCGGCGATCAAGGGCAGCATCTATGATCCTGATGACTTGAAGTGGCAGCCACCTACGCCGTTGTTCCCCTACAGCCGCGATTGGGGTCGCCCAACGCTGGATTGGGAAAAAATTATCAAAGGCATTAAGAAAAATGGCATTCGCAACGGCGCACAAATGACAGTGGCCCCGACCGGGACTATCGCCACCGTCTCCGGCTGTGAAGGTTACGGCTGCGAACCCGTCTTTGCGCTCGCCTACATCCGCCATGTGAACGACAAAGGGCGCGACCTGCAACTGCAATATACTAGCCCACTCTTTGAGCAGGCATTGCAGCGGGCAAAGCTCGCGCCAGAGCAAATCCAGCGCATTGTGGAATACGTCAACGCGCACGGCTCCTGCCAAGAGGCGCCCGATCTACCCGATCACATTCGGCATACCTTCGTGGTCAGCGGCGACATCACCGCCGAAGAACATATTCGTATGCAGGCAGCCATGCAGCGCTTTGTTGACAATGCCATTTCCAAAACATGCAACTTTTTTAGCGACGCAACACCTAACGATGTCGCTACAGCTTACCAGCTCGGTTGGAAGCTGGGCTGCAAAGGCTTAACCGTCTATGTGACGGGCAGCCGTGATAAGGTGGTGCTGGAAACGCACGCTACTGCCAAGACCAAAGACGGCGAGGCACAGCCCGAAGCTGCCACCACCAGCGTACTTGCCATCAGTGGCGGCAGCCAGCTTGCCGCGCTGAATGGTGATAATGATCGTGAGGCAGAACCAATGACCTTATTCCCAGAGGCGAAGAAACCACGTCCGCGCCGCTTGGAAGGGCGCACCTACCGCATTGGCACGCCGTTAGGCGGCACCTACATCACCATCAACGAGAATGGGCAAGGGCGCGGGCATCCTTTTGAGTTGTTCATCCATACAAGCAAGGCAGGCTCGGAGACTGCTGCTATCTCAGAGGCGATAGGTCGGCTCAGCTCGCTCATCATGCGGATGGCATCGCCCATTCTGCCCCGTGATCGCGTCAAAGAGATCATCCGCCAGTTGGAAGGCATCGGCGGCGACCGCGCCATCGGCTTCGGACCGCAGCGCGTTCGCAGCCTGCCGGATGGCATCGCGCAGGTGCTGCGTGAATACCTTGATGAGACCAGCGATGCTGAGGAAGACTACACGTCACTGCCCGCAGTGCGCGCCGCAGAGCCGCGCCCGCTGCCGCAAGGTGCAGTGAGCGCCGCCACGCCGCCGCAGTCACAACTCGCCCTGATTGGCGATCTTTGCCCTGAGTGCGGCGAGGCAAGCGTCGTGAATGAGGAAGGCTGCCGTAAGTGCTACAACTGCGGCTATAGCGAGTGCTAAGGCGCCGCCCTGAACCAATAGGCAACTAAAAGCTGCCCGCCTCGAATGAAGCGGGCAGCTTTTTTAGCGCCTTCAGGGGCTAGTTCTTCAGGGTTGGGTCGAAGGCGTCGCGCAAGCCATCACCAATGATGTACAAGCACAGCACCGTAATCGTGATCATCAAACCGGGGAAGACCACCAAATGCGCGCCTTTGGTGAAGAAGGTCTGCGCGTTGGAGAGCATGTTGCCCCAGCTTGCCGCTGGCGGCTTGATGCCGAAGCCCAAGAAGCTGAGCGCCGATTCAACCAAGATCAGGTTGCCAATATCGAGTGCCATCGCCACGATGACCACCGAGAGCAGGTTCGGCATGACGTGGACAAGCATAATGCGGCTGACGGGCGCGCCAATCGCACGCGCACTCACCACATACTCGCGGGCGCGGATCGAATAAGTTTCGCCACGCACAAGGCGGCACACACCAAACCACCCTAAGAAGCCTAAGACTAAGATCAGCGCGCCGGGACCGGGATTGAGCAGCGCTACGATGATCAGCAAGAGCAGCAGCGTTGGCAGCGAGCTAACCGTCGTGATCACCCAGTTGATAGCATCATCAATTAAGCCGCTGTAGAAGCCTGCGATAATGCCCATCGTCACGCCGATGGACACCGAGATGATGGCAGCCGCAAAAGCGATGCTCAGCGAGATCTGACCGGCATACAGCAAGCGCGCCAGATGATCACGTCCCAGATCGTCCGTACCAAGGATGTAGGTGCGCCCATTGGCATCCGAAATGCCTGTCGTGAACAAGCCACGCTGCACAATGGTGGAGGCAGACTCACCATAGGGAATATTGGAGATGCGGACTTCATCAAGGATGCGGACATCCACCAAGCGCGGCGCACTGAGTGAAGTGTGAATGACATGCAGGCGCGCCGTATCTTCGACCAAATCGCGGCTGTTCACGCTGAATGCTTTCGCTTGCAGTACCGCCTCACCGTCACCGGCGGAGCGCCCAAACAATACTGCGGTGGTCAGGGTCTGAGGTGTAATCTCAACATCGCGCAGTGTATAGAGAACTTCGCCATCGGCTGCCGTGCCGCGCCGAAAGGTCAGTGTGTGTGTGCCGACGGGAATTTCGGCAAGACTGCTGGCGCTATTGACGCCAACCCGCGCCACAATAGCGCGTGGCTCATCATTCAGAAAGACTGAGAAGCTAGGTGTATCAAAGCTGGCATGTGCCACCAATAGATCAGCCATGCCGGGTTTGGTGGTTAGCTGGCGTGCCTGAATATCGAGATGCACCTCGCCTACTTCGCGCCCGCCCGCACCGCGATCAAATAGCACCACAACATTCAAGCCCTGTGTGCGGTAGCGGTTATCGGGCAGGTAGATGATGCGCGCTGTGCCGCCGGGTGGGATGAAAGCGTTGTTGGGATCGGTGCGCGAAAAGCTGACCTGCAAGATGTTCTGCTCAATAATAGGCGCAAACACCGAAAGCAGGATCAGCACCAGCACAACTGCCATCGCAAGCAAGGTCAGCTTGTCACGGCGCAGGCGGCGCAGTGCCAACTGCAACAGCGATTGTCCCGCGTAGTACTTCTCGTCCTCTTGTTCTTTTAATTTCACAACATCTGTACGAACTGCCATGACAAATTCCTCAGTTAAAGCGGATACGCGGGTCAATTAGCGCGTACAAAATATCGGAAAGGATAAACCCAAGGATGGTTGCCACGGCTGAAAAGACGGTGACCGCCATAACCATTGGGTAATCAAGGGCATTGATTGACTGTAAGGTGAGCCTGCCTATGCCAGGCCAAGAGAAGATTTGCTCCGTGATGAAGGCACCGCCCCACACCCCTGCAATGGCAGGTCCTAAAAAGGTTGCTAAGGGAATGAGCGCATTCCGTGCGCCGTGTGCAAACCAAACCGTGCGCCCTTTCAAGCCTTTGGCGCGTGCAGTGCGGATGTAGTCTTGTCCGATCACATCAAGCATAGAAGCGCGCAAATAGCGCGAATAGGCAGCCAAGCCACCGCCGCCCAACACAATCATTGGCAGCAGCAAGTGGTTCAAGCGCTCTGTTAAAGGTGGACACGATTCGAGTGTGGTTGGGCAACGGCTGCCCATGGGCAGCACGCCGCGGTTATCGGGTCCTTTGATGATGACGCCGAACAGCAAGATCAACATCAACCCCAGCCAAAAATTCGGCACGGCGTTGATGATGACCGCCAAGACGCGCATACTGTTATCGAACAGGCTGCCGCGCAACACAGCGGAGATGATGCCAATCGGCACGCCCAACAGCACGCCGAACAACAGCGCAGCAATGCCCAGCTCAAGGGTAGCGCCCAAGCGCTCCACAAACAGATCAAGCACGCGGCGGTTTGCCACGAATGAATGACCGAAATCGAGCCGCAAAATGCCCAACCGCGTGCCATATTTCGGTTCGCCACTGTTATCGCGCACGCGCAATTCCCAGTCATCACCAATCAGCCAGCGCAAATATTGAATAGGCATTGGGTCGTTCACGCCAAGCTGATCAGCAATGCGCTCACGGTCTTGCGGCGTTAAATTTTGGTCGAGCAGCAAGGCAGCCGTCGGACCGCCCGGCGCTGCTGTCATAATAATAAACGTTAAAATAGTGATGCCGAGCAAAGTCGGGATCGCCTGAACCAAACGGCGCGCAATATACTTTACCATTGCGTTTTAAGGAGATTCCTTTCAAGCCACGCTTTTTAACATATCGTTTATCATACCTTAGGCGGATGACAAATGCTATGGAGTGTGCAACGTCGCATACTCTTTCATTTTAGATGGGTAGTTTACGGCTGCCAAGCGTTTTATGCGATGTGCCAAGCGGTGGTTAAAGTTTCCGCAAACGCGCTATAATGGCTAGTCCGTGCAGGCGGCGCAATTCCGTTTGCCACAGCACTTAGTGATAAGGCATTTTCGATGCGATTTTTAGTGACAGGTGGTGCAGGCTTCATCGGCGCGGCGCTGGCAAATCGGCTGGCAGCGGAAGGGCATGAAGTGCGTGCGCTCGATGATCTGAGTGCGGGCGATCCCTCGCGCTTGCACGCCGATATTTCCTTTACACGCGGTGATGTAAACGATATTCCTAAACTGTGGACGCTGCTGCAAGGCGTCGAATGTGTTTATCATCTGGCGGCGCGTGTTTCCGTCTCCGAGAGTATGCTCTACCCACGCGACTATAACGCGGTCAATGTTGGCGGCACGGTGGCTGTGCTGGAGGCAATGCGCGATGCCGGCGTGCGGCGCGTTGTCCTTAGCTCGTCTGGTGCCGTCTATGGCGAACAGGCGACGCAACCGCTCCATGAAGACATGCTGCCCGATCCACGCTCACCGTATGCCGTCAGCAAACTCGCGGCAGAAGGCTACCTGCGCGTGATGGGCATTCGTTGGGGCATGGAGACCGTTAGCCTGCGTATCTTCAACGCCTACGGTCCTGGTCAGCAGTTGCCGGCTGCCCATCCGCCCGTTATCCCGTCGTTTTTGCGGCACGCACTGCGCGGCGGCTCGCTTGTCATCAATGGGGATGGCGCGCAAACACGCGATTACATCTACATTGATGACGTGGTCACGGCAATGATCGCCGCCGCGACGGCAGTCGGCATAGATCGGACGGTGATCAACGTCGGCAGCGGTGTGGAGACCAGCGTCAATGATCTGATCACCGCCATTGGCAGCGCCCTGGGCAAGCCGCTTTCGCCGCTTTACGTCCGCAACCAAGATGGTGGCGTTTCGCGCATGTGCGCTGATCTGCGGCGTGCGGCTGATTGGCTGGGCTTCACGCCAAAGATTGGGTTGGCTGAAGGCTTGGCGCGCACAGTGGCGCATGATCCGCGCTTTGCCTTTGCCGCCAAATAGTGCTTATGGTTATGGACGTCTCAGCGCACGCGCAGCACAATCTCTAGGAAAATGGCGAGCAGTGAGGCGGCAATTGCCACATAGCACAGCCATCGTGTCCAGTTCTCGAACTGCTTAAGGGCGTCGGTTTGCTCTAAGCGGCGCAGATTTTCGCGGCGTGTTTCAGGCTTGGTGTGGCTGAGCAGCCAGCGAATAGGCAGTTGCACCACAATCGGCGTAAGAATTGCCCAAATCAGGTAGCCAAACGCAAAGACGAACAGTGGCGCGAAGCGCCCTTGCTCATCTTGCAAAAAGGGCAGCAGTCCAAACGAGACGAGCGCCGTCCAGAGCAGCACCAAAAGCGCTTGAAAATAACGCAGCACCATCTGGCGCAGCTTGAGCGAATGCCGCACCAGCGAGACTTCTTGCTTTGCCACCTCCTGATAAAGCGAACGATCAATGAAGCCCGCCAGACCAAGTGCCGCGTTGAAGCGATCCAACTCTGCCAGTGTGCGAACCTTATATGGCTCTGCCAGCACACTGATCACCTCACCGCCGCTGTTGAAGGCGCCGCGCACATGCAGCACATCCGAGTCTGCCATTTGGTCAAGCGTCTTGCCGTTCGGGTTATCCAAAATGCCGCGCCCGATCAAGCGTGGAATGCGCCGCGTGGTCGGCACAATCATGCGCTTGGGCTTGTCAATCACCGCACCATAATAACGTGAGCCGCGCTCATCAAACGGCAGCACAAAATTGATCAGATCGCTGCCATATTGGTGAATGAGTATTTTGGTCTTGGTTGATTCAGACTCATCAGGCGAAAAGGCAATTGCACTCAAGCCAAAGCGTGGGTTGAAGAGTTCCTCTGCAAAGCCCGGTGGATGTCCCACAAAATAGAAATGCACAATATCACGCAGCAGCAGGCCAAGCGCCATAATCGGAATGCCGAGCGAGAGCAGAAATGGATAGCCAATCAGCAGATAGGTGAAGATGATCACGACTGCGCTTGGCAGGCTGCTATCGGGTGGAACGCTCGGCGTGTGCGTCAGAAATTCCTTCACAATGGCGAGGATGGCATCTTTGAAGAAGACAGGGAACAGGAATAACAAGCCAGCACCGCTGATGAAGCCAACTGCCACACGGTGCATGGTCGAAAGGCGCACTTCGGTGCGCTGCAAAAAGGCGCGCATGGCGTTGCGCTCTTGGTCGTCGGTGCGCCTTTCTTGGCGGTAATCGGGTGTTTCACGCGCAAAAGAATCAGTGGGTCGCGGTTGATCTTGCCACATCGTAAATATTGCAGGCTTTCGATAGTGGACTAAGGGATAGCTCTATGATACGCCCGAAAGTAGGGATGCTGTCAAGGTGGAAGGTGCAGGCGGGATAAATCCCGTCTGCACTAGGCTCATTCAATGCGGCGTTTACCCGAACCTGCCAAGCGCCGTGCGGCACCATTTTCAGGTGGATTGGGCGTCTCGCTGAAGCCTGCCACTTCCTGATAAAACGCCATGTCGTAGGCGCGTGTTTTGACGACGACCGGCATTGGCACGGCATGACCCATGATCAATGCCTGCTGCTTGGTATCAAGGCGCGCCAGCACCTCGCGCAGTCCGCCCGCGCCGCTGATGCCCGTCAGCACGGCGGAAATATCGCGCTCGTTATCCAACAGCGCCGTGATGCGCGTGCCGATTTGGCTCATCACCTCTTCGTCAATGCCGCTCGGACGCTGATCCACGATCAGCAGCGTGACGTTGTACTTACGCATCTCACGTGCAATCGTGCCAAAGATCGTTTGGCGTGCGATGAGCGGATCGAGGAATTTATGTGCCTCCTCAATGGTGATCAGCAGTTGCGGCGGCTCTAGGCTTTTATCGCCAAGCGATTGCTCCACGCGCTTCACATATTCCTCATGAATGCGCCGTGTTAGGTAGTTTGCCACGAGGATGTACGCTTCCAGCGCCGAGCCGTAGCGCCCAAATTCCAGCACCACGCTTTTGCGCTGCTCTGTGACGTAGCTGAGGATTGTCTGCACGCTGTCGCCCACGGCGCCCTCTTTCCGCAAAAACTCAAAGCGCTCGAAGCGCTCTAGGCGGCGCGCTAGGGCAGTCAGCGAGGCGCTGCTGGCGTTGGTGTTCTGCACCACCTGATCGAGTTCATCGCCACTGGCATCCAGCAGACGCGCAATCCAAGGTTTGCCCCACTTCTTGCGGAGTGTGTAGGCAGCGTCCAACATTGAGTCCGAGAGTCCCATGGTCAGCTTGAGCATGGCGAGGTCTTCTGGCTCAATATCGTCGTAGCCAAGCGTGACCACATAATCATATTTGGCGTTGCGGCGGCGCGACGAGTCCTCGTCGAGGGTGAAGATGCTGACCTTTGAAGGGAACAGTTGGCGCAAGCCTTTCGCCTTGGGTCCGCGTTCGTCGGTCACTTCCCAGCCGTAGTCGTTGTGCATATCAAAGATCAGATTGACCGCCATATTGCGCTGGATGACGCCCGAAAGGATGATGCGCGTCAGAAAGCTCTTGCCGGTGCCGCTTTTGCCGAACACGCCGCTGGAGCGCTCGACCAAGCGCTTCAAGTCAAGGTTCACCTGTGTTTCTTCCAGCTCTAAGGGCATGCCAACGTTAAAGTGCGTGGCGTCTTCCATGCCGAACACATCGTTCACGTCTTGCGCATCGGCAATCTCGACGGGCATGAAATGTCCGGGGATGGTTTTGACGGGCTTTGGTTCGCCTTCTGCGCCTTCAATGGAGAGCATCGGCGCGACGTGCAGCGTGCCATAGGCAGCCGTGCCAACGTAGACATCGCGCAGGAACGGATCGCTCAGGTCGGGCGGGTCGCTGCGAAGGGATGGGTTGGTGCTGTCAAGGATCACGTCCGTGATCATGCAGAAGAAACGTTTGTGCCTGCCGCGCACCACGACGTAGCGCCCAACTGCCAGCGATTCAATCTCGGTTTGGCGGTCTAGCTTTACATCCAGCCCTTTGCTAAGCGAACCGCCGACAATAACGCCTAGGCGCTTGTTGGCGGGCAGGCTTTCCAGCAGCGGCAGCGGCTCGGCAGCCGATTCACGCGGGAACCACTCATCAAGGTTATCAGAGTCAATCGGAAAGGCTTTGGGCATATAAACGCTCAACTGTTCTAGGCAGAATATTTGGATTATACGCGAGAAGGCGTGTGAAAGGCAAGCGGCAAGGGCTGCCCCTACCTGACCACAGGCACGCCCCACACGCGCAGGCTGCCATCATCGCCCGTCGTGATCACATAGCGCCCGCCGCTCGAAAAGACCACATCCCACGCCCAACCGTTTAGCTCTGCCAAGACTGCCAGCTCGCCCGCCGACCAGATCACAGTCTTATCGCCGCCCGCCGTTGCCAGCAAGCGCCCATCAGGGCTAAATGCCACACGGAAGATCGGCTCGGCGTGGCGCTTGAGCAGGCGCGGAGTCTGGTTGCCAATCTGCCACAGCCACAGCGTGCCGTCTTCCAACGCTGCGGCAAGCTGGCGGCTGTTCGGCGAGAAGGCGAAGTGGTTGACCGTGACGCCGCCATGCGCCAACGTCTGGAGCAGGTTGCCATCGCGCAGCGACCACACCAAAATTTGGTCACGGGCGATGCCCGCCGCCAACAAGCTATCGGCGCTCACCTCAATATCGCTGATAGGCAGGCTGTGTTTGAGGGTCAGGATTTCTTTGAGATCGGCGGCATTTTCAGCGTCAAGGGCTGCCGCGTTGCGGAGCGCTGCCTCACGCGCTGCGCTGAGCGTGGCAAGGGCAACGGCTGTTGCGGTGCGCTGCGTTTGAACATCGGCAAGGGCGGTCTCCGCCGCGCTGAGCGTGGCAACCTGCGCGGCGCGGGTGGCAAGGGCAGCACTGCCAAGCGCTTCGGCAGTGGCAGTTTGAAAGGCGGCTGCCGTAGCGGTCTGTGCCTGCGGCGTGGCGGTGGCAAGCGCGTAGGCAGTTGCGGTGCGCTGTGGCGCGGCGGTGGCAGTGTGGTAGAGCGACTCGGCGTCCGCAGTGGCGTCCCGCGCCAGTTGGTCAGCCGTAGCGCTCAGGGCGGCGTAGGTGGCAGTTTGTGCTTGCCAAACGGCAGTGATTTGCCCAATGACTGCCTGCGCTGTCTGATCGCGCTCTACCTGACCGACCATGACGGCGAGGCGACTTTCAAGCGTGGCGTTCAAATCGCGCTCTACGAGGGCAGTTTGGCGAACTTGGGCAGCCTGTTCCATGCTACGCAAAGCGCCAGGCACAGTGAAGCTGAGAATGCCCACCAAAACAATGACAACACTTGCCAACAGATATAACAACAGGCGATGGCTTGGCTTTTCCACGATGGATTTATCTCAGGTTAATGCCAACGAAAAGAGGCGCACCACAGATGGCACACCTCTTTATTCTAGCACAGCCGTTCAGGGAAGTGTGTTACAAAGTGAATGCAATCAGCAGCGGCTTGCGGTCTATGGCGGAGACCACAGCGCTGTCCTGCACATCTGTAGGTAGTTCGGCTGTTTCACCCGCGCAGATAAACATATCGTGACCGTTGATTGAAAGCCAAGCACAGCCAGCAACCACCTGCACCTGACGGACACCTTGCGGCAGACGGTAGGCAGAGTTCTTGATCAGCACAAACTCGCTGTTGGGTGCAAAGGCTTCAGGGTCAAGGGTGATGGCTGCGCTTTCACGGGTTAGCTTGGTCATGGTCGTTTCCTTCAGCACCGAGGTGCCGTCTCGTTTTCTATATACTTATTATACGACACGAATGAGTGTTCGTTTACCCGCTGAGCGTCATATTTTCATAAGAAGTTTGTCACAGATTTCACAAAGCGCGGCTTTTGAGAATGGTTAGCTTTTTAATCAGTTTCTCACTGCCTGTGCTAACTGCCACTTGCACGATCCAGCAATCTTTCGCTATAGTCAAGTGAGTTCTTGCGCTTCACGGCGCAGGTCTGCTTGTCCAAAGTTTTTAAGTGGAGGATTTGCCGTATGGCAAAAAAGTTTATGCAGGTGCTGCCCATCCTGATGTTGGCTGCACTCGCCCTTGCGCCGATGAGCGCTGTGAGTGCTGCGAACCTTGCAGGCGAAAGCACAATGGTGCTGGTTAGCCCATTGGCACAGGCAACCGAGCCTGTCACCATTTATGGCGCAACCACCGGTTTAATTTCAACCCTAGACCCACAAATTGCTGAAGACTCCGTTTCCATCCCACCCATCGAAAACCTATTTCTCGGTCTGACTGACCTTGACCCACAGACCACCGCTGTGCGCGCTGAAGTTGCCACAAGCTGGGAAGTGAACGATGCCGGCGATGTGTGGACGTTTACCCTCCGCACGGATATCCCGTGGGTGCGTTACAATCCTGCCACTGGCGAGACCACCGAAATCCGTAAAGTGGTGGCGCAAGACTTTGTGTACGGCATTCGCCGCGCTTGCGACCCACGCACCGGCGGCTACTACAGCTCGGTGGCGGCTGCCATGATCAAGGGCTGCGATGTCACCTTCAACAAAGATGCTGCCGACATCACCGATGCCGATTTTGAAGAACTCGGTGTGGTGGCGCTCAGCGATTCGCAGTTGCAAGTGACCACGCAAGGCGCGCTCGGCTTCTTCCTGCCCGCCAGTGGCATGTGGGTCTTCCGCGCTGCCCCACGTGAAGCAATCGAGGAATTCGGTCAGCAGTGGATCGAACCCGGCAACATCATCACCAATGGTCCGTTCCTGCTTCAGGAATGGGATCGCAACGTGAGCCGCGTCTTCATCAAGAACCCGCTCTATCCCGAAGATGTGAACGATAACTACGGCGGCAACGTTGAGCGCGTCAGCACCTTAGTTGTGAACGACGGCGGCACGATCTGGTCGCTCTACCAGTCCAACCAGATTGATACGGCTGGTGTGCCAACTGCCGAGTTGCAGCGCGTTCGCCAAGACCCTGAGCTGAGCCAAGAACTCCGCCAGAACAGCGATCTCGCCGTGTTCTACTTCGGCTTCATGTACGACAAGCCACCGTTTGATAACGTGCATGTGCGCCGTGCGTTCAGCGCTATACTCGACCGCCAGACCTTCGTGACCGAAATTCAGCAAGGGCGTGGTGTGCCAATGGCGCACTTCATGCCGCCCGGCATCCGTGGTGCCGTGCCGATCAACGAAGTGGGCATTGGTCAGCCCGATACACCCGGCTTTGACCCTGAATTTGCCCGCCAAGAGATGGAACGCGCCGGCTTCCCGAACTGTGAAGGCTTCCCCGAAGTGACGCTGCTCGCCTATCAGGGTGCCAGCGACTGGGGCGAGTATTTGCAGAACGCCGCCAACACGCACCTTGGCTGCCCGCGTGAGAAGATCATCATCGAAGAGAACGAATTCACCGTGCTGCTGCGCTCCATCCGTTCGGATGTGCCAACCGCACAGCGCCCGAATATGTTTACGCTCGGCTGGGGCCCGGACTATCCCGATGGTCACAACTGGATGCACGACGTGCTGAGCTGCAAGGCTGAAAACAGCTTCATGCGCCCCTGCGACGACGTGATTGATGCCAAGATCGATCAGGCTGCCCGCGAGACTGATCCGGCAACCCGTGAAGCGCTCTACCGCGAATTGGAAGAACTGTTCTTCGGCTACGAAGGCAACTTCCCGATTGCACCGCTGTTCCTCCGCATTAACATCTTCATGGTCAAGCCGTGGTACAGTGGCTTCTTCGACACCGACGGTCTGTTCGGCGGTCCACACTGGGAATCGCGCCGCATTGACCAAGCTGCCCAGCTTGCCGCACGCGGCAACTAAGGCAGCACAACTGCTAAAGAAGGCACGGGCGGGAGCAATTCCGCCCGTGTTGATTCTTGCACTTCCCTCAACACCCTACGCGTCAATACGCAATTGTTAGACAGCCTATCCCAATTCTTGCCATTTTCAGTGTTCAATAAGCTTAACGCAAAGCTACTAATGGGTTCTTTGAAGAAAGGTTCAACGCCCATGCCATCAAACATCCTTGTCAGTGATAAATTCCTGAAAATGCTTGGCAAACTTACCAACCAACAGAAGAGACAGGCAGACCAAAAGATCGCCCTACTCGCCGAAAACCCTAGTCATCCATCGCTCAAGGCGCACCGTCTAAATGCATGGAAAGCGCAAGGCTTCTGGGAATGCTACATCAATGATGGAGATCGGTTGATCTATCGGCAGGTGCAGGATACGCTGGAACTCCATGCCGTAGGCAAACACGCGATCATTGACAACTTTTATGCACCCGCACAAAATGAGCCAATGCAGCTTTACAAGCCTTTGCACAGACCACCCCCTTCGCAACCCGTTGAACCCGCCCAACGCCCACTGCACCATACCGAACAGCCGCCGCAAGGCAGTGGTAACCCCTACGGCGATTTACTGCCAACACATCTGCGAATCTTAGGTGTGCCTGCCGCACTTGTCCCAGCCGTGCAAAAAGCCGAGCATATTGAGGACTTAGAACAATTACCTTTACCATATTATGTGCAAGATCGCTTGTTTGAATTAGCAACCAACGCTGATTTAGCCGACCTCGTTTTTGAGCAAGGGCGTTTGCTGTATCGCACCACGCTGGATAAATTGCATGGCTACATTGAAGGCAGCATCAAGCGCTTAATGCTAAACCTGACCCCTGAACAAGAAAGATTTTTGAATCCGAGGGATCGCACAATTTTGCTGCGCGGCTGTGCTGGCTCTGGCAAGACGACCATCGCTATCTATCGCGCTATTCAACAGGCTGAGACGGGTAAGCCCGTCTTGTTCCTCACCTATACGAAAACGCTTGCCAATGCTGCGCGCACTTTGATCGAGGAACTGATCGGTCCGCTGCCTGAAAACCTTGAAGTAACACACATTGATGCCTGGCTTTCAAACTTTTTGGCGCGGCGCGGCAAACGCTTCGCCTTCTCTAGCGATGATTCGCGCAGGACAGCTTTGCGCGCTGCGCTCGCAGAAATCCAACAATTGCCCGCAGCAGCTAAGCTGCTGACTACCATACCTGAACGTGAGCGCGAGTCATTCTTTCGAGACGAGATTCTAACAGTCATCAAAGCACAAGGCATTACCCACGAAGCCGACTATTTGAAAATCTCACGGGCAGGGCGCGGTAAAGCCCTGCGCGAGGCTGAACGCCACATTGTATGGCAAGTTTATCAAGCCTATCGGAAGGCAAGCAAACCTCATGTTGACTGGGAAGATTTGGCGATGGAAGCCTATGCCGAGTTGCAACGCCAACCACTAACAACGCCTTACGCGCATGTCGTTGTTGATGAGGTGCAAGATTTATCACCGATCAAGTTGCGCGCCATCCTAGAACTGGTCGGGAAAAACAAGGGTGAACGCAGCCTCTTTTTCGTGGGTGATGTTGCCCAAAAAATCTATTCGCGCAGCTTCACATGGAAAGATATCGGTCTGGCAATGCGCGGCAGCCATGCTAGCAGCTTACGCAAAAACTTCCGCAACACGCGCCAAATCGCGGAGGCGGCTGCCAAACTCAACACTTTCAATGTGGAACTCAAAGCCTCTGAGGATTTTGTTGCTCCTGAGTCAATTGATCGACAGGGTCCGCGTCCCATCTTGATCGAATGCGATACTACGGACCGAGAACAGCGTGCCGTGCGCGAAAGAATCCTCGAACTCATCGAAGGGCAGCACTTCCGCCTCTCCGATTTTGCTATTCTTGCTCCCAAGAAAGAACACTGTGAGGCATACAAAACCGCACTTGATCGCGTGGGCTTGCGCTGTGCCATTTACAGCGATAATGACTTCAATATCCTCGAAGAACAGGTTAAGATTCTAACCATTCATTCCGCTAAAGGGCTAGAGTTTCCAGTTGTTTTTATCGTGGGTCTGCATGAAGGTGAGCTACCACGCAAACCCTACAACATACCCGCCGAAGAACATACACTGCATTTTGAGAGCCAACGCACACTGCTCTATGTCGCTATGACACGCGCCTCGGAAGGGCTTTTTCTGGTCACTTCGCAACAAAACCCCTCGCGCTTCTTGCAAGAAATTGAAGGCATGGTGCTTACTGAGCCTTTCATCAGCAGTTAGCGCAAGGCACGGGCGGGAGCAATTCCGCCCGTGTTGATTCCTCACTGGTCTACTTTTGCAAACTAAAAGGCTACCACTTTGGTCAACTTACCAAAAGCTGATCTATTGCAGCATAAATTACCTATGTAGTAAAGTGCTTTTGATCAGCACCTCTTTTTTCAGAAAAGGATGATGTTATGCGTTTAAGGATGCCTACCGCACGTTTGTGCCTGTTGGCTGTGTTGGTGATGCTTGCCCTTGCACCGCTGAACGCGGTCAGTGCGGCACAACAAGGCGCGAGCCGCCTCATCTTGACCAGCCCGCTGCTGCAAAGCCCCGAACCTATCACCCTCTACACCGCTTCCACTGGCTTGATTGCCACCCTTGACCCACAAGTTGCCCAAGATACCGCTTCTATTCAGATTATTGAAAACCTCTTTTTAGGGCTGACCGATTTTGACCCGCAGACGAACACCATTCGCCCTGAACTTGCCACCAGTTGGGAATCGAACGACGCAGGCGACGTATGGACGTTCACTCTGCGCGCTGACGTGCCATGGGTGCGCTACAATCCCACCACGGGCGAGACCGTAGAAGTGCGAAAGGTGATCGCCCAAGATTTCGTGTATGGCATTCGGCGCGGCTGCGATCCGCGGCTTGGCAGCTATTACAGCAACATCGCTGCTTCCATCATCAAAGGCTGCGCCGAGGTCTTTAACAAAGAGGCTGACCAGATCAGCACCGAAGATTTCGAGCAGATCGGCGTGCGCGCCCTGAGCGACACACAGCTTGAGGTCACCTTGCAAGCCTCGCTTGGCTTCTTCCTGCCCGCCAGCAGCATGTGGATTTTCCGCGCCACGCCACGCGAGACTATTGAAGAATTCGGCGATCAGTGGACGGAGCCGGGCAACATCGTCACCAACGGCGCCTTCCTGCTGCAAGAGTGGGATAAGCCCGTCAGCCGTGTGTTCGTCAAGAATCCGCTGTATGTGGAAGTCCACGACACCTACGGCGGCAACCTTGAGCGCATCAGCACGTTGGTCGTCAACGACGGCGGCACCATCTGGTCGCTCTATCAATCCAATCAGATTGATATTTCCGACGTGCCAGAGGCTGAATTAGCCGCTATCCGCCAAGACGAGGCGCGCCGCACCGAGCTGCGCCAAATCAGCGATCTGGCGGTCTTCTACTTCGGCTTCTACTACGACAAACCGCCCTTTGATAATGTGCATGTGCGCCGCGCCTTCAGCGCCATGCTCGACCGCCAGACTTTCGTCACCGAGATGCTCAACGGCAGCGGCGTGCCAATGGCGCACTTTGTGCCGCCGGGCATTTTCGGCGCAGTCCCGATCAATGAGGTTGGCATTGGGCAGCCTGATTCGCCCGGCTTCGATCCTGACTTTGCACGCGCAGAGTTGGCCAAGGCAGGCTATCCCAACTGTGAAGGCTTCCCAACCATCACCCTGCTCAGCACGCCGCGCCGCACGCAGTGGGGCGAATATATGCAGAATGTGGTGAATACCGTGTTGGGTTGCCCACGCGAAACCTTGGTGCTGGAACAGGCAGAATTCACTGTGCTGTTGAAGACGATCAGCCTAAGCACGCCCGCCAACGAGCGCCCACACCTCTACCTGATCAACTGGCTGCCCGACTATCCCGACTCGCACAATTGGCTGCATGATGTGCTGAGTTGCGAGATTGACTCGCGCCCGTGCAGCGAGGAAATTGACGGCAGAATCGCAAAAGCAGCCCGTGAAAGCGATCCGGAGGTGCGCCGCCAGCTCTACCGTGAGGTGGAAGAACTGCTCTTTGGCTATGAGGGCGAGTTCCCGATCATGCCATTGTTCCTTGACATTGACATTTTCGCCGTCAAGCCGTGGTATACCGCCTTCTTTGAGACGGACGGGCTGTTTGGCGGTCCGCACTGGGAATCACGCCGCATTGACCAAGCTGCTCAGCTTGCCGCACGCGGCAACTAAAGGGCATGGTTACCTCGTGGGCGGGAGATAATCCCGTCCACGACAAGCAACACCACCCAAACAGCCTTCACGCCGCCCTCAGAATGCGCTACAATCAGCCATAAGTTCGCAGCATCTTTCGGAGATCAAGCAACCTGTGAAGCCCTTACCTGTTGAATTTGCCGCCGTTGTGCGTCAGGCACTTGCCAATGCCCAAGCCGATGGCAGTTTGCCCACCTTCCCTATCCCTGAGCTGAAGATTGACCCGCCCAAGCGCCCTGAGCATGGCGATTATGCCTCTGCGGTTGCCCTGCAAGTGCAGAAGCTGGCAAGCAAGCCGCCCATGCAAATCGCGGAGATTGTGCGCGCCCATCTGCCCGCCGCGCCGTTCATCGCCGCTGCCGAGATCGCGGCGCCCGGCTTCATCAACTTTCGCCTCAATCAGGCATGGCTTGCCGCCCAGGTTGAATACATCCTCGCCGCTGGTGATCGTGTTTTTCAACAGGATGATGGTGCAGGCAAGCGCGCTCAGGTGGAGTATGTGAGCGCTAACCCAACCGGACCGCTAAGCGTACATCGCATTCGCGGCGGCGTGCTGGGCGATACCATCGCTAATTTATTGGTAGCGATGGGCTATAGCGTCACCCGTGAATACTATTACAACAACGCTGGTCAGCAGATGAATATCCTGGCTGCCAGCGTGCAAGCGCGCTACCTTGAGATGCTTGGCTTGCCGAACAGCTTCCCTGAAAAAGGCTATAAAGGGCAGTATATCCGCATGATTGCGGCGGTGCTGGCTGCCATCTATAGCGATACGCTCAGCGATGCGCCCATGGAGCGCTTTCGCCAGCTTGCCTCAGAGAGCATTTTCTACCGCCTGAAGAACAGTATGCGCCGCGTAAACATCGTGCATGATGAATTCTTTCCAGAGCAGAGCCTCTATGAGGAAGGCGCAGTTGAAGAGACAATTGCCGCACTGCGCGAACGCGGCTTTGCCTATGAGCAAGAAGGCGCGCTGTGGTTCAAATCTACCGCGTTGGGCGATGAGAAAGATCGTGTCATCGTCAAGCGCAGTGGCGAGCCGACCTACCGCCTGCCCGATATGGCGTACCACAAAAACAAGCTGGATCGCGGCTTTGATCTAGTTGTGGATGTCTTTGGCGCGGATCATGCCGCCACAGCGCCGCAAGTGCTGCTCGGCGTGAAGGCGCTCGGCTACGATCCGTCTTGTGTGCGGACGATCATTCATCAGATGGTGGAGTTGGTCGAAGGCGGCGAAGCGCGGCGGATGTCCACACGGCGCGGCGATTTCGTGGAACTGGACGAACTGATTGACGACGTAGGCGCCGATGCCGTGCGCTACTTCATGCTGGCGCAGAGTCCGAACACTGCCATGAATTTTGATCTTGATTTGGCGCGCTCACAGGGCGATGAAAATCCTGTCTACCGCATTCAGAACGCGCATGTGCGCTGTGCCGGCATTTTGCGGCGCACCGCAGAGCGCGGCATCAGTGACGCGAACGCCGATCTCACGCTGCTGGGCGGCGATGAGTTGGCGCTGCTCAAAAAGATGTTGGAGACGCCAGAGGTAATCGCCCGTGCCGTCGCCGAGATGCAGCCGCAGGCAATCGCCATTTTTGCCCTTGATCTGGCGGGCATGTTTCATCCCGTCTATGACCGTGTGCGCGTGATCAGCGATCAAGAAGAACTGCCACCTGCAATGGCAGCCGCACGTTTGCGCTTCTACAAAGCGGCGAAGGTTGTTTTTGCCCGTTTGCTGGCACTGATGGGCATGTCTGCGCCTGACGAGATGGAGCGCCGCGCCAAGCCTGAGCCGCAGCCCGCCGACGCCGAAACTTCTGCGAGTGAGTGAAGCATATCGGCGATAGATGCTTGTGAAGCACCTATTATAAGATTGTGACCATTGATCTTATTCAGGAGGAGGTTGTTCAATGGATCAACTAGCCGATGTTGTGCAGCAAATCGTGCTTAGTTATGCAGGTGGTGGGCTTGATTTACGCGCCTATCCGTTAGCAAATGAAGCGCAAGGCGTCTATGCTGTGGCAATTGTAGATTATCCTGTGCATAAGCGCCCTGCCAGCTTTGCTATTTTGGTGCGTCTCGAAAATGATAAAGTAATTGTTGAGGAAGACCTCACAGATCGCCCTATTGTGGATGCACTGGTGCGGGCGGGCATTCCACGCACCAATATTGTTTTGGCATATGCAGGTGAGTCGATTCCAACGGAGCAGACCTAACCTTATGGGACTTAAAGCAGATCGCTGGATACGCCATATGGCGCAAGAACACGCCATGATCACGCCTTTTGTGGCGGAACAAGTGCGCGGCAGCGTCATCAGCTATGGGCTTTCCAGCTATGGCTATGATATTCGCATCGCCGATGAGTTTCGCATCTTCACGCCTAATCCGTACAACACCGTTGTCGATCCGAAGGCGATGGACGAACGCTCCATGATCGTCTTTCAGGGTGAGCGCTGCATCATTCCGCCGAATTCGTTTGCGCTTGGGCGCACAGTGGAATACTTCCGTATGCCGTCGGATACGCTCGCCATTGTGATGGGCAAAAGCACCTATGCGCGCTGTGGCTTGGTGCTGAACGTCACGCCGCTAGAGCCAGCTTGGGAAGGCTTCATCACATTAGAGATTTCCAACACAACGCCGCTGCCCGCCGTTATCTATGCCAATGAAGGCATTGGGCAAGTCCTGTTCTTGCAAGGCGATGAGGTTTGCGAAGTGAACTACGCACAGCGCAAGGGCAAATATCAGGGGCAAACCGGCGTGACGCTGCCGCGTGTAGAGTAGGGGCGGGATTCATCCCGCCCACGGGCTGTGATTTTGCTGCGTTGGCAGGGGTGCCGTTAATCGCGCTTGAAGCGGCTGTAATCCGGCGAGGCGTAGCGGCTGCGCCCGCCACCTTCTTGCGCGATGAGCGCCTCGATCTTGTTGGGTAAGCCAAACAAGTTGATGAAGCCTTCCGCATCTTGCTGGTCGTAGACATCCATTTGCCCGAATGAAGCGTAGTCCTCACGGTAGAGGCTGAAGGGCGAACGCCGTCCGCTGACGATCACGTTGCCCTTGTAAAGTTCGAGCCGCACATCGCCGGTCATGGTGCGCTGCGTGATGCTCACAAAGGCGTCCAGTGCCTCACGCAGGGTGCTATACCACTGCCCATTATAGACCAATTCGGCATATTTGATCGCTAGGCTGAGTTTGGTATGCAGAGTTGCCTTATCAAGGCAGATGCTCTCCAACGCCTGATGCGCTTTGTAGAGGATTGTGCCGCCGGGCGTCTCGTAAACGCCGCGTGATTTCATGCCAACCAGCCGATTTTCAACCATATCCACGCGCCCAATGCCGTGCTTTGCGCCCAAGTCGTTCAGGGCGATGAACAACTCGAGAATATCCATTGGCGCACCGTCAAGGGCAACTGGCACGCCTTCCTTAAAGCTGATCTCAACGGACTCGGTGTGATCAGGGGCAGTTTGTGGGCTGGTTGTCAGCGTGAACATGCTCTCCTCAGGCTTTGCCCAAGGATTCTCCAGCAAGCCGCCTTCATGGCTCATGTGGAACAGGTTGCGGTCACGGCTGTAGATGGATTTGAGCGTCGCACTGATTGGGATGCCACGTTCTTCAGCATATTCAACGGCATCCTCACGGCTGCGGATGAACCACTTGTCATCGCGCCATGGCGCAATGATGCCTAACTTCGGATTGAGCGCCATCACGCTGACCTCAAAGCGCACCTGATCGTTGCCCTTGCCCGTCGCGCCGTGCGCCACGGCGTCTGCGCCTTCTTGTTCTGCCACTTCCACCATGTGCTTGGCGATCAGTGGGCGTGCGAACGACGTGCCAAGCAGGTAGTCGCGCTCATAGATCGCGCCAGCGCGCAGCGTCGGCAGGATGAAATCGGTGAGGAATTCGCGGCGCAAATCGCGGATGATCAGCTTGCTGGCGCCGCTTTTCTTCGCCTTCTCGTCCAGCCCATCCAGTTCTTCCTGCTGACCGAGATCGGCGGTGAAGCAGATCACTTCGACGTTATAGGTTTCGCGCAGCCATGGGACGATCACGGACGTATCCAGACCGCCACTGTAGGCGAGGATGACTTTTTTATACTGCGGATGCTGTCGGGACATAGTCGTTATGATTCCTTTGAAATTTGATTGCTAGATGCATACATGCGGCACGCTCGAACAGCCTCTAGGCTTACACCTTCGCCAAGATTGCGGTCAGGCGGTCGGCAAAACTATCACATTCGCGCTCACTGACAATCAGTGGCGGAATGACGCGCAGTACGTTCGTGCCAGAACCGACCAGCAGCAAGCCGTGCGCGTAGCCCTGCTCCACCACACTGCCCGCCAGATCGCCCGTGAATTCGACGCCAAGCATCAGCCCACGTCCGCGCACCTCTTTGATCTTCGGGCTGTTGATCTCCTCTAGGCGCTCTTTCAGGTAGCTGCCCACCTCTTTCACATGGGCAAGGAAATGCGGCGCGCTGATCCGATCAAAGACATGGTTCGCCACCGCCGTGATCAGCGGGCTGCCGGCAAACGTGCTGCCGTGATCGCCATAGCTGAGCGCTGCGGCAACTGATTCGGTCGCCAAGAGCGCGCCAATCGGCAAGCCGCCTGCCAGTGGCTTGGCAAGCGTCATCATATCCGGCGTGATGCCGCTTATCGTGTGCGCCCATAGATCACCGGTGCGCCCCAAGCCGCACTGCACCTCATCAAAGACCAGCAGCGCGCCCACCTGATCGCAACGCGCTCGCAGCGCACGCAAAAAGTCAGGCGTTGCCGCGTGAATGCCGCCCTCACCCTGAATCGGCTCGATGAACACGGCACAAGTGCGCTCTGTGATCTGCTCAAGCGCGGCGCTGTCGTTAAACGGTAGGACGATCACATCCGGCACCAGCGGACGGAACGGTGCTTGGTATGCCTCTTTAGGCGTCAGGGAGAGCGATCCCATCGTGCGCCCGTGAAAGGCATGATCAAAGCAGGCGATCTGCGTCTTATCGGCTGCGTTGTGCGCTGCCCGCGCATACTTACGCGCAAACTTGATCGCCGCCTCATTGGCTTCCGTGCCGCTGTTGGTGAAAAAGACGCGATCCGCGAAGCTGTGCGCTGTTAGCTTTTCGGCAAGCGCAATCTGTGGCAGACTGTAGTATAAGTTGCTAGTGTGCGTCAGTTTGGCTGCCTGTTCTGCCAGCACTGCGACCATGCCTGCATCGGCGTGACCAAGCGCGTTCACAGCGATGCCCGCTGCAAAGTCGAGGTATTCGCGCCCTTCCGTATCCCATGTTTGCACGCCGCGCCCGTGCGAAAGCACCATCGGCGCACGCTTGTAGGTCTTGACGATGTGCGCCTCACCAAGCGCCATGATCTCGGCTGCCGTTAAATCCCGTGCGAAGTCCATAGTTTGCCTTTCTTATGCTGTGATCTGTGTCCCGATCCCATTTGCCAACCCGTGAATATCCGTGATGCGTGCCGCCCGCACACCTGCTGAGAGCGCGTCCAGTGCGGCACGCACTTTGACCGCCATACCGCCGCTTGCCACGCCCTCACGGATCAGCGCCTCAGCGGCTGAGCGCGTTAGCCGTGGCAGCACAGCGCCTTCTTGCAACACGCCCGCCACATCCGTCAAGAAGATGACTTCTTCAGCGCCCAGCGCCGCCGCGATAGCGCCCGCCGCCTGATCCGCGTTGATATTGTGCAAGCCGCCGTCATCAGCAAGCGCTATCGGCGCGATGACGGGCAGCGCGCCCGCCGCAATTGCCTGCTGCAACACCTCAGCGCGCACTGTATGCACGACGCCCACACGCCCTAAATCGCCCTCTGGATGCTGCATGGGATATGAGCGCAGCAAGCCGCGATCTGCGCCGTGAAAGCCTTGCGCCTCCACACCGTGATTGACCAACGTTGCCACTAGGTTGACGTTTGCCGCGCCAATGAGCGCCATCGCCACCAGTGCCATCGTCTGTTCGTCCGTAACGCGCAGCCCGCCCACTGTGTGCGGCGTAATGCCGAATGCCGTTTGCAGGCGGCTGATCGCTTTGCCGCCGCCATGCACAAGGATCGGTGGCGTGTGGAGTGCCTTCAAGTATTGGGCAAGCGCAGCCAAATAGGCGGCATCTTCGAGCGGCGCGCCGCCGATTTTATAGAGCGTTGTTGTCATAGATCGCCATACTTCCGATAAACAGTCTTATCAGCGCTAAGGCACTTCATAGCAAGCCCGCTGTTTCGGGCAAGCCAAACATCACATTGAAATTCTGCACCGCTTGCGCTGAGGCACCCTTCCGCAAGTTATCAATGGCGCACGTCAGGATTAGGGTGCTGCCGCTGCCTTCGCTCACGCCGACCACAGCACCGTTGCGGTGTGCCGCCTCGCGGATGCGCGCTGCCCTGCCTAACGGATGCAATTTGACCAATGGCTCCGCGCTGTAGGTTGCCTCATATTCGGCGTAGGCGCGTTCAAGTGTCCACTGCGGCTTAAGCGTGGCGTAGACCGTTGCCAACAAGCCAACTTCTAGCGGCACAAGATGCGGTGCAAAAATCAGCGTGCCGCAATCGGGCTGTAATTTATGGAGCGCCTGCTCAATTTCTGGCACGTGCCGATGCTTGCGCCCGATGTTGTAAGGCTTCACGTCGCCATAGACTTCACTAAACATGGACTCCGGTTTTGGCTCTTTGCCGGCGCCAGAGATGCCCGTCTTGGTATCAGCAACGATAGGCGCATTGTTCAGCGCGCCAACCTTTGCCAGTGGATAGAGTGCCAGCAGCACCGCCGTCACGTGGCAGCCCGGATTGGCGATATAAGGCACGTCTTTCAAGGTGTGGCGCGTGATTTCGGGCAAACCATAGGGCGCAGGCAGCAACTGCGGCGCAGGGTGCGGCATTTTGTAGGTTTGCTCGTAAAGCGCCACCGAATCAAGGCGGAGGTCGGCGCTCAGGTCAATGACGCGCACACCAGCGGCGGTTGCCTTTGCCGCCGCACCGCCGGAAATGCCGTTTGGCAAGCACAAGAACACTACATCCACCGCATCTAGTGGCGCAGCCTCTGCCTTCACCAACGGCATGCCGTCTTCAAGCGCTGCCTCGCGCTCAGAAGTAGCGAAATGGAGTGCCGCTTGCGGATGATCGCGCAGCAGGTCAATCAAAAGCTGCCCGGTATAGCCCGTCGCGCCGAAAACACCAACGCGCAGCGCCTGCGCGGGCTTGGTCTGTGTTGTTTCAAGGTGTGCGTGTGCCAAGCTGTTTATCCCTTTATCCCTAGAACCGTGCATAAAAAAAGCCCTTCAGACGGGGCAGTCTGAAGGGCTTGCGCGTTGCTTATCCGCTAAGCGGCACGCAGCGTCCATCCAGACTTATGGCTGGTGGTACGGCGGCTACGGCGCGGGGAAAAGCAAACACGAATCATGTTGGGTTAAATCCTTAGCACCCATTATACACCATGCAGGTGAGGGTCAATTGTGCATAATGCATAAAGGGTGCGATTGAAGGCGATGAGGCTGCTAAGGCTGGGTGAGTCTTCTTTCCTTACGGGCAGGGAAAGGATTCGGGATAGGGGTGCTTCCCTGCGCCGCACGCACCTAGCCAAACCCACCAACATTCGCTATACTGTCCGCGCTATTTCGCAAAAAGGTGGAAAAAGGCTTTTGAAGCTCTCTGTAATCATTCCCTGCTACAACGAACTGACCACAATCGAACAGATTCTAGCCGCTGTCAAGGCAGTCAACCTTGCCTACGAGATCATCATTGTGGATGACGGCTCCACGGACGGCACCCGCGATATCCTCGCTAAGCTAGACGATCCACAGGTGCGCGTCATCTACCACGATCACAATCAGGGCAAGGGCGCGGCACTGCGTACAGGTTTTGCGGCAGCAACGGGCGATGTGTTCATCATCCAAGATGCCGATTTGGAATACGACCCGCGTGATTATCCTGCTCTGCTCAAGCCGATTGAAGAAGGGCGCGCCAAAGTCGTTTACGGCTCACGCTTTTTGGGCGGTCCGCGCAAGACGATGTTCTTTTGGAACATGGTTGCCAACAAGCTGCTCACCCTGCTGACCAACATCCTCTACAACACCATCCTGAGCGATATGGAGACCTGCTACAAAGTCTTTCGGGCAGAGGTGGTGCAAGGCATGAAGCTGCGTTCGCGCCGCTTTGAATTTGAGCCAGAGATCACGGCAAAGGTGCTGAAGCGCGGCTACCGCATTTACGAAGTGCCGATCAGCTATAATGGGCGTGAATGGCACGAAGGCAAAAAAATCAAGTGGACGGACGCACCCATCGCAGCCTGGACTCTGCTGCGCTACCGCTTCACGAATTAAGCCTGTTTTGCCTGCTGCTGAGCGCTGCGCTGTTGCGGCTGCTCATCCTGAGCCACGATGTGCGCTTTCACCCAGACGAAGCGCTCTACGCCACCTATGCGCGGCGTATGGCGTTGTATGGCGATCTGCTGCTGCGCGATGCGCCGTTGGATAAGCCGCCGCTTGGCATGTTCCTGACTGCGCTCAGTTTCAGCCTGCTCCGTGAAAGCGAGTTCGCGGCGCGCCTGCCATCGGTTTTCCTCAGCCTGATCAGCGTGAGTGCCTGTTATGCCCTAGCGCGCCGCCTGCTGAATCGGCGTGCCGCGCTGATTTGCCTAGCCATTATGACCTTCTCGCCCTTCGATCTCGCCTTCAGCGGCAGCGCCTTTCACGATCCGCTCCTGACGGCGTGCTGCCTGCTCTGTGCGCTGTGCCTCAGCCGCGATCAGCCGTTTGGCGCAGGGATTTTGGCTGCCTGTGCGCTTGCCACCAAACAAAGCGCCGTCCAATTCTTACCCGTCTATTGCCTGCTCGGTGTGGTCGGTGCAAGGTGGCTGACAGTGGGTAGCCTGTGGCGCTTTTGCCTGCCCATCCTTATCGGCGCGGCTGCCTTAGCGTGGTGGAGCGCGGCACGCGCCGCACCTGCCGATTTCTGGACGCTCGGCGTGCTAAATCCGGGTGCGCTGCGCCTGATCCGTTCCGATGAGGTGCTGCCGCGCCTTGCGCGTTGGTCGGCGCTGTATGGCGAGAGCGTTGGGTTTGTGCCGCTGCTGTTAATCGTGATCTATGCTGTGTGGCGCTGCCTACAGCAGCCGTCACGCGCCGCAACGGTTATCTTGATCAGCGCGTGCAGCCTGCTGGCGATGCTCTTTGCCTATTGGCTGCTCGCCTTCCCAATCTACGACCGTTACCTGCTGCCGCTGGTGCCACTAACGGCACTGCTGCTCGCCTACAGCCTGGCGCAGTGGCGCAGCCGACTGGCGATTTTTGCCGCGCTTGCGCTGATGTTGCCTTTCACGCTGCGAACGCTGCGGAATGAACACAGTATCGGCATTCAGAGCGAATTATTTCGCGGCGTGGATCAGTTGGCGGCGCACATCCGTACCTTAGAGGGCGCACCACTTATCTATGACCACTGGCTGAGCTGGGAACTGCGCTACTATCTTGGTGATTCGCCACGCGCCCAACTGGTTTGGTATCCTTCCGCAGAGTGGTTGGCGCGGGATGTGTGCAACCTGCCCACACCAAGCTATTTTGCCGCGCCTGAGCCGCTGGCGTGGCGCTGGCTTGCCGTGCTGAACGCGGCAGGTGCGCGCCTGAATCCGATTGCGCGCACGCCGCTCGTCCTCTACCAGATCACTTGTGAGCAGGAGTCACCATGAGCGAGGCATACATCACCGTGCGGAAAATACTGCCCGATGGCAGCGAGGCAATGCGCTATAGCGGGCGCATCATCGGGCGCGGCGCAACGTGGGTGCAGATCGAGGCGTTTTTCGAGCGCGCTGATGTGCCGCTGCCCTACGTCACCTTCCGCACAGGAGATCGGCTGATTGAATATTTCTACACCGACCGTTGGTACAACGTCTTTGAACTCTACGATGTAAGCGGCGGACATCTAAAGGGCTGGTATTGCAACATCACACGCCCTGCTGATATAGATGCTGAAGGCATCGCCTGGTACGACTTAGCGCTGGATGTGTGGGTGAGTCCGCTGGGTGATGTGCTTGTGCTGGATGAGGATGAATTTGCCGCCTTAGGGCTGGATGCGCCCACACAGGCGGCTGCGCGTGCTGCCCTGCAAGATTTGAAGGCGCGCATCGAGCGTGGCGATGCGCCTTTTGCCGTGCTGATTGGCTAGGGCGCGGTGAAAGTCGTCCGATTTCCTTTCCCGTCTGGCTGGGAAAGGGCTGCGGTTAACCGATCACCACACACTTCACCACGACGGTAAAAAGATGGTTGACGAAAACGGCGCTTTGCCCTATCATAAATCGTGCCGTGCCGCGTGAGCGTTGCTCAATGCTGTGCGGAGTGTATCTACCTTAGTAAAGGCTGTTAGATGACTCGGATCGCCATTCGCTAGTTGTCCCTTGTCGGACTCCTTGCAGAGTGGTCAGATCACGCCTATCGAACACGCCTGAGCGCGCCTTTTCGCGTATTTGATCGCCGCATGGAGTGTCCTTTCGCACTTCGGCGGCTTTTTTGTGCCGTGCCGTTGTGCCACGCAGCAGCAGGTCAGCGCGAAAGGCAGTCAGCATGTCTACCCAACTTTTAGCACTCGAAAATATCAGCAAAAGCTACGGCGCAAAGGTCGTCCTAGAAAATGTCGCACTCACCCTCAGGCGCGGCGAACGAGTCGGCTTGGTCGGTGAGAATGGCAGCGGTAAAACAACGTTAGCACGCATCCTCTTGGGCGAATTGGCGGCAGATGGCGGCACATACAGCCTGATGAACGGCGCACAGATCGGCTATCTGCCGCAAGAGGCAGCGCCAGAGCCGTTGCTGAGCGTGCAGGCATTCCTAGAGCGTGCGCTTGGCGATCTGGACGCGCTGCGCGCCGAACTGAGCGCCTTAGAAGCAGCAATTGCGGCGCCAAACGCCGCGCCTGCCCAACGGGAAACTTTGTTGGCGCGCTATGGCGACCTGCAAGAGATGTTCACCTTGCGCGGCGGCTACGAGAGTGATTATCGCCTTGCTCAAGTGACCGATGGACTCGATCTGGCGCACATCAAACGGGAGCGGTTGCTCGGCACACTCAGCGGTGGCGAGAAAACGCGCATGGCGCTGGCAAGCCTGTTGTTGCGTGCGCCTGATCTGCTCATCCTTGATGAGCCAACCAATCACCTTGATGCGGCTGCCACTGCATGGTTGGAAGACTACTTATGCAGTTATGGCGGCGCAGTGTTGCTCATCTCGCATGATCGGCACTTCCTAAACCGCGTGGTGACGGGCATCGCAGAGCTTTCGCCGCACACCCATACGCTCACGCACTATCACGGCAACTATGACGCTTATCGGGCAGAGCGAGCGCGCCGCTATGCACAGCAGGCTGCCGCTTATGAGGCACAACAGGAAGAAATGCGCGCCTTGCAGCGCCTGATCAAGACCACGACGCACAATACGGGCAACGGCAAGCCGCGCTCTGATAACGATAAGTTCGCCAAAGGCTTCTTTGCTGGACGTGCCGCTGTTCATGAGCGGCGCCTGATCCGTAACGCTGAACGCCGCCTAGAAACACTTGAGCGCGAGGCAGTCGCCGCGCCGCCGCGCCAATGGCAAATCAACCCGACCTTCAGCGGAGTGGTGCGCCATTCGCAAGCCATGCTGCGCGCTGAGGGCGTTTATAAAGCATATGGTGAACAGGTGGTGTTGGCGGATGTCTCGTTCACGGTGCGCGGTGGTGATCATGTAGTGATCTGCGGCGCGAACGGCGTAGGCAAGACGACGCTCATCCGCTTGCTGCTGAACCTTGAAATGCCTGACTCTGGAACGCTGTTTGTGGCGCCCAATGCACAAGTTGGCTATCTCGATCAGGCACTTGAAACGCTTGATCCGCACCAAAGCGCGTTTGAGGCATACGCAGCAGGGCGCACTGGCGCGGAGTCTGTGTTGCGGGCAGAGTTGCATCGCTATGGCTTGTTTGGCGCAGCAGAGGTTGAGCAGTTGGTTGGCAGCCTGAGCTTTGGGCAGCGCCGCAAGCTGCAAATCGCACGCCTAATCGCAGCGCAGCCGGACGTGCTGCTGTTGGATGAGCCGACCAATCACCTTGATTTGGAGAGCATCGAGCGCTTTGAGGCGGCACTGTGCGCCTTTCGCGGCACGATCATCGCCGTCTCGCATGATCGCGCCTTCATCGAAAAGGTTGGGCGGCAAGTGTGGCACTTGGCAGCGGGCAAACTCCGCCAAGCCTAGTGTTAGCCTGTCCATGCGGTATGCAGCTTGGCGCGCAAATCCAGCATAGTCTGCCAAGTGGTAAACCCCTGGGATAGCGCACTACCTTTCTTAGGGGCTGCCTCAAGGTGTGCTTTCACTGACTCGATGGCGCTTGGATGGACGCACATCAGCATCCCCTCAAGGCGCATTGGAGAGCTTGCGTCTGTCCCTGCGAGCAGGCGCGGCAGATAAGCGGCAAAGTGCGCGCTAAATTCGGCGCTCCATGGATGGTCGCAGCGCTCGATCAGCTCGTAGTGTTTGGATTGCCACGTCTGCTCAAGGGCAAAGAGCGGCAGGGCAGCTGCTTCGCACTGATCGGGTGATGGTGGCGGATTAGTCAGGTGTGCGATCAGTGCCTCAGCGGCTTGGCGCACGCTCAGCACGCGGTCGGTATCTGCCACACGGCTTAGGAAGGGTAAGTCTGCGGCGGAGAGGTTGATCGAAAGCTGTTCGGCAAAATTGGCGCGCAGATTGGGTTCTTCACGGTCCCAGGTGCTTTCCAGCACTTTGCGCGCCCGTTCAGGGTTGGTGAAACGCAAGGCGCCAAAGAAGGTGCGACGTGTGATCTGCGCGCCTGTCCGCCACGCGGAGTCGTCCTCAAGCTGGAAGGCGGCAAAGCGCCACGTCTTGCCGACCAACGCCGCCAGCCACCGTCCGCGCACGCCTGCTACTAACGCGCCCAGCGCGGGATTGTGTTTCTCGGTCAGGGTGAGTAGGTGCGGAATGTTTTCCTCACGGGCGCGCTGGCGGTGCTTGAGGGCAAGTTGCAGCCATTCCTCGATCAGGTTAGGTTCGCGTGGGCTGATGCGGGAGAGCAGTTCGCCCGCCAGTGCGGAAGTAGGCGGCAGCGGATCGGGCGGGCAAGGCGGCGGCAAGGCGCGCCCAAACGGGACGGGAATCACGCCAACGCGCCGTAGGCTGCCTAACACAGCCGCCATGCTCAGCAGCGCACCTTCGGGATCAGCGCTGTTGAGGTGTGCAAACAGCTCGCCCAGCGCGCCTTCCGCTTGTGGCGGCACAAACGGCTGCCGATCTGTGCCAAGCAGCGCGGCAGCCAACGCTTTTTGCCAAAGTTGCTCTACCGACTCAGCATCCATGCCGCCGCCTTCAGCCTACGCTCACCCTATAAAACGCGCCAGCCGCCCAAGAAAGACTGCCAGCGGCGATAGCCCGCCTTCTCATAAAACTCCGGGACGCCCGTCCAGCCGATGTGTGCCACGCGCACGCCTTGCGCCTTCAAAAACGCGGTGCCGCGTGCCACCAACGCTGCACCAATGCCCTTGCCGCGCCCTGCCTCGCCAACACCCACAGCAGCCAGCGAGCCAAGCGGTTCGCCCAGCTCTGCCCACCAGATCACATCGCCGCGCAGTTGGTGCGAACGCGGCATGAACATGATCAAAGTGCCGACGATTGCGCCGCTTTCATCGCGTGCCAGTAAAATATCACGCCCATCGCCCACACGGATGAAATACTCATATTCGGGCTGCCAATTGCGAAACTCGCGGGCATGGAAGGCGATCACGTCAGCATAGTCTTCAGGCTCTGCCGTGCGGATGGTCAGCCGACTCTCACGGATGCGTGCCTCAAGCTGCGGCGGCGTTTGATAAGTGGTCAGGTCATGGGTTAAATCCCAGACGCGGTTTTGCTCATTGTGGATGGCAAAGCCTTGCGCCACGAAGAAATCCATCGCTGCCGGCAGGCAGTCTGGCACGCCACAGAAAAAGCGTGGCACATGCCCACCCAGCCGCGCCTGCTGCCCACCTGCCTGCTGGATCGATTCGCAAGCGGTGCTAACTAAGGCACGCCCAATGCCCTGCCGCCAGTGTGAACGTGCCACGCCAACGGCGCACAGGCTACCGCTTAGCGGCTCATCAAGCGGCTTGACGAGCTGAGTGAAGACAAAGCCGACGATTTGATCGGCATGGCGGGCGACGAAATGCTCACCGGCGCGATAGGGACCATCGGTGTGGGCGACGGCACGCAAAGCGCGTTCGTCAATACGGAATTGATCGCCAAAGGCACTGTGCCAAGCGGCAAGCACGCCGCTTTCATCGCGGGAAGCATCATAATAATCAATGGTAATGTCTTTCGGCAGCATACATTCGCTCCAAAGGGTGAGGGGTGCCGCGCATTTTTGGGCTGAGCATACCGTTTTTGCACGCATCTGTCGAGGGGATGGCGCATCCCTACACCGCGCACTGTATGGGCAGGACTCCCACACCCTCCGATGCCCTTTCCCTGCCCACAGAGAAAGGTGAGGCATAGGGGTTCGCTATCCCTCACCTTTCACCATATCCCAAGCCGCAAACACGCTATACTTAAGCACAGCACAGAAAGGATCACCTATGCCCGACTACCGTCCCGCAGCGCGCTTTTTAGGGCTGGAAGACGCCCACAGCACACCCGACTCAGCTGCTTGGCTGCTACCCATTCCCTATGAGATGACGACTAGCTACAGCGGCGGCACCAAACTTGGCGCGGCGGCAATCCTAGAGGCTTCCGCACAAGTGGAACTCTACGACGCCGCGGTTGGCTGTGAAGCGGCGCCACTGTATGGCGTTCACACCCTGCCCTTTCTGCACCCAACCCTTGAGTCGCCCGCCGCCGCCGCCGCCGAGATCACAGAAGCGGTCAGCGTGCTGAACACCCGTGATCACCTGCTGATCACGCTTGGCGGTGAACATGCCATCACGCCTGCTGTGGTGCATGCGCTTGCCGCCTACACGCCCGATCTGATCGTGGTGCAGCTTGATGCCCACGCCGACCTGCGCGATTCGTTCGACGGCACGCCGCACTCGCACGCTTGCGCCATGCGCCGCTGCCTCGATTCTGCTGCTGTGTCGGGCGTGATCGGCTTAGGCATTCGCTCGCTCTGCCAAGAGGAAGCTGACTTTGCCGCAACCTCTGATCGGGTGACGCTCATCACGGCAGAGCAGATGCACCACGATACGGCTCGCCGCTATCTTGATCGCCTGCGTGAGCAGATCAGCGGGCGCAGCGTCTACTTGACCATTGACGTGGACGGACTCGATCCGTCGGTCATTAGCGCAACAGGCACGCCTGAACCGGGCGGCATGGGTTGGTATGACTGCCTTGCTCTAATTGGTGTCGTGTGCAGCAGCGCGCAGGTCGTCGCTTTTGATTGCGTCGAGCTGGCGCCAACCTACGGCGATCATGCCTCAACCTTTGCGGCGGCAAAGCTAGTCTATAAAACGCTTAACCAAATCATGCTGGCGCGTGGCAAACTTGGCACGGTTCGCTGAGACGCACTGCTGAATTGTGAGTATAATTCAGCCTAGTTGAATGGACTTTGGGCGCGGTGTAGGCTTTTTAGGAGCATAACTTATGACAGGCGCAATGCGCGGACCCGATCAAGTGGATGTGAACGTTGCCATTTTGACCTCTGCCTTCCAAATACGCGGCAAAATGCCCGTCTTTGGCACGTTCCTCACCTTTATTAACGACGATCAGAAACCAACCATCACCATCAATAATGCTTTGGTGCTAGGTATTCACGCGACCAACCCAGCGGCACAGATGATGCAGCCCGAAATTCTAGTACTCAAGCGCGCTATTCAAGTCTTGGCGCTGGAGAGTGCGCCGCCTTCGGGCGTTGTGCTTTCGCCGCGCACCGAGTCGTTGATGCTCTACACCGAGCAATACGCCATCATGGGACGCTGGCATATGTCGCCTGATATGCGTATCCAGGACTTTGTGGATGCCTCTATCGCGCAGTTTTTGCCCGTCAGTAATGTGCGCCTTTATGCGCTCTTTCAGGCGCGGCAGGGCATGGTGCAGAGTACGCAGCTCGCCTTTGTCCATCGTGCCAACGCACAGAGCTACCATAAGGCGTAGGCAGCTTGGGCGCGCTGCCGCACAAAAAAGCGCGGTAGGTGGCTTGCCTGCCGCGCTTTGGCGCTAGTATTCTGCGCGCTTTTTGGAATCGCCCATCACTTTTTTGCCGTTTGGCACGCTCTTTTCAGGGAATTCTGCGAAATCGTCAGGTCCCAAATCCGTGCCGATCACCACATTCCGCCCAATGATAAAGCCCGCCGGGATATGCGCGCCCTTACCGATCACGGTGATGCCCAAATCACCCGACTCGGTGATTTTGCCCACCTGCACATCATGCCCAACCACCACTTGTTTATCAATTACGCAGCGCTCGACGACGGCGCCTGCTTCGATGTAAGTGTCGGTGAGGATGACCGACTCGCGGATGACTGCGTTCGGTCCGACGTAAACGCCCGGCGAAAGCACAGAGCGCTCTACGACCGCACCTTCACAGATCACTGAGCCATCCGTGATCAGGCTATCGCGGATGGTGGAGCCGCTCTCGATCATGACCGGCGGGCGTTCCTCACTGCGCGTGTGGATAACCCATGAGCGGTCGTTCAGGTTAAGGGATGGCGGACGGTTCAACAAGTCCATGTGCGCTTCCCAGAAAGCGTCAATCGTGCCGACATCCACCCAGTAACCATCGTAAGGATAGGCATAGACCTTCAAGCCTTCTGCCACCATGCGCGGGATGATGTCCTTGCCGAAATCGTGGTTGGAAGAAGCGCGCGCCGCATCTTCCAACAGCAGCCGTTCTAGCAGTTCGGTGCGGAAAACGTAGACGCCCATGCTGGCAAGGTTGCTGGGTGGGTTGGCGGGCTTTTCGACAAAGTCTTTCACGCGGTACTGCGCGTCAGTCTCCAGAATGCCATAGCGGTTTGCTTCATCCATCGGCACGCGGATGGTGCAAATGGTGGCATCGGCACTCTTGTTGGTGTGGAAGGTCAAGAGTGTGTAGTAATCCATCTGATAGATGTGATCACCGGATAGGATCAGGATGTTCTCTGGCTGGCGGCGGCGCACGAAATTCAGGTTTTGGTAGACGGCGTCAGCAGTGCCAACGTACCAGTCAGTATCTTTGCGCCCTTTGTAGGGCTGGAGCATATGCACGCCGCCGGTGAAGCTGCGGTCTAAATCCCACGGCTGCCCGCGCCCAATGTGATCCATCAGGCTGTGTGGACGGTATTGTGTCAGGATCAGCACATCAAAAATATTCGAGTTTACGCAGTTGCTCAATGTAAAATCTATGATGCGGTATTTGCCGGCAAACGGCACGGCAGGTTTGGCACGCTTGGCGGTAAGGACGCTGAGGCGCGTCCCTTCACCGCCTGCGAGGATTACGGCACGAGTTCTCATAGCGTACTCCAATAAGGCAACTATTTTGCACTTGTGCCGATTATAGCCGAGAACGCCTCAACATGCGCCTAAGGTGATTCGGCGGATTGAACAGATTGAACGATTGGCGCGCTTTCAGGCAGCGCAACAGCATCCGATGTAGGTGTGCTTGCCTTGCTGCCGCGCTCAATGCCCATGAGCGCTTGGTTAGAACTGCCGTAAAGCGCTGCCAGCAGGCAGGCCGCGCCCGCTACGATGAACCACGCCTGCACACCGATCCAATCGGCCACGGGTCCCGCAATCAGCAGGCTGAGCGGCGTAATGCCAGAGGATAAGCTGCCCATCAGCCCGAAAACGCGCCCTTGCATCGCAGGCTCGACGGTTGCCTGCATCAGGGCATGGATCGGGGCGTTCGCCAGAGCGATCATTCCACCAACGATGAACATACCCGCAACTGCCATACCTAAACCATCGCTTGGCGCAACGCCCACCAACAGAATGCCCACACCCACACCGCTAATACCCAGCAGGATGGTGTGCATTTTGCGGCGGAAACCGCCCCACACCCCAAGCAGCAAGCCGCCCAAGATAATGCCAACACCTAGCGCAGCGTTCATGGCTGCCAAGCCTTCCGCACCCGCCTGAAAATGTTGGGCTACCAATAATGGCGAAAGGGCAGAGGCAGGCGTCAGCAAGAAGTTGAGCAGCATTGCCATGCCGATCATGATCAGTAAGCCACGCCACGCCTGCACATAGCGCAAGCCTTCGCGGAAGTCTGCCCAAAAGGAACGCTTGATCGCCACACCATTTGAGTCGGTGTGGCGCTGCGGCTGCGGCACGTTAAAGAAAAACAGCGGCAGCACAGCCATCAAAGCGGTGATTACGTCAATCAGCAGGATGCCGAACATCGGCAACACACGCAGCAGCAGCGCACCCAACGCCGGACCGAGAATGTTCATTGAGCCGTGCAATGCCTGATTAATGCCTGCGACCCGTGCATAGTGCTTTTCTGGCACCATCAATGTTGTGGAGGCTTGCATAGCAGGCGCATGAAAGGTGCCGCCCAGCGAACGCAGCATCAGCAGCGCGTAAATGTGCCAAATCTGCACCGTCTCGGTGGCGAACAAGGCTGCCAAGACCAGCGTACAAAGCGCCACCATGCTATCGGCGATCATCATCACGAGCCGCCGATTCCAACGATCCACCAAAGCGCCCACCATCGGGCTAAGCAGCACTTGCGGCAGCGTGGCAGCCAATGTCGCTGTTGCTAAGACAGTCGCAGAGCCTGTGGTTGCCGTCAGCCACCACACCAGGGCAAACTGCACAAGGTTACTGCCCAGCAGCGAAAGCGCCTGCCCCATCCAGATGGTGAAGAATCGCCGCTGCCAACCTGTGCCATTCTGTAAAGCGGTTTCAATGGTCACTTGAAGCCTCCCCGTAAAAAGTTTATCCAACCTGTGGATAGTATACGATATTTTTGCGGAGAAGTTTCAATATTTTTGAAGCAAACCTTGATTTTATTAAATATCAGGTTGAGCCTTCATTTTTGGGGCAGCCCAACGCAGCAAGAAACGTCTCTGCCATGTGCGCGGCGATTTGAGCGCCGTTCAGCTTGCCATCTTCCCGATACCAAACGCTGATCCAGTTTTGCGCGCCCAGCAGTGCTTTGGTAAAAATGCCCGCCTCCACCTGCCGAAAGACGCCCCTCTGAATGCCGCGCTCAATCACGGTGCGAAAGTGGCGCTCAAAGGTGGCACGCCGCGCAAGAAAGGCATCCCGTTCGGCGGCACTCGGATCATCGGGTGCGAGGCTGATCAGTGTGCGTATCTCAAAGACCATTGCCGCGCCGACCGAGACATTTTGCGTGACTGCCAGCGCGTGTGCCGTGATCATTTGGCGCAGTGTTTCATCAGGCGGCAAGTTCTGAGCAAGGATGCTTTCAAGCTGAGCAAGAACGTTATCCATGCCCACATTCAGCACCGCCAGCAGCAAGTCTTGCTTGCCGGCGGGAAAGTGGTGGTAGAGGCTGCCCGCCGTCAGGCGCACGCGGCGCGCAATATCTGCCATGGTGGCACCTGCATAACCGCGCTCGCGGAAAACTGTGGCGGCTGCCTGCAAAATATCGGTGCGGTGAACGGTTTGGTCGGCGGGTTTGCGCGGCACGGGCGATACCTTTCCTCAGCATGGTGGGCTAATCAAATCTCTATTTGGTTGGATTATAGAGCGCGCCGCATAGCGAGTCAATTTGCCTAAAGATAGGACGTGATAATGGCGGATAACGCCAAGTTGGGCAGCTGAGTGTTGAGGAAAGACAGATGGGCAAGGCACAGATCGCCCACTGCTGCTTAGTGCCTTTGCTTAGGTGCGGTGCGCTGATAAAATCTCGCGTCCGCGTGCCGCATCCGCACTGATCTGTGCGATGAGCGCCTGAATGCTCTCAAACTTCTGCTCACCGCGCAAACGCGCCACAAAGTCCAGCGCCAGCCTCTGCCCATAAATATCCCGATCAAAGTCGAGCAGGTATGCTTCTAAGCGCGTTTGGCTGCCCTCAAAGGTCGGGCGCAAGCCAAGGTTCACCACGGCGGCGAAGCGCTCTTCGCCAAGCTGCGCGTAGCAGGCATACACGCCGTTAGCAGGTAAAAGCTGCCCTTCCCAAGCCGCTACATTCGCCGTTGGAAAGCCGATGGCGCGCCCACGATGATCGCCATGCACAACCTCGCCCGCCACGCGGTAAGGGCGCGCCAACAACTGCGCGGCAACCTCGACCGCGCCTTCTGCCAACGCCACACGGATGGTCGCTGAGCGAATGACGGCATTCTCGGCATCCATCAGCAGATCAACTGCCTGCACTGCAAAGTTTTTGGCTTGTCCTTGCGCGCTCAGGAAGGCAAAATCACCTTCGCGCTGATAACCCAGCGCAAAATCACGGGTCAGCCACAGGCTTGCCATCCGCAAATGTGCCAACAGCGCGTCCACAAAATCGGCGGCGCGCATCTGGCGCGTTGCTTCGTCAAACGGATGCGTCACGATCACATCTACGCCGAGTTCCGCCAGCAGGTCGGCGCGCTGTTCAGGTGTGGTCAGGTAATAGCGCCCTGTGATGCCACGCAGTAGCACGTCGGGATGTGGGAAGAAAGTAACGACGGCGGCAAGCTGTCCGTTTTCGTGTGCAGCGCGCACCAACTGCTTGATGAGGTGCTGATGTCCACGATGCACACCATCGAAAATGCCAATGGTCACAAGCGAAGGCTGCGCCAACTGCACAGCAGAAAGCTGATAGGCGTGTTGAGACAAGGTGTTTTCCCATACGGTTACGAGAACGCTCTAAGCATACCGTCTCGCTCGATATTTGTCATCTTGCGTGTGATTAGGCTCACCCGCTCAGTCCCGCCACGTTTCCCCACCCTAAATCCTGCCTCGCTGGCGGGGAAAGGATTAAGGATAGAGGCTGCCCTCAGCTTGCCCAAGCGCGCACTTTGCGCTACAAAAGGCGTTCGTCTTTGCACATTTAGGATTGACCATGACCTACGCATCTCTTGATTGGCGTGCTGCCGTGCATCATGATGGTTCGGCGCTGTACGTCTCCAACCCGCTGCCCAATTATGGCGAGCGCGTCCAGATTACGCTGCGCCTGCCGATTGAATCGCCCGTGACAGGCGTTGCCTTACGTAGTGCGCCCGATGGCGAACAGTATTTCAGCCTGATGCAAGAGGCATACCGCGATGCCACTTGCCGCTACTTTGTGGCAGAGCTGCTCATCACCATGCCCGTGAATGGCTACCGCTTTCGCCTGCTGACCGATGAAGGCATATGGCACTATAACCAACACGGCATTCAGCGCAGCGAGCCGCTTGATCATTTTGACTTCAAACTGCTGGCGAATTTCGCCGCGCCCTCGTGGCTGCGCGATGCTGTCTTCTACCAAATCTTCCCTGACCGCTTCTACAACGGCGATCCCTCGAATGACGTGCCGCCCGGCGCTTGGTCAGTCGGCAGTTTCACGGTGCAGCAGCGCATCTGGGGCGAACCTGTCATGACGTGGAAAGAGTCAGGCAACCTTGACTTTTTCGGCGGCGATCTAGTCGGCATTGCACAGAAGTTGGACTACCTGACGGCGCTTGGCGTCAGCGCGCTTTACCTCAACCCGATCTTTGCGGCGCGCAGCAATCACCGCTACGACGTGACCGATTTCCACAACATTGATCCGTATCTGGGTGGTAATGTGGCGCTTGCCAATTTGCGCGCTGCCCTTGATGCTGTGAACATGCGAATGATCCTAGACGTGACGCTTAATCACTGCGGCTGGTTCAACCGCTGGTTCACAGAGGCGCAAGCCGATGCCAACGCGCCCACTGCCGAATATTTCACCTTCTACAACCATCCCGAACACTATGAAATGTGGCTGGGCGTGCCAAGCCTGCCCAAGCTGAACTACCGCAGCATGCGCCTGCGCGAAGTGATGTATCGGGCGGCGGACTCGGTGCTGCGGCGTTGGTTGCAGCCGCCTTACCGCGTTGACGGCTGGCGGCTGGACGTGGCGAATATGCAGGGCAGGCAGGGCGCACAGCAGCTTGGGCATGAGATCGGGCGCGAGATCAGGTCAGCCGTCAAGGGCGATGGGCATGATCGCTATCTGATGGGCGAGAACTTCTTTGATGGCACGCCGCATTTGCAGGGTGATGAGCTGGACGCCGTGATGAACTATCAGGGCTTCACTATGCCGCTGTGGCGCTGGCTGGGCGCTTACGATCATGGCGCGGGACACTATCCGCTGACCAGCAGCGTGCCGATCAGCGCAGAGACGCTTGCTGCACAATGGGCAACTTTCCGCGCTGCGGTGCCGTTTGTCATCGCTCGCCAGCAGTACAACCAACTGGATAGCCACGATACACGCCGCTTTTTGAGCATTGTGCAGGGCGACAAGGCGCTTGCCAAACTTGGCGCAGTGCTGATGTTCACCTATCTCGGCGTGCCAAGCGTCTACTACGGCAACGAGATCGGCTTGGCTGGCGAGAATGACCCCGATAATCGGCGCTGCATGATTTGGGATGCAGCGGGATGGGATCATGATCTGTTGGCACACTACAAGCGCCTGATCGCGCTGCGGCGGCAGGCTTCTGCGCTGTGTGACGGCGGCTTGCAGCACCTCTACGCCGACTCCGACCTGATCGCTTATCAGCGGCAGAGCGCGGCGCAGCGCTTGATCGTGATCGGCAGCCGTGCCGCACGCGAGACGGTTAGCGTCCCCATTTGGCAGGGCGGCATCGCAGACGGCGCACAGTTCACCGACCTGTTGAACGGCGGCACTTACAGCGTGCAAGGTGGCGCGCTCACGCTGAGCAGCCTTAGCGCAGGGGCGGCGCTCATCCTAGAGGAGGCACGCTAGGAGATGACCGTTTGGCGGATCGGCAGCGCAAGTTGGCTGAATTCGTTCAGCAGCCGATCCGCAATATGCGCCCAAGCGTACTCCGCCGCGTCCCGTGCGGCGTTGGCGCCAAGCACGGCGCGCCGATCAGGCTGGCAGAGCAGCAGCTGGATTTTCTCGGCAAGCGCTTGCGGCTCGCGCACTGGCACATGGTAGCCATTCACGCCATCGCGCACCAAGAACGCCAAGCCGCCTACCTCAGAGGCGATGACCGGCGTGCCACACGCCATCGCCTCTAGCGCCACCATACCGAACGACTCGTAGTCGGAAGGCATGATGAGCGCTTCAGAGGCAGCATAGTAGTAGTTCAGTGCCGCCTGATCCTTCGCGCCCAAAAACATCACGACATCCTCTAGCCCAAGCCGTGCGCGCAATGCCTTCAGGCGATCCATTTCGGCGTTTTCGCCTTGTTCGGCGTCAGGGTCGCCGCCGATGATGCTCAGGGTGAGCGTCCGCAAGAGATGCGGCTGCTGCCCTTTCAGGTCGGCAAGCGCCTGTAAGATCGTATCTACGCCTTTGAGCGGCTCAATGCGCCCAACAAAGAGCAGCATTTTTTGTTCGGGCGGCACGCCCAGCGCCGCCTTTGCCACGGCGCTTGGAATGGGGCGGAACTGCGCTAGGTTCACGCCGGGCGGCACCACGGCGATCCGCGCGCGCGGCGCACGATAGAGCCACAACATCTGGGCGCGTTCGGCGGGCGTGGCGGCGATCAAGCGATCTGCCCACGACATAATATCTGCCTCGTTGAAGGAGCGCAGATCAGCCGGGCGGATGCTACTCTGACCGGCGGCGTGCGCGATGCGGTCTTTCATCACGCCGAGTGTGTGAAACATCTGCGCGACAGGCACCCGCCACAAGGCGCGCAGCGTATGCGCCACCACGCCGCTCAGCCAATAGTGGCTGTAGATTAGGTCGTAACGCAAGCCGTTTTCTTCGGCAAAGCGCAGCACGTTGGCGGTGAATTCGGGCAGGTGTGGATAGACCTGATCAGGATCAAGCGGCACTTCGCCGCCAGCCGGCAAGTGAATCACCCGTGCGTTTTCGCCCAACATCTCGTTGATGTGCGGCACGCACGGATTTTGGCTGCGCGTGAAAACGTCTACCTTGATGCCGCGCTTGCCCAGCTCACGGCTCAGCTCACGGATGTAGACGTTCATGCCGCCTGTTTTTTTGCCACCGAGCGTTGCCAGTGGGCAAGTATGCACGCTCAGGATGGCGATGCGTGTGATATTCAGCATAGCGTCCCTCACTGATGAGCAGCCAAGCGCGCCTGTATCTCAATCACAGGGCGATCCTGACCGCCCATGCGGTATTTGTAGTCTTCGTTGCCGCGCAAAAAGTCGAACTCGCGCCGTCCTTCCTGAATGGCGTGCTTGATCAGGTGCAGCAGCAGCACAATGCCGCCGCTCAGGTGCGCGTAGCCTTCGGGCTGCAACCCAGAGTTATAGACCAAAACGCGGTTATCGTAGTCAAAGTTCAGGTAGCTGGCGATGGGCGTGCCGTTTGCCGTCAGGAAGGCGAGTTGCAGCCAGCCACAATCCGCCATGCGCGGCATCACCAGCTTGAAGAAAGTGCGATGCTGCTCATTTTCCAGAAAAGCTGCCTTGCTGGGATGGCTGGCAGCCATCAGCGCCAGGAAAGTCTCCAGCGCTGTTTCAAGGTCATCCGCACTGCCAACGATATGCCATGCGACGTTATCCTCGCCGTTTTCGGCGCGGCGCAGCTTGCGGCGCGCTTCGTGGCGGTGTTTCTTATCAAGGCTTTCCAGATAACCTTCAAAGGTTTCGGGCAAGGGGATGACCGGGCAGACTTCTTGTGGGCGCAGCGTAACTTGGAAGCCGACTGTTTCGAGGGCGGCGGGCAAATCTACTAAGGTGGGTGATTGCCCATGCACATTACACAGGTTAATGCGTGAAAAGGCGTCGCGGCTCGCCTTTAACTGTTCAGCGATGCCGCTACAGAAGGCGGCGCGCTGAGCATGTGGCGCGATGATGTCCAGATAGTCGGTCACGTCCACGCAGCCGATGGGGCGCAGCACGCGCTCGGTTGGATCGCTCAAATCTATAAACCACGGTGCAATGCCACACAGCGCACCATTGTCATCACGGGCAATCAGCACATGGAGTTCGCCGTGCTGATAGGCGCGCCACCAGGCATCCTGCCATTCCCAAGTCAGGAAAACCTCATTAATGCTGTTGTGCGCCAAAAGCGTGTTCCATTCGGCGCGGATGGCGGCGAGTTGTTCTAAAGTGGTTAGCCGATCAAAGGTGAGTGGCAAAGGGCATTCTCCCTGAGTTGATGGTATACGTGATGATCCTACCTATTAGAGCGCGCTTTTGCCCACTTTTATTACTTTTCCGATACGCTGCTAACGATGCGCGGCTGCCCTAAGGCGTTCTTTACACAGCTGGTAGTCTATATCCTTGATCTTCACCATGCCCATCCTTAGATTCGTAACGCGCCCTGCCCACTATTTCGCGTATAATGGTAGGCACATGCGTTGGCTACCTTGCACTGAGATGTTATGACCCAAGCAACCCAAGAATACGACGAAGCGCAGCAACTTACCGCACTTAGCCTGCGAAAATATCTCGATACCACGGATCAGCTTACGCACCTCTCCCTGCCAGAGCTATCTTCCCTTGCCGATGAGATTGCGCGCATTGTGCCAGCCGGCAACGTGCCGACCATGATCAGCATTGGCTTGGCAAATCTGCGTGAGCGCGTCGTGCCTGTCCAAGAGAGCCGCCGCAACCTTTCGCTGTTGATGCAGGGTATGCAGACCTTCATTGATAAGGTGAAATACAGCGCCCTGTTCGGCGGACCGGCTGCTATCCTTGCCGCCTATCACATGCTGCTGCGGCTGAGCGGCAAAGACCCTGTTAAATCTTTTCCCGAAGGCACCTGGCAGTTTTACGTCGAGTTTGGCTTACGCGAAGATACCGGCTGGCACGCTTGCGAAACGACAGGCTTTCAGCAGGCACTGGGACGCGAGAGCGCACGCCTTGAGGCTGCCGACGAGTTGGCGGCGTGGATCATGGCATCAGCATGGCTGCTAAAGCACTATCCTGATTTGTTGGCGTGCGAATGGCTTGAGCGCGTGCGGCTGCGTGCGATTGGCGATGCAGTTGGCGATCCGCGCCTGACCGAACGCTGGCTGAAGACGCGCCCATACACCGCGCCGACGGATACCCTTGAAGATACCTTCATCGCCCACCGCCGCCAGATGTTCGAACGCTTCTGCAATCAAGCATTAGAGGGTGTGCGCCGCGACCGCCGCCGCGCCTATGAGCAGAAATGGCAGGATCGCACGGCTGCCGCTGAACGTGAGGCAGCCCTGCAAGCCTACCTTCAGCAAATGGATATTCGTGCCGCCCTAACGCCCAGCGAATACAACGATACACGCACGCCCATTCCGCCTGATCAGTTGCAAATTGGCGTCATCCTTCGCAAGCGCTATTATCTGATCCCGCTCAATTTTGCAGCCGAACACGCCCGTTACATCGCGGCTGAGTTGCTTGCCCTCAAGCCGACGCAACCGATTGCCACGCTTGACCGTGCGCTGCGGACTGCCCGCCGCCGTGAACAGCCCGCCCTGCGCCGTTTGCTGCCCGCCGCTACCGCGCAAGCGCTTGACCAACTGCGCCGTGCGCCGATTTTGATCAACTGGGATGCGGCACGTGCTGAGGATCGGTTGAGCGATATTCGGAGTGGACAGCGCGGCATTGGCGACCACGCCCTGACCATTTTCCGCACCGCAGAGAGCAGCGTCTTCGACCTCTCGCACATCTTCTTTGATGCTGCCAACGGCATGGCAATCGCCGAAATCCTGACAGGGCAGGCAACCCGTTTTGTGCGGCTGCTGGCAGCCCGTCACGCCCAGCGTGGCGGTAAGCTGAACCAAGCGCCGGCCTCCGTTACGCCCTTTACAGCGCTGACGCTAGAGACGCCTAACACGCTGAGCGCTGCCCGCCTGAAAAAAGTGCAGCGTGCGCCTGAAGTGAGCGCCGAAACAAACCATGTGCGTGTTGAACTGGTGCAGGATGTGCGGCGTAGCTTGCTCAAGCGTTCGGATAAGCTGCGCCTGACTGTCAACGATCTCTTGCTGCTCTACCGTTCGATCTACAGCCCGCTCTACAAGCCCGCCGAGTCCATCATTCATGCCCTTGCTGAGCTGAGCGCGCAACGCGAAAAAGACATTCAAGCCGCTGCACAGCTCGTCTCTAAGGCGTTGGATACTGCCCGTCAGGCAAATCCTGCCCTGCTCATCCCGATTGACGCCACCAGCCTTAGCCCGCACGAACGGATTTTCCCAACCACCTTTCGCAATCCGTTCACCAACCTGTATGAGCAGCACCAACGCACCCGCTACGCCTTCCGCATGTTGGAGCAGCGCATTGAAGGCATGAACATGGCGCAACTTGGCGCAGATGCACAAGCCCTGCGCCTTGAGTATCTCGGTTCGCTTCAAAAATTTGGCGAGGCAATGCTTGCCTATAAAGACGTGACCATGAAAGGTGAGAGCCTTAGCACCAGCACGATCCGCTTGTTGGGTGGCTTGCCGCCTTCGGTGCAGCGCCTGTTGGATAGCCTGCCAAGCCATTTTGACATGCTCAACGACACCATCAAAGGGCAAGAGGTGTTCAGCAACGTTGGGCAGGTGGCAGCCACCTCATCGCTGCGGCGCTTTAACACCGCTAAAGATGATAACGAGAAGAAAACGCTGGCATGGGGCATCCTGACCGACGCAGCGGGTGTGCTGCACATCTCGCTGCGCGACTTTCGCCCGCACGTCGGCGCGCTAATCAGCATTGGGCGCGCCGATTTAGCGCAGCTTATGGCGCAAGATTACCTTGATAAGTATGCGCTCGGCTTCAACACCTTTATGGAAGAACTGCTCTACATTGCCCGCGCACGGACACAAGGCGATTAACGGCAGGCACCTCTTTGACCGTCATGCATACCGTGCCGAGTGAGTGAGCGGCAGGGCGAGGCGGAATTTCCTGTGGGCGCGCCAAGCAAGCTAAAGCGTGCCAAACCGCGAAAGGTATTGCTTTTGAGGTATAGGCGTGTAGATGCTGGGTGGGGTAGAGGTGCTTTGCACACTTTGAGCAGCACATCCTTGATCTTCACGACTTCCAAAATAAGGCGGAGAGGCGAGGTGCGATTATGCACATGGAGCAGCACGCAGCGTTTTTCACGACACTGTTGGCGTGGTATGCCGAACACGCGCCCGATCTACCGTGGCGCGCCAGCCGCGACCCTTATCACGTCTGGCTCTCAGAGATTATGTTGCAGCAGACACAGATCGCCACTGTGCTGCCCTACTACGAGCGCTTTCTGGCTGCCTTTCCAACTGTGCAGGCATTGGCGGAAGCACCTCTGGAGCGCGTGCTGAAACTGTGGGAAGGTTTGGGCTACTACAGCCGTGCGCGCAATTTGCAGCGCGCCGCACAGCACATCCTGGCGGAGCATCAGGGCAAGCTGCCGCACACAGTCGAGGCGCTTCAAAAACTGCCCGGCATTGGGCGCTACACCGCTGGCGCCATTGCCAGCATTGCCTTTGGGCAACCTGCCGCCGCCCTAGACGGCAACGCGATCCGCGTCCTGACGCGCCTCTATGACTATGCCGAACCGATTGAGTCGCCCGCCGCACAGCGCCATCTTTGGCAGCTTGCTGAGCAACTGGCGCAGGCTGCACCCCGCGGATCCGCCGCCGCCTTCACGCAAGCCGTCATGGATTTAGGGCGTGAAGTTTGTACGCCGCGCACGCCGCACTGCGCCCAATGTCCTGTACGGGAATTCTGCCGTGCTTTTGCCAATGGCACACAAGCGGCACGCCCGATCAAAACTGCCAAAACCGCCGCGCCACACCACGACGTAGGCGCAGCAATCCTCTACAATACCGAAGGGGCGCTGCTCATCGCACAGCGCTCACCGCACGGTTTGCTGGGCGGCTTGTGGGAATTTCCGCAAGGGCAGGCGCGAGACTCCGAAGGCACAGAGGCGGCACTGGTGCGCGGCTTGCGCGAAAAACTGGCGCTCAACGTGACGGTTGGCGCACTGCTGACCAAAGTGCGGCACGCCTTCACGCACTTCAAGATTACGCTGTACGCCTACGCTTGCCACACCGATCAGCTCACGCCGCGCCCGCTTGGTTATGCCGCCTGTGAATGGGTGCTGCTGCCCAATCTGGATCGCTTCCCGATTGCCCGCGCAGATCGGCATGTGATCGCCTTTTTGCGTGCAGGGCAGCAGCGTCTATTTTGAGCGCACAGCCCTTTACCGCAGACGGACATTATTCGGTATAAATAAGCGGAAAGGATGTACCTATGCGCTTCATTCAAATCAGCGATACGCATCTCGGCAAAACAACAGACTATGCCTACAACGGCTTTAACAGCCATCAACACCTTGAAATGGTCGTCAATGCGATTAATGCGCTGCCCTTTGAGGTAGACTTCGTCCTGCACAGTGGCGACGTGGTCGAATACGGCTCTGCCGAAGAATATCATCTGGCGCGCCGCCTGCTGGAGCGGCTGCGTTTTCCCGTGCGCTATGCCGTCGGCAATCACGACAACGCCGTGCTGCTGCAAAATGCCTTGCTCGGCATTGAATCGCCCGCCAGCCGCTACGATTACACCTTTGAAGCGGACGGCGTGCAAGTTGCGGTGCTGGATTCCAACAATGGCTTTGTGCCAAGCGGCACCCTGACCGAAACACAGCTTGCCAACCTGCGGGCGCTCTGCACGGCAGAAGGCGCGCCGTTGGTGATTGTCCTGCATCATCCACCCGTGACCCTGGATACGCCGTGGATTGCCGAAGGCTGGGAAGGCTTTGGCTTCCGCACCATGCTGCTCGATTGCGGTGAGGCATTCCGCGCCGCGCTGGCACCGGCGCAAGAGCGCCTACGTGGCGTGTTCTTTGGGCATGTTCACCGCGCCTATCAGGTGGTGCGCGATGGCATTCTCTACAGCAGCGCGCCAAGCACGGTCATCCAGTTTGCCTCGTATCCCGAACAGCGCCTTCCCAAGCCAGCGCCTGAGGAGCCGCCTGCGTTCGCGCTCGTCACCGTGGCAGCCGAACAGGTCACCGTCCGCCAATATGCGCTAGCGCGCCCTTAGCGCTCGTGTTTGCAGCCTGACAAGCAAGTGTGTAGGGACGCACCAGCAGATATACCTAGGCATATTCTGACAAAGTCCCTACTAAAGAATACAGACTCCCGCCACCACGGCTCCCTACAGCCACTTGGCAAGGATTGCCGCCAGTGTGCCATCGGCTGCCATTGCCTCCAACGCCGCGTTGATCTTGCCCGCCAGCGCCAAATCGCGGACGCGCAGCACTGCCCGATAGCCTTCCGAGTAGATTGGCTGCGCCGCAATGATCAGATCGGACGCGCTGTGTTCGCGCAGCCACAGCCGCGCCGTCAGGTAGTCCACCAAGGCAGCATCTGCGGCGCCCTCAAAGACGGCTGCCAATGCCGCGCTCGGCTCGGTGTGATGCTGAACGCTCAGGCTGCCCAAACGGCGCAGCCAGCGGCGCGCTTGCTCATCACCCACGCTGCCATACTCGACCGCCAAGCGCTTGCCATCCAGATCGGGCATGGTCTGGTAGCGCCCATCCCGCGAGACGAGGAAATAGCCGCCGTCAAGGTACGGGCGCGTATAGAGGAAGGCATCTAGGCGGAACGGATCGAGCGGCAGGGCTGAGATCAGCGCGTCCACAATGCCTGTGTGCAGTGCGTCGTAGAGACCATCTACGCCCATCGGCGCAACCTGCATCCGCACGCCGAGTCGGCGCGCCACTTCAAGGGCGATGTCCACATCCAAGCCGCTGATGTCCTCACCCTGCATGACGGCAAAGGGACGGTAACTGGTATCCATGCCGACGATCAGCACGCCGCTCGACTGCACGCGCTGCCAGCTTACATCAGGGCGAAAGTGATAGCGCCCATAGCGAACGCCTTGCACGAACAGAAAGGCGCAGCAGAGCGTTGCCAGCAGGCGGCGCAGCGTGTGGAAAAGGGCGGCGTTGCGCGTCAGATAACGCTTCACGGCGCAGCATCCCAGCGGCGCGCCCAACGCTGCACTTCCTCATAGATCGGGCGTGGGCGAAACTCAACGGTCACGAAGGCGTAGCCATCCATATAGTTGCGGTAGAGCGTTGGTGCGCGGAAGAACCAAAAGCACAGGTGGCGGACGGTCTGCCACGCGGACTCGGCGTATTGCAGGGCAGCCAGCGTATATTCGATCCGTTGGCTGGGGCGCACGGCATTCACCCAACGCGGATGATCGTTCCAACTGCTCTCGGTGATGTAGACGGGCTTTTCGCCGTCGCCAAATTCGCGCATGATGGCGTGGAGCAGTTCGTAGCGGCGGAAATTCAGGCGGTCGGGCGCGGGCGGATCGTCGGGCGGTAAGGTGAAGCCGTAGGTGTGGACTGCCAGCCCGTCGAAGTAGGCAGCGGCGCCGGCAGCATACATGCGCCGCAGATAGATCAGGTCGTCCATACCGTTGGCGCTGGACTCAGGCTCTAGGGTCGGCGCTAACGCCGCACCCAGAATCTGGACAGCAGGGTTGGCAGCGTGCGCCGCCGCGTAAATCAGCCTGAGGAATTCAACGTATTCCTCAGGCAAGACTTGGCGGAAGCCCCACTCAAAATAGAGGTTCGGCTCGTTCCAAGGGATGATGTGCGTCACCGAATCGCGGTAGCGTGCGGCGAAGGCAGCCACGAAGGCAGCGTAATCGGCGTAGCGCGAACGTGGCAGGTAGTTGAGTGAGGTCTGTTGCAGGCGCGGGTCAGGGCGCGCCCAAGCAGGCACAATGCCCAAGCGGGCGATGACCGTCAAACCCTGCTGGCGTGCCATGCGGATGATCCGATCAGGATGATGCCAGTCGTAGACACCCTCTCGCGGCTGAATGTATGCCCACGGGAACAGTTCAACGATGGCAGGCGCGCCCATCTCGCGCACCATCCGCAGCGTGCGCCACACCTTGAGGTCTTCCACCTCATCCACAAGGCGCGTGTGCATACACAAAATGGGATGCTCAGTCTGGACGACCTGGGGCGGCTCTGGCAACAGGCGAGCGCGAGCAGGCGCAAGGTTGAGCAAGATCAGTGCCACAAGCGCGCCGCGCAGCCACACGCCGCGCCGATCCCACAGCCAGCGCGCCGCACGTCCAGCGCGGTAGGCGGCGGACTCAGGTGCGCGCATTGTCCTCTAGCAAGCCGTAGAGCATCAAGTCTACCATGCCATCCAACCAAATGCGTTCCGGCATAAAGCGCATGGCAAGGCGCGCTACCTGTGGCAGGGCGCGCTCCGAGACGATGTAGCCGATCCACATGGCGATCAGCGTGCGCCCGATCACCGCATCCGAGACGGGACGCAATTCATCATTCGCCTTCATCTTGCCCAGAATCTCGGTTGCCTTTGGGAAGATGGCAGCGCTCAGGTTGCTCAGAAAAGTGCCGTTGTTGCTTTGCGCATCAATGACTGCCAACTCGAAAAAGTCGTTGTGGCGCTGCGCGACTTCCACCAAGCGGCGCATCATATCGCGCAGGATGTCGGCAGCCGAGCTGCCTTGTACGGCATCCAGTGCTGCCTCAAAATCTGCCTGTGGTGAATAGGCGCGCAGCATGGCAGCCAGCAGCTTTTCTTTATCGCTATATTGGCGCTGCACAGCGGCTAGGTCTAGCTTGGCGTGGCGCGCCACCTGCTCAAGGGACGTTTCGGCATAGCCGTTTTGGGTGAAAACGGCACGCGCAGCGCTAAGGATCGGATCGCGTGGATCGGGCGAACGTTTGAACATGCCTAGCGTTTGCCACCGCGGTTCACGCCCAGATCGGCAATTTGGCGCAGTAAAGCAATCGCCGCAAGGCTCAGCCGAAAGACATCCGCCGTGCTAATCGGTCTGGGTGGCTGCCCTGCGTTGTTTTCTTCAGCGCTGCGCGCATAAAAGTGCGCCGAAAGAAAGCCTAGCAACGCGCCAAGCAAGCCGCCAAGCATATAGGCGGGCGTTTTCCAATTGCTGCGCGGCGTGGATTCGGTGGGCAAAGTTGGTTTATCAGTCATGGTCAGCGGTCTCATCTTCCTCTGATTCTGTTATACGCATAGCGCGGAAAGGTGTTGCGATCAAACGCTCAAGGGCAGCATAACGGACGTTCAGGGCGATGACAGGCTTCACCGCCAGCACTGAGAGCTTATCCATACCAAGATTGGCGCGCCGTGCCAGCCGATGGACATGCCCTAGCGCGCCGCGTGTGCCTTTATAGGCACGCCGCGCACCAAAGGCGAACACAATGAGCATGGCATAGGGCAGCATACACAAAATGACGGATGGTATGGTGATGAAAAGCGACATGAAGGCGGCAACCGCACTAAAGCGCCCTGCGCTTAGGGCAAAAATGAGCAGGCTCGGCACAATCACACTCAACGCGCCAACCGCGATCAGCGGCAGCGCTACGCGCCAACGCATGGTGCGCCGATGGGCGTTCACGCCACGCGCAAGGCGCAGGGCTTCAGGATCAGGTGGCGTTCTGCGGAATAAGCGTCTCACGGCGGCATACCTTATACATGTTATCGCTTACGGCTGCCATTGTAGCATAAGGTTTGCCCTAGCCCAACGGCTTTTCAGCGGTGTGACGATTGGAGAGAAGCACCTTCAGGGATAGCGCCGTCTGAAGTTCATTACGCACATAATTCACCACACCCGAAAAAGGGCAAGCGTGCTACAATGGGCGCGAGTGTATGCCTGTGGAGTGCCTACCCTGTGACGACCCTAGATGCCATACCGCAGCCTTTTGATGAGCTGACCGAAGAAGACGCCTTACTGCTTGAACAACGTGCCGCCGAACGCCGCCGCCGCTTCATGGTGACGATTGACCTCTACCTCGTGCTGACTGTCGGCATTCTGGTGGCAATCGGCTTGATGATGGTTTGGAGTACCACCTTTTTCTGGTCAGAGCCGCAATCCGCAATCTTCTTGCAGCAGTTCCGCAATGCGCTGTTCGGCTTTGCTGTAATGTTCGTCCTCAGCCTGATTGATTACCGCTGGTGGCGGCGCTTAGCAATCCCGATCATGGCGGTGACCTTAGGGCTGTTGGTGGCGGTGCTGATCTTTGGCGAGACAGTCTTTGGCGCACGGCGCGCCTTCTTCAGCGGCGCGGTGCAGCCGGCAGAGTTGGCAGCGCTCACCGTTGTGATCTATATGGCGGCGTGGCTGGCTGCCAAGCAAAGCAAGATTCGGCACCTCACTTATGGCTTGCTGCCTTTTGCGCTGTTGGTTGGCGCGGTAGCTGGTTTGATCATCCTGGAGCCTGACCTTTCGACGGCAGCGCTCATCCTGCTGACGGCGACTATTATGTTCTTCCTCGCTGGCGCGGATTGGGTGCAGCTTGCCATCACCTTTGGCGCATTCATCATCATGGGCTTGATCGCGGTCAGCCAGTTTGACTATGCGCGTGCGCGTGTGGAGAACTTCCTAGACCTACTGCGCGATCCGTTGCTGGCAAGCGATCAGGCGCAGAACGCCATCATCGGCTTTTTGAACGGCGGCTTAACGGGTGTTGGCTTGGGCGAGAGCCGCCAGAAGTTCGAGAATCTTTCTGCGCCGCACACAGACGCTATTTTTGCGATCTTGGGTGAGGAACTCGGCTTGATCGGCTGCGCCTTTGTGATCGGCTTGTTCGTGCTGTTGATGATGCGCGGCTTCCGCATTGCGCGCAACGCGCCGGATACCTTCGGTGCGCTCTTGGCGGCGGGCATTACCATCTCGATTGTGGCAGAGGCAATGTTCAACATCGCGGTGATGGCGTCGGTTATTCCCTTCACCGGGGTGCCGTTGCCGTTCATCAGCTTTGGTGGGTCGTCGTTGGTCAGCGGCTTGGCGGCGGTCGGTGTGTTGCTGAGCGTCTCACGGGTGACGGCACGGCGGTCTGTGCCGACGCGCAAAGTGAACGAGACGCTCTCGCTGCCGGGAATGCGCGGCTCAATCACACGGGTGCGGCAGCGCTTTGAACAGTAACACGCTCTTCATCTCAGGCGGCGGCACGGGCGGCGGCATTTATCCTGCGCTCAGCGTGGTCGAGGCGCTTCGTGAAGCGGCGCCGAGCGCGCACTTGCACTTCATTGGCAGCGCGGCGGGCATTGAGAATACATTGGTGCCGCGGGAAGGTTGGGCGGGCTACCACGCTGTGCAGAGCGGCGCGCTGCATGGCGTTGGACGACTGCGGCAGATCGGCAGCCTTGCCAAAATCCTGATCGGGACGTGGCAAGCCTGGCGGTTGGCAGCAAAATACCGTCCGCGTGCGCTCTTTTTAACGGGCGGCTGGGCAACTTTTCCGGCAGCGCTTGGCTGTTGGCTGCGCGGTGTGCCGATCATCGCCTATGTGCCGGATATTGAGCCTGCGCTTGGTGTGAAGGTGATCAGCCGCTTTGCACGCTTGGTGCTTGCGCCCGTGCCTGAATCAGCAAGCTATTTTCGGCGCGGCGTCCCTGTGGAGGCGGTGGGCTATCCGCTGCGGCGGGTGCTGCTCAGCGCGGATCGGGCGCGGGCGGTGGCACACTTCGGGCTTGATCCAACGCGGCAAACGCTCTTGGTCTTTGGCGGCAGCTTGGGCGCACGCAGCCTGAACACTGCCCTTGCCGCCATTCTGCCCGATTTGCTGGCGGAAGGCGTTCAGGTGCTACACATCAGCGGCAAGGCAGATTGGGAGAGCGTGCAGGCGCGCCGTGCCGCGCTCAGCGAGGCGCAGCAAGCATCCTACCACGCCTTTCCATACCTGCACGACGACATGGGCTTCGCCTTCGCGGCTGCCGATCTGGCGGTCTGCCGTGCCGGCGCCAGCGTGTTAGGTGAACTGCCGCATTTTGGCTTGCCTGCTGTGTTAGTGCCATATCCGCACGCTTGGCGCTACCAGAAGGTGAACGCCGACTGGCTGGCAGCGCGTGGCGCGGCACTGCGCCTTGACGATGAGCGCCTTAGCAACGCGCTGCTGCCAACCTTGCGCGCTTTGCTTGGCGACGCGGCGCGTTTGGCAGCCATGCGAGCAGCAGCACGGGCGGCGGCTGTGCCAAACGCAGCAGGTATCATTGCGGCGCGTGTGTTAGAAGTGGCAAAAATTGCCCATCGTGGTTACTCTGATCAGTATGAATGAGAGCATTTCAGAGAGGCGTGAGACATGGTTCAACTCGCAACCATCCTGTGGACATTGATCGTCCTCTTTGCGATTGTGGGCGCGATGCGCGGCTGGACGCGAGAGCTGATCTCGGTGGCGGGCATCATCTTGGCGTTGTTTGCCACATGGCAGTTTGATGCCGTTCTGATTCAGCCGCTGACACGCGGCGCGACACCTGAACAAATCTTCTTCCTGTACACGGGCATTTTGGTGGTCATCACCTTTTTTGCCTACCAAACGCCAACCAATCTGATCTCGCGTCGGCAGCAGGCAGCAGTAGATCGGCGTCAGGGCTTGCAGGAACGTTTGCTTGGCTTTGTGCTGGGTGGTGTGAACGGCTATCTGATCTTCGGCACCATCTGGTATTACCTAGATCGGACGGGCTATCCCTTCGCGCCGTTCATCTTTGCGCCTTCACCCGATTCGGCAAGCGCCGCAATGGTGCAATCGCTGCCGCTGATCTTTCTTGTGCAGGGCAACTTACTCACTATCTTGGTGGTGGTCTTGTTCTTGTTTGTGCTAATCGCAGTCATTTAACCTTCTAGGCTTTCAACCGAAAGTGTGGCAGTATGGAACTGCAAACGCTCGTCACGCTCGCTGTTTTAATCATAGCCATTGGCTTGTTCATCTGGGATCGGCTCGGTGTCGATGTCATCGCGCTATTGGTGTTAATCACACTGTTGGCGGCGGGCATCATCACAGAAGGCGAGGCACTGGCAGGCTTCTCTAACAAGACGGTGATCAGCATTGGCGCCCTGTTCATCGTGGGTGGCGCCGTCTTTCAGACGGGCTTGGCAGATGTAATCGCCAATCGCATTTTGAGGGTGGCAGGCACCAATTACACGCGCCTGCTCGTCGTGCTGATGGTTGCCGTGGCGATCATGTCCGCCTTCATCAGTTCAACGGGCGTGGTGGCACTCTTATTGCCTTCCATCATGAGCCTGGCTGCCAAAACGCGCATGGCGCCTTCGCGGTTGCTCATTCCGCTGAGCGTGAGCGCGCTGCTGGGCGGCGCCAGCACCTTAATCGGCACGCCGCCGAACCTATTGGCAGCCGAAAAGCTGCGCTTGGGTGGCTATGAGACCTTCAGCTTTTTCAGCTTCACGCCAATCAGCCTTGCCATCCTGCTTGCCAGCGTGCTGTTTGTGGCAACTTTGGGCAAGCGCCTGCTGCCAGACCGCCAACCTGTGCAGAAAGTGCAGCCTGTTACCACACCGACCGAACTCTTTAACCTCTACCGCCTGCCGGAAAGCCTTTACCGTTTGCGTGTGGACGCGCAATCACCCTTGATCGGCAAGACGCTGCCAGAGAGCAACCTGCGCGAACAGTTTGAGCTAAGCGTGCTGAGCATTATCCACGCCAACGGCAAACGCAGCGGCGCAGTGGCAGTTGGCAGACGCGCTGAGCCGCTGCGCCCAAATACGCACATTCAGGCTGAGGACATCCTGATCGTGCAGGGCAACGTAGATGCCGTGACCCAGGCAGCTGCCTATTGGCGCTTAGCAATCATGGCAAATGAACCAGTGGTTGAACAGGATGTGATCACGAATGAGGTCGGCATTGCAGAGGTGATGTTGCGTCCGCGTTCGGCGGCGCTTGATAAAACGCTGACCGATCTCAACTTTGGGCGCACGCACCGCCTGACCGTGCTGGATATTCGGCGCCCGGGCAGCGAAGGTGCGCTTGACCTGAAAAATACGCCGCTGCGCTTTGGGGATATGCTGCTGGTGCAAGGGCAATGGAAGGATATTTTTGAGCTGAAGCAGCAGCAGCGCCGCGATTACATCGTGATGGGCGAGCCAGAGGCAGCCGAATTTGGCGCCTTTCAACGGGCAAGCCGTGCGCCAATCGTGCTGATTGTGCTGGCGATCATGATCGTGACCATCATGATTAATCCCGATCTGCTGACGCTTGCCAGCCTTTCGGCAGCCATTGCCGTTGTGCTGACGGGCTGCATCTCGATGGATGAGGCGTATGAGGCGATTGACTGGAAGACGCTGATCTTGATCGCCGGTATGCTGCCGCTCAGCACGGCATTGGTCAAGGTTGGCTTGGTGGATACAATTGCGACTAGCCTACGCACGGCGCTGGGCGGCATGGGCGTCTACGCCGTGATTGCCGGGCTGTTCGTCATCACGGCAATCTTCACACAGGTGCTTTCCAACACGGTGACGACGGTGTTGATCGTGCCGATTGCGATTGTTGCCGCACGCGATCTGGGCGTTGCGCCGCAAGCGTTTGTGATGGCAGTTGCCATTGCCGCCTCAATGGCGTTCGGCACGCCGATTGCCTCACCGGTCAATACATTGGTCATGTCGCCGGGTAACTACAAGTTCAGCGACTATGCGCGCATTGGCGTCCCGCTGATCCTGATTAGCATGGTGATCACGCTGACTTTGCTGCCGCTGCTCTTTCCGCTCTGAGGCTGAAGGCAGCCCGCCTATTCATCACCGCACCCTCCGATGCCCTTTCCCTGCTGGCGGGGAAAGCGGGCTATTAGGGTTGGCTGCGCCGCCACACCCTAGAACTGCTATAGTTGATCATGGGTTGCCGTTATTAGGGAGTGATGCGCCATGGAACAACTGCTGCTAATGCCACCGCGAACCACTGAGCCGCCAGAGACTGACTCAGCCTTCAATCGGTTGTATCACGGCAACTGTGAAGCCCTTTTGCCAACCTTGCCCGATGCCTGCGTGGATTTAATCGTCACTTCACCACCCTACGCTGACCAACGCAAAAACAGCTATGGCGGCATTGCGCCTGATGATTGTGTGGCGTGGTTTTTGCCGATTGCCGCACAGTTACAGCGCGTGCTAAAGCCTACAGGATCGTTTATTCTCAACATTAAAGAGCGCGTCGTTAACGGTGAGCGCCACACCTATGTGATTGAGTTAATCCTTGCCATGTGGCAGCAAGGCTGGCTGTGGACGGAAGAATACAACTGGCATAAAAAGAATGCCTATCCCGGCAAATGGTCAAACCGCTTCCGTGACGCTTGGGAGCGCTGTATCCATTTCACCAGGCAGCGCAAATTTGCCATGTATCAGGAAGCCGTGATGGTGCCTGTTGGCGATTGGGCAGAAGGGCGCCTTCGCAACCTGAGCGAAACGGATCGCCGACGCGATGAATCCCGCGCCAAAAGCGGCTTTGGTAAAAATGTTTCTAACTGGGTTGGGCGCGAAATGGTCTACCCAACCAATGTGCTGCATATGGCAACGGAGACAGGCAACCGCAATCACAGCGCCGCTTTCCATGTGGCGCTGCCGTTATGGTTCATCAAGCTGTTCACCCAAGAGGGCGATGTGGTGCTTGATCCGTTTATTGGCTCTGGCACAACGGCGGTGGCAGCCAAACAACTAGGGCGGCGCTGGATCGGTATCGAGAAAGAGGCAAGCTATATCCAAATCGCCCAGCAGCGCATCCGCGAAGCCGTTCTGCCAACCTGACGGCACACTTGACTGGCAAAAATTGTTAGCTTTCATAAGCGCCGCACCCTAGCCCAACAGCCTGCTAGACAACTTGCCTCAGAATGTCTATCATTGGCGGCAAATGCGTTCACCCACAAGGAGTGTTGCCCGTGCTTTCCCTTCGCCGTGCCGCTATGCTGAGTGTGCTTATCCTATGTGTTTGCCTCGTTGTGCCGGCTGCGGCACAAGGGCAGCCGCGCCCCAATGTCTCGGTGCAGGTCTATAGTTATACTGAGCCTGCTTCTCTGCCAACGTCCTATGCTGCCGTCTTTGCGCCTGCCACGCCCAACCCGTTGGTGCGCGTGGAAGTGGAAGGCAACAGCTATGTGCGCTTTTCGCCCGATGGGCGCTGGATGGCGTCCGTCTATGGCGCAGATACGACCGGCAGCGCACGGCTGACCTACGGCGCGGTGGGCGGCAACAGCTTTGAGATCAACTCAGAGCCGACCTTTGGCATTCTCGGTCCGATCTTCAGCGCCGACTCTGCCTACCTCAGCTATACGCTGACCAGCTTTGAGCAACTGCGCTGGGAACTGGTCATCATCGAACTGGCAGGCAACCAACGCCTGACCTTTGCTGGGCAATTGGTCTTTGACCGCAGCGACCTGATCGGCACGCCTGCCGTCATTGGGTGGAGTGCCGACCGCACCCGCGTCTATGTGGTCGGCTACGGTCCGCACAGTGCCGAAACTGTGCCGTTTGAACTTGACCTGAACCCCTACGTCTTTGGCAGTGCCGAGAAATTCACCCTGCCCGATCTGCGCCCATTGATGCCGCGCAACACCTTGCGCCCACAGACTTCCTACTACGTCTCGGACGACGGATCGCGGATCGCCTACCTGTTCAGCGAACCGACCCGCGTCGTCACCAATTATGTTGGCTTTGGCGATCCCTTCGCAGGCATTGGCTTGTTGGAAGTTGGCAGCGGACAAAACAGCATCCTGCTGACGGCGCCAACCGATGAGGCGATCTTAGGGATGGTCTATGCAACCGACGGCAGCGCGATCTACTACATCACGGCGCGCTATGTGGAAGACCCAAGCATTGGCATTGCTGTGCCAGTGAACGTACGCCTATTCCGCTACGATCTGATCGGGCGTCAGAACAGCGGCGGCGGTCAGCTTGCGCCCGATCCGAATTGGAGCATTTTCTCGTTCGCAGTGTGTGGCGATAACGCCTTCTACGTCAGCAACATACTCGGCAGCAACGATTACACACTCTACAGCGCCACACTGGTGAACCTGAGCCAGCCCACGGCGCTGCTCAGTGGGCAAATTGCCGTGAATTTTGGCGCGTGCGTACCGTAAACGGCGGTTGATCAACCCTTGAGCGTTGCTTGATCCTGAGTGCGACTCCTGTTTTAATGATGCTGTTCGTCATGCGAAACAGGAGTCGCACCGATGAGACGTAAACCACACCTTTTTTTACTCGCCTTGATGGCGTTGTTATTAGCAGCAGCACCCATCTACGCACAGGACGGCGGCACGCGCTTTGGCACGTTCCGCATTGGTGAGGTGCAGACAGGTGCGAATGTGCCTGCCTACAGCGCCGATCCCGATCTGGGCAACATCGTGCTGAGTGATGTGCTGACCGCCGATCAGCGCGCTTATCTTGCTCGCAACCTCTTTGTGGTTAGCCCAAGCGACGAAAAAGAGTTCTTCACCATTTATGAGAAGGCGCGCTACGCCTATCAACCACTGTTCATCACCACCGACTCACTGTTGCACAGCTACCACCTCATGTTCAGCAAAATCTTGCGGACGGCAGAGGCAGAGCAATTTTTGCCACTGCTGCAAGAGCTGAGCATGGTCACTTATCAACAACTGGATCAGCTTGAGTTCATCTTCCGCGAGAGCGATCTCTACCCAGATGTTGATGCCGAGTGGATAAGCGCCTACCGTATGGCAAAAGCGCACATCGGACTTGCGGCGAACCTTGCCCATGGCACACTACTGCTTGGCGAGGGTGACATTTTTGAGCAGGTGCAGGCGGATTTCAACGCAGCGTTGGCGGCTGAAGCGATTGCACCGAGCGCCATCTTCCCAGATTTGCCAATTGGCGAGGACTGGACACAATACAAGCCACGTGGTCACTACACGCGCAGCGAGGCACTTGAACAGTACTTCCGCGCCATGATGTGGCTTGGGCGCATGACCTTCCGCCTTGACAAGGCAACCGAGACCAAAGCCGCCGTACTCTTGGCGATGGCGCTCCAAAGCGCGCAGCTTTCTGATGGGCGCAGCGGCTTGCAGGCGTGGGAAGACCTGTACGCGCCGACTGTCTTTTTTGTTGGACGCTCAGATGATCTGACCATCCCGCAATACCTTGATGTCATTCAGCGTGTCTACGCGCCGACCAGCTCCAATGCTTTCAGCAATATCCTGCACATCGTCGAGACGGGCATTCAGCCCTTCCAAGAAGCTGCCGCCGCGCTGCCCTCACCGCGCATCCTGAACACCGTCATCACCGACGAGATGGATGAGGAGGCGGAGACGAAGGGAATGCGCTTCATGGGACAGCGCTTCGTGTGGGACGCCTACGTCTTCCGCCAGTTGGTCTATGAAAATGTTGGCAACCGTGAGAAGGCGCGCCAACTGCCGAACGCGCTTGATGTCTTTGCCGCGATGGGCAGCGAACGCGCCTTAGAAATTCTCAGAGCGGAAGGCGAGACGGACTATGAAAACTACCTCTCCCAGATGGAGAAAGTGCGCGGCGAAGTGGCGGCAATCAGCGAGGCGGAGTGGACAGAGACGCTGGCGCATGGCTGGTTGTATACCATCAATACGCTTGGGCAGCCCTACGCTGAAGGCTATCCCGCTTTCATGCGGAACGAAGCATATCTTGACCGCAGCCTTTACGCCGCGTTGGGCAGCTACGCTGAGTTGAAGCACGATACGCTACTCTACGCCGAACAAGTCTACCCAGAGATGGGCGGCGGCGGTGGCAAAATGCCGCCACCTGATCCTGTGGTACCGCCCAACTATGTTGAGCCAGTGCCGCTTTTCTGGGCGCGCTTGGCTGCCCTTGCCGAGATGACCCGTGAAGGCTTGGCGCTGCGCTACCTGATCACGCCGAAGGAAGGCAACGCGCTCAAGACCCTCTCCGATCTGGCGCGCCGCTTCCAGCGCTATGCCGAGAAGCAGCTCCGCAATGAGCCACTGAGCGCCGCCGAACAGAATGAACTGCGCTTTTATGGCGGCTTGCTGGAAAAACTCTACGAGGCATCTACCGATCTGACCGATCCCGATGCACCGCCCAGCGCGATGCTAGCCACTGAACCGCGTGCGGCGCTCATCAGTGATATTGCCACCGATCCTGCCAACGGGCTGGTCTTGCAGCTTGGCACGGGCGATGTGTTCAACATCTACGCCGTAGTGCCGATTGAAGGCAAGCTGTGGCTGGCACGTGGCGCCGTCTTCAGCGTCTATCAGTTCACGCAGCCGATCAACGAACGCCTGACCAACGAGGAATGGTGGTCTATCCTCGACTCTTCCGATCCCGAACGCAAGCCGCCGCTGCCCGCTTGGACGCGCAGCTTCCTCTCCCCAGAGACCATTGAGGGCGAATTTGCACAGATCATCAAGCGTGTGCAGAGCGATATCACCTACACGCTTTGGTATGAGCCAGAGTATTCACTTGCGCAACTGAAAGAACTTGCCGCACCCAACGGCGCTGAGCAATGGTTCATCCGCGAACTGACGGCACTTGTGGAAAACGGTCACTACGAAGGGCGGCAAATCGTCGAGACCAACATCCGCAGTGTGGATTTTGAATCCGAGAATCGAGTAATCATCGCCGTGCGCGAAACGTGGCGCGGCTACCTGCACCAAGCCGATCCCGACAGTGAGTATGTTGACGGACCGCTGCTGGCACAACGGCTCTACACAGTGGATACCACCTACACGCTGGAGCGCAATCAGTATGGCGGCTGGGATGCTGTGAATATCGTCACCAAAGGCGAAATTCCCGATTGGACACCCGTTCAGCCGTAAGGCACCTTAAGCGCGTGGCAGGCGCACCTACGCTTCCTCAGGATGGGTCGGAGAATCCGACCCATTTTGCGCCCAAACGTGCCATAATCTCCGCAAATTTATGTGCTGGCAACCACCCAAAAGGATATGCACATGCTGTTTCCAAGCCTTCCCGAAACACTGCGGCTGGCGCGCCTGAACCTGCCGTCAGGGCGCCTCCGCATGGTGTTGGATACCGACACTTATAATGAAGTGGATGATCAGTTTGCGCTTGCCTACGCGCTGCACGCGCCCGAACGCCTGAAGGTTGAAGCGATCTATGCCGCGCCCTTCCATAATAACCGTTCTGCCTCACCTGCCGATGGCATGGAGCAGAGCTATGAGGAAATTCTGCGCCTGCTGGAAAAAATGGGACGTGCCGAGTCCGAGACGGTGCTAAAAGGTGCCACGCACTATCTGGAGGCGGCGCGCCCTGTGGCAACCGCCGCCGTTCAAGATTTAATCCAGCGTGCGCTGAGCAGCCCTGAAGATGATCCGCTCTATGTGGTTGCCATCGCTGCCATCACCAATATCGCCACTGCCATCCTCTTAGAGCCGCGCATCATCGAAAAAATTGTAGTGGTCTGGCTCGGCGGACATGCCCTACATTGGGCGCACGCCCGCGAATTTAACCTGCAACAAGATGTTGCTGCCGCGCAAGTGGTCTTTGATTCAGGCGTGCCGCTGGTGCTGATCCCGTGTGGCGGCGTCACAACACATCTGCAAACCACCGTGATTGAGTTGGAACACTACCTGAGCGGCAAAAATGCCTTGTGTGATTATCTGGTAGGCATCGTCAAGGATTATGAAAGCAATCCCTACGCGTGGTCAAAGGTGATTTGGGATGTTGCCACCATCGCGTATTTGATCAACCCTGACTGGGTGCCGACGCACCTTGTTCACAGCCCGATCCTGACCGATAACATCACCTGGAGCGTGGACACGGGTCGGCACCTGATTCGCTATGCCTACTACCTGCACCGCGATCCGATTTTCCGCGATGTGTTCAGGCGGCTGAGCAGTACCTAAACGAAACCCTAACCCTTTGCCCGCCCGCAGGGAAAGGGAGGCGGAGGGTGCGGAAAGGACTGCCCAAACACTGATTGGTTTAGGGACGCGCCTTGGCGCGCCCGTACAGGGTGTGCTGCGCTCTAAGCCCTAAACGGCAGAACAGCGGACTTCTCGCCCGCTGTTCCGTCTAAGTATGTGTTCTTTTTTTCCGCGCCCTGCGGGGAACAGCAGCGCGGACGGCTTGGGTTGGGGGATTGCCTGACTATGCCGCTGGGTTGACGGTCATGAGTCAAGTGGTGAGATGAACGGTTGTCTGTCGGTCTGCTTTTGTCTCAATCCTGCCTATAGCATACGCCGATCCGCGAAGCTGCCCTAGTGAAAGAGATCAGGTTTTCTATGTGCCATTTGTCACAATTGAATGTGACAAGCAGCCTGCCTAGGGCAGCCAGCGCGGCAAAAAGCCGTTTTCCGCAATTTGCCAGAGCCTGCCCGTCTCAATTTCCAGCACCCAAATGCTTGGCACGGGCTGCGCCGCATTGATCGGCACGCGCTGCATCAGCAGGTAGCGTCCCGTCGGATCGAGGCTGATCGCGCCGTGGAAATAGTCCGCGTCCAGCAACAACGGCGTAACGCGCTCCGTCTCAGGATCAAGGGCGTAAAGCTGCGCGCTTGGGATGCCGCTGCCATCCAAAACGCGCCGCGTGAAGATCAGGCGCGCCCCATCCGGCGTCCAGCGCGGCTGCCGATCCTCAACAACGCTGCCCTCACCGCTGATGCGCCGCAGTCCACTGCTCGGATCGTTCAAGTCCACCATCTCTAAGGCGCTTGAAAAACGCCCGACGATCTGGATCAACTGGGCATACACAAAGCGCCCATCTTGTGGATGAAAGGCGTAGTCGCCCACGTCATCAAGCGTCTCAATCAGCTTGCGCGCACCGCTCGTCAGATCGTAGATGGCAATCGCGCCAATATTCCGATCATAGGCGGCAATTTGCGTCCCATCCGGTGACCATTTCGGCACGCCACCCAAACGGCTGGTATCGTTCAACAGCGGCGCTGTGGAGAGATCGCGTAGGCTGAGCAGCCAGGCGCGCGGCACATCGCGGTCGTACCATTCAAAGGCAGGATCAAGTTCGGTGCGCTCATAGATCAGGCGCGTGCCATCAGGGCTCCATTCAGGGGCAGTGCAGCGCGCCAGCACAGCCGCGCAGTTCGTCAGGCGGCGCCTTTCGCCGCTCGCCACCTCAAGCACATATAAATCGGCGGTGCCGCCTTCGCTTGGCTGCGAATAAGCGATCCAGTCACCTTCTGGGCTAGGTTGAAAGAACTCCACGCCGAGCGCGCTGCGCGTCAGTTGGCTGCTGATAAGCGGCTGATCAGGATCAACCAGCCACAGGTTGGTCGGCTGCGCGAGATCGGTGCTGGCAGCCGGCGAGAGGTAAACCACACGTGGCGGACGCGGTGTGAAGGACTCTTCAAAGGCTGCCAAAAGCAGCCGTCCGCTTTGGCTGCGTGCGCCTGCCTCCAGCCGCACCGTATAAGACAGTTCGGGCAGCCAGGCGCGCAGCGGCGTAACGGTGAGCGTCGTGCCGCTCCACGACAGTCGCCTTTCAACAGGCGGCGTGAGGCTTAAGCGCGACTCAACGCTCGCTGTGTCCATCATTTCGCTGAAGGTCAGCCGTATGACGGACGTGGTACGCGCTTCTTGTGGCGCAAAGGCGATGATCAGCACGCCTGCCTGATCGCCGCGCCACAGCACGCCAAGCAGTAAGGCGATCAGGACGACGACCGTCAACAGCACGCCGCGATCCAAGCGATCTAAGCTATCGAGTGCAGCAAGGCGGCGCACGGTTTAACGAACGACCTCAACTTCGCCCAACGTGATCGTGATCGGCTGCCATGCGCCATCCGTCGTATACAGCACATAGCGCACGGCATGTTTGCCGGCTGGCACATCCTCGCCAATGACCAATTCGTAGCGCCCGAAGGCTGGCACACCATCCGTCCAGCGGTCATCCCAGAATTTCCAGCCCGCCGGCGGCTGATCGACCTGTGCGTAGAGCCAACCGCCGTCCAGCGTGGTCAGCCGTGCGCTGGCACGCAGCGTCGGTAGCAGGCGCGCACCGCGCCGCCACCATGCCTGCACCACAATCGTATCGCCAACATGGGCGGGCTGCGGTGCAAAAAGCCGTGTTGCCAGCAGCGTTGCGCCATCGGGCGTTGGCGTGATGTTGAACCAGTCCGCTTGTGTGGTGGCGCCTTCAACTGCTAACTTTTCAAGCAGGGCAAAATCGAGGTTGGTGAAGCGGTCAAGGCGCACATCACCAAACATGCGGTTGACCTCACTGTGGATGGCTGTCGCGTCCAGCAGGGCAAATGTGAGCGCCTGCGGGTCCATAATATCCGCCTGCCAACTAATCACCCACACATTCGGTGGACGCCGCGCCGCCAATTCGAGCATCTTCGCCTGAAGCGTGCCTAAGTCAAGGTAGCGCGTCACGTCTGGCACCAGCGCATCGGGCATCCCAAGCACAGTGCGTGGCGTTTGGCAGGGCAGCAGCTTACCATAGTATTCATTGGCGACAAAGAGCGTGCCGTCGCGCAGCAGGATCACGTCTTCGGGCGTGCCTTCGGCGCAGAGGTGGGCAAAAGCGCCGCGGAAGTCGCTCTCTGGCGCACCGCCGCGTGCATTGGTCGTGTTAGGCAGCCAGACTAGGGCAAGGGCAGCCAGCATCGCCAACGTAGCGCGCACCGTCTCGCGGCGGCTGAGCGCGCTTGCCGCCACGACCAAAGTAATCGCCGCCAAAATATCCAGACCGAGCCACGCCGTCCAGAAGTAGCGCCCTGTCAGCTTCGGATTGATCAGCAGCAGCAGCACCGTGATCGCTATTGGTGGCAGGCTGAGCGCCAAGCCAATTCCAACAGCACGGCGCAGTGTCGGTAGCAGCAAGCCGCTCAACACACCGACTATCAACAGCACGGCGTAAATGCCGATCAGTGTCAGGGCGATCTCAGGATCATCTTGCCTGCCTAGCACGCGGAAGCCTGCTAACACGCGCAGCGAGAGATCAGGTGCAATCTGCCCACTGTAGAAGCTGCGATCAGCGCTGCCACGTGCCAGCATGATCGGCAACCACGGCGCAAAGGCAAGCGCAGCCAGCAGCAATGGTGCAAATGGACTCAGGGCGGCGCGCCAATCGAAGCGGCGCAGTGCCACCAATGCCGCACCCAGCGCAAGGATGCCATGCGCCACAAAGCCTGCCAGTGCCGTATAGTGTGTATAGAGCGCTGCTGCCATCAGCGCGGCGTAGCCGAGAATGCACCACCACCGCGGACGCGCTAAGGCAGCCAGCAAAAACGCCGTTGCCCACGTGAAAAGCATCAGTGCGAAGGCGTAGGCGCGCACCTCATAGGCAACCCATAGCGTGCCAAGCGAGAGTGTGATCAGCACGCCGCAGACCAGGCCCAAGCCGCCGCCCTGCACGCCTAAGCGCCGCCCAAGCCGCTGCCCAATGTTGATCGCCGCCGCCGCCGTCAGCAAAATAGCAAAGGCGGAGAGCAACCGCAAAGCAAACTCGCTCTTGCCGGCCACGCCCGCCCACAGGCGCAGCACCACATAATGGAACGGCACTTGAATATCCACCTCGACGCACCACCGCCAAAGCGTCTCCCAAGAGTCGGTGGCGACGTAAGTCGTCAGTGCCTCGTCATACCAGAAGCTATCGTGCGGAAAGTTGAGGATGAGCCCGAGCGCCACAATCAGCAGCGCGGCAAGGGCTACCGCGATGTGGCGCGGACGCGATGCAGACGGTGTGTTCATGCTTTTAGCGTCTTTTGGTAAAAGACCAAAGTATGCTCATCCACAAAGCCATGCTTCTCATAAAGCCGCTTGGCGCCCGTCGGATTTTCAATATCCACCCACAGACGCACGGTATGCAGATCAAGTGGATCGGCGCGCAAGGCATTGATGACATGCTGAATGAGCGCACTCGCCAAGCCCATGCCGCGAAAGCCGCGCCGCGTGCCGATCTGGTGCAGCAGTGCCTCGCGCACTTCTGCTGTCGCCACGCGCTGGCGGTCGAACAAGCACCAACATAAAGCAGCAAACGTGCCGTCAGGGGCGACGATCACCCAGTTATGCTCAGGGCGAAAGCGCGGATCGGTGGCGCGGAAATAGTGGTAGTTCTCAAGCGTTACAGGCGTGAACTGCCAGTGATCAACGAAAGAATTGTTATAGACATCTACCCACGCCTCTGCCTCTTTTTCGGCATCTTGAAGGCGCAGCGTGAAGCCTTCGGGCAGCCGTGGCGGCTCAGAAGGCGCGCTCAGCGGGCGCTGCATGTTCACGAAGTGGCGCACCACCTGAAAGCCGTGCCAGGTCAGGGTGAAAATGCGCTTGCCATTCTGGTTAGAGGTGGTGGATTGCAGTTCAACACGCGCCGCACTTTCGCCAAGCGCCAACAAGCGCGCCTCTGCCCATGCGATGGTGCGCCCATCTAGATCATCAGTGCGGTTGGCGGGATGGCTGGCAAAGCGCAGATCGCCCAGCAGCGTTTCTTGGGAGCTACCATGCCGCGAGCATTCGATCAGGGCATAGCCGCGCACCATCCCGCGGGCGTCTTCCCAAACGATCACGTTTTCGGGCAGCATCTCAGGGCTTTCCAGCCATGCGCGCAGTTCTTGCGCGGGACGTGCGCGCCGAATGCCTTGCGGATCGAGGCGGTCTATTTCGGTGAGCAATTCGCTGATCTTCTCGGCATCAGCCGCGCCGTTGTAAGGGCGATATTGGAGCGCCATACGTCTAGAGTGTCTCCGCTTTGGGCAGTTCGCCAGCTTGCAGGCGGGCAAGGGCATCTTGGGCGGCTTGCAAATTGCCGTTATAGCGCACCACATGCTGCATATCCACAAGGGCAAGGTTCATTTTGCCAAGGGCGGCGTATGCCAAAGCGCGGTAGTAGTAGGTTTCCTCAATGTGCTGGCTGCGCTGAATGACGCTGTTCGCCAGATCGATCACGGTTTGGTAGTCACCCATCATATGATATGCCTTGAACGGTCCGAACTGATACCACAACATGCGCCAGGGCCAGCCTCCGCCACGCGCACGCGCCAAATCGTAGGCGAGCGCCGCTTGCTCATAGGCACCCAGCAGCACATAGCTGCTGCCTACATTAAACCACGCAAATTGATCATTAGGGTTAAGTTTGGTTTCTTGCAGCGCACGGAACAGCGCTTGTTCGGCGTTAACGCGCTCATTCATCGCTTCGCCGAGCAGATCGCGCAGGCGCCCTTCCTGATCAGCACGGTAGATGACCAAGTAAACACGGTTGAAGTGCTTCCAACGCGTATCAAGGCTGCCGTAGTATTCATGGACGCCCTTGCCATCACGCCCATTATTTTCAAGCGTATCCAAGCCGTATAGGTAGCCGCCCTGTCCGGGATCGCCAACATCATCCCAACCCACTAAGGTTACGTAATGCCCAAGCCACTGGTTGCGCTCATCGTATAAGCCCGTCTCAATCACCACGCCAAAACCGTTGTAGATGAGGCGTTTCATCAGGTCGAGCGTGCCGTTCACGCGCACCAGGGCGCGCAGCGGCGTAAAGGTGTTGGTGTAGGCTGCCATTTGCCAAGGGCTGACATTGGCGTCGTTGCTGTTGGGCTTCAGCCAGGCGGCAACTTCGCGCTGCTGCGTCTCGACGCCTAACACGCGCATCCCTTGCACAAGGTTCGCCGGACCGCAGTTATTCCACGTCTGCGCCTCACGGCGGATCGGGCTAGGCAGATAGTAGCGGATCGGCAGCGGCTCGCTGGTAGCGGTTGGGCGCGGTGTGTTGGTTGCGGTTGCCTGCACTGCACTGCCTACAAAAGGCGTGGACGTGGGAAAACCACCTTCACGCAGCGCGAAGGGTTGTGTGGCGTCGGCGGGCGGCTCTAAGCCGAAGGCGGCGGCTGCCTCTGCGGCGCGGGTTGGGTCAATGGTTGGCACGACTTCAAGGCGCGTATCCGCCGTGGCGGTTGGTTCCATCAGCGCGATGAGGATCGGCACACGGCGCACCGCCGCCGCCTGCAAATCTTCGGGCAGGGCGCGGAAGCCAATCGAGGCGATCACCATGCCGAGCAAGCAGCCGCCAATGCAGGCAAGGCTGGTTAGGAAACCACAGCCCCAGACCCACGTCACCGACATTTGCCGCCGCGGGCGCAGCTGCGGATTGCTATAGCGCGTCGGTATGCCATAACTATACGACCCAACTGAAGGAATCGGGCGTTTATGCGTACTGGTTGAACGTTTTGCACGCGCCATCTGTCACTTACCAACACTTCATCTGACTATTCCGCTAACTTTACACTGTCCGAGTGCGCGTTGCAAGCAGCGTTTGCCCTATGCACAGCTTACGCTAACAGCGCGATTGCCTCAATCTCGAAGCGTGCGCCGCGTGGCAGTTCAAGGTTGCCCACAGTGCTGCGCGCTGGCGGATTCTCGCTAAAAAACTGCCCATAAACGGCATTCATCGCCGCAAAATCTGCCATGCTGTTCAGAAAGACTGTCGTCTTGACGACGTGCGCCAGCGAACTGCCTGCTGCTTCCAGCACGGCGCGCAAATTTTTAATCGCCTGCTCAGTTTGGGCGGCAATATCGCCCTCGATTAGCTCACCTGTGGCAGGGTTGAGCGCGATCTGCCCAGAGCAGAACACAAATCCGTTGGCAATGATTGCTTGCGAGTACGGTCCGATGGCGCGTGGTGCGCTTTCCGTGTGAACAACCTGACGGCTCATAAATGGGTACCTCCTAGTGGTTTAGGCGTATAGCGAAACTGGCAGCGCGGCTCATTTTGCAGGGCAAGCTGTATGCGTAGGCGTGAGCGCTCCATCATCGGCGGGAAGTGATCGGGCGCGAAGTAGCGCACTTCCAGCGATTCATCATCGTTCACACGCGGCTCACCACTGATCGGGCGGCAGGCAAAGCTGATGCTGATGATATAGGTCTCATCGCCATTTGGATAGCGCATGAAGAAATCATGACCGCCATGCACAGCCACAACGCGCTCAGGCTGCACTAACACAGCCGTTTCTTCCCACACCTCACGGACGATTGCCTCGGCTGGCTCCTCGCCCGGATCAACGGCACCGCCCGGCAGCGCCCACTGACCGTTATCGCTGCGGCGCTGCAAAAGCACCTCACCCGCTGCGTTGATGACAATACCCGCCACGCCCACCACCATAATCGGCGCGTGACCTACTTTTTCCCGCAGTTGGCGGATGTATTCTGAAATCGGCATTAGGCTTCCTCGTCTGCTGTGAAGGTAAAGACAAAGTGGGTTTGGGGCGTGTTTTGGAGTGCTTGCAACAGGTAGCGCTTGTGGCGCGCATCCATCTCTGGCAGTTGGTCGGGGGCGAAATAGCGCACCTCTAGCGATTCGTCGTCCGTCACACGTGGTTCGCCGCGGATTGGCTCACATTCAAAGATGACGCTCAGAAACATCATCACATCGCCATTGGGATAATGCACTGCGCCATCTGCCTCAGAATAAATGCCGACAAGGCGCGTCGGGCGGACGATCATGCCCGTCTCTTCCAGCACCTCGCGGGCAAGGGCGTTGGCAGGTTCTTCACCGGGATCGGGAATGCCGCCGACCAAACTCCATAAACCGTTATCGCTGCGGCGCTGGAGCAGCGTCTGACCGTGTGCGTTGTTGATGACGGCAATCACGCCGGGCATGTAGAGCAGATCATGACCAATTTTGGTGCGGATTTGGCGAATGTATTCAGGGATGGGCATACGGATTCCTGTCTGTTGGCTGCCGCCATCATTATGCGCCCAAAGTGGCAGACCGTCAATATGGGGGGCTTGTGGTGTGAGGTGGATCAAGCGTCTGTGCTGCCAGAGCTGTGTGAAGCGTCCCGCAGGCAGGGTAGTCTTTTGAAGTTCACCAACACCCAACCACTTGGCATTCAGCGCAAAGTATGCTTAACTGTGTGGTATGAGCAATTTTCTGCGTTGGTTGATCAACCTATTCGGCTTCAATCTCTGGCAGCGCCCACCGCCCGTTGGCGACTCCGTGCGCCCTGCTGAGCGCGGCGCGTTGGTTGATCACCTGCACAGCACCTATGGCATCAAGCTGATCGAGAGCGACCCGAAAGGCAATGCACGTCCGCTCAGCGTTGCAGAACTACTCACGCTGCGCCAAACGCTTGATCTGCTCGGTGAAACATGGTCAGCGCCTTTCCGCGAAAAACCAATCCACTTTTGGATTGATCGCAATCCCGGCGGCGGACACTATGGCAACCAATGGTTGCGAATTGGCGAGCCGCACGACGATCTCTCGGTGCTGTATCGCATTTTCATTCACGAAGGCACCCACGCCAGCAACGAGTACCGCGGTTGGCTCTATGAGAATAATTGGTGCTTCAAGAACGGACTGGATTGGCGCAAAGAGGGCGACGTATGGACGCATCCGCGCCAACAGGGCAAGCCGCTCCAAAGTGGTGATTGGGAAACTTTGCCCGTTGACTCACGGGATGTCAGCACGGCGCCCGGCGAAGACCTTGCCGAGATGGTGCGCTATTATGTGCATTCCGTGCGCGAGGAACGCGCTTACTTGTGGCCGCTTGACCTGAGCAAGCCGCCTACCTATTTGTGGGAGACTTCGCCAACGCGCTTTGTGTTCGTGCGGGATGTTTTTCTGCGCCTGCCAAGTGATAGCACGCTTTATAAACGCCTCTCGCCTGCTTTGGAGCGCCGTGCCGCCGCGAATCTGGGCTTATGACCGCTGTCCAAACACCGACCATGGCCTTCCACCGCAACTGGATTGGCTTGTTGGCGCAGATTGCCAACCACTTGCCAAACGCCTATACCTGGCGCAAGGAACAGGCACTGATGGTGCGTACAGGCTGGCATTTGGCAGTCTTTAACGGTGCTGTGCTGGAAAGTGCCGCCGCGCTCGATGCGGCGCTCATTCGCGCTTATGCAGCGCCTTTTGCTGCCCTGCGGCTGCCCTACTCCATTCAGTTCTGCGCGCCCAGCCCAACGCCGCCGCAATCAGGGCTTTTATCGGCGGCGCGCTTCACCGAATTGCTGTGCGATCCACTCATGCTGTGTGAAGCGGCGCTGACCATGCCGCCCATTAATCCAACCATCCGCGTGCAGTTCGTGGAAACGCCCGACGATCAGGCGCTCTATGCGCGCTTGGTGCTGGAAGGCTTTGATATGGTGGGCGACTCCGCCGAGCAGTTCCTAGAGGTGCTGCTGCGGCTGCCCGAAGGTCGGCATGTGGTGGCCTGGCTTGGCGATCAGCCGGCTGGTGCAGGCAGTGTGGTGCTGAGTGGCGGCGTGGCAGGCGTTTATAACGTGACAACGCTGCCTTTTGCGCGGCGGCAGGGCATCGCCGCTGCCATGATGGAAGCGCTCCATGAGCGCGCCCGCGCCGAAGGCTACAGCGGCACCGCCTTAGCCTCCTCTGTGATGGGAATGCCGCTTTACCAACGACTAGGCTATGTGGCAGATGGCTACCAACTGGCTTACATACCGCTCAACAACTACTTGTAAAAGAGCGCCTTTCGCCCCTGCCTGAAAATTCCCGTTTTGGTGTGATGAATCCTAGCGATTCAGCCTCTCGCAAAGCCTGCAAAAATGCGGTATAATAAAGGGTGCAGCGTGGACGCTTAAAAATGCCGCTGTGAGTGATGTACACTGGGAAATTAGCGACTATGGATATTGGTACGATTCGCCCCGTTGCCATTGATGAGCAGATGCGGGATAGCTACCTTGATTACGCCATGAGCGTGATCGTGGCACGCGCCCTGCCCGATGCCCGCGACGGACTGAAGCCCGTTCACCGCCGCATCCTCTATGTGATGCACGATATGGGCTTGCGCCCAAACTCCGCCTATAAAAAGAGCGCCCGTATCGTGGGCGAAGTGCTTGGCAAATATCACCCGCATGGTGATAGCGCTATCTACGAGGCAATGGCGCGCCTTGCCCAAGATTTCTCCATGCGCTATCCGTTGGTAGATGGTCAGGGCAACTTCGGCAGCATTGATGGTGATAGTCCGGCTGCGATGCGCTACACCGAAGCACGCCTTGCGCGCATTGCTGAGGAAATGCTCCTTGACCTGAATATGAACACCGTGGACTGGACGGATAACTTTGACGGCAGCCTGCAAGAGCCAAGCGTGCTGCCGGCGCGCTTGCCCAACCTCTTGGTGAATGGCTCTAGCGGCATTGCGGTCGGTATGGCAACCAACATTCCACCGCACAACCTGCGCGAAGTTGCCGCCGCCGTCGCCTACCTGATCGATCATTACGACGATCTGGATAACGTGAGCGTGGATGACCTGATGCAATTCGTTACAGCGCCTGATTTTCCAACCGGCGCCACGATCATCGGCGGCGAGGCGCTCCGTGAAGTCTACGCGACCGGGCGCGGCAAGCTCACAGTGCGCGCTACCTGCGAGATCGAGGAACTGAAAGGCGGCAGGCAAGCAGTCATCGTTACCGAGATTCCCTACCAGATCAGCAAGACGGCTATCATCGAGCGCCTGGCACAGTTGGCAAAAGAAGGTCGCCTGGATGTGATCAGCGATCTGCGCGATGAGTCGGATCGGCACGGAATGCGGATCGTCATCGAACTGAAGCGCAGCGCGCAGCCGCGTAAAGCGCTGAACCAACTCTACAAATACACACAGCTTCAAAGCACCTTTGGCGTGCAAATTCTTGCCCTCGTAGAAGGCGAGCCACGCACGATCAGCCTGAAGCGTGCGCTGCAAATCTACGTAGAGCATCGCCGTGAGGTCATCACGCGCCGTTCCGAATTTGAGCTAGACAAAATGCGCGCCCGCGCTCACATTTTGGAAGGCTACCTCAAGGCGCTGAACGCCATTGATGACATCATCAAGACCATTCGAGAGGCGCAGGATACGGAGTCTGCACGGGAGGCACTCATCATCTTGTTCGAGTTCAGCGAGGCACAGGCACGCGCCATTCTAGAACTGCAACTGCGCCGCTTGGCTGCCCTTGAACACCAAAAGATCGTTGAAGAACACGATCAAGTGCGCGCACGGATCACCTACCTTGAAGACTTGTTGGCGCATCCGGCCAAGGTGCTGGCGCTCATCAAAACGGACCTGAACGAGGTTGCCGAAGAATTTGGCGATGTTCGCCGCACGCGCCTTGATATGACCGCTAGCGCCGACTTTGACGAGGCAGACCTGATCCGTGATGAAGAAGTGCTGATCGCCATCACGCAGCGCGGCTATGTCAAGCGTTCGCCCTCGGCGCTCTACCGCTCACAAGGGCGCGGCGGGCGCGGCGTCACCGGTATGACCACCCGTGAGGAAGATAACGTCGAGCATCTGATCAGCGCCAATTCACTGGCACACCTGCTCTTTTTCACCAATCACGGCAAGGTCTACGCGCAGCGCACCTTCCAACTGCCCGAAACAGATCGGGCGGGCAAGGGAATGCTGCTGACGAACCTGCTGGCGCTTGGCGAGGATGAGCGCGTGACGGCGGTTACCTGTGTGGAGAATTTCGAGAGCGGCTTCTTTGTGCTGTGTACGCGGAATGGCAAGATCAAGCGCGTTAAGACTTCCGAGTTTGCCACAGTGCGCGCCAACGGCTTGATTGCCATGTCCCTAGAAGAAGATGATCGCCTTCAGTGGGTGCGCCGCACCTCAGGCTCAGATCGCCTGATCCTCGTCACGGCGCATGGGCGAGCGCTGAACTTTGATGAGAATGATGTGCGTCCATTAGGGCGTATCGCCGCTGGTGTACGCGCCATACGCCTGCAAGAAGATGACTATCTGGCGGGCTTGGATGTCATCAACAATGAGGTAACCGAACTGCTGATCGTGACGGCGCGTGGCTATAGCAAGCGCGTTTCGATCTCTGAATATCCGTTGAAGCGGCGTTCGGGCATGGGCGTGCGGACGATCAGTACGAAGGCGATCAGCAAGTTCGGCGTGATCGTCTCTGCCCACATGCTGCGCCCGAATGATGAGATCACGCTCATCACCCGCGATGGGATGGCGCTCCGCACCCGTGCCGAGTCTATCCGCCTATCGGGACGTGGCGCGCAAGGCGTGCGCGTTGTGCGCCTGAGCAGCGGCGACACAGTGGTGAGCGTTGCCATTGTGAAAGCCTCGCCGTCTGATCCTGAGGCACGGGCAGACAAGGTGGCGGTGAATGGTAACGGCGCAGCCGAGACAGTAGCCGACGTTAGCTTGCCACAAGCAGACTCTGAGATAGCGCTTTCGCTGAATGGCGATGCTGCCGATCTTGATGATCTGGAAGGCATTGAGGACGATTTTGAAGATGATCTGAACGACGATGAGGCAGATGCCGACTCGGAGGCTGATCTCGATGCGGATGCTGAGCCAGAAGGCGAGTAAGGGCGCGTGTACGCACCAAGCGATTTCAATCCACCACCAGCGCCACCACGCGCAGGCACATCCCAAGAGCGCGTCGTCGGCTTGGTGGTGCTGATTGTGCTGTTGTTCGCCTGTCTGTTTTTCTCGCTCAGCACAGATGCTGATGTGTTCAATCCCTTGAACACCGCCCGCCCCATCACCCAGACGTGGCGCGCAAGGCAAGGCGGCACGCCTAACCAAACCTTGCCAACGCGCCCGCCGCGCCCAACCCAAACGCCGCGCTTTGGCAACAGCGCTGCCGAAAACATCAGCACACCACACCCAACACAAGGAAACACAACACCATGAATCGTCAAACTATTTCTTCTGGCAGCCGCTGGGAAGCCTTGGCGGGCTACGCCCGTGCGGTGCGGATCGGACGCCACCTGTGGGTCAGTGGCACCACCGCCAGCGATGAAAATACGCAGCCCATCGCAGTGGGCGATGCCTACGGGCAAGCGCGCTACATCTTCCAAAAGATCGAGCGCGCTTTGCAGCAGGGTGGCAGTAGCTTGCGGGATGTCGTCCGCACCCGCATTTACCTCACCAATCACGCCGATTGGCAGGCAGTCGCCCGCGCCCACGCCGAAGTTTTCGGGGAAATTCGCCCAACCAACACCTTAGTGGTGGTGGCGGCGCTGATCGGTGATGATTATCTGGTGGAGATTGAGGCAGAGGCGTACCTCAGCGAAACCAGCGGCTAGGCGCACTTCTACGCACCAAATGATCTCATCCTAAACACCTACATCAGGGCTTCACGCCCTCCGATCCCTTTCCCCACCCGCAGGGAAAGGGGTGGCTGCACAACCTATTTCCAATTCTGACCAAAGGCGGTATGCTTGGCACTTAGATGACCCTCATCGGGCATCGGGCGAACTGCACAACACACGCTTGCATAGATTCAGCCAGTTTGCCCGTGCCGAAAATGCTCTAGGCGGGCTACTATTCGTTTGCGAAGAAAGAGGCGTGCATGACGACGACTGCCCCACCGCGACGCTTTCGCCTAACTGATCTTGCCGCCGGGCAAGACCTGCTGACCGCTGTTGCCGTGCCGATTGTGGCAGTGCTTGGCGCGCTCAGCGTGGGTGCTGTTTTCCTGATCCTCGTTGGTGCTGATCCGCTGCGTGTTTATGAAAAGCTGATTGACGGCGCGCTTGGCAACACCTACAGCCAAACACAGACCATTGGGAAGGCAACGCCACTGCTTTTAGTGGCAATTGGCGTGTGCATCGCCTTCCGCGCCAATGTGCTAAACATCGGTGTGGAAGGTCAGGTGATCATCGGTGGCTTGGCAACAACTGCCTTCACGCTTGGCTTTCCCAGCCTGCCCTCTTGGGCGCTGATTACGGGCGGCTTGCTGGCGGGCTTTGCCGCCGGAATACTCTATGGTGCTATTCCCGGCGCCTTGAAAGCATATTTCGGCGTTAATGAAATCCTCAGCACCATCATGATGAATCAGATCGCCATCCAAATCCTGATCCTGCTGCTGACCGGACCAATGCGCGATGTGAGCGCCAGCGCCACCAGCGCCAACATCATCCAAACTGCCCAAATTCCGCGGGAGGGCTGGCTGCCACTGCTGATGCCGCGCACGTTTTTCCACACGGGCGCATTGTTGGCACTGGCATTGGCAGTGGTCGGCTTCATCTTTTTGTGGGGAACGGTGCTGGGCTATCGGATTCGGGCAGTGGGCGCTAACCCGGATGCAGCCCGTTATGCTGGTGTGCCTGTTCGCCGCATGATGTTTTTGGCGATGGCGCTCAGTGGTGGTTTGGCAGGCTTGGCAGGCGGCGTGGAGGTGCTTGGCGTCACACACCGCACCATTCAAGATTTTTCGACGGGCTACGGCTTCTCCGGGATTGTGGTGGCGCTCTTTGGGTCGCTGCACCCAATTGGCGCCATTCCCGCCTCACTGATTTTTGGCGGCTTGTTGGTCAGCGGCACCAAGCTGCAATCGGTGGGCGTCAGCGCCGCAATGGTTGTTGTGCTGCAAGGGCTGATCGTGTTATTCGTGGTCAGCAGTGCGGAGATCACGCGGCGGCGGCGGCGCGCCCATGCTGCCCAAAGCGCAGCAGGCAGTGAAGCAGCGCCAACGGCTGAATCATCAGCGGCGGAGGCAGCCTCATGACGCCTGAGCAAGTCTTACAGATTGCGGCACAGGGTGTGGCAGCCGCAACGCCTTACCTGTTGGCAGCCCTTGGCGAGACGTTCGGGCAGCGCGCCGGCGTCTTTAATCTGGGCGTGGATGGCGTGATGTTAATGGGTGCTTTCGGCGGCTTTTATGTGGCATTACAAACAGGCTCACCGCTGCTTGGTGTGGCAGTTGCCATGCTGATCGGCGCCTTGATGGGCATTCTCATGGCAGTCAGCAGCGTCACGCTGAAAGCACCGCAAGGCATCAGCGGCATCGGCTTGTATATGTTCGGCTTGGGCTTGTCCACGCTGCTTTTCGAGACGTTGGTCAGATCACCTGTGCCGTTGCGGACAGGCTTCGACCGCGTGCCGATCCCGATCCTGAGTGATCTGCCGATCCTTGGCAACATCGCCTTCAACCAAAATGTGATGGTCTACGCCGCCTTTTTGCTGGTGCCGATGGCGTGGTTTGTGCTGAACAAGACGGTCTTTGGGCTGAACATCCGCGCCGTTGGTCAGAATCCGCAGGCAGCCGACTCGCTCGGCATCAATGTGGATCGGGTGCGCTATCTGGCGCTCATCATCGGCGGCGTGCTAGGCGGCGCGGCGGGCGCCTCGCTCTCGCTGGCACAGACCAAAATCTTTCAAGAGAACATGACCAACGGTATTGGCTTCATCGCTGTGGCGTTGGTCTATTTCGGCGGCTGGTCGCCCATGGGCGTAATGTTCGGCGCGCTGCTGTTCAGCATCGTGACGACGCTGCAATTGTGGCTGCAAGCCTTGGGCGTCCAAATCTCGCCAAGCCTGATCACCATGCTGCCAAGCGTGATGACCATCGTCGCCCTGATCATCGCCGTGCGGCTCTACCGCACAGGCACGCCGGCGGCGCTTGGCAAGCCGTATCGGCGTGACGAGGCATAATGAAGGTGTGCATTCTGCGGGTGCTGTAGCCCGCTATGCAAATGAAAGAGGAGAGAACCATGAACAAGCGTTGGATCGCATTCTTGATGGCTGCCGCGCTGGTGGCGGCACTGGTGTTAGGTGGTGGTGCAGCACAAGCACAGGACAAACTGCGGATCGCGCTGATTTCGCCAAGCGCGCAGAACGACTTAGCGTGGTCGCAGAGCATGGCAGATGCGCTGAAGGCTGTGCAAGCAGAGCTGGGCGCGGATAAAGTGGAGCTGACCATCTCGGAAAACTTGTTCCGCGTGCCAGATGCGGCAGCCGCCATGCGTGACTACGCCGCGCAAGGCTACGACATCGTGATCGCGCATGGCACGCAGTATGGCGCCTCGATGTTTGAAGTGGCGGCGGAGTTTCCCGAAGTGACCTTCGCCTGGGGAACGGCTTCCGACTATGGCGAGGAGGAAGGCTTGACGAACGTCTTTGCCTATGAAGCACGCGCCGAAGAGGGCGGCTATGTGAATGGCGTCATGGCGGCACTGCTGAGCAAGTCGGGCGTGTTGGGCGTGGTTGGTCCTGTCAACGCGGGCGATGCCAAGCTCTACATTGATGGCTTCACGGCGGGCGCCAAGGCAACCAAACCTGATATTGATGTGAAGGTCATCTTCACCGAAAGTTTCGGCGATACGGCAAAGGCAACCGAGTCCGCGAAGACGCTCATCTCGCAAGGTGCGGACGTGCTGACAGGCTCGGCGCAGCAGGTGCCGGGCGCCATCACCGAAATTCAGGCGGCGAAAGGCTTCTGGTTCGGCACGCAGACCGATCAGGCAGCCGGCTGGGAAGACACCGTGGTGTGTGTGCAGGTCTTTGATTGGACAGGCGTGATCAAAGAGATCATCGCGCTGCGCGAAGCAGGCACGCTCGGCGGCAAGGCGTTCGCCATCTCGCTGGAAAGCGGCTTGACCATGAAATTTAACGAGAAGCTGAGCATTCCCGATGCGGTGAAGCAAGCGGCGGAAGAGACGATCAACGCCATCATCGCCGGCGAGATCATCCCGCCCGGCAGCCCACGCGAGCTAGAGCCAGCCGCAACACCTGACAACTAGATTTGCTCAGGCACTTTTCAGGGCGAGATCGCTGATCTCGCCCTATCTGTCAGTTGCGCTTAGCGCCGAATCTGCGCTTCAAACCACTCGGTCAGGCTGCGGATATCCTCACGCGCGTTGAAAAGGCGCGCCAGCCGCCGCAAAAAGCCGAGTTCGGTTTGCAGCTTATCCAACGGGCAAATATCCTCCAACACGCGGCGATAGTGAGCGCGCGCCTGTTCAGATTGCCCGCTGATTAGCGCTAACTTCGCCAAGTCGCGCTGTTGAAGCAGGATATCCTTTTCGGTTGCCGCCAACGCCGCTGCCTTCTCCCAATCCAGCAGGGCATCCTCGTAGCCACCGAGCAGTTGGCGTGCGATGCCAAGCCACAAGTTGCTACGCACAACGGTCGAATCCAGCGCGACGGAGCGCTTGAGATCGTTGAGCGCCTCCGGAAAGCGCCCTTGGTCAAGCATCACCAAACCGCGCCAAAAGTAGGTAGAGGCGTTGCCAGAGCGCATTTCTAGCGCTTTGTTCAGGTCGTCTAGCGCCTTATCATAGTCGCCGCTGTCCTGAAAAACGCCTGAGCGCCACTGGTAGTTAATATCGTTCTTCGGCTCAGTCTCAATCGCCTTTGTGAAGTATTCTAAGGCGCGTGCCATATCGTTTTGCGCGTAGTAGACAATACCGATCAATTGGTAGTTCACGTCATTTTCAGGCTGAAGGCGCGCCGCTTCTTCAAGATCGCTAAGGGCAGCGTTAAAGTTGCTCAGGATGTAGTTGATCTGCCCGCGCCAATACCAATTATAGCCGTTATCGGGCTGAATCTCGATAGCGCGGCTGAAGTCCAACCGTGCAGAGGCATATTCGTGCTGCTCAAAGTAGATGCGCCCGCGCCAGAAAAAGACGTAGGGATCGCCCGGCTGCAAATCTACAGCACGGTTAAGGTTTGTTTCTGCTTGGGCAAAGTCGCGCATATCGTGGTAGACCAAGCCGCGCATGTAGTAGTACATGCCGCCGTTCGGCTGCAACTCGATTGCCTTGTTCAGGTCGGCAAGGGCGGCGGGATAATTCTCTAAGGCGTAGTGCGCCCTGCCGCGCATCGAATAGACGCCATCGTTATCCACGCCTTGCGCGCTCAGCACACCGACGAGGTGATCGAAATCGGCAAGGGCAGCGCGGAACTGCTCAAGGCTCATCTGCACCATGCCGCGCCAAAAATAGGCGGCAGGGTCTGGCACTTTCAGGTCGAGCGAACGGTTAAGCGCTTCTAGAGCTGCCTCATGTTCGCCTAGCTCACGGTGGGCGCGCCCGCGCCACATGAAGTTATAACCATCTTCAGGTTGCAGTTCGCAAGCGCGGCTGAAATCTTCCAACGCCTTTTGAAACTCGCCCATGTTGAAGTAGACCTGCCCACGGAAGAAGTGGTTGTTGCCGTTCTGCGGCTGCATCTCCACGGCACGGTTCAGATCGGCAAGGGCAGCCTCTGATTCGCCCAGATTGTGGAAAATGCGCCCGCGTAGCACAATATTGGCGGCGTCATCCGGCTGGATGCTAATGGCGCGATTAATGTCGGTCAGGGCGGCGTTTGCCTCGCCCATCTCGAAGAAGGTTTGGGCGCGGAAGTAGAAGGCGTCGCCATTGTTTGGGTTAAGCTGAATGGCACGCCCAAGGTCATCCAGCGCGGCGGAACGGTCGCCCATGGCGGCGTAGGTGCGCCCACGCAGGAAGTAGTTGGCCCCGTTATCGGGTTGAAGCTCGACCGCACGGTTGAAATCACTCAGGGCAGCCTGCCAATTGCCCATGGCGGCGTAGGTGCGTCCGCGCCAACTGTAGTCTAAGCTGCTCTCAGGACCGAGCGCGATAGACTTGTTCAGGTCTTGGATTGCCTCATTGAAGCGTCCCAACCCATAGTAGACCGTGCCGCGCCAATGCCACAAGAAGCCGTTGCGCGGCTCTAGCTCAATGGCACGGCTAAAATCGGCAAGCGAGGCGTTCAAGTCGTTCAATTCGTAGTAAATGCGCCCGCGCAAGAACAGGTTTTCCTCATCGTTGGGTTGGATTTCAACGGCGCGTGTCACATCAGCGAGTGCTGCTTCACGGTTGCCCATGCCCAAGTAGGTCTGGGCGCGGAAAAAGTAGGTGTTGCCGTTTTCTGGGATCAGCTCTAGCGAGTGTGTGAGATCGGCTAGGGCTGCCTCGCGGTCACCCATGCTCAGGTAAACGCGCCCCCGCAGCGAGTAAACAAAGCCGTTGTTCGGTTGCAACGCGGCGGCGTGGTTGCAATCGTTGAGCGCCTCTGCGTATTGGCGCAGATCAAGGTAGGTGCGCCCACGAAAGAGGTGGAAATCTGCCGCGTCGGGCTGGAGTTCGATAGCGCGCCCAAAGTCGGCAAGGGCTGCTTGGGGATTGTTCAAAGCGTAGTTGGTGCGCCCACGCCAATTGTAGTTCAGTCCATCTTCGGGTTGCAGTTCAATTGCACGGTTCAGGTCAGCAAGGGCTGCCTCATAGTTGCCCAGCTCATAGTTCACGCTGCCGCGCCAGTGAAAGTTAAAGCCGCCTTGCGGATTTAGCTCAATGGCGCGTGTGAAATCCTGAATAGCCTCTGCTTTGCGGTTCATCGCATAAAGCGTGCGTCCGCGCAGATAGTAGTTTTCCTCCTCATCAGGCTTTAGGTTGATGGCAGTGCTAAAGTCGGCATAGGCTTCGGCATAGCGCCCTAACTCATAGTAGAGCGTGGCGCGCCAATGGTGGTTAAAGCGATCACCCGGCTGCAAACGCACCGCCAAATCGAAATCGGAAAGGGCTGCCTCTTTATCGCCGCTGGCATAGTGGGCGCGCCCGCGCAAATAGGCAACATAGCCATTATCAGGCTGAAGTTCTAGTGCCTTATTCAGATCAGCAATGGCGGCGGGCAAGTTACGCAGGTCGAGGTAGGTTTGCCCACGCCAACGGTAGTTGCTGGCATTGGTGGGCGCCAGTTCCACAGCGCGGTTAAGGTCTTCCAGTGCCTCTTGGAATCTGCCCAGCCCGTGATAGAGGGTGCCGCGCCAATGAAGGTTATAGCTATCTTCGGCGTTGATCTCTAGCGCACGGTTAAAATCAACCAATGCCTCGTCATACTGTCCCATCGCGTAGTACGTTTGCCCGCGCCAACGGTAGTTTGCTGAGTCTTCAGGTTGCAAAGCGATTGTTTGGCTGAAATCGGCAAGGGCAGCGGGATAATCGCCGATATTATAGTGCGTCAGCCCGCGAAACCAATGGCTGTTGGGCGCTTCAGGGCGCAAGGTGATCGCCTGTGTTAGGTCAGCAAGGGCTGCCTTCGTGTTGCCCAGGAAGTGATGGCAGCGCCCACGGTGGAAATAATAATCAGCGTGGTCAGGGTTTAGGATGACGGCAAGGTCGAAATCGGGCAGGGCGCGGGCGTAGTCCTCTTGCCAGAAGTAGCGCAAACCGCGGGTGCGGTGGGCAATCGCTTGGCGATCGGCAGGCAAAGCGCGGCACAGCTCCACCAGCTTATTGATCATCGGCAGCATATCGGCATAGCGTTTGTCAAAGTTCGCGGTGAACCCTTCGGCACAGAGCGTGCCGAATGCCTCAATTTCTGCGATGCCTGCTTCTGCGCCCGCTTTGCGGATCGATTCGGCAAGGGCTTGATCATAGTCATCCGGCGAACCGGGATCAAAGGTATCGAGCAGGCGGTTGGCGCAGGTGGGCAGGGCGCGGGTGCCTTGCGCGCACAGCAGATGAAACATCCATTGGGTGTCGAGCGCCTGCCAACGCTCATCGCGCAGCCCATCTTGTAGGGAAAGCGCAAGCGCATCACGCTGCGCGGCAAGTTCTTGGGCAAGTTTGGCGTGCTTCGCCTGCCACGCTTGGCGATCTTGTGGGAAGTCGGTTTGCATAGAGATCATCTCCAATCAACGCACTCTCTAGATTATAACGCAAGCCGTGTGGAGATGATCAGGTTAAGAAAAGGTATGAGAGTTGCCTGTATCCTTAAACAATTGGCACGTATTTGGTTTAGAGTGTGCTATGATCGTTAGAAAGTGTTAGCGGGCTTGGGGGGAACTTTTTGGGGTGGAGCAACGTCCTTCTTTCATTGCACGCAACACTTTTAGAGAGGCAAAGCGATTGACCAAGCACATACTTGCCACTTGCCCATCCTGTCGGCACAAGGGGCGTTTTGAACGGCTAGGCGAACAGCGGTGGCCCGAAGCGGTCGCCCGCAAGCTGGGTGTGCCTACGGTCATCGCCTTGTGGAGCTGTCCATACTGCTCAACGACTGTCAGCGAGATTGCGCTGCTTGATCCAACCAGCGAGACAGAGGAAACATCCGAAGATGCCTCGTTCATCAGCGATGACAGCACACCCTTACCATCATCCTACCTCACTTGCTGAGGGATGATCACTTCTGCCAAGCTGCCAACTTCCTGCGCCAATGCCTGAGCGTCAAGGCGCGTGCCGCCTTCGCTTGGGCTGCCCCAGTGGCTGGGAATCACATAGCGCGGGCGAAGTTGGCGCACCGCTTTGACGGCATCATTGATCGTCATGCTGTGCGTGCCGCCCACTGGCACGATCACGATGTCAGGGTGCAGCTTCTCCATCTCTGGAATCACGCCGCTATCGCCCACATAGTAGAGATCATAGTGATCGAGCGAAATCACAAAGCCTAGGCATTCAAATGCCTGTGGATGCTGATCGTTGTAGGCTGGCACGGTGCGGATTGAAGCGCGTCCCACGTTGAAAACCTGCCAAGGCCGTGCAATGGTAGCGCCCTCAAAGTGTGTGGCTGTGACGCGGTTGGTGATGATGACGCTCTGTGCGCCACGCACCTTCTCCACATCAGCCGGTGAGCAGTGATCAAAGTGATCGTGTGAGATCAAAATCACATCCGCGCTGTGATCTGGGCGCGTGATGCGCCACGGATCAATATAGATCAGCGGCGCACCCACAATGCGAAAGCTGGCATGTCCGAGCCATTCGATGCGTTCAAGCATGGTTAATCCGTTCGCCTGTTAGGCGTTGAAAGTTAGTTGTTCACCAAGCTGCACGCGCTCCAGCAGAGAAGGGCGCGCCTCAATGACGTATTGCGCGGCGCGGCGCGGCGCATACGCCAAGCGCCACGGCTTTGCTAACACCTTATCCACCACGCGCCCTTCAGCATCCAGCCAGATTGTGGCAATCGAAAACGCCATGAACAGCATATGAATGCTAGTCTCTAGGACGCTTTCCCGCCCATAGACGAAGATCAAGCCTTCATCTTCGGGCAGGCTGCGGCGGAACATCAGCCCGCGCAACCTGCACCAATAGCTGCTGCACCATTTGGCACGCGCCAAAAGCACGCTGCCATCTTCACCACGCAGCACACGGAACGCACTCATGGCAAACGCAGCACTTGCCCAACAAAGATGCGATTCGGATTGGCAATGCCGTTCAGCGCCATCAGGGCGTTGATCGTCGTGTTATAGCGCAGCGAAATGCGGAATAAGTTTTCGCCCGGCTGCACCACATGCGTGCGCGTGCCAATCGGCACACTGGGAATGACGGTTGGTGCAACGGTGCCACCCGGCGGATTGTTGCCCGCACCCGGCACAGCCAGCACTTGCCCAATCACCAACGCCCGCGGATTAACAATGCCGTTCAGCCGCGTCAGGTATTGCACGGTGGTGTTATAGCGGCGCGCCACAGCTTCCAGCGTATCGCCGCGCTGCATGATGTATGTGCCAATGCCGTTGACGGTCGGTCCGTTCAGGATTGCCACGTCCACAGGTGCGGTGGGCGTGCCAAACAGGACGGGCTGCGTGGCGGTTGGCTGCGCGCTCGGCACAGGGATCACCAACTGCTGCCCAATCCGCAGAAAAGCGTTGATATTCAGGTTGTTCAGGATGACAATCGCATCCACGCGGCTGTTAAAGCGCGCCGCAATGCCGCTCAGGGTATCGCCTGAGACAACCGTATAATTGACCCTGCCCGGCAGTCCACTCAGCGCGTCTGAGGTCGGCGTTGGGAAGAACGGTGTATTTATAGGTGTCGGCGAAGGGATGAAGCCAAAGGGTGTGTTGGTCGCAGTTGGGATGGCGCCTTCCGGCGTGGGCGAGGGGATGAAGCCCTCTGGCGTGGGTGAAGGCGGCGGCAGCGTCACCACGATGGTTGGGATCACACCTTCCGGCGTAGCGGTTGCGAGGCTATCGGGTGTGTGGGTGGCAGTTGGCTGCACGGCAACTGGTGTTGAGGTTGGCAATGTGCCAGAGGTGACTACCAACGCGGCATCATCCACATAAACGTGATTGTGGCGGACTGGCTCCAGCATAATGGCGCGCACAAAAACGGTCACTGTGTTGGCAGCCGCAACCGCATTCACCGAAAGCTGGCGATATTCATCGTAGAAGCGCTCCACAGGTGACCACACAATGGTGCTGCTGGTGCCGTTGGTGCCACCCGTCGGATCAATGCCAACCTGCACGCTGACGGCGCCTGCCTCAAGGCTTTGATTTGGATCGTCGCGTGTGGTAGACCACACATTGATGAAGGCACTGAAGCGCAGCGGCGCGCCGATGGCAGCATTCACGCGCTGATAGACGCCGCCATTGAAGGTGGCAAATACCTCAAAAAATTCCTGTGCGCCGCTGCCGCTCCGAATGCGATTGGGATTGGTGGCTTTGGCATATTGCGGCGTGATGTTTGCCCAGGTCGGATCGCCTGCGCTGCGCGGCGCGTTCCACGCCGACCAACTCGGCGCAACGCGGCGGTTGGCATCGCCATTAAAGGGCAAATAGTCACCTTCAAAGCCGGGATTTTGCAGCAGGTTGCCCTGTGCGGCGGCGCGCTGACCCGCTGGCACAGCCGCACTGAGGGTGGCAAGCGCCAAAAGGATCACAACCATTAGTCGTCTGAATAGGTGCTTGTGGTGCAAAGTGGCACACCCTCCCCCTACTGTGTAAAGAACTCTTACGCGCCTTTAGTCTAGCAGCGAACACTAAATCAGGCGAATAGTTTTGCAAAAGTGGCGCGGCAGGTTGTGTGGACGTAAGGCTGATCATGCCGAATTGCCACGCCCTAAAGCCCATTCTACACCCTTCACCATGCCCAAAGCTGTCTGCCGCTTGCCCAATGGATTGACCTGTGGTATACTCCGAACAAACGTTCTTATTTGACAGTTGTACCGCTGCTGCCTTATTATTCAATCCGTCTGTGATCAGAAGCGACGCGAGAAAAACACCCGTGACCACACCTACTATCGGCTCGATCAGAACCGTAAACATTGATGAGCAAATGCGCGAGGCGTACCTTGACTACGCCATGAGCGTGATCGTTGCCCGCGCCCTGCCCGATGCTCGCGATGGCTTAAAGCCCGTGCAGCGGCGCATTTTGCACGTGATGTATGATATGGGCTTGCGTCCCGACTCGCCCTACAAAAAGAGCGCCCGTATCGTCGGTGAGGTGCTTGGCAAGTTCCACCCACACGGCGATCAGGCCATCTATGAGGCGATGGCGCGCCTTGCCCAAGATTTTTCCGTGCGCTACGAACTGGTAGATGGTCAGGGTAACTTTGGCAGCATTGATGGCGACGCGCCAGCTGCCATGCGCTACACTGAAGCACGCCTGACACCCATCGGCATGGAATTGCTGACCGATATTGACCGCGAAACGGTTGATTTCACGGATAACTTCGACGGCTCGCTGCAAGAGCCTGCTGTGCTGCCGGCCGCCATTCCCAACCTGCTGGTGAATGGCTCTAGCGGCATTGCCGTTGGCATGAGTACGAACGTGCCGCCGCACAACTTGGGCGAAGTCTGCGACGCGCTGGTCTACATGCTTGCCAATTGGGAGGCGCTTGATGAGGTGGATGTGCATCATCTGATGCAGTTCATCAAAGGGCCTGATTTCCCGACCGGCGGCTTGATCTTTCGGGGTGGCGATGGCAAAAATGCCACCGAGTATGAAGATATGTTGGTGGCAGCCTATGCCACCGGGCGCGGCAAACTCACGGTACGCGCCAAAGTGCATATCGAGAGCCTTGAACGCGGCAAGACGCGCATCATCGTTAGCGAAATCCCTTACCAAATCAACAAAAACAGCCTGATTGAGCGCATTGCTGACCTTGTGCGCGACGGCAAGATTGACGGCATCAGCGACCTGCGCGACGAATCAGATCGGCAAGGGTTGCGAATCGTGATCGAGTGCAAGAGCAATGCTGATCCTGCTGATGTCCTGAAAGACTTGTTCAAATATACGCCGCTGCAAAGCACGTTCGGCGTGATTATGCTGGCATTGGTGGAGGGCGAGCCGCGCACACTAACCCTCAAGCAGGCACTACGCGTCTACCTGGAGCATCGCCTTGAGGTGGTGCGCCGCCGTTCGCTGCACGATCTGGGACGCGCCCGCGCCCGCGCACACATCCTTGAAGGGCTGCTCATCGCGCTGCGCTTCTTGGATCGCATCATCAGCACCATCCGCGAGAGCGAGAGCAGCGAAGAAGCACGCGGCGCACTCATGAACGAATTCTCGCTCTCCGAAGCACAGGCAACCGCCATCCTTGATATGCAACTGCGCCGCCTTGCTGCTCTGGAGCAAGAGAAAATCCAGACTGAGTACCGCGAGAAGCAGGCGCAGATCGCCTACCTTGAGCAGTTGTTAGCAAATCCCGTCCTGATGCGGAAAGTGATTGCTGATGAACTGGTGGACGTGAAAAAGCGCTATGCCGATCCGCGCCGCACCACAATCCTGAACGGTACTGCTGGCGACGTGCGCCCTGAAGACTTGCTGGCACATGCTGAAAGCACATGGGTTGCCCTAACGCACGGCGGCAAGATCAGCCGCACCTATCAGGATGCACCACCTAAGATCACAGCCCAGACCGAAGACCCACCGCGCTTCTTGCTCCGCAGCAACACGGCAGATATCCTCTACCTGTTCACCTCAGGCGGGCGCGCCGCGACGATTCCCGTCCAAAACCTGCCACTGACCGACGATCCGAGCGGCGGCGGCGATGTCGTTTCAATGTGCGATCTGCGCGAAAGTGGTGAAGTGGTTGGCGCGCTGAGCCTGCTGCCTAACTTTGAGGATAGCTTCGTCTTTTTGGCAACCGAAGGCGGTGAGGTCAAGCGTATTCGCACGGCAGATTTGCCCGGCCTCTCGGCGCGTGCCTTCCCTGTCATCAACTTGGGTGAGGATCGGCTGATTGCAGCGCATTTCGCCCGTGAAGAAGATGAGGCAATCCTCGTCACCTCAGAGGCACAGGCGATCCGCTTTAAGCTGGCAGAGGTGCGCCCAACTGGCTTGCCAGCAGGCGGTATGCGCGGCATTCGCCTGACGAACGGCGATAAAGTGGTGAGCGCCGGGCTTGCCCTTGAAGGCGGCGCGCTTTGGACGGTGACGGAAAGCGGCGCGGCGAAAAGTTCACCGCTGGTTGAGTATCCGCTGCAAGGGCGCGCCGGCGCAGGCGTGGTCACTATGCGGCTGATGCTTGGTGATCGGATCGCGGCTGCCACCATTGGCACACTGAACGATCTCGTCATCGTGCTGACGGCGCAAGGGCGCTTCCGCGTCGTCAAATTCCGCGATGCACCGCACGGCAAGCGTGATCTGAAGGGCGATTTGGTCGGCATTCGCATGAACAAGAGCGATAGAGTCTATGCGGTCATGCAGATTATCCAGCGCCCAGAAGCCCTGAGCGCCGCACCGCCCGATAACCGCAACGGCGCAAGCGATGGGTCAGGGTCAAGCGCCTAGAGCGGCTTTTTAGCAGGTGTGCCGGGCTTGCGCGGATAAAGGCGCGGCGTCGGCGCGATCTTATCAATAACGATCAGGTAGTGCGGCTCGGCAACATTGGGCAGGTTCACCGCGCTGATGCCTGCCACGCGCCCGCCCAAAATACGGAGCGCGTTGGCAGCCTCGCGCACTTCGCGTTCGGCGCTCTCGCCTTTCATCGCCACGCACTGCCCACCGACGCGCACTAAAGGCAGCAGATATTCTGCCAAAATGGGCATGTGTGCCACTGCCCGTGCCACCACAACATCGTAGTGTTCGCGTTGATCGGGCATTTGCCCTGCCTCTTCGGCGCGTGCGTGCAAGAACTGCACACCTTCAATGCCAAGCAAGGTTGCCAAATGTTGCAAAAAGGCGATCTTTTTGCCGGTTGCCTCCAGCAGCGTGAGGTGCAGGTCAGGGCGCACAAGGCGCAGGGGCACGCCAGGAAAACCTGCCCCTGTGCCAACATCAATCACGCTGGCGCCCTGCGACGGATTGACCACACTCAGCACCGAGAGCGAGTCGAGAAAGTGGCGCACCTCAACCGCCTCAACCGCCGTGATGGCAGTCAGGTTGGCGCGGGATTTATTCCACGCCTCTAGCTCGGCGGCATACTGAGCAAACTGCGCCTGCTGCTCTGCCGAGAGTGGGATGCCGAATAAGCGCTGTGCGGCGGCTGCCAAACGTTCAGACATAGCTTAGACTTGGCTTGACGAGCCAGCACTCAGCACTTTTGCCACCAATGGCGCGCTGCAAAACGTCTCGCGCAGTTGTGGGTCGCCAATGCTCTGTGCCATATCGTTCAGGATGCTGGCGGCGATGCCATAGTGCATGGCAGCCGTTTCGGGCTGTGTTCGGCTGAACGCCTCTCCAAGCGCCGCGTGCGTCTGCCACATAATAGCACGGTCTGAGGTGCGCTGGGATTCGACAAACGCCTCGTGAAAATATTCTTGGGCAGCCAAATCGTCGCTGGTGGCAAGCAGGCAGTAGCCGATCACCAGCTCAGCGCGGATCATGTGGCGGGTGGCGTTCAAAGGTTGCGCGGTCGTCAGCAGTTCAAGGGCAATTGCCTTCGCCCGTTCGTAGTCTTCTGCTTGCAAAAGTGCCTCTGCAAGGCTGGCAAGCGCTTGGAGTGTGTTATCTGCCTCGCCGTTCGTCTTGGCAATTTCGACAGCACGCTCAAGGTATGCCAAGCCTTCTTCCACCCGCCCAACGGCAACCATATCCACGCCGAGATTGCGAGAAAGATCGCTAGAGAGCTTGCCTTCCACCAAATCGCTGGCGCGCTGATGATAAAAGAGTGCCGTCCGCATGGCGTAAAGGTGCTGATACGCCTCACCAATATTGCTGCACACAATGCTCAAGCCGAAGCGCTCATCCAGCGTTTCATAAAGCTGAATGGCGCGCAGCCAATGCACAATCGCCTGATAGTAGTCCCCTAAATAGGTGTAGATGATGCCAAGCGTATTCAGGGTGCGCGCACGCCCTTCAGGCTGGTCAATGCGCTCGAAAAGTGCCAATGCCTGCTGCGCGATTGGGATAGCGCGTTCCACCTCACCGGAAAGCCACATCACATCGGCACGGAAACGCAGTACATTCGCCAAGCCGGCCGCATAGCCACAGGTTTGAGCAAGGCTGGCTGCCTCATCCAAGAAGCGTTTAGCCGTCTCATATTCGCCACGCCGATAGCTCAGGCGCGCCCAAATGGCAAGGTTATCCACCTTCCCTTCAGGGCGCGGTGTGGCGGCTGCCCACACCTCTAGGGTCTTTTGCATCTCGCCAAAGTCGGCGCGCCGATCATGGCACTCCGCGCTCTGTTGATAGGCGCGATCCAGCAAGACTGCCCAACGTGCCTCGTTCGCCATAAACTGCTGCGCCATCTTCAAGGCATCTTGGGCAAAGCCAAGCGCTTCCAAGTATTGCGTGGCACGATAGGCAGCTTTGGCACGCATCAGCAATACCTCGGCACGTCCGTAATCATCGGTTGGTTGAGAAGTTTTTCTGAGCATAGCACCATCTCGCTAAGGGCAAGTTATGCTTATTGTGGCGGAAAGCAGCGCGCCTTGCAAGAAGATTTAACGCGAAATGGTAGGCAATTTTACCAAATTTGCCTACCACTCTGGAAAATTCAGCGTCGCTGTTTTGAAAGGGCGCCGCTTGGCGGCTAAAATAAGCGCTCTTGCCAAGCTGGGCGCTTGCCATCCAGCAAGATGTAGGGTGCGGCGCGCTCTGGTGCGGCAATGCCGAGTTTGCACAAATCTGCCAAAGCGGCGAGTTTGCCTTGCCGCCGCGCCTTCAAGATTGCCTCTGCTCCCTTCGGTCCAATGCTTGGCACGCGCAACAACTGAGCGCGGTCTGCCGTTTGCAAATCCACAGGTTGTTCGCGCAGGTGTGCCTCTGCCCAAGCCTTTTTGGGATCAACATCGGTTGGCAAGTTGCCGCCTTGCCCAAAGGGCAAATCTTCGACTTCCCAACCATAATCGCGCAGCAAAAAGCTGGATTGATAGAGCCGAAACTCGCGGAGGGCGTCGGTTGGCGCAAGGTTTTCAAAGGGCGTTTGCAGGATGGGATGAAAGGCGGAGAAATAGGCGCGTGTTAGCCCAAGATGGCGATGCAGATTGTTGGTCAGCGAGAGCAGCTCAAGGTCGGTATCGCCCACGGCGCCAACCACAAACTGTGTGACGGTGCGCGCCAGTTTTTCGTGCGGATGGGCGCGGCGAATTTGCTCTGCCATATGCACCATTGCCAGCAGTTCTCGCTCAAGGTGCTTTTTCGGCGCCAGCGCGTTCAGCCGTTCCTGCGTGGGCGCCTCTAGGTTAACCGAGATGCGATCTGCCAACTGCATCGCCCTATACAATTGAGCATCCTCAATGCCCGGCATAATCTTGAGGTGGATATAGCCGCGATAGTGGTGCTTGCGGCGGATGATGTCAGCAGCGTCGAGCAATTTGTCCTGGGTTGGAATGCTGCCTTTGATAATGCCTGAGGAGAGAAACAAGCCGTCCACTGCGCCGCCTTGCTGCAACGCCAAAAATGCTTTTGCCAGATCGTCCGCCGTGATGGTCATTCGCCGCGTTTTGGCGCGCCCAGCACGGAAAGGGCAGTAATAGCAATCACGCTCACAGGCGGTGGTGAGCATCGTTTTGAGGATAGGCTTTTTGCCCATTGGCGTGCTGACGTTGGTGATGCACTCGGCAAGGCTGTGTGATTGGTACTTGCCAGTTGGCAGGCGCGGGCGCTCTGAGAAGGGCTGATCGCCTGCTGGCTCATAGAGCGTTACATCGCCCATTTGCGTGATCTTCTGAATTGGATCGGGAGCAATTTGAATGTTCACCATAAAGTATATTATAGCGAACATTCGTTCTGAAGTCAACTGGGCTGTTGGGAGGCACCTCTATCCCCGCTCACAGGGAAAGGGAATCGGAGCGTAGGGGCTTGGCACGCCACACCCTTGATCCTCATCACGCCGCCTACCCACAAAACGCCGATTCTCGTTTATAATGGGTCTGTGAAGTCCGTCACACAAGGAAGTTGCCACGATGAGCGATCCCTTGAGCAGCCTTCAGCCCGACCGCCTGATGCAGCATATGAACGCGCTCTGTAAAGGCATTGGCGCACGCCCTGCCTGTTCCGCGCAAGAGCGCCGCGCCGCCGAATATGTGCAGATTGCGCTGCGTGCCGTCGGCGTGGAGCAAATTACGGTGCAGCCCTTCCGCAGCAACACCACCTCAGGCGCACAGGCAATCCCGCTCCTTGCCCTTGCCGCGCTTGCTGCCCTGTATGGCAGGCGCGGACGCTTCGGCAAGCTGATCGCAGCGGCACTCTCCGCCCTGAGTGCGGTAAATCTGCGCGGCGTGATGACCGCCAAGCCGCCTTTCTTCCAACCACTGATTGGGTTAGGGCAGAGCCAAAACGTGATCGCAACCCTTCCGCCACGTGGTGAAGTCAAACGTCGCGTTTACCTGATCGGACATTTGGACAGCAACAAACAGCGTTTCACCCTGCCCACACCACAGCCCGAACTGATGAAGCCCTTCACGACGCTTGGCATCAGCGCGCTGCTGATGAATGCGCTGGTGCAGTTGCGCCGCACCCTAAAGCGCAAAACGCGCTACGGCGTTTGGGATGCTTTCTACGCCGCCCTTGCCGTTGGCACGCTCGCCATGCAGGTCAGCGATGAACGCCAGCCCTATATCGAAGGCGCCAACGATAACGCCACAGCGGTCAGTGTGCTGCTTGGCTTGGCAGAGACGCTCACGCTGGCACCGCTGGCAAACACCGAAGTGACGCTTCTGTTCACGGGCTGCGAAGAAGTCGGCTGCATCGGCATGGCGCGCTATCTGGCACACTTCCAGCCGCCGCGCTTCAACAGCTACTTCATTGATTATGAAATGGTGGGCAGCGGCAACCTCTGCTATGTGACCAAACACGGCATCACTGCCTTTGGCGAATACACGCCCGATCCTGATCTACTGCGGTTTGCCCGCTGTGCGGCGGTGCAGCATCCACAGGTGGCAGGGCGCGATATGCTGATCTTGGAAGAAATTGCCGTCGTAGCGCGCATGGGCTATAAGGGCTTGTGCATCGTCGGCTATAATCAAGAGGGACGGCTGCCTAATTGGCACCGCACGTCGGATACGCTGGAAAATATCCAAAGCGGCACGCTCAGCCGCGCCGCGCACTTTGGCTATACGCTGCTGCAAGAGATTGATCGCAGCGCGCACGCCGAGCAACCATACACAGAATAGGACGACTACACACACGCAACATGCCACACATTGTTTACCTGATGTCCGATACTGGCGGCGGTCACCGTGCCGCCTGCCGCGCTATCGAAACTGCCCTCAACACGCGCTACCCAGCCGCCTTTACCGCCCAATTGGTGGATATGTGGCGCGATTACACGCCCTTTCCCTTCAGCACCCTGCCTGATACTTATGTGAAGTGGGTGAACTGGAGCCCCGGCACTTACGCCGCGCAGTATTGGATGAACGACCGCATCTGGCGCTCGCCCGCCCTGAGCAATGCGCTTTGCCGCCAGATGTTCCCGCGCATGAAGCTGTTTTTTGAGCGCTATCCCGCTGATCTCTACCTGTGCGCGCATTCGGTCTTTGTGCGTCCCGCCATTCACGCCCTGCGGAAATTGGGCATTCAGAAACCCTTTATGACCGTCATCACCGACTACGCGCTGCCCAACATTATGTGGTACGACCCGCGTGTAGACCTCACCACCATCCCGACTGAGGCAGCCTATCAGCGTGGCGTGCGGCTGGGCTTGCCACCCGAAAAAATGGTCATGACAGGTGCGCCCGTCCATCCTAAATATACCGACTTGAAGCTGAGCAAGGCGGAGGCGCGAGACGCGCTCGGCTGGTCGCCAACGGCGCGCATTGTGCTGATGGTTGGCGGTGGCGACGGCATGGGAACGCTGCAAAAGACGGCACGCGCCATTGACCGTTTGGCGCTGGATGCTGAGTTGGTGATCATCGCTGGACGCAACACCGCCTTGAAAAAATCGCTGGAAGCGTGCCAATGGCAGCGCCCAACGCACATTTACGGCTTTGTGAACAACCTTGAGGTGATGATGCGCGCTGCGGACTTGCTCATCACGAAGGCAGGTCCAGCCACCCTGACCGAGGCGGCAACCATCGGCTTGCCAATGGTCATCAGCGGTGCGATTCGCTTTCAGGAATCGCCCAATGTGAAGTATGTGGTCAGCCGCAATGCTGGCGTTTTTGCGCCCGGCGCACGCAAGGTGGCGGCAGCCGTTGCCGAGCTTCTGGCGGACGATGGCGCGCATCTGAAAGTGCTTTCAGAAGGCGTGAAGACGATTGCCGAGCCGCACGCCGTCTGGCGCATTGCAGAATTGGTTCACACTTACGCCACAGGTAACACCATCGCCGCCCAAGCCAACCCCTGAGAGACTTTATTTGTGAATTATGGTACAATCTCTGAAGGTGGCATGCAGAGCAAGCACGCCCTGTTCAGGAAAAGTGTACCGATGGCAGAAAAATCCCTCATCATAATTGGTGGCGGCATTGCAGGCTTAGCAGCAGGTTGCTATGCGCGCATGAATGACCTCCGCACCACCATTTTCGAGATGCACGCCTTGCCCGGCGGCTTATGCACAGCCTGGGAACGCAAAGGCTACACCTTTGATGGCTGCATTCACTATCTGTTTGGCTCTGGTGAAGGGCAACCTTTTCATCAGATGTGGCGCGAGTTGGGCGCAGTGCAAAACCGCCCAATGATCAACCACAGCGAATATCAGCGCATCACCGATGGCGAACACACTCTGATCGTCTATGCCGATCCTGATCAGCTTGAGGTGCATATGTGTGCGCTCTCACCCGCTGATGCACCTCTGATCCGCGCTTTTTGCAACGGCGTGCGGCAGTTCACCCGCTTTGACATGTCGGCGATGTACTGCGTACCGCGCCCGATCATGACTACTTTAGACTGGCGTGATTTCGGGATGAAGATGTTGCCTTTCGTGTTGCCCATGCTGCGCTGGGCGTTGGTGCCGGCAAAAACATTTGCCGCACGTTTCAAGCATCCTTTTTTGCGGCGCGCCGTGGCGCAGATGTTTTCGTGGGAAGAAGCGCCGCTGATGATGGGCATGTCGCTTCTGGCATATTTACACACCCAGAATGCAGGCTTTCCGCAAGGCGGATCGCTGGCGTTTGCCCGTGCGCTTGAGCAGCGCTATCGTGATTTGGGCGGTGAGCTGTGCTACAACGCGCACGTCGAAAAAATCTTGACTGAGGATGGGCGCGCTGTTGGCGTGCGCCTCTATGACGATGCTATCTACCGCGCCGATTATGTGGTCTCGGCGGCGGATGGGCGCACCACCATTTTTGATATGCTCGGTGGGCAGTTCGTCAACCGCAAACTCAAGCGCATGTATAGCGGGCATTTGCCCACACATTCCCAGGTGCAGGTGTCGCTCGGTGTGGCGTGCGATCTAAGCGCTGAACCGCACTGGATAACACACCTGCTGACCGAACCACTGCTGATCATCGGTGAGGATCACCGCGAGATCGGCGTGAAGCACTACTGTTTTGACCCAAGCCTTGCGCCTGAGGGCAAATCAGTAGTGGAGGTGATGCTGCGTTCCAGCTACAGCTATTGGCAGCGCTTATTTGGCAGGCGCAGCTATGATAGCGAACAGCGGCAGGTCAGCAGCATTGTGATTGACTTCTTGGCACAGCGCTATCCGAACATTCGGCAACACATCGAGTTCACCGACGAGGCAACGCCGCTCAGCTATGAGCGCTTCACCGGCAATTGGCTGGGTGCGACCAGTGGTTGGCTGCTGACCAAAGAAACAATGCCTTTGCTTATTCGCGGCGTGCCAAAAACACTGCCAAACCTGAAGCGGTTCTACATGGCAGGACATTGGGTAGAGCCAGGCGGTAGCCTACCATTGGCGGCTGCCTCTGGAAAGAACGTGGTGCAGTTGATCTGCCACGCCGAAGGGAAGCCCTTCCAAGCCTGCGAACCAACCTAAGGCTTGGGTGGCTCTTGGGGCGCCAGCGCCCACAGCACACCGCGCACACAGTAATCTTGCACCCATTGCGCCATTATCTGCGCGGAAGGCTGCATATCGCGCTGAAGCCACCAGTAATAAGCAGCGATCTGCATTCCCGCGATCAGGTAGCCAACCAGATCAGGCGGTAGGTTCGGCGTGCCGCTAGGCGGCATAATCGGTGCGATCACCTGCTTCTGGATCATTTCTGCAAGGTAACTCCGCACGCGCACTAAAAAGGCAGCACTGCCCCGCTCACTCAGCATGATCTTATAGAACTCGGCAAAATCTGCGATGTGCTGAAAATCAGAAGCATCTGCCTGATCCGGAATGCCCTGTTGGAGCAGGTGCGCGTAATGCTCATCTACCCGTGCGGCGATCTCCTCATACACATCGCGCATTGTCTGAAAGAGCAGATCATCTTTATCGCGGAAATGCAGGTAAAAGGTGGTACGCGCCACGTTGGCACGTTCGGTAATATCCTGAATGGTGATCGCCTCGTAGCCACGTTCCACGATGAGCGACATCAGTGCTTGGCGCAGCAATTCGCGGGTGCGCTGAATGCGCCGATCTACTTTCTTCGCAACCTCTGCCATAAAACAACACCTGTTCAATATACTACAGCGCGAACAAATTGCCTGTTGACGCCTTAGCGAAATCCATTATGCTTGAATTATACAACACACTGTTCAAAAAACGATAGATCGTCTGACAATGGAGTGCAGAACAATGCTTCAAGCGACCATGCCGCGCACGGCACCTTTGCCGCCGCGCCTTTCGGATAACGGCAACTGGCTGCGGACAATCACTATCGGCTTGCAAATGAGCCGTGATCCGCTGCAAGCCTCACTCGATCTGTGGCGGCAGCATGGCGATGTGTTCAGCTTCAAGGTGAATGGCTTGCCACTGCACAGCTTTCTGATGCACCCTGATCATGTGCAGGAACTGCTCATCACACACGCCAAGCACATTCGCAAAGATGCCACCTATACGGATACTAAGCAAGGGCTGGCACGCTTTTTCGGCAATGGCTTGCTCACCAGCGAAGGTGCGTTCTGGCGCAAGCAGCGCAAACTTGCCGCGCCTGCCTTTCACGCTACCCGTGTGAATGCCTATGCCGAGAGCATGACGCGCTATGCATCCGAGACGCTTGACGGCTGGCAAGATGGCGCTGAATTAGACATTGCCCACGAGATGATGCTCACCACGCTTAAGATTATCTCGTATACACTGCTGCACCAAACAGACACGAACACTGCTAAGCGCATCAGTGAGGCAATGGCGCGCATTCAGCAATTCGCCATTCAAAATTTCTTCATCCCGCTGCCCTTTCCAACGCCTAGCACGCTGCAAGCACGGCAAGCACGCCGCATGTTGGATGAGGTTATCTACGGCGTGATTCGCCAGCGCCGCGCTGATCCGTCGGATCGCGGCGATCTGCTCTCTATGCTGCTGCTGACCGAAGATGAGGACGGCAACCGCATGAGCGATACCGAAGCGCGTGACGAGGCAGTTACGCTGTTCTTGGCAGGGCATGAAACAACTGCCAACACCATGAACTGGACGTTTAAGCTGCTGGCGGAAAATCCTGAGGCAGAGGCGAAACTGCACGCCGAATTGGACAGCGTGCTTGGCGGGCGGGCACCAACCCTTGCCGATTTGCGCGCCCTGCCCTATACCAACGCCGTGATCAAGGAAGCCATGCGTCTGTATCCACCGGCGTGGTCGTTCAGCCGTGAACTGCTAACCGATCTTGAAATCGGCGGCTATCACTTTCCCAAAGGCAGCGTCGTGATCCTGACCAGCTACATCACGCACCGCCATCCCGATTTTTGGGAAGCACCTGAGGCGTTCCGACCAGAACGCTTTTTGCCCGAAAACGAGGGCAAGATTGATAAGTGGGCATACATTCCGTTTGGTGGTGGTCAGCGCGTGTGCATTGGGCAGGCGTTCGCCATGCTGGAGGCAGCCCTGATCCTCGCTACCGTTGCCAGCCGTTATACGTTGCGCCTTGTGCCGAACAGGCCGATCAAGCGCCGTGCGGCGATCACGTTATATCCTGAAGGTGGCTTGCCGATGACGGTTCACCGCCGTTAGTAGTCATTCCACATAAACGCAAAACCCGACTCCTGTAGAGGGGGTCGGGTGTGTGTGCCGAAGGTGGGACTCGAACCCACACGGTTTCCCAAACGAGTTTGAGTCGTTCGCGTCTGCCAATTCCGCCACTTCGGCGTGTTGAAGGATAGTATACGCAAAGTGTGGCGCGCCGTCAATGGTGTGGTATAGTTGCGCGCACCTATCGTTAGGTTAACTGTGAAGATGTCTCAATGCGCTTGAATGAGTATGAATGGTCGCGTAATCCACGCGGGATGCACAACAAAAACGCGCCTATCAAAATGGACGTGGATGCGCTGCGCGCTGCTGGCATGGGCTGGGCAAAATATACCGCCATCAGCGATGAGTATGTAAATGATATGAGCGTGCTGCGCGCCAGCAACATCACGCCGATTGTCCGCATATGGCGTCCGCGCTTTGGCGCAGGCGACCCTGAAGAAAAGCTGCGCTACTACGAGGCATATGTGACGGCGGGCTGCAAATGGTTCGAGTTCTACAACGAGCCGAACCTTGATATTGAGTGGCAAGAGGGTATTCTGCCTGATTATAAGAACGTTGCAGGCATTATTGCGCCGCTGATGACCAACTGGCTGCGTTGGGCAGAATGGGCAATCGAGCGCGGCTGCTATCCTGCCTTTCCCGCCCTCAGCGAGGCAATCGGTCAGCATTATGATGCCATTGGTTGGTTGCGCGCCATGCTCACCTTCTTGGGCGATAACTACTACGAGCGCTTCCGTGTGGTGGCTGCCAACGGCTTGTGGTGCGCCACGCACCCCTATATCTACAACCATTTTTATCAGGAGGACGGCAGCCCGAACCGCGCCCGCCCGGCTGACCGCCAACGCGCTGACGAGGGCGGCTGGCGCTTTGAATATCCCTATGATCCAATCTCACAGGCGGAAAAGCCCGGCTTAACAACCATCTCCGGTCCGCCGAGCGCGCCCAACGGCGATCCTATCGGTTTGATCGGCATGGGTGATGCTTTCATGCGCCTGTTCACGGAGTGGTTCGGCGGCGGCGCGATCCCGGTCGTTGGCACGGAAGGCGGCATTTATCCTGTGCCGCAAGGCGTGGGCGATTTTCACCAACTGGATGCGCGCTATCCCGGCTACAACGGCTTCAGCCACGGCGAGGCAACCGTTGCCATGTTCAACTGGAGCGCCTACCAAGCGCCGCCGTGGTTTTTTGGCGTCGCGCTCTGGAAGTGGGACGATTACTACGAGACGCCTTTTGGACCTGCCATCGCTATCCGCCGCATGGTGGAGACTCCGCCGCCTTTTAAGGACGTGCCGCCGCTGGACGCGCTGGACGGCGACGGTATGGCAGGTATTCCGCGTGGCTGGGTCGGGCCCGGTCCCATTCACGGCACGCCCGATTTTCACTGTCTGCTCATCGCTTCAGGCTTCAACGCTGAATGGTTCTTCATGGCAGGCAAAGCATACTACGAGCGCTTTCGCCCGCAGCTTTTGCCCACGCCCGACTTTCTGGATAACCTGACCTACCGTCAATCGGCAGGTGTTACGATCCTGACGCTGCCTAACCTTGCCGATGGGCTGCGCGCCCAGCTTTCAACGCGCTACCCTGCCGCATGGCTAGACGTGATCGCCGTGGAGACGCTCGACCAGTTGGCAACCGTCCTCAATGAGCGCGCCATGCGTGGGCTACGCTTCGGTTAGATGGCGGTGCAGCAGGGCAAGGGCAGCCTCTGCCGAAAGCGCCTTGTTGCCTTCACGGTCGCTCTGCCAGATGTGGCGCTCAACCTGAGTGCCACTTGCCGCATCAAGGGCGATGTAGACCAAACCGACGGGCTTGTTGGGCATTCCGCCGCCGGGGCCGGCAATGCCCGTCACAGAGATCGCCAAATCGGTTTCATAGGCGGCACGCACACCACGCGCCATCTCGGTGGCTGTTTCTGCGCTCACCGCGCCGTATTTCTCTAGGGTGCTTTGCTGCACGCCCGCAAATTTCACCTTTGCCGCATAGCCGTAGACGACCATACCACCCATCAGGTAGGCAGAACTGCCCGCAATGTTGGTGATGCGGTGCATGATCAGCCCGCCTGTGCAAGATTCGGCAACCGAGAGCGTGAGGTTGCGCGCCGTGAGTAAGCGCCCGATAGTTATTTCGAGCGGTTCGCTTGTGGTGGTCATACCTATCCTTTGATGGTCTTTCATTCAGAAAGGAGGTGTTCGGACTCCTGCCCCTGATTGTCTCATGGTTGAGTGGTGTGTGGCAAAAAGTGCTGTACCGAGCGATGCGGCGGGTTGCCCGAGTTATGTCAGCGCAGCCTTCAGTCCATCCTCCGCTTCCCTTTCCCTGCGGGCGTGGAAAGGGCTAGGGAGAGGGGTTGGCTGCGCCGTCCACAAATTCCATGCAAGCACCCGCGCATAGGTTATAATGCTGACCGTAAAGAACACACGAGAAAACGTCTATGGTCAAAATGACAATCCTCTTTCGCCACCCGCTGGACGAAGCAAACTTTGAGCAGCACTATGTGGATGCCCTTGCCCTGATCGAAAAACTGCCGAATATCCAGCGGCGGCAAGCCTGCCTTGTGCTGGGCAGCCCTGCCGGACGTTCGCCCTACCGCCGCATTTTGGAACTTTATTTTGCAGATAACGACCAAATGGACGCCGCTTTGCGCTCTGCGGAAGGCGCTGCCGCCGGCGCGCTGCTCATGCGGACGATTGGGCGTGATGTCGAGATCATCTTTGCCGATGTCTATGAAGAATAGTGCTGCTGTGGTTGCCGCAATCCTGATCGCTGCGCTGCTGGCGTTGATGCTTGCGTTCACGCTGCTGCCGCCGGCACCGCTGGCGCCAACGCCAACCTTTCCGCTTGGCATTGATTTACCCGAAAAATTACCGCGCATTCCGCGCTGAGGATGCCTCATGCTAAATTGGTTTATCCCTGTGGCTGCCTTGCTTGGTATTCTGGTGGGTGGCGTGGTGAACTGGCTTGCCGACTATCTGCCCTACACAGCGCGCTTGGGTGCGCCGCGCTATTCGGATGGCGCGCCGCGCCCGCTTTCGGCATGGCTTGGCATCAGCGCCTTTCTGGTCAACCAGCGCAGTTCGGCACAGGGCGCATCGCTCTCGTTTCGCTACCCACTCACAGAATTGATCACGGCGGCGCTGTTTGCCTATATCGCTGCACAGTCTGGCGGGAATGCGCTGCGTGCCTTCTTCCTGATGGGCAATGTGGCGATCCTCATCCTGATCACTGTAATTGACCTTGAACACCGCATGATCCTGTATCTCGTGATCGTGCCAGCGTGCCTCTACGTGCTGTTGGGCGCTGCCCTGCTGGGTGAACAGCTTGTGCCTTCGCTGCGCTTTGTGGATTACCTGATCGGCGGAGCGGTTGGCTTTGGGTTGTTCTTCCTGATGTTTCTGGGCGGCATTTTGTTCAACTATATCGCCTCGAACGCACGCGGCGAGCCGATTACGGAGTCGGCGTTTGGAGATGGCGATGTGCTGCTAGCAACGCTGGCAGGCTTTATGCTTGGTTGGCAGGCACTGCTCTACGCCGTGCTGATCGCCGTCTTCGCCGGCGGCTTTGGTGCGCTGCTCTACCTGAGCCTGCGCCTTTTGCTGCGCGGACGCTATGAGTGGTTCACTGCGCTGCCTTATGGGCAGTATATCGTGCTTGGCACGCTGATTATGCTGCTGTGGCGCGTGGAGGTCTTTCTGTTTTTCGGCGTGCGTTTGCCCTAGCCGATTTGCCTGAGATGCGTCACAATCAAGGGTAGAGAACCTACTCGCTTTAGGAGTGCCGATGACCGACCATGCAGAAAATCCCCTAGCTGCTGCGCGCCATCTGCTGGCTGAGCTGCGCGCACAGCCTGCTGAGCCTGCTGTGCAGCAGGCACTCGCCAAATTAGAGAGTTTGCTTGAACAAGCTGTGGCAGGCGCACCGTCTGCCCACGCGCCTGAGGCGAAAGCTGCCCCGTCCGACGCCAAGCCGCCTGAGGGCAGTGCTGCGGATAGCAGCGCACAGCTCGCCGAACAGAGCGCCAAGCATGTTGAGTTTGTCTCCACCATTGTGCATGAACTGCGTAAGCCAATGACCAGCATTCGCGGCTATGCCGATATGCTGGCAAAGCCGAATATGGTCGGCACGCTCAATCCGATGCAGCAGAACTTTGCCGATACTATCCGCAACAACATCGTGCGGATGGATTGGCTGCTCAGCGACCTGAGCGATATTAACAAACTCTCCGCGAATCGCCTGCGCTTAGAGCGTAAGATGGTCACCTTCGACTCGCTGCGCGAGGAGATTGAATCGGCAGTTTCGGCACTGGTGGCGGAACACGGACACAGCCTGACCATCAACATCACGCCCGAACTACCTGCCCTCAACGCTGATCCGAAACAGTTGGTGAAAGTGATCGTCCTGCTGCTGCGGAATGCTATCTTTTACACGCCGAAGGGGACAGGGCAGCTTGTGTTGACGGCAGCACCCACCGAGACTGCGGGCGAACTGCGCGTGAGCATCAAGGATAACGGCATTGGAATGCGCGCCGAAGATATTGCGCGGCTGGGCGAGCTGTTCTTCCGCGCTGATCATGAGTTGGTGACCAACACCAAAGGCTATGGGCTGGGCATTCCAGTGGTGAAGGGCTTTTTGGCGCTTATGGAGAGCAGCCTAGAGATCGAAAGTGTGCCAGAGGGCGGCAGCACCTTTAGCTTTACGCTGCGCGGCATTTAGCGGATAAGAAAGTAACAAAGCCTGTGGCAGAGCGTTCCAATGAGGATTGGCTGCACGACTTGGCGGAAGGTTCGCCAGAGCGCGAGGCGGCGATTGCGGCACTTCGCACGCGCCTGCAACGCGGCTTGTTTTACTACCTGAGCCGCGAACGCAGCGATCTTGCCAGCCGTCCACTTGAAGAAATCACCCAGATGGCGGAAGATTTTGCCCAAGAAGCGCTGCTGCGCGTGCTGGACAATCTCAGTTCTTTTCGCGGCGATAGCCAGTTTACGACGTGGGCAACCAAGATCGCGGTGCGCCTTGTCATCAGCGAGATGCGCCGTCTGCGCTACAAAGATTTCTCGCTGGATGCGCTGATCGAGGCAACCGACAACCGTGCTGCCGACTCGACCATGTTGGCAGCCGATGACGGCGATAGCCCTGAGCGAAGCACGGAAAAGCGCGACGCCTGGCAGCGCATTGAGGGCGCGCTCAGCGAAGCACTCACAGCGCGCCAACGTGCCGCGTTTGAGGCGCTCATCCTTGAAGGCATTCCGCTAGATGTCGTGGCAGAGCAGCTTAACACCAACCGCAACGCGCTCTACAAGCTGATTTTCGACGCACGCCGCAAGCTGCGAATGCACCTTGAAACGCAAGGGCTTGCGCCTGAATACATCTTGAATCTCTTTGAGAACTGAGCGTGTTGCGCGATCTGCCTGCTTTACGGACAATGCGCGCTGTGCTGTGGCACATCCAGAGCGAGCAAAGTCCAATCTACCGTGCGGCATGGCGCCCCAGCCGTGTGTGGCTCTCGCCCTCGTGGCTGATGCTGCTCTTGCTGCTCAGCATCCCGCTTGTGCGCCTGTTTGAGGTGCAGAGTGGCGTGCCATTCTTCATCTACCGCGATCAGGCGTTGATCGGTTTTGGTCTGCTTGGCACCGCCCTGATCAGCCTGCTGCCCTACAGCCTGCTGGCAGCCCTGCCCGCAGCCGGCATTGCGCGCCTGCGCTTGGTGCAGACCTGGGAGATGTTCCTGCTGACGCCCTCTGCGCCCAACGAGGTGGTGACGGCGTGCGCAGCGGCGGCGCTGCGCCCACAGTGGCGCTTGATCTTGGGTCTGGGCTTACTTGGGGCAGTTTTCGGCGTGTTGGCGGCTGTGGCGGCTGCCTTCGGGCTTGCCGCAAAGGGCGAGGTGATCTGGGCGGGCGTTTTGGCGCTGCTTGGTGTGCTGTGCATGCCTTATGCGCGCCTGCAAGAATCGGCAATCTGTCTGCTGATCGGCGTCCAAGTGAGCGATAACGCGCCGCGCCTTGCCTTCATCCTTGGCACGCTAAGCGGCATGGCAGCCCGCCTTGCGTTGCCCATCCTTGCCCTAGGGCTGAGTGGGCAGGCGGAAGGGCTTTCGGCGCTGATTGCGGAAGGCATTCGCCTAACCGATCTGCTGCCGACCAACGTCACGCTCTTGGCAACGGTCACGGTCATCTGCATGGCGCTGCTGCTTGGTGAATTTGCCCTGATCGCCTTTCTACCAAGCCTGCCTACAGCCGTGGCGGCACTGCTAATCTTCACGCTGCGCGGCAGGCTATCGCGCTGGTTGGTGCAGCGTGCCGAGTCCATCTAGCGCTTGTTCAGCGCACGTGCGGTTGCTTTGCCTTCGGCAAGCGCTTCCTTAAGGCTTTCACCTGCCACCTGACGGCGCACACCGTTGACTTGTTCATCCACCGTCTGCTGGATGGCACGCCGTGTTTCTTCGCCGCTGCGCGGTGCGTTCCAGATTGCCCACAGCGCACCCAGAATGCCGCCGATCAAAGCACCCACAAAGAAAGACCGCCCTTGCTCGCGCTCTGCCATGTTATTTCCGCGCCTTGCCGTTCAAATTCCGCCGAATTGCCAACAGTTCACGCATAAAGACGCCAACACCAACGGCGGTTGAGGTCATCCGAATAACCGGCGTTGCCACATTGCGGCTGATGAATTCGGTTGTATCGCGTGCCGTGCTGACCGTCTCTTGCGCTTCTTCGATGATCGGTTTCACCTCGCTGCTCAGGATGTTGATGAGCGCGGCAAGCTGCGTGATCAAGATGACCAACGCTACTGAGATCAGGATGCCTTGCAGCGCCAAAATTACAATGAACAGATCGCGCAGGATGCGAAAAAAGTTCGCCATGCCTTCCGAGTCAACGATGCCGCCGATCACCGCGATGAGGAACAGGATCAGAATGGTGCCGATCAAGCCACCGACGCCGATCATCATCCAGCGCGACATGCCGCCACTTTGCTGCGGTTCAGGTGATGTTTCCACTGTTTCTTGATTTTCCGTCATCCATCCCTCTTAGTTTCTCGCCCTGATAAGAAGCGCGTCGCAAAGAGTGCCAGCCATGCGCCAAAGGTTGCGGTCAGTGTGTTCAGCGCGCCGATTGCGAAGGCGTGAACCTCAAAGACTGCCCCGAAAATTTGCCCAACCGCAAAGCCAAGCCAACTGGCTAACAGGTAAAGCGCAAGTTGGCGCGTGCTGCCACCAAAGATGAGGTGGAACGCAGCACCGTACAGCGTGGCGAGCAAAAAGCCAAAGACGATAGGTGGGCTGGGCATAAACTCTCTGTGATCTGTGCTGTCCGCGCAGTATGCTTTTGCCCAAACTGTAGCACGATCCCTTATAAAAAACGAGTGGCGCAGCCTTTATCCCACCCTCTGATCCCCTTTCGCTGCTGGCGCGGAAAGGGCTAAGGATAGGAGGCGGCTGCGCCAACGGCACTAGCGCTTGGGCGCGTAGCCCGGCGCCACTAAAAACTGTGCCGACCACGGCAGATAGTGGCTGTAGAACTCCTCGTCTTTCGCCAAAATCTGCCCATCAAGGGTGCGGATGGTGCGCCAGACACGCGCATCCACGCCGTCTACTGCATAGTCTATCTGGCGCGTCTCGCCGGGGCGCACACTGGCGCTCTCGGTGTACTTTGGCTTGCCATGCGGCACAACGTTGGTCAGACGGGGTCCTGTTTTCTCGACAATGCGTCCGCTGCTGGTGCTGTAGAAGGTGATGGTAAGCGATTGCTTGGACGGCACAAAGTTTGAGGCGATCAGGATGTGGTACGGCGTATCGTTGCGGAACTTGAAATCAATGATCGGTGAGTAGACCGTTGCATCCATGCCGACGCCGGCGGAATAGCGCTGCCCATTGGCGATTGCCGTGCCGCTCTCATAATAGCCAACGCGGTAGCCGTGCGCGTAGCGCTCCACAATTGGGTAAGCGCCAAAGAACGCCGCTTGAAAGATCGTTGTGCTAACTTGGCAGACGCCACCACCCACGCCTTCAATGGTGCGGTCGCCATAAATGACCAAGCCGGTTTCAAAGCCGGTCTCAGGTGAAATATCGCCCACATAGTTATTGAACGAGAACGTCTCGCCGGGCGCGATCACCAAGCCGTGAAAGCGCTGTGCCGCGATCTGGATGTTGGTGCGCCGATCCGCGGATGAGCCGTAGAAGAAGGTCGTCGCTTCCACCACTTTTTCGGTAATGCCAAGTTCGGCGGCAGTGGCGCGGCTGTTGGCAGGCGGCACCACTTGGATGAAGGTCAGCGGCACACGCCGATTTTCGGTGCGGAAAATGGCATCCTCAAAAACCTTCAGGCTGGCGGCGATGTCCAATTCACGCCCTTCGACGCTATCCTGAATGGCTGCCAACTCACGAGTCGCCTCGTTAAAGACGAAGCGTGCGTTGCGTGCCTCGATACGCAGTTGCGGTGCCAGTTCGGTCAGGAAGGCGCGCAGTGGCTCGGCATTGGCGCTGACGGTATAGCGTGCCGTGCCATCGCCCTGCTCCACGCGCTGGATGTTCAGCAAGCCGCCGATGAATTCCGGGCTTGCCTGCCACGGTCCCGGATCGCCTTCTTTGGCGACGGGCAGATAGAGCTGAATTGGGCTGGAGAGCGCAGCGCGCACCAAGGCGGCAGCCTCTTCCACATCTTGGATGGTGGGCTGCGATTCGCGGATGACAATCGGAATTTCAGCGCCTGTGGTCAGGCTGAGGATGACCTGCCGCAGCAGGCCAAGCGTTGCGTCCACATCCACTTGCCTGCCGACTTGGCTGGCAGTCGTGATTACTTGTGTCCCGTGCAGGACCAGCGTTGCGTCCTGCACGGGACGGTTAATCTCAGCCGCAATCTGGTTGAGCAGCACCGCCGCTTGGGATTGATCAAAGACGACAATCGGCTGCACCGAAGCGCCGTTCAGCCATGCCTCGCCCTGTGCGCGCAGATTATCCAGCAGATTGCCGCTGCGCCCAATCTGATAGGCAGCCTCAACCGTCTTTTGTGGATCGTAGTTCACGCCAAGTTCGGCTGCCGTTTTCTGCCAAAAGCGCTCACCATCGCGGAAGGTGAACACGGCATTTTCGCCATAGGTGAAGCGTGCGGCAAGGGCGGCGGCTGCCTGCTGCGGCGTCATGCCTGAGAGGTCTGTGCCGAACGCCGAGACGCCGGGATAGATCAGTTGGCTGAATTGAAGCTGGTGGAGTGCCAAATAGAGCGCCGCCAGCAGAAATAACATAATAATCGCCGTTGCGCCCAGCAACGGGATACGAATAAGCCATGCGAGCAGCGCCGAACGCCGCGCAGGGCGCTCATAGGGCTGATCGTCATAGGGTGTTTGCCAAGTATCCATGGGTTACAGTTCGCCTCAACAACTCGAAGGATCGGCTGACAGAACAACCGCTTTCGGATGCTGAACACTATAACGAATTCGGCGCGGCGCGGCAAGGTGCGTTGCCCAAGCGCCACACCAAGTCAGGAGTGAGGATCGCGGAACTGCCCAGTTTCTCCGCTCTCCTTTCCCTGCCACTACACACTTCACCACATCCGCACCACTACTTAAATGGCACACTTTCGGTTAGAATAGGCAGTAGATTTACCCGTTGATGTGGACGCCGTCATCTTCACAACGTGCGTCGGGATGGCTTTAGGCAAATAGGCATGGCAAAAAGTGAACTGAGCGACCTGCGGCGCTTTCTTGGCAACACGCCCTCTGATGATCCGCTAGGCAGCTTGCCCAAGAAACTGCGCTATGAAGTCTTGGTGCAGTGGGCGGTGGCGTATTGGCAGCAGCACTTCGGCGAGACGCCTTGCATGGCGCTGTGGGCAACTGAAAATTGCAGCAATCACCGTGCGCTGGGGCGCGTGCGCGAAGGGCGCAAGCTGCGCGGCAAAACGCGCTATGTTGGCTATCAGCGTGTGGAATGTCCCCATGTCGTGCCGATTAGCGATTATCGCCTGCCCAATCGCCGCCCAACCCTTGATGAGTCAGTCGGCGCCTTTCGCTTCCGCTTCGAGCAGGATGGCACACCCTTCGAGGCAATTTACGTCTCATCCTACTATCAGGATGATGATAAGGGCATTGTGGCAGTCGTCGTGCTGCCAACGGTCGGCTTGGATGCTTGGGCTGCCTTTGAGCAGGCTTGCTCGAATGCGGCGCGCCACCTAGAGCGCAGCCAAAACGTCTACATTATCGGCGGCGCGCATGAATCCTTCAAGCCAACGGTGGATTGGAAGGATGTGATCCTGCCAGAGAGCCTCAAAAATGATCTGCGCGCTGACATGGAAGCCTTCTTTACCGAAGGCGTTGGCATTTATAAGCAGCTTGGCTTAGCGCCTTTCCGCAAGCTACTCTTGGTAGGACCGCCCGGCACTGGCAAGACGACGCTCTGCGCGGCAGTTGCCAAACTTGCCCTTGCCCAAAAGCGTGTGGTGGTCTACGTCTCTGGCGCGGACGACGACGGCGCATCCTTCCGCAAGGTGCATCATGCCCTGAACGTTGTTGCCGATGCACAGCACCCGGTGCTGCTGATCGTCGAAGAAATTGACGTTTATCTGCGTAAGGATGACAAGGCGCAAATCCTGAATGTGCTGGACGGCTTGGAATCGCCGAATAATCCGCGTGGTGCCATGCTCTTGGCAACCACCAACTATCCTGAGGTGATTGACGAACGCATTGCCAAACGTCCCGGTCGCGTAGATCGCATTATTCATGTGCCACTCATCCAAGATATCGCGCAGGCAGAACAAATGCTGATCCGCTATATGGGTCACCAATGGCAGGATGATCATCGGTCAGTGCTGCCGCAGTTGGTTGGGCAAACGGGCGCCTTCGTGCGTGAGGTGGCGCTCTATGCGCGCATGTTGGCGGCACACAACCGCGAAACTGCCGTCTCGCTGGATGTGCTGCGTCAATCGGTCGCCAGCCTGTCTAGCCAGCTCTCTACCGGTGTGGACTTGCAGCCGCGCCGCTCCATCGGCTTTGGCGCAAAGCGCAATACCTTCGAGAGCTAAGCAGCGTGATTGCAGAACGCACAGCGGCGGCAGCGCTTGCCCTGACGGAAGGCATTGGCTGGCAGACGCTTAACCGTCTGCTGAGCGCCTTTGGCACGCCGGCGGCAGTCTTGGCAGCCACGCCCCAGCAAGTGGCGCGGCTGCGCGGCGTGAGCGCACAAGTACGGGCGAACCTGAGTGCGCTTGATCAGGGGCGGTTGGCAGAAAATCTGGCGCGTTGGCGTGCCGAAGGCGTCTGCTTTGCGCTGTGGTACGAGGCAGATTATCCGCCCGCCTTCACGCGCCTAGCAGATCGTCCGCTGATCTGCTTTTGGCGCGGTGCTGCCCTGCCCAATTCGGCGCACAGCATCGCGCTGGTTGGCACGCGGCAGCCCTCGGCGGAGTCGGTGCGCCTTGCGGCGGAGTGGGCAGCCTTTTTCGCGGGGCAAGGTTGGGCAGTCATCAGCGGCTTGGCACGTGGCATTGATTCCGCCACACACAAGGCAGTTTTGGCGAAGGCAGGCTATACCGCCGCAGTGTTAGGCGGCGGCATTTTGCGCGTCTATCCACCTGAGAACGCCGCCGTTGCCGATCAACTCTGCCGCGTTGGCGCGCTGCTCTCCGAATATGCACCCGATCTGCCTGTGCGCCCGGATTGGCTGGTGCTTCGCAATCGGCTGATCAGCGCGCTGTGCCGTGCCGTGATTGTGGTTGAAGCGCCCGCACGCAGCGGCGCACTGCACGCCGCCCGCTATGCACACCTGCAAGGCAGCCCTGTTTTTGCGCTGCCAAACAGTGAAGGCAGCCGCGCTCTGCTGAACGAATTTGCCTTGCCCCTGCCGGAAACACCGCAGCACTTGCTCACTTGGCTGCGAACACTCCCTTTTCCGCCTGAATCGCCAACGTCTGTTAGTCAACCTCTGCCACTGTTCGGGGAATAATTATGCACCGTTTCTACCTGCCACCGCAGCAGCTTCACAGTGAATACTTGACCTTGCCCGATACGCTGGCGCATCAGGTGCGGAATGTGCTGCGGATGCGCGTCGGTGAGGGCATTACGCTTTTTGATGGCGAAGGCATGGAATATGACGCCGAACTGACCGATATTCGTCGTGATGCCGTCACCGCACGGCTTGGCGATCCGCGCCCATGCCTTGGCGAACCGCGCCTGCACCTAACGCTCTTTCACAGCCTGCTCAAGAAGGATCGCTTTGAGTGGGCGCTTGAAAAAGGCACAGAGCTAGGCGTTAGCCATTTTGTGCCGATGCACACGGCGCGTGTGATTGCCGAAGGTGCCAGCGAGACCAAGCGCACACGCTGGCAGCGCGTGGTGATTGAGGCGGCAGAGCTGGCGCGGCGTGGCATTTTGCCGCCAATTGACACGGTTCACACTTTGGCACAGGCGCTCGGACGCTTGAAGGCGTTTGATCTGGCAGTTTTTGCGTGGGAAGAGGCAAGCGGCTACAGCCTGCGCGATGCCGTGCGGGACTATCGCGCTACACAGGGCGACACCCTGCCACGCGTGGCGTTGTTCATTGGCGCGGAAGGCGGCTTCACGCCTGAAGAAGCGGAGGCGGCACGCGCTGCCGGCTGCCGTGTGGTGACGTTGGGTGCGCGGGTGATGCGCGCTGAAACAGCCGCGCTTGCCGCTGCCTCAGCGCTGCTCTACGAGTGGTCTTAAGCGCTTAGCTGTCCTTCTGCAATGGGCGCGTTGAGTCGGTGTGGGCGCGCTGCTGTGCGATGATCTCTTGCAGGCGTCCGATGACCTGTTCGCTCACGGCTGTGCCACGTGCCGAACTTTGGACTGCCTCCAAGCCGCTCAGCAGGGATTCTAGCGCGCCAACGCTCGGTGGGCTTTCTGCCAACAAGTCCAGTTGGCGGAGGGCGGAATCATATTCACCAGTCGCAACCTGTGCTGTGATCATATCGAAGCGCGCCCAATGGTCGAACGGATCGCCGTCAATCACACGCGCCGCCGTGCGCGCCGATTTTTGGAACGCCTGATCAGCCTCGCGCAGTTTGCCCTGCATCAGGTAGAGCATGGCAAGGTTATTGAAAGGATAGGAACTGTGCGGCGTGACGTGCGTGGCTGCCTCGTAAGCGCGGATGGCATCCTCAACGCGCCCTTGCCGCCGATACAAGCCGCCAAGCGTGGCATAGAAGGAGGCACCGTTAATATCGCGGGCTTGTGGGTCGTGTTCAAGCGCATTCAGGAAGTGCTGCTCTGCCTGAGCGTATAGGCGGTTGCGCGTGTTGGGATCGGCGTGGCGCTCTGCCTGAAGGCGCAGCGCAAAGCCAAGGGCTGCCTCTGCCGGTGGATATTCGGTGCCGCTGGCGCGCAAGAGTTCAATGGCGCGCTCTAGATCGCGCTGCTGGATGTATAGCTCACCCAGATAGTAATTGACAGCGCGGTTATTTGGATCAAGGGCGCGTGCTTCCTCAAAGGTGTGCAGCGCGGCGCGGTAGTTGTGCGCTTCCATCTGCTGCACGCCAAGCTGCATCAGGGCGCCGGCGCGTGCTGCATATTCGCCGCGCTGCTGCACATCGGCAAGGCTGCCCGTAATGCGCTGTTCAATATCGCGCAAGGTTTGCTCGGCGGCTTGGCGGCTGCGCGTGAACTCGGCGCGCTGTTCTTCCAGCTCTTGGCGCGCTCTTTTCAGTTCGCCGCGATATTCGCCAATGGTGCGAAAGCCTGCAAAGGTGCCGGCTGCCAGCAGCAGACCAATTAATACGCCGGCAACTTCAAAGAAGTTCAGCACGAACGAGACGGCGTCCGTGGCGCGCTGCGCCTCTTTGAGTGCTTCTTCAGCCGCTCGCAGTGCCTCCTCCGCAGGGATAGGCGTCGGTGTGGCGCCATCTTGGGCATGGCTGACGGGCATCGGCAGTGCCAACAAGGCAGCCATGATCAGCAGACAGGCGGCAGCCAACAAAAGAATGCGGCGTGTGCGCGAAATCATGCGTACCTCACCTAGTTTTCGTCTTCAGGCAGCAGGCGCTTCATCACGCCGCCAAACAACTTACCCCAATTGGTGGTTTTGCGTTTGCCGCCGCCGCTGCTGCCGTTGGCGCCCTCGCCCTTCACGCGGAAGCCACCGCGTGCAGCGCGTCCGCGCCGTTCGTCCTCACGCTCCATGATCAAGCCCAGCCGCAGCAAACCAACGCTGGTGCTGTAGGAGGGATGCCGCAGTTGATCCGCCATGCCGCTAATGCGCTCCGGCTTGGCAACGCGCACGGGCATTTTCAGCACGTCCGCGGCGATCTTTTTCATGCCGGGCAGTTGCGCGCTGCCGCCTGTCAGCACGGCACCCGCCGAGAGCAAGCCGTCGTAGGCACTGTACTTAATCTCGCGCAGCACCAATTGGAACAGTTCTTCCACACGCGGCTGAATAATGGCGGCAAGATCGGCGCGCTGGACGCGGCTCATGTGTTCTTCGCCAAAGGGCTGCACGATGAACACATCCGAGGGATCAATCTCGGTTGTGTCGGCGTGACCGTATTCAACCTTGACCGCCTCAGCGATCTCATAGGGCAAATGCAAGCCCTGTGCAATGTCGTTGGTGACGTGCCAGCCGCCAACGCTGATCACGGCGGTGTGCCAGACGGTGCCGTCAATAAAGACGGCGAGATCGGTTGTGCCGCCGCCAATATCAATGACCAAGACGCCCATCTCGCGCTCAGCGTCCGTCAGCACAACCTCACCAGACGCCAGCGGATTCAGGATGAAACGATCTACATAGACGCCGGCGCCTTCAATGCATTTTTGCAAGTTTTGCAGGCTGCTGCTGGCAGCCGTCACGATATGCGCCTCCACTTCAAGGCGAAAGCCGTGCATTCCAAGCGGGCTGCGAATGCCATCCTGCCCATCCAGCGTATAGTTGCGTGGGATGATGTGCAGCACTTCGCGGTTGTGTGGCAGTGCAATGGCACGCGCCGATTCCATCGCCCGTTCAAGGTCAGCAATCTGGACGCCGCGTGTGCCGCTGATGCCGACCACGCCGCGAGAGTTGCGCGAATCAATGTGTGCGCCTGCCACGCTGACGAACGCACGCCCGATCTCATAGCCGCTGCTGCGCTCTGCCTTGTGAATGGCAGCCGAAACACGGGCTGTTAGCTCGTTCACGTCATTCACAACGCCTTTTTTCATGCCGCGTGAAGGTTCGACGCCTAGCCCGATCACGTGAATATCATCGGCGCGCACTTCGCCCACCAATGTACAAATCTTGGTTGTTCCAACGTCTATGCCAACGACTAATTCGCCCATACTTTCGCCACACTACCTCAGCGTGCTAGACCGTAATACGGCGCATCGGGATCAGTTACATTCACCTCGATGAAGCGTCTGCCGCGCCGCTCATAAACTTGCCGCACAATCTCATTATACACGGCAATTTTAGTCAGCATGTCTTTGCCATCACCAAACCAGAGCATCCAACCGCGCCCATCGCGGTAGCCCAGCCCTTTCACCGAATCATACACCAATTCATCCACATTCGGATAGAGCGCCTTGAACTGCTGCACGCCGATCACAGTCGCCAGGTCAATGCAACTGCCGGGTCCGAGCAGTTCTTCGGTGCCTTGCAGCGGGCAATCGCCAATGTTCAGGGTGCGGGAAGGCTTCTCGACCACCACACGCGGCAAATTGGGCAAATCTTGGCGGAGCTGCATCACCTGCCCACGGGCATCCACCCAGACGCGCAGGCTTGCCTGTTCCCAGATCAGGGCGGGTTCGCGCTCCGTAACGCTCACCTGCACCATCATCGGGGGCCAGCCTAGCTCAACCGAAGCATCGGCAATGGAGGGATCCGCCTCAAGGCGTGCCTCAATAGCGGAGGGGTTGATCCAAAAAAGGTGGGTGCGGCGCGTCGGGTTTTCGGGATCAATCAAGCCGGTGCGCGTGAAAATTTCGCCGCCACTCAGGTAGCGCGTGCCGCCGACGTAGATCGTCTCCACAAAGAATGCCTCGTGCGAGAGGAATAGGTACAGCACCACCAGCAGCACCATCACGATGAAGGCACTCAGCCAGCGCGTGCTGATGTATACCCGTGCGCCTGCTGTGCGCGGCACCGCCGCCGGGACGGCAGCCCGTAGCAGTGCGCCACGCAAACGGCGCTGACGGCGGCGAACGGTCAGGTTTGGCGTACTTTCGGCGCGCAAGGGCGCCGCCTGCCGCGAGCGGGTGCTATATTCGGGCGCAGCATCGGGTGCTGGCGCAGGTTCGGCAGGCGGCTGGGTGCGCGTCAGGCGTGGGCGGCGGGCAGGCGTTTTATCTCGCATAGGCATACTATAGCGCACACTTAACTGCCTGTCTAACTGGCTAGGTGGAATTCAAACGTATTCCTAGCCATCTCTGTGCCACTTTGCCGCCCAAAATTATGCTACACTTCTGACACACAAAGGTTTGTATTGGGGAAAAAACGTCCATGTCAATCACAATTCTCGTGGCAGAAGATGACAAAGATTTGCAGTTGCTCTACCGTGCTGCAATGGAGCATCAGGGCTTCCACGTTCTACAAGCACGCGACGGTGCGGCGCTCATGGACATGCTGCGTTCCCCTGATTTCAACGCTGACCTGCTGCTGCTGGATATTGAAATGCCCGAAGCGCCCGGCGTGCGCGCCATTGATTACATTCGCGGCGAGCCGCGCCTGGCGCACCTGAAAATTATTGTGATCACCGCCAATGATCAATACCGCCAGCGCATTGGCGATAAAGCGGATTATTTCCTCGTCAAGCCGATTGCCATCAGCGACGTGATGCGCTTGGCGCAAGAATTAACCGCCTAGACTGCTTTAGTGTCTTAATCAGGATGATGACCCATGACCGCACCTGCTCTTTTTAATGCACTCTCTGCCGAACATCTCACCTTTTTTGAAAATCTGCTTGGTCTTGATCGCCTCTCCACGCGCAGCGCCGACCTTGCGCTGCACGCCCGCGATCAGTCCTTTCACACACCGCACCCACCAGACGTGATCTTGCTGCCGGAGACGACGACCGAGGTGAGCGCCATTTTGCGCTACGCCAATGCCAACCGCCTGCCGGTGACCGCATGGGGCGTCGGCACCAGCCTAGAGGGCAATTCGATTGCCGTGCGCGGCGGCATCATGCTGGATTTTGCGCGCATGGCACAGCTTTTGGAGGTGCGCGCCGAAGATTTCCAAGCGGATGTGCAGCCGGGCATGACGCGCATTGAGCTAAACAAGGCATTGGCGCGCTATGGGCTGTTCTTCACGCCAGAGCCGGGCGCCAACGCCACCATCGGCGGGATGATCGCCACCAATGCAGCGGGCATTAAAACCATCAAGTATGGAGCGACTCGTGAAAACGTGCTTGCCCTTGAAGTGGTGAAGGCAGATGGCGAAGTGCTGAAGGTTGGCACACAGGCGCGTAAGAATTCGGCGGGCTACAGCCTGCTGCACCTATTCATCGGCTCGGAAGGCACGCTCGGCATCATCACACGCGCCACGCTCAAACTGGCGCCGATCCCAAGCGAATACAGCGCTGTGCTTGCTGCATTCGGCAGCGTGGAGCGCGCTATCCAAGCGGTGGTGGAGATCGTCGGTGCGGGCTTGGAGCCAACCGCGCTGGAATTTGTGGATAAAGAGACGGTGCAGGCGCTGAATCAAGATAAAGGCACAACCTTCGCCGTCGCACCAACCGTGATTATGGAATTTATCGGCGCGGGCGAGGGCGAACAACTCCAGCTTGCCCTTGATATTTGCCGCGAGAACGGCGCCGCACACTTTGAGGCAGCGCACGGCACAGAAGCGCGTAACAAGCTCTGGGAAGTGCGCCATCACACCTACGAGTCTTTGGTGCGCGTGCATCCGAACAAGGCGCAGAAGATCATTGATATTGCCGTGCCGATCTCGCGCTATCCTGAGATTGTGCTGTATTCCGATACAGCGCTGCGCGAACACGGACTGATCGGCTATAAGTTCGGTCACGCGGGCGATGGCAACCTGCATATCAACGTCATTCACACGCCGAATGATGCGGCTGAGTTGGCGCGTGTGGAGGCAGCCAACGATCAGATTGTGCGGCGTGCCATTATGTTGGGCGGCACTGCCACAGGTGAGCATGGCGTTGGCATTGGCAAGCGCAAGTTCATGGCGACACAGTACGGCGCTGCCTACGACCTGATGCGGCAGATCAAAGGCTTGTTCGATCCGAATGGCATTTTGAATCCGGGCAAGATTTTCACCGACTGAGCGCGCCGTTCCGCTCTCGAAAAGTGTGTAGGGACGCGCCTCTATCCCCTTACCCTTTATGAAGAACCCCTATCCCTAACCCTTTCCCCGCCCGCAGGGAAAGGGGATCGGAGGGTGTGCGCCCATACCCTTCACCGCGCAGCTTCGGCAAATGCCACCACACCGCGAAACTGCTACAATCTGAAAACGCGCTGCACGTTTGAACTCGTTTCAGGCTAAAGGTGTGGAAGATCGCACGTGGCGGCTTGCCAAAGCGCATGAGGCAGCCGCCTTAGGGATTAGGATTCAGGCTATGCGAATTATCATCATCACCTCTTGGGCAACCGATGTGATCAGCGGCAGCGGAACGGCGGTCTTCTTCAACGCCTTTCTGTCTGGGCTGCGCGAGCGCGGCTACGCTGTCGAAGTGATTGCGCCCAACTTCGATACCTCTGATTACATCGAGGCGACCCTCAAACGCTTTCAATTCAACACCGAACTGCGGACGGATAGCCGCCTAAAAGCCGCAGACGTGCTGATCGGCTTTGACTATGATGGCTACGGACTCGATCCTGCCAACCGTCCGCCGCTGATCGCCTCTGCTCATGCCCTCTACGGCGATTTTTACCGCTGGGAAAGCGATCCGATCCGCACGATGGTCTATGCACAGGCATTCTTCGACCGTCTGAACATGCAGCAGGCAGACCGTGTGACAGCCGGCAGCGCCTACGCCAAAGCGCGGATTGTCTCGCTGTATGGCATTCCAGCCGAAAAGGTGCAGGTTGTGCCACACGGCATGATCACGCCGACATGGCTGCCTATGGTGGACGCTGAGGCGCGCCAACCCAATGATCATCCGATTATCTTGGCGGTTGGCAAGCTCTATCCGCGCAAACGGCTGGATGTGCTGTTGCGCGCAGTGCCGCTGCTCACGGAGGACTTTCCCGATCTGGAGGTGCGGATTGTGGGCAACGGCTTGGAGTGGGAGCGGCTGCACCAGTTGGCGGATGAACTGGGCATCGCCGCGCACCTTACATGGCTTTCCCATCTGGCGGATGACGCCGCCTTTGCCCGCGAATGGCGCCAGGCGGATGTCTTTTGCCATCCGAGCAGCCAAGAGAGCTTTGGGTACGTTTATCTGGAGGCGATGACTCTCGGTAAGCCGATTGTGGCAGCGGACGCCAGCGCCGCGCCTGAGGTGATCGGTGAGGCGGGCTTGCTGGTGGAAGCTGAAAATCCGTCTGCCTTTGCAGAAGGCATTCGGCGCTTTCTGCGCGATGCTGATCTGCGCGCCGAATACAGCCGCCGTGCGCGTGCGCGTGCGCCATACTTCACCCTAGCGCGCATGATTGACGGCTACGATCAGGCAATTGCAGCGGTGCTTTCCAACGCACCGATTAAGGCATAGAATGCGCTGCACCAACGTGCGAACTGCGAAATTTCGTGCGAAGACGCCAAAGCATAAATGTGCAAACAATCACTAATGCTTCATCATGCATTCCTTAAGGCATGGTATCTTGTGGGCAACTGACAGGCGGCTATAATGGGTGCAAGATAAAGATTTAACACCTATAGATTTTCCCCACTATAGAGTTAGCGAAATGCCCACCGTGTTGTGGGCATTTTCGCGCCTTGCGATTTTGGCGTACAACCAACCCTTGCCCACACACGCACGCAAAGCTAGTCCACATGGCTAGGCGAAATTCCGCCTGCAAAACACGCCCTGTTTAGCTTCACCGTATCACAAAATTGTTATAAACTAATCCCTAATCACGCCATTTGGTGATGCCCATTTTAAGCGTGGCTTATAGTGTGAGTGGGAGAACAAAATAAATGTCACACCTACCGACCCTAGCCCAAGATACATTCCCAACACCGAACGCAGCAGGGCACAGGGTGCTAATTGCTGAAGATAACCCTGATCTGCGCCAGATTTTTACCCACGTTTTCCTGCACCATCGCTTTGTCGTGGAAATTGCCAGGGATGGCGCTGAAGCGATGGCGTGCCTTGCTGATCAACAGCCGCCCGATGTCATGATCCTTGACGTGAACATGCCGCACCTGAGTGGGCTTGAAGTGCTTGCCTACATTCGGCAGACGCCGCACCTCAAGGCGCTCAAGGTCATTGTGGTGACGGGCAACAGCGTCGCTATGGATCATCCCGATGCACAACACGCTGACCTGTTCCTCTTGAAGCCGATCAGCATTAACGAACTTATCACAATGACGCGCCGCTTGATCGCCGATCTTTAGGCATTTGCTCAAAAGAGGGAACCAACAATGCATACCGATCTTGCCAAACCACGCATTCTTATCATTGAAGATGATCCCGCTTCACAGCAATTGTTGGCGCTTGGGCTTGCCCAAACATATGAGGTGCTGACTGCTAGCAACGGCGCAGATGGCGTCGAACTGGCGCTGGCACGCCGCCCCGATCTGATTGTCTGCGATCTCGCCATGCCGATTATGAACGGCTTTGAGGTGTTGGCAGCCCTTCAGAAGAACGATCTGCTCAACGATGTGCCGTTCATCTTCCTGACCGGCGACACAGATAGCTTACGGCGTGGCATGGCGCTGGGTGCAGATGACTATCTGACCAAGCCCTTTGAAATGAGCGAATTGCGCGCTGTGATCGCGCTGCGCCTTGAAAAGCGCCAAAAGCGCCAAGCCCTTCTGCAAAACAGCATCGAAGAGCTGCGCCGCAACATCACAATGGCGCTGCCGCACGAACTCCGCACGGCGGTGGGCGTGGTGCAAGGCTACACCTATCTGATGCTTAAAGATGCTGAAAAACTTGATCCCATGCAGCGCGAGATGATTGAAGCAATCGAAGTTGGCGCCGAACGCCTACGGCGCATGGCGGATAAGTATTTATGGTATCTCCGCACGCACATTATGCACTGGAGCGATACGCCGTCGCTGATTTCACATCCCGAACGCTTGATTGAGCGCAAGGCGGCAACGATTGCTGATCAGTTCGGCAGACGTGCCGATTTACAACTGCGCCTGCAATCTGCGCCAATCTGCATCAGTGAAGAAAACTTAGAGCGCCTGATCGAGGAAGTCGTCGAGAACGCCTTCAAATTTTCGCCCGAAGGCAGCTCGGTTCAGATTTTCGGCGGCGAAGATCAGCACGGCTATCGCCTTTCGGTCAACAACAGTGGGCGCACGCTGACCGCTGAGCAGATCGCACGCATTGGCGGCTTTATGCAGTTTGACCGTCAGCGCTATGAGCAGCAAGGCACCGGCTTAGGGCTGATCATCGCTAAGCGGCTTGCCGAATTGTGTGGCGGTCAGTTGGAGATCACCAGCAGTGGGCAGCTTACCAGCGTGGCAATTAGGCTGCCGAGCGCTCAGTTAACGGCTGTTCAGGGTGCAGCCGAACCGTTCTATCGGAGCGCCTAGCAAGCACTCATCCGCCGATAGCCGTTATCGGCGGATAGGCTATATATCAGCCGCTACACAGCGTGGCGCGGCACACTGCTCAGGGCGCGCACCTGCTCAGGCACGTTGGCTGCCCTTACCAAAGACTCGCCCACCAAGATCGCGCTTGCGCCGTGCGCCGCCATATCTGCCACATCCTCTGGTGTGTAGATGCCACTCTCTGCGACCAGCGTCACTTGATCTGGCACGTGCGCCGCAAGGCTGCGAACGACGTTCAAATCCACCTTGAAAGTGTGTAGATCGCGGTTGTTGATCCCGATCAACGGCACGTCAAGGTGCAGAACGCGCTCCAACTCTGCCTGTGTATGCACCTCGACCAATGCCGCCAGACCGTGCGCCGCCGCCGCCGCGTGCAGATCGCGCAGTTTGGCATCCTCAAGGATGGCGGCGATCAGCAGGATCGCATCCGCACCGTAGGCACGCGCCTCCACGATTTGGCGCTCGTCTATGGTGAAATCTTTCCGCAGGGCAGGCAGCCCCACCGCCTGACGCGCTGTTTGCAAGTCGGCAAGGCTGCCCATGAAAAAATCGCGGTCGGTCAGCACCGAGAGCGCCGCCGCGCCACCTTCGGCATACTGCACAGCAAGCTGCGACGGTTGAAAGTCCGCAATCAGCACGCCCTTGCTTGGCGAGGCGCGCTTGATCTCCGCGATGAGCGCCACACAGCCATCAGCGCGGCGCAGCGCAGCGGCAAAATCACGTGGTGGCGCCTGCGGCAGGGGCAGGCTCGCCACGTTGAGCATGGCGAGTTCTTCAACCTTGCGCGCCACAATCCGATCAAGGATCGTGTTGGTCTGTTGAATACCGGTCTGCATAGCACCTCGCTCACTACATTGGCGGCTGCGCCACGCGCTCCGAATAGGCGATCAGCGCTTCCAGCTTGCCGAGCGCCGCGCCGCTTTCAAGGCTCTCGGTTGCCAACTGAACGCCTTCCGAAAGCGATTGGGCGGCACCGCCCGCCACCAATGCCGCCGCCGCGTTCAGCAGCACCACATCGCGCTTGCCGCCGTTTGCCTCGCCGCTGAGCAAACGCCGTGTGATTACCGCATTTTCTTGCGGATCGCCGCCGCGCAGTTCAGAGGGATCGCACGGCGCGAAACCGAGTTCGCGTGGATCGAGCGCATAACTGTGAACGGTGCCATCGCGCACTTGGCTGACCTGATTCACGCCTGCCGTGCTAAGTTCATCCAAGCCGCCCGCACCATGCACCACAAAAGCAGCCTGTGTGCCAAGCGCGCTTAGCACCTGTGCCAGCGGCTCCGTCAGCGCTGCATCGTAAACGCCGATCAGTTGGCGCTGCGCTTCCGCTGGATTGGTGAGCGGCCCGAGTACGTTAAAGAGCGTGCGGACGCCTAACTCGCGGCGCGGCTGTATGGCGTGCTTCATGGCAGGGTGAAACTGCGGCGCGAACAGGAAGCCGATCCCGATCTCATCAATGCAAGCGCCAACTTGGTCAGGCGTCAGGTTCAGGTTGACGCCCAACGCGGCGAGTACATCTGCCGAGCCGCTCTGGCTGCTGACCGAACGGTTGCCATGCTTGGCGACAGGCACGCCGGCACCTGCCACCACAAAAGCGACCGTCGTCGAAATGTTGAAGGTATGCGCGCCATCGCCGCCCGTGCCGCATGTATCCACAAGGCGCGCTGAATCGCGGACGGCTGTTTTGTTGGCGGCGGCGCGCATAGCGCGTGCGCTGCCGGTGATCTCCTCAACGGTTTCGCCTTTCAAGCGCAGCGCCATCAGGTAGCCGCCGATCTGCGCCTGCGTTGCCTCACCGCCCATGATCGCACCCATAGCTGCCTCTGCCTCAGCCGCTGTGAGGTGTTCGCGGCGTGCCAGCTTACCGATTGCGTGTTGAATGCCCATCCCACACCTTCCTATGCCTGCACCGGTAGGCGTATACTCAGAAAGTTTTGCAGCAGGCGCGCACCGAAGGTCGTCAGGATGCTCTCAGGATGAAACTGCACACCAAAGACGGGATGTTCGGTGTGCTGCACGCCCATGATCTCGCCCTGATCGGTGAAGGCAGTCACTTTCAGGCTTTTGGGAAGCGTCTGTTCTTCGACAATCAAACTGTGATAGCGCGTTGCCTCAAAGGGATTGGGCAGTTCCGAGAAAATGCCGCCGTTCTTGTGGTAAATGAGCGAGGTTTTGCCGTGCATTAGGCGCGGCGCACGCTTCACCACGCCGCCGTATGCCTGTCCAATGCACTGATGCCCTAAGCACACGCCTAAGATCGGGATGCGGCTGCCAAGCTGCCGAATCACCTCTAGCGAGATGCCGCCATCGTCGGGATCGCCGGGGCCGGGCGAGATCACAATGTGGGACGGATTCAAGGCGGCAAGCTGTGGCACGCTCAGCGCGTCGTTGCGGTAGACGCGAATATCGGCGCCCAACATGCCGAACGCCTGCGCCAAGTTATAGGTGAAGCTGTCGTAGTTATCAATCAGCACAATCATGATAGTTCCCTCTCTAAATCAAACCACGTTCGGCGTTTTCAATGGCAATCGCAACTGCCCGCGCTTTGTTAAGCGTCTCTTGGTACTCCTTTGCAGGGTCACTATCGGCAACCACGCCGCCGCCTGCCTGTAAATAGACGCGCTTGCCGCGCATGACCAACGTCCGAATGGCGATGCAGGTATCCATGCTGCCATCGTAGCTGAAATAGCCGACTGAGCCGCCGTAAATGCCGCGCCGCGTGCCTTCCAATTCCTCGATGATCTCCATCGCACGGATTTTGGGCGCGCCCGTCAGCGTGCCTGCTGGAAACGCTGCACGGAACAGCGCATAGGCGTCCAGATCGGCGCGCAGCTTGCCCTCCACGTGCGAGGTGATATGCATCACGTGCGAGAAGCGCTCCACAAACATCATCTCTGGCACATGCACCGAACCATAGTTGCAGACGCGCCCTAGATCGTTACGGGCAAGGTCAACCAGCATGACATGTTCGGCGCGCTCTTTGGGATCGTTGAGCATGTGTTCCGCGTTCGCCTGATCAATGGCGTGGTCAATATCACGCGGCGCAGTGCCGGCAATCGGGCGGATGGTGGCGGTGCGTGTTGGCGCATCAAAGCGCACTAGCATCTCTGGCGAAGCGCCTATCACATGCAAATCTTCCGAAGGGAAGTTCAAAAAGAACATATAGGGCGAGGGATTAAGCATCCGCAGCGAACGGTAGATGGCAAAGGGCTGTGCCTCAGTCTCACGGGTGAAGCGCTGCGAAGGCACAATCTGGAAGGCATCACCAGCGGCGATGTATTCTTTGGCGCGCAGCACACGCTCTTCATATTCCGCTTGTGTGCAGTTGGCGATCAGCGGCGGAATCTCATCCAGCGGTGGCAGCGTGTTAGGCGAGGGCAAAGGCTGGCGCAGGCGTGACACAATCGCCTCAATGCGTGCGATGGCGTCGTCATAGGCAGCACGCGGATCACCGTTGTTATGCGCGTTGGCAAGCACCAACACCTGATGTTTGACATGGTCGAAGATGACCAACGTATCCGCGATCATCATCCCGATCTCAGGCAAGAGGAGCGCATCTTCCGCCGTTTCGGGCAGGCGCTCAAAGTGGCGCACAATGTCATAGCTGAGGAAGCCAACGGCACCGCCGACGAAGCGTGGCAAGGCGGGCAAGATCACAGGCGTGTGCGAACCGATTGCCGCTTTCACAGCGTCGAGCGGGTCTTGCCCGTCAGGTAAGCTGCGGCGTGCCGTCTGGCTGCCGCGCCGTTCGGTCAGTTCGCGTCCGCGCACCGTGATCACGGCGGACGGATTGACGCCCAAGAACGAATAGCGCGCCACTTGTTCACCGCCTTCCACGCTCTCTAGTAGGAAAGATGGCTCGTCTGTCTGTGCCAGCTTCAGGTAGACCGAGACGGGCGTCTCAAGGTCGGCGGGCAACGTGCGGTAGATCGGAACCAGGTCACCTTGCCTGAACAAGGCGTGTGCTTCCTCAAAGGTCAGCGAATAAAGGCGCTGTGGCGCTGTGCGAAAGGCGATAGGTGATGCAGTCATGGCATACTCTCCCAATAGAATCAAAAAGCGCTCCGCCCAGATAGGGACGAGAGAGCGCTTCCCGCGGTGCCACCCTAGTTAGCCGCCCAAACCGGCAGCTCACTTTTCTCAGGTACAGCCAGTCGGCTGGCGATACCTTCTGCCCTGATAACGGTGGCGTCTCCGTCACGGACTACTGGCGCGGCAGCGCGTTTGCCCGTGCAACTCCCCGACCCATTCGGCAGCGGCTGCTGTGCCGCCTTCACAGCCACCTGTTCACACAGGTCAGCGGCTCTCTGAGACTAGCGCCCTTGCTGCCTACTCGCTCGGTTCAGCGTTTTTGGGTATATATGCCAATGCGAAAAATGGTAACGCGGGAAGGTGGCTTTGTCAAGGTGATGGCGGCTGTGAAGCATCTCTCAGCCGCATCTCATCTGAACTGGTACATTTGTGTGATATTAGGCGTTTGTAAAATGGGTGTATGCTGTGCATATCATCTTTTTATCCGTTTATCGTAGCAAGTGAAGTGCTGGACTCATGAACAAGACAATCGAACTCATCCCCTACCGCGCCGACTATCTTGCCTCTGTTGCCCAAGCCGTCCGCGAAATGCTGACCACGCCACCGCTGTACGAAACCGTCTCGCTCAACGATGTCATCTCGCAACTGAACGCCGATCAAGGGCGTGAGGATTTCGGCGGGCTGCTTGCCCTTGACGAACGTGAGATCGTTGTGGCGGGCATGTGGTGGTTCGGGCTAGATGGTCAGGCGCTTCACGAGCGTTGGAAGCCGCGCTTCATGCCGCGGGAGGCAGTGCCAACGCCCAACGGCTATGGCATCTACATTGCCAGCATCGGCGTGATTCCCGGTGTGCGTAATCGCGGGCTGGGCAAATATATGCTTCGGGCAGCGCTCAGCGACCTTGAGCTGCTGGGCAACTGGATAGCCACGACTGCCTATCAATCGCTGCCCTCCAGCCTTGCCATGCTGAACGCACAAGGCTTTGAGCGCCTGCCGCTGCAAGGCACACAAGGGCAAAGCCGCGTGGCACTGCTGAAATACGTGCGCTAGGGCGCGGTGGGCGTGCCGAAGGTCGTCAGGTCTACCGACTCGAAATTGGTGATGATCAGCACGATCTCAAGGCGGTTAAAGTCAATCAGGCTGCGAACTTGCGCCTCTTTGAACAGCTTAGATTCATCGAGGCGCGAACTGGTCACCTGCCCAAGGGTGATGCCGCGTGGAAAGTTGCCGCCAATGCCAGAGGTGACCACCGAATCGCCATCGCGCACATCGTCGGCAAGCGGAATGTAGATCATCCGCAAGCTGCCGGCAGCGGTGCCTTGCACGGAGCCTTCCGCACGGGTGAGCTGCAAGCGTGCATTCACAAAGCTGTTTGGGTCGGTAATAAGCTGCACTTGTGCGCTGGTGGCACCCACGCGGAAAATGCGCCCGACCAAGCCTAGCTCGGTGACGACCGGCATTCCCACCGTAATGCCATCGCGTGAGCCGCGATCCACCACAATGTTCCGCAGCAAGCCGGTTGTATCACGCCCGATGACCGTGGCTGCCACATACTGTTTATCAGTATTGGCGCCGCGGTAGCCCTGCAAGGCTGCCAAGCGCTGATAATCCGCCCGCAACTCACGCAGTTCCACCAATTCCGCCTGAAAGTTGATCAAGGCGCGTTCTAGCTCATTGTTGCGGCGGCGTAACTCTTGCAGGTCTGCCAGCGTATCCAGCGTTTCGGAAATTTGGCGCGTGATGCCGCTGACTGCTTGCTGAAAGAGGCTGAGCGGCACGCTCACCAACGACTCGACAGGGCGCAGCAAACCGATCAGGCTGGCGAAAAACACGCCTGCCATGATGAAGGTGAAAACGCCGAATAAGATCAGCCGATTAGGTGCGCCGCGCAGCATTTCATATCACCCTTAGTGCTGCGTGCTGCCACGCTCTAAGCCAACCAGCAAATTCCGCAGGTTGTCGTAGTCTTCTAGGATTCTGCCCGCGCCGCGTGCCACGCAGGTCATAGCATCTTCTGCTACCCAGACGCGCACCTTTACCTCATCGGCAACGCGCTCTGCCAAGCCGCGCACCAAGCTGCCGCCGCCTGCCAAGCAAATGCCGCTCTCCATCAGGTCGGAGATCAATTCGGGTGGCGTTTCGTCCAGCGCGTCGCGCACCGTATCCACGATAATATCAACAGAGCCAGCCAGCGCCTCGCGCAGTTCAATCGTGCTGACCTCTACCGCACGCGGCAAGCCGCTCATCAGGTCCCGCCCACGCAGCACCATCGTTTGTTCTTCGGGCAGGGCAAAGGCAGAGCCAGCCATGATCTTCGCCTTTTCCGCTGTGCGCTCACCGATCAATAGGTTGTGTTTTGTTCGCATGTATTGGATGATGTCCTCATCCATTTCGTCGCCTGCCACACGGATTGAGCGACTGATCACAATGCCGCCCAGCGAGAAAACGGCAACTTCTGTCGTGCCGCCGCCAATATCCACGATCATGCTGCCGCGTGTCTCTTGGATGGGCAAGCCGGCGCCAATGGCAGCCGCGACTGGCTCCTCGATCAAGAATGCCTCACGCGCACCAGCGCTGATGGTAGCGTCGTAGACGGCGCGTTTCTCAACCTCCGTCACACCGCTGGGAATGCCAACCACTACACGCGGGCGTGGAATAGGCACCCAGCTTTGCTCGTGCGCCTTGCCAATGAAGTAGTGCAGCATCCCTTCAGTGATCTCAAACTCGGAGATCACGCCGTCGCGCAGTGGGCGCACTACCAAGATGTGTGAGGGCGCTTTGCCGCCCATCTCTTTCGCTTCCTGCCCATAGGTGATTGGGCGGCGCGTTTTCTTTTCAATCGCAGCATATGAGGGTTCATTGATCACAATACCCTTACCACGCACATACACCAGCGTGTTTGCCGTGCCAAGATCAATGCCAATATCCAGCGAGAAGAGACCAAGTAACCAATCAAGCGGGCTGAGACCCAAAGTAGGCACTCCTGAGATTATGTTTGGCGCTTATGATAGCGTTATGAGCCGCCATCGTGCGATTATAGCCGCCTGCGCCATCCATTGCCATGAGATATTTCTCATCTACATGCAGGGTCGGTCATGCAAGGCGCGGCGCGAGATGACTCCCACGCCGCGCTTTGCTGAATGGTGATATCTAACCAGCGGATCGCTTAGAAGCGCACCACAACCTTGCCCGCATTCTTGCCCGCGTGCATGTACTCGACCGCGTTCACGATAGATTCAACACCCCTAAATTCAGTAGGGTCTACCACCGCCTGAATCGTCCCTGCCCCAAAAGCGGACAGCATTTTGCCCATATGCTCTGGGATTTGCGACACATAATCCGAGAACAGGAAGCCCCGCAAGGTGGCAGACTTCCACAGCAAGGTGTGGTAAATGCGCGGTGCCGTCACACTGACCGCGCCCGTCAGGTATTCCGAGATGAAGCCGCTCACTACACAGCGCCCGCGCTTGGCAATGTTCGCCATACAGATATCAAAGACCTCGCCGCCAATGTTCTCATAGATCAAGTCAATCCCGTTGGGATATTCTGCCTGCAAGACGGCGTTCAAGTCTTCCCGCTTATAGTTGATGGCACGATCACAGCCAAGCCTTTTGAGCAAGGCTGCCTTTGCGTCGGTGCTGGTGATGCCAATGACATGGTTGCCAGCCTGTTTGGCAAGCTGCACGGCAAATTGCCCCGCGCCGCCCGCCGCACCTGTGATCAGCACCGTCTCGCCGCTTTTCATCTCGCCGGCGATCTCCAACGTCATGGAGGCAGTCAGCCCGCTGATGGAGACCGCCAGCAGTTCAGCCGATGCCTGCGGAACGGGAATCACCAGGCTGGCAGGTGCCGTTTGATACTCACGGTAGCCACCGCCCAGCCCTGTGGTGATGACATGATCGCCGACCTTGAGCGCCGTCACTTCCGCACCGACTGCCACCACCTCACCGGCAGCTTCCACGCCCAGATCAAAGGGCAAGGTTGGGTTGGTGAAATACACACCGGCGCTGATGTTCACATCCGAAGCATTGACGCCGGCAAACAGATTTTTAACGAGGATTTCATTGGGTGCAGGCGTTGGCATTGGCACCTCAATGATTTCGGCTGCATCGCGGAAATTGCGGCTGAGCTTACGCGCAACGAGCTTTCGATAAGTCGTGGGCAAGGGCATAAGAAGTCCTTTTCTCTTGAACTTGGCAGATCGCTTCATACTGATGTGTGGGCTGCGGCAAGCCGCTTGTGCAAGGCGATGCGTGCCGCCAAACCTAGAGCAGTCCTGTATAGGTTTGGAATACTTTTAGAATGCGTTGGTAGACCGCTTCAGCCTATGATTATAGCGGAAATCGGTCTAAAGCACCGATAGTTCGTGCTGCCTCTAAGCAATGCCGCTCAGACAGCTTAAACACCGTAATCACCGCATCAAGTACTCTTGGAGAATACCCTATGGCAACCAAATACGTCTCTCCTAACCCAGAGTCCCGCATCCTTGGTCTAGCGCTCAACGCGATCTTGTCCAGCATCAAGTTAGAAGAATTCGCTGACCTTGTCGAGCAGAACGGACTAACTCAAGTCGATCCTGAGGCATGGTATCCTACCCAAATTGTCTTGACCATGTACAAGGCGATGTCAGAGCAGCCCAATGGGTCTGAAAATCTCGTCTCAATTGGTATGAAGGTCTATCAAAACGCTGTATTGCCGCCCGAAGTCAATTCGATTCTCGCGGCACTGCACACCTTGAACGTGGTCATGGATTTGAACATGCGTAACGTAGAGGCTGAACGGTACGAGATCGAGCAAATCAGCGATCATCACATCCGCGTCACCGATACAACCGCCTTCCCGCACGATCTGATCTACGGCTATTTATACGGCATTTGCCGCCGTTTTGCGCCACGGGGCGCCAAATTCAACGTCCAGCGCACCTACCTCAACCCAAGCAATCCTGACGCCGATGGTGCCATCTACGACATTACATGGGAGTGAGCCTACCTCAGGCACCACCCTACCTTAAACGCATTCTGCGCTGCTGCGGACGCACCAAGGTGCGTCCGCAGCAGACCGTACGCACATCCCGCAGTTGCGCGCTTGCCGCCGCCTTCCTATACTCATGCGGTAGCGATAAACTCACTTAGGATTTGACCCGATGCTTAAACGTCTAACATACCTTGCGCTCGCTGCCGCCCTACTGCTAAGCGGCTGCGATTCGTCCGAGTCCATCGCCACCGTCACGGCACGCGCCGACGGCACCCTGAGCGTTGGCGCAACGCTGACCGCCGCCGTTCAAAGCACGGCAACGCGCACACCAACCGCAACCTTGCCGCCCACTCTTACGCCAACGCCCAGCCAAACGCCCGAACCAACGGCGCCCGCCATAGGCTTGAGCGGCACCACCAACCGCGCTACGCCCGTCCGCCGTGAGCCTTCGCTCGCCGCCGTCGTGCTTGCCGAATTAGAGGCAGCGCAGCCCATCACTGCCACAGCGCGCAGCCGCCGCTTTGCCCAAATCACCTTGTCGGATGGTCAGGTTGGCTGGATTTTAAGCACCCATGTGGATTGGCAAGGCGACCTTGCCCTGCTGCCCGAAATTGTGGAGGCTGCCGCACAGGCGGCCACACCCAGCGCACCGGATTTCGATCCGCTGCCCGTTCGCAAGCCGGAGACGGCTTGGTTCGGCGAGAGTGTGATCTACTCGCTCTTTGTCCGCAGCTTCCGCGACTCGGATGGTGATGGCATTGGCGATCTGCGCGGCGTGATCGAAGGTTTGGACTATATTCAGGCGCTTGGCGCCAACACCATTTGGCTGCTGCCGATCTTCACCAGCCCATCCTATCACGGCTACGACACGATTGATTATTATGCGATCAACCCTGAGTACGGCACGCGCCAAGATTTCCTCGATCTGATTCAGGCTGTCCGCGGGCGCGGAATGCACCTGCTGATTGATTATGTGGCGAACCACACTTCCAACCAACATCCCTTCTTCCGCGCCGCACTGGGCAAGCCTGAGAGCGAATACGCTGACTATTTCATCTGGAACAACGCCGAACACACGCGCTATCAGGGCTTTGCCGGGCTGGGCTTTATGCCCGAACTGAACTACGATTCGCCCAAAGTGCGCGAGTACATGATCGAGGTGGCGCTGCACTGGCTTGATCCAAATGGCGATGGTGATCCATCCGACGGTGTACATGGCTTCCGCGCTGACGTGGCGAAGGATGTGCCGCTGGATTTTTGGCGTGAACTGCGCGCTGCGATGGATCGCCTAAATCCGAGTGCGGTAATCTTGGGCGAGATTTGGGCAGATGGCGCTATCATCAGCAGCTTTCTGGATGGCACCGCGCTGGACGCCGCCTTTCACTTTCCCGCCTTCAACGCACTCAGCGGTCACCATGACCGCAACGGCGATGGAATCATCAACGGGATGGGCGGTGCTGCGCCGCTTGGCGCGGCAATCCGTGCCATGCGCCGCACCATTGCGCCCACAACCTTCATGGCGCACTTCAGCCACAACCACGATACCAACCGCCTGATGAGCATGGTGGAAGGCGATATGCAGCGCCTGCGCGCCGCCGCTGTGTGGCTCTACACCGCGCCAGACGTGCCAACGCTCTACTATGGTGAGGAAATCGGCATGAAGGGCGTGAAGGGTGCCGGTAATCCCTACTTTGATGAATTCCGACGCGAACCGCTGGACTGGTATGCCGCTGAGACAGGCGCGGGCATGACGACGTGGTTCAAGCCTGCTAACCGCAACAACGCGCCGAATGATGGAATCAGCGTGGAGGAACAAGAGGGCGATCTCGGCTCGCTGCTAGCGCTCTACCGTGTGCTTGGCAAGCTGCGCGCCGAAAATGCCGCCTTGCGCGTTGGCAATTTTGCCATTCCACGCGCAGAGGACGCGCTCTATGTGGTGCAGCGCTGGTCGGAAGATGCGCTCTACCTCGTGGCGATCAACTTTACAGGGCAGCCACAGGCGTTTGATCCGAACCGCTATTATGTGGCGGGCGGGATTGCCTTTGCGCCGCAATCGGCAACAGTGGTGTTAAGCGAATTGGCCGTTGCCGATGCAGAGGGCAGCTATACGCTTGAGACGGGCGGCTTCCTCGTGCTGCGGCTCAGCTTGCCTTAAAATTTCGCAAAAGCTCTGTAAATTTCTAATATAACCTCTATTTATTTCGCGCCAAAGGTGTTGCTTGTTGCACTTTGGCGCGTTATGATTACCCTGTTGCCTATTCGATGCTGCTTTTCACATAAGGATAATTTATTGTGGAGAAGATTACCCCGCGTTTACCCAGTGGTATGCGCGATTTTCTGCCCGAAGATGTGCTGCGCCGTCAATATGTGATTGAGACTGTTGCCCGTGTCTTTGAGGCATTTGGTTACGAACCTCTCCAAACACCTGTCTTAGAACTTGAAGAGACCTTGCTTGGCAAATACGGCGCGGATGCCGAAAAGCTGATCTTCCACGCGCAGCATCCCGGCGGCAAAGAAAAACTTGCCCTGCGCTACGACCTAACAGTTCCCTTAGCACGTGCCTTTGCCCTGCAAGAGAGCAAACTCAGCCTGCCCTTCCGCCGCTACCAGATTGCGCCGGTCTGGCGTGCTGAACGCCCGCAACGCGGCAGATACCGCGAATTTTACCAATGCGACGTTGATTGCGTCGGCGTGGAAGGCATGGAAGCGGACGCGGAAGTGATCAGCGTGGCGGTGATGGCGCTTCAGCGGCTTGGCTTTAGCGACTTTGCCATGAAGATCAACAACCGCAAACTGCTGACCGGCATTGGCATTTACGCCGGCTTGGAAGGCGAGGCGCTGGCAAATCTCTACCGCTCTATTGATAAGCTGGACAAGATCGGTGTGGAGGGCGTGCGCGACGAACTGATCAAGGGCGGTATCGCCGCCGAGACGGTGGCGCGCATCATGGCGTTGATCGGCAGCGGTGCGACCACCGAGCGCGGGTATGCTGTGGCAGAAAGGCTGATCGGTCACCTGCGCGAGACGCTCTCCGGGGTGCCGCTTGCCCTTGAGGGTTTGGCAGAACTCGAAAAGGTCTTTTACTACCTTGCTGCCTCTGAGGTGCCAAGCGCCCTAGTAGAGTTTGATCCTTCGATGGTGCGTGGGCTTGGCTACTATACTGGACCGATCTTTGAGGCAGTCTCGCTCAGTGCCGATCCAGAAGAGCGCGTTGGTAGCCTCATTGGTGGTGGCAGATACGATGAGTTGATCGGCTTATTCCGCAAAACGCCGCTGCCAACGGTTGGAATCAGCCTTGGTATTGAGCGCCTTATTGTGCTGATGGAAAAGCGCGGCATGTATCCGCCACACTTGCGGCGGACTGTTGTGCAGGTCTTGGTAACGGTCTTTAACGAAACGTTGCGCCCCGCTGCGCTGCGTTTGGCAAGCCAACTGCGTGCGGCGGGGCTTTCGGTGGAAGTCTTCGCCGGCGGCGCCAAGCTGGGCAAGCAGTTTGCTTATGCCGATAAGCGCGGCATTCCGCTGGTAGCAGTGCTGGGTGAAGATGAACTGCAAGCAGGCACCGTTAAGCTGAAGCGCCTCAGCGACCAACACGAACAGGTTGTTTCAGGGGCTGAAGTTAGTCAAATTGCACAAAAGCTGTTGTAATTCGCTAGGGTTTCATGAGAATTTCATGAGAATGGTTTAATTTTCCTTAAATTTGTGCGTTTAGTAAATGTTCATTTAAATTGCCAGAGGCCCGCCTATCTAGGCTTCAAATAGGTATTCTCTTAAACTGCAACTTAGCGCCGTTCAGTTTATTGCCCCTACAGGCGTACAATAAAGCACTTGCGCTTGTGTGAAGAAACACCTATAATGCAAAGCAAATCCATTAAATATTACGTAAAGTGCTTCCATTAAACTTGTTGGATTCAGCAGTGCATCCTTTGACTAACCTTTTCGGATAGAGAGCTATGAGTAACCATACCGTGTTTACACCTGAAGAAGTCTCAATTCAAACCCAAGACCGCAACCTAATACTCCTTGCACCACGCTTTCGCGGCAGAAATACTTTGTTGGCATGGTTCTTGGAAGCTGGTAGCGAGGCTTACTACTTTGCGCTTAATGAGAGGGCTACCCTGCACACCTTTCTGAGTGAAATGGCAGAAGCACTGCGCGACTTTGACCCGAAGTTTGGCGCCCAGACCGCGCAGGCTGCCTCCAGAAAAGCTGACGCCGCCGATTGTGCTGAAGCACTTGCGGCTGACTTGAAAAAAGCGAAGCCGAAACCAAGTTACCTTGTGGTTGATAACGCCGACCTATTGCTGAACAACCCTGAGGCGGATCGCGCCACGCTAGATACCTTCTTTAGCCGCCTTGCCGAATCACTTCCGAATGACATTAAGTTAGTCTTAAACAGCAGATTGCTTGACTACAAGATGTGGTTCAATAAAGTGCAAGAAGGCGTGGCAACTGTCCTGGGTGATAGCGAAACACTGGATAGCGGCATTTTCAACCCGAACCGAACTGAACCTGCCCACCTAGAAGTCTACGGTTTGGCAGCAGGCTATGTTTTCGTGGATGGAATGCCGATTACAACGTGGGACGGTCCGCTACCTAGGAATCTGTTCTACTTCTTTGTCGATCATCCGATGGTCACCCGTGATGAAATCTTCGATACCTTTTGGCCCGAGTTGCCCACCAAAGAGGCGACCAACGTCTTCCACGTGACCAAACGAAAGATCAGCGAGCGATTGGGCTATGAGCTAACGCAATATTCTGCTGGTTTCTACCGCCCATCGGGGCAAATGGCAGTCCACTACGACGTAGCGCGCTTCGAGAGCATCATCGAAGAAAGCCGTCTGAATCCGCCCGATGATCCGCAAGTCTGGTATAACGCCATCAAGCTCTACCGAACGCCGTTCCTCTACAAAAACGACATGAGTTGGATGGTCAAGCGCAGAGAGCAGCTTCGCCTTGCCTATGCAGAAGCGTTGATCGGCATAGCGCGTGTCTACCGCATCCAGAACGACACGGAACGCTCGATCCACTTCTACCTACGTGCCATGCGCGAAGTGCCGCAGCGTGAGGATATTCACCGCGAGTTGATGTCGCTCTACAGCTTGCGCGGCGAGACGACGAAAGCCATCGCGCAGTACGAGAAGCTTGCAGAAATCTTGAAGCGCACGCTTGGCATTCCGCCTTCCAAAGTGACCCAAGCGATGTATAACAAAATACGGTCGGGCAAGTGATCGAATCCGATTAAGTTTTGAATAGCGTGCGGCAGAGTCCACAATACACTCTGCCGCACTTTTGTTTATTTCGTAACGCGCCGCACTCAGCCTTCGGCGATCAGATCGCGCAGGCGGCGAATCGCCTCGCCCAGTTCGACATCGCGCCCGCTGCTATCGGGAATCATTGGCACATTGGGCTCAATGCCCACCCCTTCTAAGGTTTGGCGGCTGGGTGGCAAGAATTCCGCCGTGGTGATGTGAATGGACGATTTATCCATCAGTTGGAAGATGAGCTGCACAGTGCCTTTGCCAAAGCTGCGCTGACCAACGACCGACGCACGCCCGTGATCCTTAAGCGCGCCTGCCACCAGTTCAGCGGCGCTTGCCGTACCGCCATTGATCAGCACGACCATTGGCAGTTCGGTAAAGGTGCTGCCATCGCGCACGCGGTATTCCTTTTCGCCCTGCTTGCTCTGCTCATAAAGCACCACAAGATCAGGCGGCAAGAATTGACTGGCAACTGTGATTGATTCTTGCAACAAGCCGCCCGGATTATTCCGCATATCCAGCACCAAAGCGCGGATGTTGGCAGCGCCAAGTTCCTCAAAGGCTTTGCTCAGTTCGCTTGGCGTGCGGCTGGTGAAGCGCAGCACCTGAATATAGCCAAAGGCAGGCTCTTCCTCTAAGGTTCGCCAGACGACTGACGGCACTTCGATTGTCTCAAAGGGAATGGTGTAGGTGCGCGTGTTTTCCGCCTCAGATTCGGCGCGCACTTCGATCTTAACACCGTTACCTTCTTTCACCTCACCGCGCAAAAGCTGATCCACGGCATCTTGGCGTGTTTCGGGCGGCACCTCTTGATCATTCACCTTCAAGAGGATATCGCCATCGCGCACGCCGGCACGCGCCGCCGGACCATCGCGGAAGGGATATAGGCGGAAGCGTCCTGCCTCGTCGCGGCTGACTTGCACGCCAATGCCGCCATATTGCCCTGCCAAAACATTCGACTCGCTGGCAGCCACTGGCGGATCAATGAAGTAGGTCAGGCGGTCGTTCAGCGTGCCGAGCATCCCGCGAATAGCGCCATACTCAAGCTGCGTTTGGTTGGGCAGTTCACGCAGATAGTGGTCGGTCAGCAGCCCTTGTGCTTGCTCCAGCAGCGGATATTGGCGGCTGCCTTGCGCTTGGGAAGGCATCGCACCGCGAAAGAGGAAGCCTGCAATAAAAACCGCGCCCAACAGCGCGCCAAAAGCGAAGCCGCGCAGCACTGTCATGAGCATGGCGCGCCGTTTGTGAGTGGGAGCGTGCATAAGCCATCTTCTCCATTAAAGGTTGTTGCCAGTTGATAAAGCGATTGTAGCACAGCCTAGCGCGGATCGTGGCAAACACAGCACGCATCAGGCAAATTTTCCGTCGCACACCACTTTTGAAATACTTCTAAGGCGCATCTTAAAAAAGATGTGCATCTTAATTATGAAAAATTTCCTTAATTCAACTTATATGAAACATCTCCTATGCTACAATGCATGAAGTCATGGGCGTTGAACAACTAATTCAAAGAAGGAGTTTTACCGTGACCGCTATCACCATCGTTGACACCGATTTCATCACCATCCAATACCTTTCCGATAAAAAAATCATCTACCACGTCATTCACAGTCCCATCAGCGGTCAGCCGCTGCGCGATGCGCTGAACGCAGGCACAGAAGCGCTGCGCCAGTATGGTGCCACCAAGTGGCTTTCGGATGATCGTAAGAACGGACCGCTGCCGCCTGAAGATGCCGAGTGGGGCTTCAATGTTTGGAATCGCCGTACCGTCGAGATGGGCTGGAAATATTGGGCGCTTGTTGTGCCAGAAGCAATCGAGGCGGCGGGCAGCCTGATGCCTGTCATTGATAGCCTCTATCAGCTTGGCTTGCGGATGCGGGTATTCACCAAGCTGGAAGAAGCCTTTGCATGGTTGGATAGCGTTGAGTAAAGGTAAAACCCTCTAAAAAATTCAATGCACTGTATATTGGGTGCAGCTCAATATACAGCGCGCTTTAGAAATTAAACCAAGTAAGGAGTTTTACGATGACAGCGATTACCATCGTTGACACTGACTTTATCACCATCCAATACCTTCCCGATAAAAAGATCATCTACCACGTCATTCACAGTCCCATCAGCGGTCAGCCGCTGCGCGATGCGCTTTTGGCAGGCACAGCGGCGTTGAAGCAATATGGTGCAACGAAGTGGCTTTCGGATGACCGCAAGAACGGACCCTTATCGCCTGAAGATGCCGAGTGGGGCGTTGCCTGGAACCGCCAAACGGTGGCATTGGGCTGGAAGTATTGGGCGATTGTTGTGCCAGAAGCAATCGAGGCGGCGGGCAGCATGTCGCCTGTGATTGATAACCTCTATCGGATGGGCGTTCAGATGCGTGTTTTTTCCCAACTGGAAGATGCTTTCGCCTGGCTGGATAGCGTCGAATAGAGGTACGCCGGCTTGTGTCCTATTGGAAAAGGATGGGTCGGACGACACCCGACCCGTGCTTATCAGCGCCGTGCCTCAGGCAGCTTGCTCAGAAAATCAGCAACGGTTGCCTCAGGTGTCATATATTCGCCGCCGTGATGCAGGCGCAGTGCCTCTTGGTGCTTGATCAACCATGCATACAGGTCTGCCTCAGTGCGTCCCGGAAAGTGATCCAGCATCTCATATTTGCGGATGAGGTTGACCAGCGGCATGTAGACGTTATCGTGCCAACTGCACACTGCCTCTTCCCACGTCACTTCACGCTGCTGATCCATGCCCATAAAGTAACGATGCACCGAGATATGCTCTAGCAACTGGCGGTAGCGATCAGGCTCGCTGAGGATGATCTGCGTCTCCGGGCGCAGGCTATCTAGGCGCGTGCGGCGCAAAAAGTCTGCGTAGCCCTCTTTTTGAATCAGGTCTTTCTCGGTAGTGTTCTCGTCAATCGGCACGGGCGTTCGCAGCTCTGTAACGTATGCCTCAATCGTCTTCGCGCCAAGCTGGCGCGCCACCGAAACGCGGTGGTTGCCGTCAATCACAAAATACACCTCACCGACCTTATAGGCTTCAATCGGCGGAAAGCCCTCCGGTCCGCGGGCAAGGGCATCTAGGCGCTGCCAGCGTGAGCGCACGGCGTTGGTGCGCGGCAGGAAGCTGCGCGTAAAATCGCGGTAGCGCCCAACGCTGCCCACAATTTTTTCCAAGGGTATCTCCCGCAGACCAAGATAGCGCTCATCGGTGAGGCGCAAACGTTGTTTCACTTCCTCAAAGCGCAGCAAGTCTATAGATTTGCCTGTCAGCAGTGCCCAAACCTCTTGCCAAAAGGCTTGCATCCGTGCATTCGAGAAATGGCGCGAAGATTGAGCGACAGCCGCCGGATCATCAGGGTACATCATCATAAGGCGCGTCCTCCTTATTGATTGGTTAACGTTAGAACCTTCGACGGATTGATGTTGATGACATCCATCTCCAGGAAGCGTGTATGGGTTTGCTGCACGCCGTGCGTATCCACATGCCCGTGCAACAGGTAACGCGGACGGTATAAGCGCAGCAGCAGGCGAAAAGCGCTAAAGCCGATGTGTGCGCGGTCGGGCAGGTCGTGAATGTGGCGCGGTGGCGAGTGGGTAACCATCACATCAAGGCGGCGGCTGTGGCGCAGTTGCGCCAGCAGCACGGCGGGATAGAGTGCCAGCACCAGACGGTACATCTCACTTTGTGTGTATTGGATCGGCTCACGATTGTAGCGAATACAGCCCTCCAAGCCCGCCCACAGCAACCCACCAAAAGCCGTCACGCGCCCATGCAGGTTTTCACCACCTGGGCTTTCATTGGTGTAATGCACATCGTGGTTGCCACGCACATAAAGCAGCGGCACGCACAGCGCATCCGTGATGAATTCGAGGTAGTGGATGGGCATATCGCCACAGCTCACCACCGCCTGCACGTCGCCATAGTTCCGCACCAAGTTTTCGCGGTTCTCCAGCGTTGCTAATACATTATCACTAATCGTTAAAATTTTCATGAACGAATCGTATGAATCTTACATCCAAATTGTGTGAAGATTTGCACAAAACACCAAAAATAAATTTTGATTTGTGCATTAACATTTTCACAAGGTTTTTTACCCAAGAGACCTTGCGCCGTGCTGCTATGTTTCCACGCGGGCTGATTGTATGCCCTAGCTGCTTATTGTAGCAAACTCTGGGAAATGTGTGGCCCCTATCCCTAGCCCTTTCCCCGTTTGCAGCTGAGGGGGCGACAGTAACTTTTGAGGCGAGCGGGTGGGCGAGGGTCAGCGTTTGGCGGATTTGCTGAAAGGCGCGAGAGGGCAAAAAGAGTGCTTGTGCGACACTCATAGTTACAACAAAACAAGTGGGCAGAAGCACATGCGGAAATTTTATCACTGGTTGCGTGAACTGAGCAAACAGTGGACAGGGCTGACGCGCCATGCGCGGGCAAACATCGTCCTGTTCAGTCAAGGCGTGGCGCGAGCCAATCACAGCCAGCTACGGCGCGTGGCAGGCTGTGTGGGCGGGCGTGCCGAGAGCCAGCGGCGGCGGTTGCAGCGCTTTGTGCGCGAGGGCATAGATGTGTGGCAGTTTTTCGCGGTGTGGACGGCGAGTCTGGTGCGCGCCCTGCGGCTGAAAGAGCTGGTGCTGGCGGTGGATGAGACGA
>QWHC01000025.1 GCA_021404685.1 Chloroflexi bacterium CFX4 | reverse complement strand
CGCGGGCGACAAGCCGATTGTCGGCGTGTGGGGCGCCGCGCCGCCGCCGGACGCGCCCATCGCGCCTGAAATCGCACCGACCTTTGTGCCAAGGCAGTAAAGTAAGCCCGAAGGCTTCTTCACACACTAGAGGGTCGGGTTTGTCCGATCCTCTAGTCTCTCCCCAATATAGGCTGAGGTAAGCATCCTTCTCCACAACCCAGTACGGTTGCTACCATCTCGCCGTCAGAATATGCTGTTCTATTGATCAGCACCGCAGGCGCCCTGAGACCGTCTACAGCCGCTCGGCAAACCAGATTATTCACAACGAAAAGATATACAATGGCAAATCCCGTTCCTGCTCCGAATCAGGTACAATAGCGCGCATATCTAAGACACACTGCCCTGAGGAGTCTCGCATGTCATCTGAAGTGATTACGTCACGCGCCGAAGACTATTCGCGCTGGTATACCGACGTGGTGCAGCGCGCCGACCTTGCCGACTACGCACCGGTGCGCGGCTGCATGATCATCAAACCTTACGGCTACGCGCTTTGGGAGAACATTCAGCAGGCGCTTGATTCGCGCTTCAAGGCGACAGGTCACCAAAACGCCTACTTCCCACTGTTCATCCCAGAGAGCTTTCTGAACAAGGAAAAAGAGCATGTGGAAGGCTTCAGCCCTGAACTTGCGGTGGTGACCATTGGCGGCGGCGAAGAATTGCAGGAACGCCTTGTGGTGCGTCCAACTTCAGAGACGATCATCGGCTACAGCATGGCGAAATGGATTCAGAGCTACCGCGATCTGCCGCTGCTGCTCAACCAGTGGGCAAACGTTGTCCGCTGGGAAATGCGGACACGCCTGTTCCTCCGCACGATGGAATTCCTATGGCAGGAAGGGCATACGGCGCACGCCACGCACGACGAGGCGGAAGAAGAAACGCTGCGAATGCTCGGCGTTTACTACGATGTCTACTTTAACGAGGCTGCCATTCCCGGCATCAAAGGGCGCAAGAGCAATCAGGAAAAGTTCGCCGGCGCGCTGCGTAGCTACAGCATCGAGGCGATGATGGGCGATAAACGCGCCCTGCAAGCCTGCACCAGCCACAATCTGGGGCAGAACTTTGCGAAGGCGTTCGAGATTCAATATACCGACGAGAACAACGCTTTGCAGCACGCCTGGACGACTTCTTGGGGACTCTCCACGCGCATGGTTGGCGCCGTCATCATGACGCATGGCGACGATCAGGGCTTGCGCCTGCCGCCGCGCATTGCCCCTATTCAGGTGGTGATTGTGCCAATTGGCAAAAATGATGATGAGCGCACTCAGGTGCTGCCGATTGCGAACGCGCTATTCGACGAACTGAAGGCAAATGGCGTCCGCGTCAAGCTGGATACACGCTTTGAACTTTCGCCCGGCTTCAAATATAACGACTGGGAAATGCGCGGTGTGCCAATCCGCGTGGAGATCGGACCGAAAGATGTCCAAAACGGCACGGTGGCTGTTGCGCGCCGTGATGTGCCGGGCAAGGCGGGCAAGCAGTTTGTGCCGCGTGAGGGCTTGCTGCCATTCCTGAAGCAGCTTCTAGAAGATATTCATGGCAGCTTGCTGCGGCAAGCAACCGAATTCCGCGACTCGCACATTCACGAAGTGGCGGATGACTACGGCACATTCTGCGAAATTTTGAAAGAAGGCTGGGCATATACGTGGTTCTGTGGCAGTGCCACGTGCGAGGCAAAGGTGAAAGAGGATAATCAGGCAGTCTCGCGTAATTTCCCGTTAGACCAAGAGCGCGGCAAGGGCAAGTGCATTGTCTGCGGCACGGAATGTGATGAGCGCGCCTTATTCGCTAAGGCATACTAAGCGCCTGTATCCTGCAAGGTGCTGTTAATGGTGCAGCACCTTACACATCAATCTGAGAGGTGCGCCGATGAGCATTACACTCTATACGTTTAGCGCGCAGGGCTGCACACGCGCCGAGGGTGCCGATATTGCCGCGCTGCTCGCCTCTGATCAAGTCTTTTGGCTAGATTTGGTGGTGCCGGGCGCGGAAGAAGTGCGCCTGATGCGCGATGTCTTCAAATTTCACCCGCTCGCCATTGAGGACGCCCTCAACCAAGAGCAGCGCTCCAAAATCGAAGAATATCAGGATCACCTGTTCGCGGTGGTTAATACGGTGCTGTTGGTGCAGGGCAAACTGATCGTGCGCGAACTAGATATTTTCGTTGGGCGCAATTACTGCGTCACGGTGCATCGGCACGAAGAGCCGACCATGCGCGAAGTAGCGCGCCGCCTGCAAGATGGTTTGCGCGCCTCACGCGCTTCCTCCGGCTTTATTCTGCACACCGTGCTGGACGTGGTGGTGGATGCTTACTTCCCGATTTTGGATCGGCTGACGGATGTAATTGAAGAAGCCGAAGACACCGTTTTGCGCCGCCCTTCACAAACCTTGCTCGCCGATCTGATGCACCTCAAGCAAACGCTGCGGTCGCTCTTGCGGGCTGCCTATCCGGCGCAAGCAGTCATCAATTTCATCTCTCACCACGACCGCATGTTTGCCGACCGCAAAACGCTGCAATACTACTTCCGCGATGTCAGCGATCACCTGCTCCGCATTGTGGAGAGCAGCACTAATCTGCGCGAGACGCTCGGCAGCGTCTTGGATTTGTATATGTCTTCCACCTCGAACCGCCTCAATCACGTCGTCAATCGCCTGACGGTCATCACTATTGCCATCGGCGTGCTGAGCGTGTTCACAGGCTTCTATGGCATGAACTTTGAACTCACCTTCCCGCCCTTTAACGATCCTGACGGCATTCCGAAGGTGATCTTGCTCATGCTGACTGTAGAGGCGAGCATTTTGCTCTTTTTCCGCTGGCGCAAATGGTTATAGCGCGCACGGTTAGCGCCGCATCATGACGAACGGGCGGAATTTCTTCCGCCCACAGCGTATAATCTGCCTGACTTGGCGTCTGCTGCGCGCTAACGCACGCTCATCGGCATGACAATATAGACGAAGTTGCTGTCCGTGCTGCCGTCGTCTTGCAGCGGACGCACCACGCCCGGCGCGTTGGTGTTGTTCGTCTCTAGCAGAATGCGGTCTGTCTCAACCACATTCAGCACATCAATCAGGTAGCGCACATTGAAGGCGATCTCCATCGCGTTCCCGACCACTTCCGCCGCCACGCGCTCGCTGCCGCTGCCGCCTGCCTGTGCTTGTGCGCTCACGGTCACTTCGCCTTCGGTGGCAATCTTGAAGCGCGTTGTGCCGTTGGCGTCACGGGCAAAAATCTCGGCACGCTTGCAGGCGGAGAGGAAATCGGGAATTTCTAGGCGTGTAGAGGTACTGGCAGTCTTAGGGATCAACTGCTCCACATCAGGGAATTTTCCGTCAATCAACTGCGAGACGACATCTACATTATTATGATGGAACATCACCTGATTGCGCCCATCCAAAACCGAGATGTAGACAATGCCATCTTCGCTGCGGATAATGCGGCTCACCTCGCTTAGGGTGATCGCCGGGATAAGCAGCGAGAGCGCCTTGCCCACAGCGCGCTCTAAATCGGCATAGCGCATCGCCATGCGGTAACCATCGGCTGCCACCATCGAGAAACGGCTGCCTTCAAAGCGCGTTAGAACGCCCATCAGCACCGGACGGTTATCTTCACGGGCAGCCGCAAAGACCACCTGATCGATCAAGGTGCGGAGCGTGGCGGCTGGCACTTCGACGCCGCTATCCGCCTCTGCTTCTGGGATGTTCGGAAAATCGCTGGCTTTGGTGGTCGGCAGTTCCCAAGAGCTGCCGTTGCAGTGCAGCTTGAGCTTGTTGCCTTCAAGGGCAAGGTCAATTTGCTGGGCGGGCAGGCTTTTCACCAGATCAGTCAGCAAGCGCGCTGGCACGGTTGTTTCGCCTTCCACGTCCACTTGTGCGCCAAGCCGCGCAGTGATGGCTAACTCTAGATTGGTGGCAGAGAGCTTCAGGCGTCCATCTTCGGTGGCGATCAGGACGTTGCTCAAAATCGGCATGGATGGGCGGTTTGCAACAGCGCGTGCGATTGTATCCAAACCTTTTGCCAAGTGTTCTTGCAGAACCGATACCTGCATGGTGGATTGCTACCTCAAATAGAATAGGTGTTCTCTTAATCAGATTAGCAAGTATAGCGCACTTTTGGCGGATAGAGAAGCGGCAATCGGAAGGGGACACTTCACTGCCTCTGCAACAAGCGCCATGCTGTTTTCAAACCAGGCGTGTTGTCTTTATATTTTTACAGTTGGCGCAAAAATGGTGTCCCTGCGTTTCACAAAAACATCGCAATTCGGAATCCTATGCAAGTGCAGCATAAAAACAGGCTGATTTTGCCGCGCAAATGCTTGTGCAAAACGTTCAAGATTTTGTGAAAGGTGTTGTTTTTCCTTTGCAGATGACTTGCTAACTTTAGCACTAGCCTGTAATATATGCTTTGACCTAGCACACAAATAAGGGAGTGTGAAGCATGTTGAACAAGAAGGTCATGGCAGTAGTGTTGGCTGTCGCTATTGTGGCAGCTTCCGTGTTCGCGTTCGCCAACACAGCGAATGTGCAAGCGCAGTACGCACCGTCGGCAGAAGGGCTGTGCGGTGGGCAAGTGCGCTTCCAGGTGCGTCTGTATGGCGATACAACAGCCCATGCGAACAGCAGCTTGACGGCGCCAGTGGTGTTGCTGCGTGCAACCACGCCCGACAAAGTCCGCTCCAAGTGGCTGATCTGCGAGAACTCAGTCAACACTAGCTCCTGGGCAATCTTCTTCGTGAACCGCATCCTGTGGATTCCGGCTGGCTCAGGCGACATTGTGCCACGTCAGTTCCGCGACAACCAATAATCATAGCTGAACTAGGTTCTGATCAATGCCGACCAGCCGCCGTGCTGGTCGGCATTGTTTTGCACCAAGCGCAAAGACCCTTTCTCCGCAGGCAGGGAATGGGAAGCGAAGATGGGCGGGAGTAGGCACCCCTCTCGAAACACTTTGGAGAGGAGGACTGAGGCGGTGAGGCTCTAACTGCCCGCAGGGAAAGGGAAGCGGAGCGTGTGGGAAGGGTTGCCCTGCCTGCGGTACGGGTAAGATCACACTCTTCACCGCACACACTGAGGCGCCCCACTCGCTTTTTGAACGCCTTTTCGTTACCCTTATCAGCGCGAATATGTGCCAGTAAGGGAGAAATATCCATGCGCGCACTGCTTTGGGTCGTGATGATAGGCATCCTATGCCTTTCGGTAAGTAGCACGGCAGCCCAAGAGCCGCCTGCCAAGCCGCAAGCACTTTTCAGCCCGTGCATTAATCTGGGCAACATGCTGGAAGCGCCAAACGAAGGCGAGTGGGGCGTGCGCGTGGAGGAATCTTATCTGCCCACCATCGCCGCCGCCGGCTTCAAAGCGGTGCGGATTCCAGTGCGCTGGTCTGCTCATGCGGCGGCTGAAGCGCCCTATACCATTGACGCGGCCTTCCTGGCGCGTGTGAGGCAAGTGGTGGATTGGGCCTTGGCAGCCGAGCTAGAGGTGGTGCTGAATGTGCATCACTATGAGGAAATCATGACGCAGCCGCAAGATCACGTCACACGGTTGATCGCGCTTTGGGAGCAGATCGGCGCGCATTTCGCCGATTATCCGCCGACGCTTGCCTTTGAATTGCTGAACGAACCCAACAACCGCCTCGACTCAACGATCTGGAATGTCACCTACCCGAAATTGATCGCGGCGGTGCGCCAAAGCAACCCAACGCGCACCTTGATCATTGGCGGCGCAGAATGGAATGGACTGTATGCACTGCGGCGCTTTTCCATGCCTGTTGAGCGTGACAACCTGATTATCACCTTCCATTACTACGAGCCATTTCAATTCACGCATCAGGGCGCGGAATGGGTGAACGGCGCTGACGCATGGCTAGGGCAGCGCTGGGGAACGGATGATCACTACAGCGCTATTGCGCGTGATTTTACCTTTGCCGCTGAATGGAGCGCTCGCTATGGCGTGCCACTATGGCTAGGCGAATTTGGTGCGTATGAAAAAGCAGATTTGCCATCGCGTCAGCTTTATACGCAAGCCGTGCGCGAGGCTGCCGAACGCAACGGCATCGGTTGGTGCTATTGGGAATTTGCCTCTGGCTTTGGCATTTATGATCCCGTTGCAAAGCAGTTCAAGCCGCTGTTCGAGGCGCTCATCCCACCGCAGTGAGGCTGAGAATATCTGGCGAAACACTGCGCGAGAAGCCCTAAAACAAGCTGCCCTTGCGCTTTCGGGCAGGGCAGCCAAACAAGCATGGGCGCTATTTCCGTGCTTACGGCAGATTACATGCCTTTGAAAACGTCAGGATCAGTGGCGGGTAGCACGGGCTTCAGGGCACTCATGCCGACCACTTCCATCACCTTATCCCGCCCTGGGTAGGCGACTGCCATGCTCTCAAAGCCTTCTGCCTTGCCATCCAAGAAGGGTGTGAGGGTTGGCACTGCGTCCGAGACGTTGTAGAAGATCGGCTCTAGCAGGGCAACGTTGTTGGGCGGCGTCTGCCCGCCGATGCCACGCATGAAGGAGAGGTGCTGCGCCTCGACGCCTGCTACTTGCGCGGCAACCATCGCCAGCAGCGGTTGATCGGCGGCGGCGAAAATGCGCGTGGCAGCCAGATAAGCGCCGATGAAGGCATTTTCTGCCACTTCGGTGACGGCGGCTAGGGTCGCTTTGTTGTCAAAGACGCCCTGTGGGAAGTAGAATTCGCCGGTGAGTGCCTGCGCGCCATTGGCATTCAGGTAGTCAAGGTGAATCTGCTCAGCTTCCAGCGCGGCAACCATGTATGCCTTCTCGAAGTCGCCGAACATGATGCCGCCTTTGGTCAGGGCGGTGTAGTAGTGCGTCGTAGCCAACGTCTCGGCAGTGGCGGCAAGGTTCAGCACCGTTTGCAGATCATCGTCTTTCATCTGCCCAAAGACGCGGCGCACACCGAACACACCATGGAAGCCGACTGCGGCAGCCCCAGCAACAATGGCGCTGCCCTTAAGAAAATTACGGCGAGAAATGGTAGACATGTTACATTCCCTCTATTGAAAGTAGGAGAAACAACCGTTGCAAATGCCGTGTAGTGATCATTTTGCGCGCAACTATCAATCTATACGGCGAAGTTCATGCGTATAGATTTACAAGCCGTTCCACAGAAAGATGAGTGCTTGATGAGTGCGCGGTGCATTTGGCAAAAGCAAGCAGGATCGAGTATCTTTCAAGTGGTGAGCAGGCGCTGCACGGCGGGTTAATCTATGGATGACAGGCAACTCATTGCTGAGATCAAGCGGCGCAATCAAGAAGCGATGGTGCAGCTTTATCAGCGCTATGCCAACCTAATTTACAGCATTACCTACCGTGTGCTGAATGATGAGGGCGGCGCTGAAGAATGTTCGCAAGATGTCTTTTTGAGGGTCTGGCAACGTATTGATCAATATGATGCAGCACGTGGCGCCTTTGCCACATGGTTATCGGGCATTGCGCGCAATATGGCGATTGATCGGCTGCGCCAAACAGCGCGGCAAGCGACGGCGCCTTACGATCTGCTCAGCGATGACGGGCGACCTGCCTTTGAATTTTTGCAGGATTGGGCAGATCGGGATCGCGCTCAGAGTTTGCGCGCCATGATCGAAAAATTGCCCGCTGATCAGGTGCAGGTGATTGCCCTAAGCTATTACGGCGGTATGACGCAATCCGAGATTGCCGCACACTTGGGCATTCCGCTTGGCACCGTCAAAACGCGGATGCGTTCGGCACTCCAAAAACTGCGCGACGCATGGGGGCAGGAGTAATGGACATGGGCAGCAGTTTTGCCCAACTCGGTGAGGCAGAGGTGAGCAAAGCATCATGAACGATCAGGACATTTCTGACCGCATCGCCGCCTATGCGCTGAACACACTTTCGGCGGAAGAACGCGCCGAAGTGGAGGCACTTTTAGCGCGCTCAACAGAGGCACAAGCCCTGCTGCGTAGCTACGAGGCGATGTTTGGTGGGCTAGGGACGCTTACCCCACAACGCAGCGCACCGCAAGGCGCTGCCGAACGCTTCCGTGCGCGCCTTGCAGCGGAAGCAGCACCACTGCCACGCCCAAAGCGGGCGCAGCCTTTTCCAGTGTGGATTGCTCTGGCTGCTGCGTTGCTCATCATCGCCGTTGGTTTGATGGTGCTGCTCTCGCCGCAAACTGATGACATTGTGGTGATCTTGGGCGATCCGAATGCCGTGCGTGTTGAGCTAATGCCGCAAGGCGCGGCGACAGGTACCATCCGCTTTGTGGCGCTGCCCAACACCAATCAGGGCGTCCTACTGGCAGACCTGCCAACGCCGGCTGCCGACCAACAATATCAGTTGTGGTTCATCACGGCGGAGGGCATTCGCAGTGGCGGCGTTTTGGAAGGCGACCAACCTTTGCGCGTCTCCGTGCCAGACCCAAGTATGTCCTATACGCTTGGCATCACCCTAGAGCCACGCGGCGGCAGCCAGCAACCAACCAGCACGCCGATTTTCATCGGCACGCTGCCGCGCCTGCAAGGGTAGCCTAACTATAAGCACCCCAGACTGCCAGCCACAGCACAATCACGCCTAACACGGCGATGAGCGCCAAGCCGCCTAGCGCTAAGGTCAGCGGCTGAAGGGTATCGGTTGCTTGTGGCACACCGTAATCATAATTTGGACCGTAGCCACCTGTGCCATAACGGTTATCGGGCGTGTAATTGTTGCCGCCATAAGCAGGGTTTTGCTGTGGCACGGGCGTCCCGGCACCTGTCCAGCCGCTGGGCTGTGCCTGTGGCTGCTGGGTTACGGCGGCACGGGTCGCGCCGGCGGGTGCAGGGCTGCCATAGTAGCGCGGTGGCTCCGTCGGCTTGACGGGCGGCTGCACCACACCGCCGATCGGCGCACCGCTGTAAGGCGGCGGCGTCACTTGGGCGGGGCTGTGTGGCGCGCTGACCTGATAGGGATTGACGGGACCGGAGGTTGCGTCGCGTGGCGGCGCAGCTGGTGCGGGTGTTTGTGGCTGAGAGGCTTGCACCGCGGGTGCTGCCTGGCTGCCGCCAATAGCGGGAATGCCGCTACTTGGCGAAGCACCGGTCGGCTTGATGGCAGGAATCGAGGTTGTGCCGCGCAAGCCCTTTTGCACGTCAATCAGCACGCGCCCAAGCTGATCAGCTTGCGAGAAGCGCGCCGTTGGCTCTTTGGCCATGCACTTGTGAATGATCCAATCAAGGGTGGTCGGCACATTCGGGTTTGCCTCTAGCACGTGCGGCACTTGGTCATTGATATGTGCTAGCGCCAACTCTTTTTGATCCATGCCAATGAAAGGCAGTTTGGCGGTCAGCATCTCGTACAGCACAATGCCGATCATGTAGACATCCGAGGCGGGTGTTGGCTGCATCCCTTGTGCCTGTTCGGGCGAGAAATATTGCGGGCTGCCCCAGACCACCTCTTGGCGCGTCATTGCCTGCGTGTGCGTGATGACCTGTGCGATGCCGAAATCGGTCACCTTTACGGTGTCATTGCTGTAGAGCAAGATATTTTGCGGCTTCACATCGGCGTGAACCAGCCCGGAACGGTGTGCGTAGCCAATGCCAGCGCACATCTGAATGCCGATGTGCAGCGCACGCTCCACGGAGAAGGGCGCGCTGGCGCGGATGTGCTTTTTCAGGTCTTGCGCGTCCACATACTCCATGACGATGTAGAACAGCGCGCCTTCATTATCGGCGTCAAAGACGGTCACAATGTTTGGGTGCAGCAGGCTTGCCACACGGCGCGCTTCTTCGCGGAAGTTCTCGCGGAATGCCTCGTTTGCGGTCAGGCTAGAGCGCAGCGTCTTCAGCGCCACAGTGCGCCCCAAGCGCAGATCACGCGCTTTATAGACAACTGCCATGCCACCTGAGCCGAGCGTTTCAATGACTTGAAAGCGCCCGCTGATCAGCTGATTTTCTGATGCCATCCGCTAGTTCCTCACATGCTACCGCAGCGTGCTTCGTGCTTATAGTCTAGCAGATTTAGCGGTGCAATCCAAGCGGCGGCACAGCCAACCTCAGCCTATTAGGAAGCACCCCTAATCCCTAACCCTTTTCCCCGCGGGCAGGCAAAGGAATCAGAGGATAACTCGCCCAATTTATAGCCTTGAGATTCACCAGCACTTGTGCGGCTAGTCTCCCTTGACCTTTCGCGGCTTTTCGTTTAAGGTGATTCGCGCCGCGTGCGGTACACTTAGGCGTGCAGCACGCGCCACCCATAACCTGTCACGGCAAGGCGCGGAAGGGACAGACACGGCATTGAACGCACTCATCAGCGGCGCGGGCGGCTTCGTCGGCGGACATTTGTTAGCATATCTGCATCAGCACGCACCAACCGTTCGTTTGCATGGCACCCTCTTTTCTGAAGCGGAAAATCGCCCTGCTTTGGCGGCACTTGGCTGCCAGCTTTGGACGCTTGATCTGCGCGACGCAGAGGCGGTGCGCGATCTGTTGGCACAGGTGCGCCCAACGCACATTTATCACTTGGCAGGGCAGGCGTTCGTGCCGCGCTCCTTTGCCGCGCCATGGGAGACGCTGGAGATCAACTTGCGCGGCACGCTCAATCTCCTGGAGGCGGTGCGCGCCCTGAACCTCGATGCGCGCATTTTGGTGGTCAGTTCCGCCGAGATTTACGGCGCTGCCGACCCTGAGTCTCTGCCGCTGACTGAGCATGCGCCCTTCATTCCGTCCAGCCCCTATAGCGTCAGCAAGATTGCCCAAGATATGCTGGCCTGGCAGTATGCACGCGCTCACAAGCTGCATGTGGTGCGTGCGCGCCCCTTTAACCACATTGGCACAGGGCAAAGCCCAAACTTCGCCGTGCCAGATTGGGCATCGCAAATTGCGGCAGCAGAGCTTGGTCAGCGTGAGCCGATTGTTTCGGTGGGCAACCTTGCCGCTGCGCGTGACTTCACCGACGTGCGCGATGTGGTGCGCGCTTACGCCCTCGCCTTAGAGCGCGGCGAATCAGGTGAAGTCTATAACGTCTGTTCAGGTGCGCCGCAGACCATGCAGCACATCCTTGAGACGCTCATCAGCCTGAGCAGCACGCCAATCACTGTGCGCGTTGACCCGGAGCGCGTGCGCCCGATTGAAATTCCCGTGCTGTATGGTTCGTATGCGCGCCTCCAAGCGCACACAGGCTGGCAGCCGCAGATCAGCTTGGCGCAATCCCTTTCCGACGTGCTGAGCGAGTGGCGCACGCGCCTACGCAGCGCCTAGTCGCTTTCATTCATTTGATCACTGTAAGGAGTCCGAACTTTCATGGCAAAACATGCGCTTATCACTGGCATCACTGGGCAAGATGGCTCATACCTTGCCGAATTGCTGCTGGAACAAGGTTACGAAGTCTTTGGCTTGGTGCGGCGCACCAGCACGCAGCGCTTTTCGCGCATCAGCCACATTCAAGATCACATTCGGCTGATCTCAGGCGATATGCTCGATCAAACCTCACTACAAGAGGCACTCCGCGAGTCCAAGCCGCAAGAAGTCTATAACCTTGCTGCTCAAAGTTTCGTGCAGACCTCTTGGCGGCAACCCGTCTTCACTGGTGATGTCACTGCGCTGGGCGTCACGCGCCTGCTGGATGCCATTCGGCATGTGAATCCTGAGATACGCTTTTATCAGGCATCTTCCTCAGAGATTTTCGGCAAGGTGCAAGAAGTGCCACAGCGCGAGACGACGCCGCTTTATCCGCGCAGTCCTTACGGTGTGGCGAAGGCATACGGACACTGGATCACGGTCAACTACCGCGAAAGCTACGATATGTTTGCCGTCAGCGGCATCCTGTTCAACCATGAAAGCGAGCGCCGTGGCATCGAGTTCGTCACACGGAAAGTAACCTACAATGTGGCGCGCATCAAGCTGGGCATGGCAAAAGAGCTGCGGCTTGGCAACCTTGACTCACAGCGGGACTGGGGCTTTGCCGGTGACTATGTGCGCGCCATGTGGTTGATGCTTCAGCAGCCGACGCCGGATGATTATGTGGTGGCAACGGGCGAGACGCATACCGTCCAGAAGTTGGTGGAAACGGCGTTCAGCCACGTTGGGCTGAACTGGCGCGATTATGTGGTGCAAGACCCTGCCTTTATGCGCCCTGCTGAGGTAGATTTATTGGTGGGCGATCCGAGCAAGGCGGGCAAGCAGCTTGGCTGGGAGCCAACTGTCAGCTTCACCGAACTCATTCAGGGTATGGTTGAGGCTGATCTAAAACTGCTGCGGGATGGCGGCACCGAAGACTGAGCCATAAGGCTGCCCTACGCTTTCCCTACGGGCGAATTTGCCGATCTCTAACGGGCTTCCAACGCACCACAAGCCAAGCTGCGGCACATTTGTGCTATGATACAAGTTAGGATTAGGTCAGGATCATTGGTCAGGTTGGTTAGTTCGGGCAGAGGAAAACATCGTGGCACCTGATTTGCTAACGCTTTTTGCTGAGCCATCTGTGGCGCTGCTCTACTTCATGGCAATGCTGGTGCTGAGCGGCGCAGCGCTGTTTATGGCGTTTGGGCAGCGTTTGCGCGGCAAGGGTGAACGCGCTGCCGCAGGCTATGCGTGGGCAGCCTTTGGCGTTTTGGTGGCGTGGTTGGCGCTGATGGGCGGTGCGCTGGCCGTGCTGCTCAGCGGGCAGCCGAACGCTGCCATCATGCCGCCGCTGGAACGTGCCGTGAATGCCTTCGTGATCGCCTTCGTCGGCTTCGCCTTCCTGCGCGCAGAGGTTGTGCCGCCGCCTGCTTTCAACGGAAAGGGCGTCCGCCGCTTTCCGTTCGGCGCATTGTTTTTTGGCTTGCTCTTGGTGCTGCTAGCAGCCTATGGCTACACTGCCTACGTGTGGTATAGCGAATTCAGCGCACAGGCTGCCTTCAATGGGACGCCTTTCGGCATTGGCTGGACGCTTGGCACCACTGCGCTGTGTGTGCTGTGGCTGCTGTTGCTGCTGCTCAATGCGCGCCGCGTGCCAGATTCGCCCTTGAAGCTGCTCTTTTTCATCGTGCTGCTGGCGGGCTATGGCTATACCAGCTACGGCATTCTGAACGCGCACATCAATGGCAGCGAGGCGGGCGCGCTGCGCCTTGCCTTCCTGATTGCGATGCCACTCTTGGCAGTGGTTGTCTACCGCTTGGTGATCACGCGCCTAACCCAAATGGTGGATGAGCGCGCCGCGCAAGCGACCGTCTCGACGCTGACTACTATCTCCACCAATCTGATTGATACAACCGTAGACCGCGAGTCCATGACGTTGCTTAAGACCATCGGCACGATGATCGAGCGGGAAAAGCCTGAAGACTTGCCGCGCCAGATCGTGATCGCGGCGGCGTCTGTGGTCAAGGCGGATATTGCCGCGCTGTTGGTGGCGGATGATCAAGATTATGCCGATGTGTTGGCAGCCTTCGATGTGGTGCAGCAGCGCCCTATCGCCGCGATGGCGTTCAAGCTGGATGAGCAGCCTACTTTACAAGAATCGCTTGCCAGCCGCATTCAGCGCAGCCTCTCCGCCGATCAAAACTTGAATGAGATGGTTGACCTCTACACACGGCTGGATATTCAGAAGATCGGACCTGTCTATTTCCAACCGCTCACCCGTGAAGGGGATATTGTCGGTATGCTGGTTGTGGCGCTGCCCTATACACAGCGCAATCTGCGCGAAAATGAACGTCGCCTGCTAGAGAGCATTTCGCCAGCCGCAGCGCGCCTATTGATGATCAGCCGTGCGGCGCACCGTGCGCGCTTGGAATCGCAGCGCACTGCCGCGCAAGCTGTGTTGGAAGGCACCGATGACGCAGAGCAGCCGCTCAGTAATACCGCTGCCATGCGCGCCGAAATGCAGGCAAGCCTTGAACTTGCGCGCAGCCAGATCAACGAACTGAGCGCACTCGTCCGCGATTTGCAGATTGAGCTGGATTACGAGCGCAGCCGCATTGCCGAAATCGTGGCAGATGATCCTGAAGGACTGTCCATCTCGCAGCGCATTGAGAAGATGTCCAGCGAGCGCAGCAAGCTGGAATCAGAGCGCGAGCGCCTTGTGCAGGCACTGCAAGAGGCACAAACGCAGCTTGCCACAGCCAGCGGCAGCGATGATGAGATGATCAGCACCGTCGTGCGCGTCTTGCAGCAAGAGCGCGATGATCTGCTGGCGCAAAAGGAAATGCTGGAGCGCCAACTCTTGGAAATTCGCAGCGGCGGCAATACCGCGCCTGCCATGCTGCGCGATCTGCTGATGCGCCAGAGTGAAGACCGCGCCCGCCTTGAGGTGGAACGCGATCAACTACGCGCCCAACTGAGCGATGTTGAGGCGCAACTACGCGCCGTTGGCATTGAAGGCGGCTCCAACGGGCTGATTACCACACTGGCGAACCTCACCGATGAGCGCAGCCGTTACAAGGCGCAAGCAGAACGCGCCAGCCAAGAGCGCGATACGCTACGCGCCGAATTGCAGCGCGTGCGCGATCTGATTCTTGCCGCCGATGAGCGCGAGGCGAAGATCAGCGCCCTTGAGAACGATCTGCGCCGCCTTGCCGGCGACCGTGAGGCACTTGCCCGTCAGCGTGACTCGCTGCGGCACGACCGCGAGTCCACACACACCGAGCGCGAACAGTGGGAATCCTTGCGGACGCGCATGGTCGCCGAAATGGCAGCCTTGCAGCAAGACCTAGAAGCGGCGATCCACAACCATCGGCGCGCCACCGCAGAGCGTGACAAGCTGAAAGAAGAAATGGCGGCACTGCTCAGTGAGCGTGATAAACTTGCCGCTGGGCGGGCTGCCTTGCAAAGCGAGCGCGATCAGCTTTTGGCGCGTGTGGAAGGCAACCGTGAAGTGCTGCAACAGCTTGGCGCAGAAGGCATTGGCACGCTCAAGACCATGATTGACGACCTGACCGAAGAGCGCAGCGAGCTGGAACATCAGTTGCTGCGCGCACAAGGGCAGGCACAACGCCTGAAAGAGCAGCTAGACGATGCGCGTCGCAAGCTTAGCAACGCCAGCCGCTCTGTAAGCAGCACCGCCAACGCCGAAACGCTAGAGGTGCTGCTCAGCATGGCGCAGGAACTTCGCACGCCGCTTGGCGCGATGAGCGCCTACATAGACCTGCTGCTGAACGAATCAGTGGGCATCTTGGGCGATTTGCAGCGCCAGTTCTTGCTGCGTGTGAAATCGAACGGTGAGCGCCTTGCCACCTTGATCGAGGAATTTGTGCGCGTCGTCGCCATTGATAGCGGTCAGGTGAAGCTGCATGTGGCGCACCTCGACTTAGGCGAAGTGATTGACGATGCAATCACTGCCACCCAAACGCAGTTTTTGGAAAAAGGCATTACGCTGCGCCTGAATCTGCCGGATAGCTTGCCGATCATCAATGGCGACCGCAGCGCGCTGCAACAAGTGCTGATCGAACTGCTCTCCAACGCCTATCGCGCTTCACCAGATGATGGCGAAGTGCTGATCGCCGCACGGCACGAGCGCGCCTTTATGCCGCCTGCCGTCAATGGTACGCCTGCCAAGCCTACTGAGATGATTGTGATCAGCGTGCGCGATTTTGGCGGTGGCGTGCCGCCGGAAGAACAGGCGCGTGTTTTTAGCCGTATGTTCCGCGCCGATACACCCTTAGTGGCAGGACTGGGCGATACCGGTGTTGGGCTATCTATTGCACGTGCGCTGACAGAAGCACACCACGGGCATTTGTGGTTCGAGTCCGAGCGCGGCACGTCCAGCACGTTTACACTGGCGCTGCCTGTGCAGTTGCCAAAGGTGGTTGAACCTCATGCGTCGTGATGCAGGTAGTGAAGTGGTAGTTGCCCTTGTGGCAATTGGGATGCTGGCATTGGCGTTGGTCTTTGGTGTGGTGCTGACGCTCAGCCAACGCGCTGATGCTGCGCCGACTCAGGTTGGGCAAGCTGCCAGCGCCACGCCCGACAACAGTGCTGCCGACACACCGACGCGCCCAACGGACTTGCCGCCAAGCCTGACGCCTGCCGATGCGCCCACCACACCGACTGAGGTCATAAATCCAACTGCCACACCTGAGCCGCCAACGCAACAGCCGACCCTCAGCCCAACCGAGCCGCTAGGCAGCACGCCTGAGCCAAATACCAACGCGCCCTTAATTAGCAGCCCAACCAACACCACAACCGCGACGCGCACCCTTGCCCCGACCCAGACGCCAAGCCGCACACCCACCGCAACCCTGACGCAGACAATCACGCCCAGCGCCACACCCAGCGCAACTTTCAGCCGCACACCCACGCCAACCCTGACGGCAACCGCGACTGCCACACCGACGGCAACACGCACCTTCACAGCGACCCCCACATCAACCCACACACCGACGGCGACGCCCACCTTCACACCCAGCGCCACCTTCACGGCAACGCCCACGCCCACACCGACCCTGTTTGTGCCAACCTTCCCGCCCGATTTGCTGACGCCAACCGCCACGCCCTTTGTGATTGCAGCTGCCACTGGCACACCCTGCACGCTGCGCCGCGACTGGACGCCCTATACCGTGCAGGTTGGCGAGACGCTTTTCAGCATCGCCCGACGGGCTGGCATCAGCCTGGCCGAACTGGCACGTGCCAACTGCATTAGTGATCCCTCGCGGCTGAGCGCTGGTGAGGTGCTGTACCTGCCGCGCCCAATCAGCCCTGCGCCCCCAACGTTAGGTGGCATTGCCATTCGCAACTGCGGTAACCCACAGCAGCAAATGACAAACTTACAGCCTGACGGCACATTGCGCGGCGTATTCACCATCACAGGCAGCGCTACCCATGCCGATTTTCAGTTCTACAAGGTCGAAATTCGTGCTGAGGCTTCTGCCGCATGGCAGAACATCATCACGCGCCCATCGGCAGTGGTGAATGGTGTGTTGGCAGACTTTAACACGGCGCTGCTGCCCAACGGCGTCTATTGGCTGCGCCTGACGGTGGTGGATAAGACAGGCAACTTCCCGCCGCCTTGTGAGGTGCGTGTGATCCTTGAGTAAACGTCTTTCAAAAACGAATAAAGGGTAAGGGTGAGAGGGAAGCCTTCTCGAAGTCACCGCTTATGGTGTGCATATTGGGCAACTGGGCAGGATTTATCCTGCCCCTAAGAATAACGTGATTTACATAGGGGTCGGACTTGTTCAACCCGCGAATGTCCTCCCTTAGCGCACCACTCCCTGTTTAATTGGCGGCTTGACAACCACCTTTGAACTGTGATAGGTTAATTGAAGAGTTAAACATTGGCACTAACATCACTACCCACTAAAAAATGAGAGTGTATTATGCCTGCCGCAGTCCATTGGCTTGATGCCGAACATACGATTATTCACCAAAAACTGACTGATCCCCTTCAAGTGAGCGAGATCGTTACCCTTGCCGAAGAAACCTATGCCATGATCGAGGCGGTGCCGCATGAGGTAACGCTGATCTTCGATGTCTCACAGATGGGCAATCCCACTTTTCAGGTGCTGTCGGTTGCCAAGAAGATCAGCAAGTTGGTGCATCCACGCCAAAAGCGCGTAATTGGTGTGACGAAAAGCGTTTTTCTGGAAACGCTTGCCGGTTTGATCAGCCGTGTGGCACCCAACAGCACCCGCAACATGGTGCTTGTCAAAACCTTTGATGAAGCACTGGAACGCGTCCGCACGCTAACAACGAACAGTTAATGCCCTTAGCCCTGCCCGTTGTGCAGCTTGTTCATGGCGCTGTGCAGTCCGCGCAAGGCGTCTACTGCATGGTCGCCCCACACACGCTCCATGTGGTGCTGCCAATCCCACGCGGCTTGGTGCATCAGCAGCGAGTTGCCAGTCGCGTAGCCTTCATCAAAGATGAGGAGCGCACGCTTCACATCGCGGTAAATGCCGACCAATGTCTCTGAGAGTGAGCCTACCACCGGTGCGCTCCATTCGTGTGCGTCCTTCACTTGCCAGAACAGGGTGAGTTCGGCAAAGCCGGGAAAGTCGTTCAGCTCATCAAAGTGAGGCTGAATCGGTTCTTCGGGTGGCGCTTGTTCAGGCAGAAACAAGCCCGCACTGTAGAGGTTCGCCACAAGGATCGCGCCGCGCAGCAGGCGCTCACCTAGCTCAAAGGTGTGCGACTCCTCGCAAAACTCGCAGAAATGGCGCGCGTTATCCACAAAATTGGCAACTTCGGGCGTTAAAGTCCACTCGGACATAGCTGATCTCACCTAATCTTTGCTAAAGGTGTTGTGATTATAGCACCTACTCAGCGCGCAGCGGCACAAAATAGAGCGTTTCACCGTTGGGCAGGGGCAGCCGTTCGCCGTTGTGGTCATACCAGCCGATGTAGAGGCGGTAAGCGCCGCTGGGCAGATCGGGCGGCAGCCTGAGGTAGCGGCGCTCCACAAAGGGGACGCCAATTTGCCAGGCTGAGGTAGGATAGCCGTGCGGCGCGCCATCTGCCTGCACCACGATCTGATCGCGTTCATCCAGCACGCCGAACGCCAGTTGGTAGTCTGCCATCAAGGGCGAGATGCCTTCCCAATGCAGTGTGATACTCAGATCATCGCCGCCGCGCACGGTCGCCGTGCTAAGCGTGTAGCCCATCAGGCGCAGCGCTCCACCAAAGGTAGCTTCTACCCTTGTTTCGGCGAGCGGCGGTTGCCAAGCCGAATCCAGCAGCACGGCACCATTCACCACAAGGCTTTCAAGCGGCGCACCGTCAAGCGTCCGTAACGGCAAGGCGCGTCCGCCTGCGCCGACACGCCAACCAAGCTGCACTTGCACTTGCATGGGTGGCTGTGGTGGCAAATCTGTGAGCATGGGAATGCTGACGGTGGTACGGTAGAGCCGATCAGGGTTGAGGTCGGCGCTGGCTGCCATGCCCAAGAAGGTATCCACGCCGCCGATGCCTTCCCCTGTGCGCGGATTGACGACCACAGCGAAGAAGTGGGCATTTTCGACGTGCTTGCCGGAAAAGTAGAGCGTCAGGCGCAGCGGTGCGCCACGCACAAGGATGGGCGTCTCCAGCGCGTAGGCGTGCAAGGTGAGCGTTTCGGCACGTATGGCAAGGCGCGTTGCCGTAGGCGGCACGGTGTCCACCACGTCAAGGGTTGGATAGGCACGCGGCAGATAGGTGAAGGGCGTGATAAGCGACATGGCTGCCAGCGGCAGGGCAACCAGTGGCGCAAACTTGCCGATCAAGGCGCGCCAGCCAACTATCAAGAGCAGGGCAAAAACACCTGCCACCGGGAAGTAGATGCGCCCTTGCCCGCCTGCCACCCGCAGCAGCATCACAAAGACCACCACATTCAGGCTGAGGAAGCAGCCAGCCAAGAAGGCTGCCGGCAGCCGATCCGTACGCTCACGGAGCATCCACCACGCCAGCCCTGCGCCACCCAAGAGCGTTAGCGCGCCCACATAGACATACAGCCACTCTGCGCCGCGTATGTTGAAATAGCCGAGTATCATCCAGAAGGAGAACCAGATCGCCTCAAACTCGGCAAGCAGCAAGGGACGATCACCACGTCCCCATAAGGCAAGCGTGACCTCTGCTGCCAAGGGATCGCCGTAGAGCATCACATTGCGGAGGTACCACCAGCTTGTGGTGAGCGCCGCCACGCCAACCGTGATAAGCAGCCAGCGGGAGGCATAGCGCCACGTCCAGACGCGCTGCCACAGCCCAAGCAGCGCTGTTAGCCCAAGGTAGCCCAAGAGTGCGATGCCGTGCTGCTTGCTGAGCAAGCCTGCCCCTACGCTCAAGCCGACCAGCAGCGTGTTGCGAAGGCTGCTATCGCCCGTTAGCGCACGCGCACACAGGTAAATGCACAGCGCGCTCATCAGCGTGATCAGGTTATCATCGTTGATGCTGCTGCTGATGTGAATAAAGGTTGGGATGCTGGCTAACAAAAGGCTGGCAGCCAAACCAACCGGCGCACTGAATAAGCGCTTGCCGGTTAGGTAGGTGAACCACAGCGTGCCGCAGGCAAGGACAATGCTATATAGCCGCAGCCGCCAAAAAGCGATGCCTGAGTCGCCACTGTAAGACTGCCGATGCAGGTGATTGTTCAAGTTGGCACTGCTGACCACGCCTATTGAGCCGAATGGATTGAGCGGCATGTATTCGGCGAAATCTGCTCTGTGTGTATCTGCCACCAACAACGCACCGATCAGATAATAAAGCGGCGGATGCGAACGCTGCGTATCGCCACGCGCAAAGACGCTTGCCTTATCGCCGACGATTGGCAGCCCTTCTTCCAGCACGTAGTGTACATAGAGGAAGTGCGGCACTTCGTCCGGTGCTTCGCCAAACGGCGTGGCAGCCGCAAAGGCGATTGCCAGCAGGCTGAACCAACCTATAATTGCGGCAGCCACCCAATCAGGTGCGCGGTCGAACCACCTAAATACCATAGACACTAGGACGGCGGTCGTTCAGGACGGGCAAACGCTGCTGGACTTCGCCGACAAGGTCGGTGTTGATGCGGACGGTGAGCAGCATTTCTTCACTGCCTGCCTCTGCGACCAACTCGCCCCATGGATCAATGATCATTGAATGCCCGCCGAAGCGTGTTCCGTTATATTCGCCTACGCGGTTACAGCCGATCACGAACGCCTGATTTTCAATGGCACGTGCCTGCAAAAGCGTGCGCCAATGCTGAAGGCGCGCTTGAGGCCACTCCGCCGGGATGACCAACAGCTTCGCACCGTCTATGAAGTAGCGTCGGAACAGCTCGGGGAAGCGCAGATCGTAGCAAATGGCGCAGCCAAGCGTTCCCCAAGGTAAATCCACACTGAGCGGTGCTTCACCTTCTACCAGATACTGCGGCTCTTGCAGCGGCTCAAACAGATGCACCTTGCGATACACACCCAAAACGCCGGCTTGTGGCGAAAAGACTGCCATGCTGTTATAGACGCCAACGCCGCGCTTTTCCAACATCGAGCCGAGGATGAACAGCTTGTGGTTGCGCGAGAGCGCCGCCACCTGTGCAAACAAGCCGCTCGCCAGCGGGCTGGCAAATTCCTTTGCCTTTTCCAGCATATAGCCGTTATCCCACAGTTCAGGGAAAACAACCAGTTCAGCGCCGCGTCGTGCCGCTTCTTCGGTCAGGGCTTGCATGGTTGCCCAATTCTTGCGCGGATCGCCATCTTTGATGTTCATTTGTGCCACACATACAGTAAAGGCGGGCATGGAAACTACCTTCCAAATTGTTAGGCTTTTGTGCAGAGAATGCGCTTATTGTAGCCTATTCTATCGCAAATGCCCGTTACAAAGTCTGTTACGCGGTAGTGGTTGGCAGGCAGGGCGGCAGGCGCTACAATTCCGCCTCTGAGATGAAGATGAAAGCCTATTAGCATGACGAAACTTACCCGCCTTCTGCCTGCAATCGCACTTTTCGCCCTGATCGCGTTGCCATGGGTTGCCCTGACCGCACAAGAGGCGCCCGATAAGCCTGAACAACTGCGCGTCCAGATTCTTTCGGTGCGGCGGCATGATCCTGAGGCATATACACAAGGACTGCTCATTCACAACGGTTTTTTCTATGAAAGCACAGGTCTGTACGGCAAATCTACCCTTCGCAAGGTGGACATGCTGACGGGTGAGGTGCTGCAACAGACCGAACTTGAACAGCAATTTTTCGCCGAAGGGTTGGCAAAAGTTGGAGATCGCCTTATTCAGATCACATGGCAGGAACAGGTCGCTTTCGTCTATGACCTTGAGACGTTTGATAAACTTTCCGCCTTCACCTACATCGGCGAGGGCTGGGGCTTGTGTTACGATGAGGCGGATGAACAGCTCTACATGAGCAACGGCAGCCACATCATTTTTGTGCGTGATCCTGAGACGTTCCAAGAGGTGCGCCGCCTTGAGGTTCTGCGCGACGGTGACTATGTGCGTAACTTGAATGAGCTGGAGTGTGTGGGCGACTCTATTTATGCCAACGTCTGGTTCAGCGATGACATTTTGCGGATTGATAAACAGACAGGGCGCATCACAGCCGTGATTGACGCCGCCAACCTGCTGACGCCCGAAGAACGCGAGGCAATCGGGCATTGGGGAACGCTCAACGGCATTGCCTATGATCCTGAATCAGAGCGCTTTTTCATCACCGGCAAGCTGTGGGGCTGGATGTTTGAAGTGCAATTCGTGCCTGAACTGCCCGAAGGCTATTTAACGCCCACGCCGCTCTCACGCTGAGTTATGCCTAGTCGCCTCTACCTGCCGCTTGCCCTTGCCGTGCTGCTTCTGGCGGCGTGGCTGCGCCTTGCCGAGCTGCACCGCTATCCGCCCGCTCTGCACTATGACGAGGCAGCCGATATGCTGCTGGGGCGCGATATTGCCTTCTACGGCTACCGACCCTTCCCGGTGGTAGAGGCATACAGCGGACGTGAAGCGCTTTTCTACTATTTATCCGTGCCGCTGCTGCAAACCTTCGGGACGGATATTTTTGCCACACGCCTGACTAGTGCCTTTCTGGGCATTTTGACCGTTGCCGTAACGCTGGCACTCGGACGCGCCATGTTCGGAAGGCATCCGCATGGCGCGCTGATCGCGCTGAGCGCCGCTGCATGGCTTGCCGTGAATGGCGCGCAAGTCTGGCTGACGCGGCAAGGCTTCCGCACCAGCCCGCAGCCGCTGCTTGAGGCACTTTCGCTGTGGCTGCTTTTCGTCACACTCAACCGCAGCCAGCGCTGGCTGCTTGCTGCCGTGCTTGGCGGCTTTTTCGGCGGCGCGGCGCTCTATACCTATATGGCAGCCCGTATTTTTCCGTTGTGGCTGCCGCTGCCGCTGATCGCGTTGCTCATCCTTGAGCGGCGGCGCAGCTTGCGCGCCCAGCAGATCGCGCTCTTTTTTGGCGCGTTGCTGATCACTGCCTTGCCACTGATCAGCTTTTACCTGAGCAAGCCTGATGTATTCCTAGATCGCCTGACTCAGGTTGCCGATGCTGACTCCGCAACGCCAACTCTGCTGGAAAGCCTGCGCTTGCACGCCGAGATGTTCTTCCTGCGCGGTGATCCGCTCTTACGCTATAACCTTTACCCTGAGCGCCCGTGGTTTGATCCGATCAGCGGCGTGCTGATGGTGATCGGTTTCGGCGCGGCAGCTTGGCTGTTCACGCGGCGGCAGCTTGCGCCAACAGTGCGTTTCGCCGCCCTATGCGTTGCACTCTGCCCGCTGCTTATCGCACCGTCCGTTGTGGCAGTCAGCGGCTTGCCGCCTTCACACATGCGTTCAGTGGCTATGGTGCCGCTCATCTTCTTTGCGCCTGCGCTTGGCATCGCCTATCTACTGCGCCGTGCGCCACGCCTGCGGATGGTTGCCCTTACCGCACTTTTCCCAGTCTTGGCGCTGAACACTTGGCACGACTATACAACATGGGCAAAGCGCGCTGACCTGTTCTATGACGCGCACGGCGATATGCAACTGATCGGGCAGTGGCTAGAGACGCACATGCAGCCTGATGAGATGGTCTACATTGCCAGCGCCTTTTATAACCATGCCACAGTACTCGCTCACAAGGTCGATCATGGGCAAATCCGTTGGCTGATGGCGGAACACTTGATTCTATCGCCGAAGAATGAGACTGCACTCTATATTTTTCCGCGTACAGTGGACAGCCTATTTAGCAGTGCGCTCACGGTAGGCTTTGAGGAGAGCAGCACACGCCTTGCCACACCGAACGGCGCCGATGGCGCGCCGGCTTTCACTGCCTACCGCATACGGGCAGCCGCAGATCGTCGTGTGGCAAGCGGCGCATACTTTGCGGATGTGCTGCATGGCGCGAATCTGCCTTTTCCATACAATGGGCGCGGCGGAGAGTCTGTTCAGCTCTTGTTGGCGTGGGATGTGCTGCGGACGCCTGATCAGGCTGATCTGACGCCGATCATCGCGCTGCACGATCCATTCGGTGAAGAAATCGCACGTTTTCACCCATATTTTGAGCAAGCCGACCGTTGGCGGGCTGGTGAAGGCCTGCTGCTCACCTTGTCCGTTCCGTTGCCTGAAGGCGCACCGCCTGGCAGCTATACGCTGCACGCCGCATGGATCAGTAAGGGCAGCGGCACGCACGTGCCCATTGTGGATGCCGACAACCGTTTTGCAGGCTTGTGGGAGCAGGTTGGGCAGATTAACTTGGCGCCCAGCCCACCGCGCAGCACGCCGCCGCAAGGCACTGCTGTGCTGCCGACGCTCTACGCCGCCCTGACTGAAGCGCCCAAGCCAACCGAACAAGGCGATCTGCTGCGCTTTAGCCTTGTGTGGCAAGCAACCCAAGCGCCGAACGCCTTGCCCAATCTGGTGCTGCGCGCCGTTCCCACGCAAGGCACGCCGATCACGCTCTGGCAAGGGCAGCCCGCCCGCAACACCTATCCATTTGCCGAATGGCGGACGGGCGAATATTTGATTGATCGCTACGCCGTGCCGCTGCCGCCCGATCTGCCCGAAGGCGACTATACCTTACGCCTCAGCTTGGCTGATCAGACCGTCTTTGAAGCACCTTTCACTGTGATCGGCGTGGCGCGCCGCTACACGCCACCCGATCTGCCGCCGTGCAACTTCCGCTTTGGCGAACAAATCGCCCTGATCGGCTGTGAGGTGACGCAAGCAGGTGATCAGGTGCGTGTGCGCTTGGCGTGGCGCACCTTAGCCTCACCCAGCACGGCTTACACCGTTACGGTGCAAGCGCTTAACCCTGATGGCACGCTCTACAGCCAGCAGGACGCGCCGCCAAGCCCGCGCCCAACCTCACGCTGGCTGCCGGATGAGATTTTCGAGAGCGTCTACACGCTCAGCGCGCCACCCACTGCCACCTTCAGCCTGATTGTGGCACTCTACACGCCGAACGACGGACGCCGCTTGCCCGTCCGTGCTGAGGATGCGTTGCTGGGCGATGCAGCACCGCTGCCATTCACAGCGCGATGACGGGCAATTTGGCAAAATCAGCGAACAACAAGAGCGCCTCTCGGTAATCGCCGTAGGCAAGTGTGAAGTGATGATCCAAGCCTTCCCGCAAAATGACCTCTAGCGCGTTTGCCGCGCCTGAGTCGGGCTGAAAAACGCCGCTCGTGCCGCTGAACTGCATCGGCGCGCTGAGCATCTCGCCCGTGCCGATCACCAGACGGTAGGCGCCCGATTCGCCTGCTTGTGTCAGGCGTGCGATGGTCACGCGCCCTGCTTTTAACGGAAATTCCATGAGCAGCGGACGCTGCCGATTGCTATGCAGCGCGCCACGCGGCGCAAAAGTCGGATCGCACATACTGAGCGGCGCCAAGCCGCAGTGCCAGAAGGTGAGCGTGTTCCGTTCGGCGTCGGCGGCAACCATATCCGCGCCGAAAGTAGCTGCAGCGCCAACGCCTTGCAGAATCAAGCCGCTGACCACACCGTTCACGTCTGCCTCGCAGGTGGCAGGAATGCCTGAATCACACAGCAGCGAAGATGAGGCGCAAATGGCACAATCGCGCTTAAGGAACGTCTCGGGCCAGCAGCGCACCGCCACACCGCGCAGATCGTCCGCCGCGATCTGATCGCGGATCGCCTCGTGAAAGCTGAGCGTGCCGCGCACCTGATCGGCATTTAGCTCAGCAAGGTTGCTCAGCTTGGCAGCCACTTCAGCGTAGCGGGCGGAGACGCGCTCAGCAGGCACGCCATCAGCAGCCACGAACGCCTGATCTAGATCGTAGGGCTGCACGCCAATGCCAAACTGCGCGCTGAGCTGATCAACATCATAGGCGCACGGCTCAAAGCCTGTTGGATGTTCGCCCACAACGCCGATTTGTGCGCCACGCAAAGCGCGTAAGGCTGCCGCCGCGCTCGCTGCATTCCGCACAGTGCGTAATGCCTCAGCCGAATCAGGCGGCGCATAACAGAAGGTATAGGGCAGGCGGCGCCGCTTTAGGGCAAAGGCGGCAAGGTTAATGCCACACAGCGCGTTCAGGCGCAGCCGTCCGCCTGTGGCTGCCTCTGGAATTGCCCACAGCACCAGCGGAAGGCGTAACGCCTCTGCCAGCATGATCACCGCGCTTGAGTCGGCAAAGGTTGCCTGAAAAACGACCAACAGGCTAAGCGGCGCGCCGCGCAACTGCGCGATAGCACGCGCCATGCTGTCCGCATCTGTGATCAGGGCTTCAATTTCCAGTAGGTCGGGAAAGGTAGTGCGTAGGGTTTGGCGGGCAAGGGCGGCTTGCGACTCGGCGAGTTGCATATCAAAGGTGGTGCGCGCTAACGGCACGAAGGCGAGCATGGCGGCGAACTCCTGAGCATAGGTGTAAGGTCAGGCATCAGCATAGCCCGTTTTGGCAAGCGCGGCAAGCGGCGCACGCCCTTGATTTTCACCACGCCCTTATCGAAGCTGCTATAATAGAACTCCCTACAGTCAGGAGTCATAAGCATGTCTGCCTCAGAACCTACGGCGGCGCCTGTGCCGCGCATCAACTTGCTTTGGCAAGTCATCCTCTCGCAAAAGCGTGCGGCATTGGGTGCGTTTTTCAGTGGATTGGTGGGTGGCGTGGCAACCGCCCTGCAACCGTACATGGTCGGTATGATTATTGATGATATCCGTCGCGGTGAGGCGTTGGGCAAGATCGCGTTGGATGTGCTGCTCATGCTGGGCTTGGCGGTCATCATCCTGATTGCCTTCTTTGGGCAGCGCCACTACAGCGGCACAATTGCCTACGCCGCCGATTACGATATACGGCGGCGGCTGTTTGGCAACCTGCTGACCCTTGATCAGGGCTTTTATCAGAACTATCCGACGGGCGATCTCATCTCGCGCCTGCACCACGATACCGAGATGATTTGGCGTTTGCTGGCGCTTGGCTTCAACCGCTTGGGCAGTGCGACCTTTACACTTGTGATCACCTTTGTGCTGTTAGGCATGGTCAACTTGCCACTGACCATCGTCGTTTTCGTGGTGCTGAGCATCTCTACAAGCCTGCAATTTCGCGTCGGGCGCGCCCTTGCCAATATGTTCGAGGATGTTCAGACGCAAGCAGGTATACTTGCCGCGCTGGTTCAGGATTCGGTCAGCGGCATCCAAACGCTAAAGACCTTTGGACGTGAGGCAGGCGTTGCGGCGCATTTCCGCGCCGAAAACGTAGAATATCGGCGGCGCTGGCTGTTCTTCAAGCGCCGCTACGAGCCGGTTGGAATGCTGCCCAACATGATTGCGGAAGGCACAGCGGGCATCGTGGTGCTGTTTGGCGGCGTGCTGACGCTCAGCGGCGCGATGACGCTCGGTAACTTCGTGCAATTTCTGCTCTATCTCGGCTTCATCAGCCAAGTGCTGCTGCAAATTGGCACCATCTACCAACGCTATCAGCAGGCACGCGGCGCGCTTCAGCGCGTAACGCCGCTGCTGCAAAGCCCACAAATTTTCAGCCCACCGAATGCCGTGCCGTTACCCTCGCCGCGTGGCGAGATCACCTTTGAGAACGTCGGCTTGCAGGTGAACGGTCAATGGTTGCTGCGCCATATCTCGCTGCACATTCCCGCCGGGCAGACGGTTGCTTTTATCGGCGCAACAGGTAGCGGCAAAACACTGCTGGTAAACTTGTTGGCGCGTGTGTTTGATCCGACCGAAGGGCGCATCTTGGTAGATGGGCATGACGTGCGCGACCTGAACCTTGCCGATCTGCGGCGGGCAATCGCCTATGTGCCGCAATCTACCTTCCTGTTCAGCCAGCCGCTCCATCAAAACGTGCGGATGAGTCAACTGGCGCTAGATGATGAGGTATTATTGCAAGCTGTGCAGCTTTCACGCCTGAGCAACGATCTGCCGCAGCTTCCGCACGGGCTGGAGACATTGGTCGGTGAGCGCGGCGTGATGCTCTCCGGTGGGCAGCGGCAGCGTGTGGCAATTGCGCGTGCCATCGTGCATGATCCTGCGATCCTGATCCTTGATGATGCGCTTTCCAGTGTGGATACGCATACGGCTGCCGAGATATTGCAAGGGTTGCGCGGCGTGGTGCAGACGCGCACCAGCCTAGTGATTGCTCACCGAATTGGCACTGTGAAAGATGCTGATATGATTTATGTCTTAGAAAGTGGGCGCCTTGTGGCACAAGGTACACATGCTGAATTGCTGCGTAGCGGCGGGCTATATGCGAAGATGGCTGCCCGCGAAGATGAGCGCCGACTAAACAACACGGGCATAAAAAACTAGCAAAAACTGCCCACAACGATTTTTATCCGCTATAATGGATAGGCATATCTCTCAGGCGAGTGCGTCACACTCCGTAGAAGGTGTTTAATTATGCAGGTGAAAAGGCGATTTTACACGGGAATCGTGATCGCGCTGCTGGCAATTGTCAGCTTGATCACACCGATGGTCGTGCTGGCACAGGTTGCTGTGGAAGCCGTCATCTTGTTCAACGAGGCAATTGATTTTAAGGAACCCGATAAGCCCGGCTTAACGTTGCGGCTCTACTTCACACCCATTGATAGCAACCGCCGCCCGGTGTTAAATGTGCCGCTGCGATCAGGGCAGATCATCATGCTGGATGCCAACGATGGCGGACCTTATGATGCTGAGATTGAACAGGCAAAAGGCCCGATTGAGATCGTGCTGATGCTGGATGCGAGTGGCACAATGATCCCGAACTTTGGCAATTTGAAACGTGCCACCATTGAGCTGATCAAAAATATGCCCAACGAAGCCCGTTTCACCATCGTCACTTTCAGCCATGAGATCATTGAGCATATTCGCTCCTCAGACGATAAGACCCGTGTTGAACAAGTCATCAACGCGCTTAGCACACCGCGCAACGGTGATGGCACCTGCTTGTTCGATGCTGCGCTGCGTGGCGTGGAAGCCATTAATCAGATTGGGCAGCCCGGTCGCCGTGCTGTGATCGTTGTCTCTGATGGTGGGTCTGACTGGACGCAAGGCGGACGCCGTGATCCGCAAACTGGCGCGCCAATTCCGTGCAGCCGTGCAAATCTAAATGATGTGACAAGCCTTGCCACCAATCGGCGTTTTCGTGTGCCGATTTATACGATTAACTTTCGCCCACCCCAAGCCAATGTGCCGATTGATCAAGCCAGCATGGAGCAGATGGCACGCCTGACAGGCGGCACGGCGGTCTTCGGCGCTTCTATTAATGACTTACCCAGCCTGCTAAAAGAAATTAACGACGCTATCGCCGCTGTGCGTGTGGCGACTGCTTTGGTAAAGCCGGGCCAAGGTGAACGCATTGCTGGGTTGCGCCTTGTGCTGGAAAACGGCGCCGTGCTGACCTCAAATAATGATACCTTCCTCTCGCCTGCCGATTATTCCTTCAAAACACCCACACCAACACCGACGCCAACAGCCACCTCAACCTCCAGCTTCAGCCTGAGCGCTGCATCCTTCGACTCAAACGCACGCGCTTTCCGCTTTGAATTGGTCGGTCTGGTGACGCCGGACGCCATTGTTGAGTATCGCATTGAATTGACGACCAGCGGCGGCACGAAAATCAACGAGATTATCAAGAGCGCGCCACTAGAACCCGGTCCGATTGAGGTGCCGCTGCCGCTGGACGCACCACCAGGGCGCTATAACATCCTTGTGACCGCCCTTGGGCGCGATGGATCGGTTGTTGTGCGCCAAACCACCACTGCCGAATTCAACCCAACCGCAACGCCGACGCCATCTTCCACACCAACGCCGCTGCCTGTTGGTGGGCAGATTAAATCAATCCGCTATAACGATGAGGCGATCAAGGATAGCGTAACACTCACACTGGAGTTGTTCAGCCCTGAACGCATAGACAATATACGTATCGCCATCGTTGACCGCGGCAATTTCGAACGGAATTCCGTTAATGTGGCACCAGCACCAGAGTTGTTCTTCAGCCTTGAAGGCATTGTGGCGGGTGAATATGTTTTTACGGTGCAATCCTTCGATAACAACGGGCAGCAGCTCGGACCAATCGCCCGCTTCCCATTCATTCACGACCGCCAACCAACACCAACCACCACGCCATCGCCCACGCCAACAGAGGTGGTTGCTTCGGCTGTCATCCAGACCATTCGCCCTGACCCTGAGAATCGCCGCTTCATTGTGGAGATCGCCTTCCAAAATGAGCATTTGATCAAACGCTACCGCCTTGAGGTTGTGGATGCTTCCACGGGTTTGAAGATCGGTAACGATTTGTTCTTCAACGTGCCGCCGCATGAGCGTGTGGTCGTGCTGTTTGACGTGCTGCCCGGTGGTGGCAACGTCGGCGGTGATTTCCAATTTGTGCTGCGCGGCTTGAACGATGAAGACCGTCCGATCACGGCGCCTTCCACCTTCCAGTTTAAGGTGGTGCCACCGCCACCCACACCCACGATCACGCCTTCGCCCGAACCAACCCTGACGCCTTCACCAACACCAGAGCCGAGCGACCTGATCTACCAAATTGGTAAGGCAATCAACAATCCGAGCCAGCGTCCGTTGGTGTTGGGCATTTTCGGTGTATTGGTCATCGGTTTGGTGTTCCTGCTCTTTGCCTTGCTGCGGCGTCCTGCTAAGCCGAAGACTGGCACGGGCTTCCTGAGTGAGCTGACCGGCGCCATTGATGTGGGCAAGCTGGAGGGCGCTAAACCGCAGCCCAAAGGCCCCAAGAAACCTGCGGCATCACCGGTGCCTGCGCCGCACGCACCAGCACCACACATTCCGCCGGCGCGCAGCAGCGGCAGTATGCCGCCGCCACCGGCTATGGATGCCACGGCGCCTGTACCCTCTCTGATGGCAGATGACCGCACCTCGCCCGTGCCACAAGTGGCAATGCCCACCGCCTTGCTAACAGTCGAGACATCGCGGCATCAGCCTGTGCTTGGGCGCACGGTGAGCATCACCCACGCACCCTTTGGGCTTGGGCGCAAGCAGCGCGACCTGAACTTTGATAGTGATGATAATGTCTCGCGTGATCACGCTGAGATTACCTACGCGGATGGTGTGTTCTACATCGTAGATCGCAGCAGCACGCACGGCACCTTCCTTGATGAGCGCCGCCTTGCACCCAACACACCAACGCCGCTCCGTGAAGGCAACCGTATTCGGCTTGGCACAACCACGATCTTGCGCTTTAGCCAGCGTTCCGATCCTGATCTGACTAGCCCAGATATGCCCAGCGCACGGCGCTGAGAGATGGAATGGTAAAGCATGGCACACAACCTTCTCTCAACGCTTGATCTGGCGCAGATGAGTGATGTCGGTAAAAAGCGCTCAAAGAATGAAGATTCCGTCCGCATGTGGCTGCCTTCTGAAAACGTCCCAGAGCGTGCTGCCGGCGCGCTTTGGGTCGTGGCAGATGGAATGGGTGGTTTGGGTGGTGGTGATACCGCCAGCCAAGCCGCCATTGATGAGCTAACACGCGCTTACTATGGGCAGGGCAGTATGGGCAGCGTTGCAAGCCGCCTAGAGACTGCCCTCGAGGCTGCCAACCGTTTTGTGCGTGATCAATCAGCGCGGGTTGGGCTTTCGCGCATCGGCTCGACCGCTGCCGGCGTGGTGCTGCAAGCCAATGGCGAAGCAACACTCTTTAATGTGGGCGATTGCCGTGTTTACCTCATTCGCGGTGAGCAGATTGAGCGCCTCAGCCACGATCAAAGCGTTATGCAGCGCCAAATTGATGCTGGCATGTCTGAAGAGGCAGTCAAAGCCTCGCGCAACTCAATGGTCACTGCTTTTCTTGGGCAGCCCATCCCGCTGAAGCCTTTCATCAAAAGCCTAAAAGTGCAGCCGAACGATGTCTTTGTCATTTGCAGCGATGGCTTGTGGAGCTTGGTTGAACCACAAGAAATTTGTGATATTGTGAAAGGCAAGTCTGCCCAGAAAGCTACCAAGCAGTTGGTTGATCTGGCACTCAAACGCGGCGGTAATGATAACATCACGGTTATTGTGGCGCGCATGGGCAAGCAGCCTGCGGCGCCCGGGCGTGTGGTGCTGCCCTTGGCGCTGGCTGCCCTTGTAGGTTTGGTTGGGCTTGGTGCATCGCTGCTGGTGGGTCAGATGGAAAACGCGCCCGCCGTCGCCAACACTGAAACACCAACGCTAACTGCGACCTTAACCGAAACGCCGACAGAAGCCTACACTGAAACAGCCCTTCCGCTAACATCTACCACAGCGCCGCTGTTCCAATCGGTCTCGCTCACGCCCAGTAACACTTATACGCCTAGTAACACACCCACGCGCACGGCGACCAATACACCAACCCGCACGCCCACAGCCACGCGCACGGCATCCAACACGCCAACCAATACACCCACCTTTACGGCGACGCCCACCTATACCTTTACGCCCACCAGCACGCCGACGCGCACCTACACACCAACGCCGACCAATACGCCCACCTATACGCCAACGCCGACCAATACACCCACGCGCACACCAACACGCACGCTAACACCCACGCGCACACCGACTAGCACGCCGACGTTGACGCCCACGCGCACATCCACGCGCCGTCCGCCAACGCGCACGCCGGCGCCCTTTGTGCCAACCGCAACGCCCGGTGGCGGCTCTGGCGGTGGTCCCGGTGAGGGCGGTGGTCCCGGCGAGGGCGGTGGTCCAGAGCCGACGCAGCCACCGCTGCCAACGCCCGAACCACAGCCAACACCCGAACCAACTGAGCGTCCCGGATTTGGTTCATGAGCCATGCTTGAAGATCGCCTGACGCACCTTGACGAGAATGGCACTGCCCACATGGTTGATGTGGGCAGCAAGCCCGAAACAGAGCGCCTCGCCGTTGCTGGCGGCGAGGTGCTGATGCAGCCTGAGACGCTGCGGCTGATCGCGGAAGGTGCGCTCAAAAAAGGCGATGTGCTGAGCGTGGCAAAGATTGCTGGCATCATGGCGGCAAAGCGCACCAGCGAGTTAATCCCGCTCTGCCATCCGCTGCCGCTAACACATATTGAAGTGACGCTGACTGTGGATGCGGTGCATAACCGCATCCTGATTCAGGCAACAGCGCGCACCGTCGGCAAAACTGGCGTCGAAATGGAAGCACTGACCGCCGTCAGCGTCGCTGCGCTGACCCTCTATGACATGGCAAAGGCAGTAGACCGCGCTATGCGTATCCAAAATATCCGCCTGCTCGAAAAGCACGGCGGCAAGAGCGGCAGCTATCTGGCTGAAGATACCACTGATCCACCTGCCGCCGAATAGTGTGAGTGAACCGCGATGCAAATCACCATCTTATTCTTCGCCACCTTAAAAGATCGCGCTGGCAGCAACCGCCTAAGCCTTAATCTGCCTGAAGGCAGCACCCTAGACGATCTGCGTGCTGCGCTGATCGCCCAAGTGCCTGCCTTGAATGAACATCTACAAGCTGCCGTGAGCGCCATTAACCAAGAGTTCGCCTTTGGCAGTGCGGTGCTCCATAATGGGGATGAGGTGGCGTTTTTTCCGCCTGTCAGCGGTGGCAGCGGCTATCCCGAACTGTTCCAGATTGCCGCTGATCGGCTTGATCTCAACGCGCTGTTGGCAGCCATCACAACGCCTGCCACAGGTGCAGTGTGCTTCTTCAGCGGTGCAGTGCGCGGCGAAACCAACGCCGAAGGCAAACCAATCCAAACCACGCACCTTGAATACGAGGCATACGAACCGATGGCTGTTGCCAAAATGCGCCAAATTGCCGCCGAGATTCGCGTGCGCTATCCGTTGGTGCAGGGCATCGCTATGGTGCAGCGCGTGGGCGTGTTGTCTGTCGGCGAACCGACCGTGTTGATTGCGTGTGCCTCCGCACATCGGGATCAGGGCTGCTTTGAGGCGGCGCGCTACGGCATTGATCGCCTTAAAGAGATTGTGCCAGTTTGGAAGAAAGAAGTTGGGCAGGATGGCAGCCATTGGGTTGAGGGCAACTACACGCCAACCCCTGCCGACGTACCGAGCGAACCGCAACCATGAGCTACCCAAGCACCTTTCTGGACAGCACAGCGGCATTTTTGGCGCACCTGAATATTCAGCCGCGCACGATTGACTTATTTCATCAGGCGCTCACCCATCGCTCTTATCTCAATGAGCATTCTGAGGCGCCCTTGCCCGATAATGAGCGTTTAGAGTTTTTGGGCGATGCGGTGCTGGCATTCTTGGCGGCACGTTGGCTCTATGCCCGTCTGCCCAATGAGCGCGAAGGCACACTCACACGCTTGCGCGCAGGCATGGTTGGCAACGAACGCCTTGCCCAATACGCAGCGGAGCTGGGCATTGGTGCAGCGCTGCTGATGGGCAAAGGCGAAGAAGACGGCGGCGGCAGGGCGCGCACGCGCAACCTAAGCGGCGCGTTTGAGGCGTTGCTCGGTGCGCTCTACCTCGATCAGGGCATGGACGCGGCATACGCGCTGGTGGAAGATTGGTTTGAGCGTGCCTTAGCCGCAATGCAGCGCGATCATTCGGATAAAGATGCGCGCAGCCGCTTTCAGGAATGGTCTCAAACGGCGTTGGGTAAAACGCCGCGCTACCAAGTCCTTTCGATGACGGGACCTGAACACGCGCCGCTTTTCACGGTTGCCGCCTTCATTGATGAGCAGTGCTACGGCACAGGCAGCGGCAGCAGCAAACGCAGCGCGGCGCAAGCAGCCGCACAAGCAGCCCTTGATCAGCTTGGCATCACAGAGGAGTAAGGACGGAACAACGTGAAAAAGGTCTTGATCACAGGTGGCAGTGGTGATCTTGGGCGCGTCTTGTGCGAGCAGGCGGCTGCCAAAGGCTACGCCGTGACGGCAAGCTACCTTACCCGCCCTAGCCGCCTACGCGCAGGCACGCCGCTTCAGCTGGACTTGAATGATCGGGAAGCGGTGAAAGCCGCCCTTGATCGGGTCCAGCCGCATATCATTCTACACACCGCCGTACCGCCAATGAGCGCGCCCAATTTGCGCGCCCAAATTGTTGCCTCGGCCTATCACTTGCGGACGTTCTGCCCGCGTGAAACGCTTTTGGTCTTCCTCTCTACCGACATGGTTTTTGACGGTACCCAACCGCCTTACGCCGATGACGCGCCGCCTTCGCCGCTCTCCGCCTATGGGCAGGCAAAGGCAGAGATGGAGCTGATGGCGGATCACGTCATCCGCACCAGCCTCATTTATGATTTTGAGCGTGGCAACAAGCAGACGGAGTGGCTGCTGGAGAAAGTGCAGCGTGGTGAGACGCTGCGCCTCTATGAGGATGAGATGCGGAGCGCCATTTGGGTCGTCAACCTAGCGGAGGCGATCCTAGAGCTGATCGAAAATCCCTTCTTCAGCGGCGCGCTGAACGTCGCAGCACCCACCGCCGTCAGCCGCCTAACGCTTGGCGAAAAACTGTTGGAGGCGCTTGGCATTGCCGCGGCGCGCATTGAGGCAGTCTCTTCCGCCTCGACAGGGCGACCTGCCAACCTGACGCTCGATGTGAGCAAAGCGCAATTGCTGCTTAAAAAGCCGCTGCTCAGCCTTGAAGATGCCTATGCGCGTTGGCGCAGCAGCCAACCTGCCTATACGGAGTGATGATGCTTAAGCCTTTCCGCCTGCTGCTGGTGCTTTTGCTCAGCCTTGCCGCGTGCGGCGATCTGGGCAACGTCATCAGCCAACCAACCGCGCCACCACTGACCATTAACTATCCAACCATGCCGCGCACCCTGACCGAAGGGCGCGTTAGCCGCGTCGTAGACGGCGATACTGCCGATGTGCTGGTCAACGGTGTGCGCTGGCGCGTCCGAATGCTCGGCATGGATACGCCGGAGTCGGTTGATCCGAACCGCCCTGTTCAGTGTTTCGGGCGCGAGGCGGCTGCCTATGCCAAACGGCTGCTGGAAGGGCAGACCGTCTACCTTGAGGCAGACGCTTCCCAAGATGACCGCGATCAGTTTGACCGCTATCTGCGTTTTGTGTGGTTTGCCGATGGCAGGCTCTACAACATGCAGATGATCGCGGAAGGCTACGCTTTCGAGTACACCTATCGCGGAAACGCGCATAAATACCAACGCCAATTCAGGCAAGTGCAAAGCGACGCACGCCAAGCAGGGCGTGGGTTGTGGTCGCCCAGCACCTGCAACGGTGAGCGCCGTTCGGAGTAATGCCCATGCGAAGATCACTCGGATTCCTGCTCACGCTCTGTTTGTTGCTCAGTCTGTCGCCCGTGTTTGGGCAGGAATCAGCAGGCTATGTGGTGGAGAACACCCATTACTGGCTGGCGCGCCCCATCGCGCTGCGCGCCAACGCCCAATCAGCGGTTGGCTTTCCCTATGGCTGGCACCGCAACCATCAATCGCCCATTCACCACGGCGTAGATATGGTCAATCCGCGTGGTACGCCCGTCTTGGCAGCCGCCGATGGCATCATCTACTATGCTGGCAACGACTTTGAGCGCGTCTTTGGCGAGAAGCCAAACTTTTACGGCAACCTGATCATTATGCAACACGCGCTGGAAGCGCCTGAAGGCGGTGCTGTGTTCACGCTCTATGGGCATCTCTACCGCATTGACGTAGAGGTTGGGCAGCACGTGGCGCAAGGCGAAGTGATCGGCGCAGTCGGCGCAACGGGCATCGCCTTAGGCAGTCACCTGCATTTTGAGGTGCGCGTTGGCAACGCCGAGGATTACTTTGCCACGCGCAATCCAGAGTTGTGGTATGCACCGCTGGACGGCACTGGCACTCTGATCGGGCGCTTGCTCAACGCTGATGGGTCACCTGCGCTGGGTGTGCGCCTTACGCTTTCCGCGCCAACCCGTGCGCCGTACACCTTCACCTATTCCGACCCGAACCTACGCAGCGATCCCGACTTCAATGAAAACTTCACCTTAGCGGATTTGCCCGCAGGCTGCTACCGTCTGCGCGCACGTGGCACGCCCTTAGACGTGCCGATCTGCCTAAAAGCAGGCGAGACAGTTTTCATCGAGGCAACCCTGCCCTGATCCTCTGAGCAATGCTCTGCTGTATAATGGTCAAAAAAACGGCGTTGAGGAACGGACATCATGCGCGCAAAGACATTTCTCGTAATCCTGATCGCAGCTGCTTTGCTCTGCGGGCTATTCGTGGTTGGGCTAGGTGCTGGCACACTGAGCCTGCCCAAAGCCTACGCCCAAGACACACCCGACTTTGAAGGCTTCAACCCTGATGATGACCGCGTGGAAGGTGATCCAACAGATCGGATTGTGATCTACTGCGATGCGGAATGGCGCGAATTTGAAGTGTGGGGCATTCGCCCTGATAGCAGCGGCTACCGCCTGACTATCTTCGTCTTTGATGACCTGACAGAAGTTGCCGGCAGGGTTGTGGTGCAAACTGCCCGCGATGGCAGCCGAATCGCTGCTGTGATTGACCGCACGCTGCCCATCTTCACCGTCCAGTGGTTTGACGGACCCTATAGCGCGAACGGTGTGCCGCCTTTTGCCAAGCGTTTCCGCTGCCCTTTTGAATGGACACGCGCCCCAACCAGCACGCCTCTTCCGCGTGCGCCGCGCTTGCCTGTCATCACGCTGACGCCCTCGCCCACACCGACGCCGCTGCCCACACGCGCCAATTTCTAGGCTGTGGTGCTGTCCGCCGTTTCAGCGTCCTGAGGCGGCGGAATTTTTGCCACCAAGACGCGATCCACGCGGTAGCCGTCCATATCCACCACCTCGAAGCGCAGCCCGTCCGCCTCATGCAGATCGCCCATTTGCGGAATGCGCCCAAATTGGCTCATCAAGTAGCCGCCCAACGTTTGGTACTCGCGCTCAGATTCAGCGGGCAGGGTCAGCATTGGAAACATCGCTTCGAGGTCATCCACCATGAACATGCCGTCAATCAGCCATGAGCCATCTTCGCGCTGCACCACATCCGGTTCAACCGCTTCTTCTTCAAGGTAAATGCCGCCGACGATCTCTGCGAGAATATCGGCAATGGTCACCACGCCGCGCAAACCACCATATTCATCAATGATCAGGGCGATGTGCGTATTCGCATCGCGGAACTGGTTGAGCATCCTAAGCGCCGTGAGCGATTCCGGCACAAAAAGCGGCGGTTGAAGGCTTGCCGTCAGGTCAAAGGGCAAGCCTTCAAGGGCGCGTGCCAACAAATCCTTAGCGCGCACCACACCGATCACGTCGTCAAGGCTGCCGCGTGCCACTGGAAAGCGCGATTTGCCGCTTTCAACGATCTTTTGCCGCACGGACTCAATCGGTTCGTTCACTTCAAACCAGGTCACTTCTGTGCGTGGCGTCATCAGCGCATCCACGCGCACATCGGCAAGGCTGAAAACACCATCCACCAATTCGCGTTCAACTTCCTCAAAAGTGCCTGTTTGGGCGCCCTGTGCAATCATGACCTTGATTTCTTCTTCGGTCACGGCTGGCTCGTCAGATGGGCGCACATTCAGCAACCGCAGCACCAAACTGGTCGAACCATCCAGCAAGCGCACCAGCGGCGCCGTAAGCCGCGAGAGAATGCTCATTGGCGCAGCCACAAGCGAAACAATGCGCTCAGGATTGTTCAGGGCAAGTTGTTTAGGCACAAGTTCGCCGATGATGAGCGATAGGTAGGTTATCAGCAACACAATTAAGGTGAAGGCGATAGCTTCGGCGGAAGGCGCCAGAAATGGCACGCCGCGCAAAATATCCGCCAGGCTGCCAGCTAATGTTGCGCCGCCGAACGCGCCTGCCAAAATGCCGATCAGCGTGATGCCGATTTGGACTGTGGCAAGGAAGGTGTTTGGTTTGTTGGCAAGTTCAAGGGCTGCCGCAGCGCGTGCATCGCCTCCATTGGCGCGCTGCTGCAAACGCGCCTTGCGCGACGAGAGCAAGGCAGTTTCAGACATCGCAAAAACGCCGTTGGCGATGATAAGCAGCAGGATGATCAAAAGTTCGCCCATTGAGCGCCAATACCCTTCCTATGCTTGTGCCTTGTGTGCTTCCCATTCAGCGCGAGGCAAGCTCATTAGGTGCATGTCGCCAGTTGAGACAGCACTCATCTGAATCCGCGTGCCTTAGTAAGCATTTTTGCTTCTGCCGGTCAGCGTTTGCACAATCGTCCGTAAGATGATCTTCACATCCAGCCAGAACGACCAGTTTTCCACATACCACAGGTCATATTTAATGCGTTCCTCAATGCTGGTATCGCCGCGCAAGCCGTTCACCTGCGCCCAGCCCGTCATGCCTGCCTTTTCGCGGTGGCGCTCCATATAGCGCGGAATACGCTCTCGAAACTGCTGTACAAAGTGTGTTTGCTCCGGGCGCGGACCAACAAGACTCATATGCCCAAGCAGCACATTGATCAGGTTCGGAATCTCGTCCCAGTTGTTACGGCGCATCCACTTGCCAATGCGCGTCACACGCGGATCGTTCGCCGTCGTCCAGCCGGGGCCGCCCTTCTCAGAGTCAACGCGCATGGAGCGAAACTTGAGCATTGGAAACGGGCGACCATCCAAGCCCATGCGCTCTTGGGCAAAAAAGACCGGCCCGGGCGACTCACGCTTGATCAGAATGGCAGTCAACAGCATAAACGGCGAGAGGAAGATCAAGCCCGCCGCCGCGCCAAAAATATCCAAGCCGCGCTTAAGCGAGAGCTTCCAGCCGCGCAGCGCCACGTCACGCACCGAAAGCAGTGGCAACCCGCCGAGATCATCCACACTCATGCCGCCTGCCATGTAGCTGAACAGGTCAGGGTAGATTTTGATGCTGACGCGCCCACGCTGGCAGCGCGCCACCAGACCAACCAATTCTTGGCGCTGGAGTTCTGGCTGCGCGATGATGACCTCATCAATGTGGTAGGTATCAATCAGATCGGACAGGGCAGCCGCCGAGCCGATGATCGGCACATGCGCCACCGATTTTCCCGTCTGCCCGTTGACGGCGCCCACAATCCGATAGCCAAGCTGCGGACTGGCATGAATGTGCTGAATGATGCCTTGCGCCACTTCACCCGCGCCCACAATCAGCACGCGATCACGCGCAAAGCCCAACTTGCGTAAGCGCACCGTAATTTGGCGATGCAGTTCGCGCCCAACCGTCATTGTGATGAGCGTGAAAAACCACACATAGAGGATCATTTGGCGCGGATAGTCCGTGCCGATGCCCGTGCCTTTCAGCAGAATGCTTGAAAAGCCGTTGGACATGACCACGCCGATTGAGACAGAGGCGGCAATCGCATAGAGCGTATCAATACGGCTGGCAGCCCGCCGCTGGTGGTAGAGCCGCGCAAAGTAGAAGATGGTCAGGATCGTAATGGTTTGGATGATGAAAACTGGGATATAGCTACGCAGCGAGGGCGGATCAATTGGCGCGGCAAACAGCGGCACCTCGCGGCGCGCAAAATAGCCCAGCACAAAAGCTGCGCCGAGCATCCCAACATCAATCAGCACCAGCAAAATTGCCAACGCACCCCGTAGGCGCGGCGGTGGTTCAGCCGTCAATGTGATTTGCCCAACGCCCGTATGTCTGCCCACAGCGGGCGCCCACCCTTGATCAGCAGCCCCAGCAACACTGCCCAGTGCATCAGGCGCGGCGTCGTCCGTGCGTAGTGTTTGTGGTAGAAGATCAGGCTGGCGCGCTGAAATTCCAGCTTCGTCCGTGGATTCTGGCGGCTGGCTGCCCGCTTGATGTGTAAGACCGTCACCTTCGGATAGTACAGTATCTTCCACCCGTCTTGTTTGATTCGATACGCCCAATCTATATCTTCTCCGTACATCCAGAATGTGTCATCCAGCAGCCCAACGCGCTCAATCACCTCGCGGCGCACCATCATAAAGGCGCCCACCACACAATCTACTTCCGTCTCAAGATGTTCATCTAAGTAGGTCAGATTATAGCGCCCAAACAGACGGCTTTTGGGAAATAGCTTGCTCAAACCCACCATGCGCCACAGCGCGACTTCCGGCGTGGGAAAACTGCGGCGGCAAGCAAGGTCGAGTTTGCCATCAGGCAGCACCAAGCGCGGCCCTGCTGCGCCAATCTGCGGATCGGAATCAAGGCGGGCTACCATTTGGGAGAGCGCATCGGTCGGCAGTTCGGTATCAGGGTTCAACAGTAAGGCATAACGTGGCGCGGACGCATGGCAGGGGCGCCCAAAGCCAAGCTGCTCCAACCCAAGATTATTGGCGGCGGCGTAGCCCGTATTTTGCGGGTTTTCGATCAGAGTCACATCGGGAAAGTCGGCGCGCACCATTGCCGCGCTATCATCGCTGCTGGCGTTATCCACCACCACCACACGCCGCACTACACGCGCATCGCTCTCGGCAAGCGAGCGCAGGCAGCCGCGTAACAGTTCGCGCGTGTTCCAATTGACGATGACGATGCCGATGTCTGCTTGTGCTGTCATAGACGCCTCTCAAGGGAATAACTATACCAAAAGGACGCGCCTGCAAGCAAACTGTGCAGAAGGCGCACCGTAGTGGTACAATCGCTTGCCTATCTCTGCCTAACCGTGAATTGCTCAGCGTGTAGGAGTCGGGACATGAGACGTATGATTGCCCTGTTTGTGATCGCTGCTGTGCTAGGCAGCCTTTCCGCAGCCAAGCCACCTGCCATTCGCGCCCAAACCGAATTTCGGATCGGGCTGGTGACCGATATCGGACCGGTGGATGACCGCAGCTTTAACCAAAGCGCGTGGGAAGGCGCCAAACTGGCTGCCGATAAATTAGGCGGCATTGCAGATTTTATTGAAACGACCGACCCAGAAGATTATGCTAACAACCTGCGCCTCTTTGCCGATCAAGAATATGATGTAATCGTCAGCGTTGGCTTTGCGCTAGGCGATGCAACTTTTGAGGCAGCCAAGCAATATCCCGATACGCACTTCATCATGGTGGATGTGGACGCCGAACTGCTGATGGAAGGCAAGGGCGAGCGCTTATCAAACCTCACAGGGCTTATCTTCCCCGAAGACCAGATCGGCTTTCTGACGGGCGTCTTGGCAGTGCGCCTTTCGCGCAGCGGCATTATTGGCGCGGTGCTGCCCACCGATCTACCGCCGGTGGTGCGCTTCCGCGAGGGCTTTGAGGCCGGCGCACGCTTTGCCAAGCCTGATATTCGCATTCTGGCAACCTACCATCCCGGCAGCCTGGTGGTCGCCTTTGAAGACCCCGCCTGGGGCGCGCAAACTGCCGCGCAGGCGATGGATCAGGGTGCGGATGTCATCTTCAGCGGCGGCGGCAAAACGGGCAATGGCGGCTTGCAGGAAGTTGCCAAGCGCACCACAGCCGATAATCCGCGCTACTGCATCGGTGTGGATACTGACCAGTGGTTCACCGTGCCAGAGGCACAGCCCTGCCTTGTGACCAGCGGCTTAAAGCTGATTACCGAAGGCGTGGCGGATATTATTGAGCAGGTGGCAGCCGGCACCCTGAAAGAGGCGAACTACATTGGCGAGGTGGCGCTGGCACCCTTCCACGACTTTGAGACAGTCATCCCAGAGGCGGTGAAAGCGGAACTGCTGCAACTTCAGGCGGATTTGGCAGAAGGACGCCTTAAGAGCGACGGCACACGCCCTGAGTAGCGCTGCGTGTGTACGCTTTGGCAGTGGTCTCTGGCTGACTCTACCCTTTCCCTGCTGGCAGGGAAAGGGAATCATTAGGGGTGGGTAAGTTTGCCCTCACGGCATAGCGAGTCCGCCATCCACGTGCAACGCTTGCCCTGTCACAAAGCGCGCTGCATCCGAACACAGGAATAGCACCACGGATGCCACTTCCTCAGGCGTGCCAAGCCTGCCCTGCGGGTTGTGCGTGGTGGCAGGCAGCGGCACGTTGGGCAGCGCAATCTCGGCAGGGCAGATCGCGTTGACGCGAACGCCTTGCGGCGCAAGTTCGCGGGCAGCCTCACGGGTCATGCCGATGATGGCGGCTTTGCTGGCAACATAAGGCGCATGGTCTGCCAAGGGCAGCGAATGCCCATAAGCGCTGGCAAGGTTGACGATCACGCCGCCGCCTTCCTCGATCATGACGCGGCTGGCAAGCTGAGTCATGAAGAAGGTGCCAGTCAGGTTGATCTCGATGATGCGCCGCCAATCATACTCGTCAATCTTGACGAATGGCGCAGCGCGCAGCGTGCCAGCCGCATTCACCAAGATGTGCAGATGTTCAAAGCGATCCCGCACTGCCTCAATCAGGGCAGATGCCTGATATTTGTTCGAGACATCGCCTTGAAAAGCGAAAGCGCGCCCGCCCTGTGCCGTGATCGCTTCAGCCAGCGCGTCGGAACGATCTGGATTCAGGTCGCCAATGCCAACCGCAGCGCCAGCGGCTGCCAACGCCAAGACAATCGCCCGTCCGACATCAGCGCCGCCGCCCGTGACGAGCGCCACTTTGCCGCGCAAATCCACCGAAAAAGGCGCGCTGTAGCTCATAGCCGTTCTGCCAGCCACTGCGTCAGTAAACGCATTCCGCCCGCACCCACGCGATGCCCAACCGCTTCCTCAAAAAAGGTGACTTGGGCGTCGTGCGTGGTCAGCAGATCGCGGTTTTTGCGCGCAATTTCGACTGGAATCACGTCATCTTCTGTGCCGTGCAGGATCAGCACTGGCAGATTGCCCAAGGGCGGGATGATCTGCTTGGTCAGATAGCCGGGAATGAAGCCACCCAACGAGACAACGCCACGCAGGCGCGTTGGCTCTGCCAGCATGTAAGCATACGCCATCGAGGCGCCTTGCGAAAAGCCGAGCATCACCAAGCGCGTATCATCCACCGTGTAGCGCTGTTTGATACCTGCGATCAAGCTATCAAGGTAAACGAGTGCCTCTTGCAAAGTGGCGGGATCGGTTTTGCCCACCTCAAACCTGAACCATGAATAGCCCTGATTAGGCGCCTTCAAGGGCGCACGCGGGCTCACGATCAGCCATTCGGCGCTTGCCGCACGGCTGAACACCCACGGTGCGTCTTCATCGCCTTCAAAGCCGTGCAACATCACCAGCAGTGGATGTGCGTTTGCGCTTTGCGGCACGCGCACGCGGCACGGCACACCGCCGATCTCAAGGTGTTCAGCGGTCGTATGCAGTTCTTCGGACATGCTGTTTAACGCCCATTGATCTTTTGCATGGCGATTTTGTAGGTGACGCGCACCTCGCCTTCCGCCAATTCATATTCTTCCCTGCCGCGATATTTGAGCGCGAGCTTTTTGATGACATCATGCGCGCCTTCTTCAGTTTCTTCGGCAATCACGCCGCGCACCTCTGCCCAGTGGTATTGATTCTCAGGGTCAATAATGAGGACGGTCACTTTGGCATCGCGGCGCATGTTGCGGTCTTTTTGGCGTCCGCGGGCGGTGTTCACAATGATATGCTCACCGTCAAAGTCGAACCAGACGGGCGTCACTTGCGGCTGACCATCGGGCATAACGGTTGCCAAAGCGCAAGGGATTGGGCGCGTGAACAAATCGCGCAGATTTTCGGGTAGGCTGACAGCCATTGTTGGAAACTCCATGTTGAAAAGCAAAAATCTGCCTAGATCGTAGGCGAAATGGGCAAGCCTGGCAACTTTTGGACAATACCTTTCAAATAACAACCGTTCAGATAACAAAAACAGCCCTTAGGAAGACTAAGGGCTGCTTGCAGTCGTTGCGCGTATTGTTTAGGCGGCGCGTGCGCGCTGCGTCACCAAATCTGCCAGCGCGTCCAGCGTTTCGCGGCTATTGGCGGGCGTCATCTCAACGGTATCACCCTCAACCCGCACCAACCAGAAACCATTTGCCGTTGCCAGCACGATCAGCATATCGGCGTCTACGTTGCCATCCGCACGCGGATAGACCATCGAGACGATCATGCGGCGGGAAGGCTGCGTGACAGCGGCGGTTACTTCCGCAGGCGCGTCTAGGCTTGCCAGTTCCTGTGCGAGTGCTGCTTGTTCGCCTGCCCGATTCTGCTCTGTGATGCGCTCCCAAATGCTCAAGGGCATGGTGGTGCCTTCGCTGGCAGGTTTCACCGTGGCGTTTGGATCAATGCCCATCAACTGCGCCAGCATGACCGTCATTGCAAGGCCATCTGGCACGGTCTGGAAGCGCTGCACACGCGGCAAGATCGCGCTGTGGTAAACCGTGAGTCCGGGCGCGATATAGAACCAGTGCTGTCCAACCTGATTCTGCTCGTTAGCGGTAGTCAGCGAGAGTGCTGCGCCAAAGAGCGCACCTGCGCCCACAATTGCCATCGCGCCATCTTCGATGGCAACCGTGCCTTCAGGCGTCAGGGCTGCCAAGCCACGCGCCAGCAACACGCCCTGCAAAATTGCTTCAGCATTGGCATCAATGATCACTTCTGGCACAAAGCCGGGCAGGCGCGGCGCGCCAAGCTGGCGTAGGATCATCGCCACTTCATAATCGCTCAGATCGAGCAGCATGGCTGGCACGCTCTCTTGTGCGCCGCTTGTTGGGTTCGTCATAATGTTTCACTCCGTTTTCGCTTATGTCTTCAGGATTAGAGGGCATTGACAGGCTTTTGGCGCTGTATAGCCCTCTCCATATTTATGGGATTTTTCGCTGCTAACAGGCAGACAGGGTCGTCAGTTGGCTGTGCTTAGAATAGCGATCTGAAGAAGCCGCTAACTTTGTCGGCTGCACTGCTGGTGAGACTGCCGATGGCATCGCCAGCCCGCGATGCCAAGCCGGCGCCAGTGTGCCACGCCAGTATACCGCCTTCCACAACGGTGCCGCCAACGCCGCCAACCAAGAACCGACCAAGTTCCGTGCCAACACCGCCAACTGCACCCAAAAAGTCGCCGTTTTGGACGCCACTGCGAACTGCGCCGACGATACCATCAATGCGGTTATCAATGCTCAGGTTATCCAACGCGGTGCCAAAGCGTCCCGCTGTTTGGCGAATATTCTCGGCACGCGCCAAATTATTGTTCGAGAGCCAATCCGCGTTGTTCGCAGCACCCTGTGCGGCTGCCTGCCCAACGATCTGGATGCCGGCATCTGCTAACAGCACGCCGCGCCCAATTGGATGCAACCCAATCAGCCCTTGAATGCCGCCGCTAGTCAACTGATCAAAGACCGCGTTGCCATTGATAGGCGTACCGTTGATATAGGCAAAGGCAAGGTCTACGGCACCACTTAGGAAGCCGCCACCGAGTCCGCCTAGCGCCTTTTTGAAGGCATCGCTGCCATGCTTGAGGAAATGTTCGGCTGCCTTGCCGACTGCCTCGCCAACGCCGGTGCCGAGCAGCTTATTAAGCGCTTTTACGAAGCCATTGCGGTTATCGGCACCACCCGCGATCATATCACGCATAAAGTTGGTGACGCGATCCATAAGGCTGCCACCGCCCGTTGTGCTGCCAACGCCGCTCGCATCGCCTGAGCCTGTACCGCCGCCCGTACCGCCGTTCATAAAGAGTGCGCCCGCCTCACGTTCGTGCTGCTCCATCGCCTGAGCAATGCGCGAGGTTGCGCTGCTGGCATCATCCAGCGCAGCACGAAGGCGCTGCATGGCAGGCGAAACTTCGTTCTGCATTTCTGCGTAGAATTGGTTAGCGCCTTTGCCAAGCCAGCCACCACGCTGCAAGCTCTCGATGCAGCGCCCAACGGTTTGAATTAGATTGTTGGTCTCTTGCGCTTTGGAGGCAAAATGTTTAGCGATATCACCCAGACTGCTATAGTCTGCCTGAATTTTTGGTGCGCTCAAAACGTATTTCCTTTCATGCGTTTGCGTATGAGTTCTTTTCTCATTCTAAATGAATTTTTACTTAATTTGATAGCCTTCAATAGCTTGGCACAGGTTACTTTTGCAACATTTTTACAGGTTTGATTCAAGTGCTTATATAATTCGCGGCTAAACAAAAACGCTCTAACAAACAAGGCATAGAGTGCTTGGGAAAAACCCCTATCCCTTTCCCCGCAAGCAGGGAAAGGGAAGCGGAGGGTGTGGGTATCTGCTAAAGGGCAAGGTTGAGAGGCAAACCTGACACAGGTTTTGAAATCGCTTCTATTCGGCGCGGCTGCTTAAGCAGTGCGCGATCACGATCAATTGCGTGTTCACGCCGTCCTCAGCGAAGCCAACGTTTTTCGCCACAGAGGTGATGTTATAGTAGAATGAAAGTTCAGGACTGCGCCCTAGCGCGTTCAGCTTCTCGCCCACTTGGCGGTTATACCATGCATCAATCTCACGCGGCGCGCCCGGCACAAAGTAGGTTGTGACGCTCTGTCCCATGCCGTTCGCTGTCAGGAAGTTGTGGCGCTGCCGCGTGATGACCGACTCCGGGTGAACGGGTACCCGCCAACTAAGCGCCGAAACACAGACGCGATCTAAAGCAAGGATTGATGATCCAACGCAAAGAAAGACCAGAACGAAAATTAACATACAGCCCATACCGCGTCGGCGGCGGTTCAGAATATCATCCATAGCTTTTGTGTATCTTTCTGATAGACAGCGCCTAGCGAACTACACTTTGCAGCACGCCCTCTGCGATCTGCGTAGGTGTGCTGCCATCAGGCGCCATGCGCCATGTTTGGTCGCCTTCGCTGCTTGAAACACTGAAATAGATAGTCTCTGCTTCTGCCCACAGCAAGGCAGATATGCTCTGCCCGACTGCCAAACGATGCAGCACTTGCCGCCCGCTGCCATCAGCAGAGAGCAAACTCAGCAGCCCGCCGCTTTCCCCGCGTGAGGCAACCACCAAACGGCTGCCATCCGGTGCGCTGGCGATCAGCGTGTCGTCGCCGTCCTCTGGCGTTAGGCGGATAGGTGTGGCAAGCTGCGTCAGGCGGTGCAGTGCTGCGATGCTCCGTCCGCTCTGCGGATCATCACGGACGGTCAGGAAGCCGCTGCTATCGCCCAGCCAGCCGCTAAAGCCGAGCAATGCGTCTGCGGCAAGGGCAATCGGCTGCCCACCCAGCAGATTTAGCAAGTAGCCTGCGCCGCTTTGCGCGCCAATTGCCTCAGTATCTTCGCTCAGCACCGCATAGAGCAGGTAAATGCCGTTTGGCGAGAAGGCAAGTGCCGCCGCCCGCCCGCCGCTGATGCTCTCGCTTGGCAGCAAGGCGCGGCTTTGCCCATCACTTATTCTGTAATAGTAAAGCGTATTCAGCGTGCCGCGCAATCCGCCAAAGAGCGGAAAATCATAAAAGGCAAAGCCGCTGGAGTCCGCTTGCCAAGTGACGACAGGATTGATCAGCCCCTGCCCTTCGGCAATCTCTCGCATTTCGGGCGGCGTTTGCCCATAGTCAATCAAGAGCAAGTCGAAGGCACTGCCATTCGGTGCAAATGCCACACCGTAGCGTCCGTTTGGTGCGCCGCGCACGCCGAATTGTGCGTCAGAGATAGGCAAGCTGCGCCCTTCAGGCAGCAGGGCAATGCGCTGATTGTTCTGAACCATGATTAGGCTGCCGCTGGGCAACCGTGCGCCATCAGCCGCCAACGCTGCTGAACGAGTCGGCGGCGGCGGCACTGGCGGTTCAGTGGGTGCGCTGCCGCAGCCAACTACGATAAGAAGGAACAATAAAGGCAAAAAACGGCGCATTTAGGCAACTCACTCTCTCATATTGAGTATGGTCAGGCGGTGAAATCACGTAACAAAGCGGAGTCCGCTTCGGTGCAGGTCATTTGATCGGCAGGGAAGGCAACCAGCAAGGGCTGGAGCGCTTCGATGGGCGTCGTTTTATCCAGCCAGACTGCATATGCTTCCGGCGGCAGGATGACGGGCATTCGGTTGTGAACGGGCGCGACCAGCGCGTTCGGCGTGGTGGTGATGATCAGGAAAGCGGTTGTCTCCTCGCGCTGTTCCCACAGCCCGGCAAAGGCAAAGGGCGCCGCGCTGCTCAGAGCAAAGCGCATAGGTTGTTTGCGTTTACCCTTTGCCTGCCATTCATAGAAGGCATCGGCAAGCACGAGGCAGCGCCGCCGTTGAAAGGCACTGCGAAAGGTTGGCTTTTCGGTGAGCGTTTCGGCACGGGCGTTGATCAGGCGCGTGCTGGGCGCCCACGGCGGCACGAAGCCCCAGTTCAGCAGGTGAATGCGGCGGCTGCCATCATTGAGCAAGACGGGTAAGTTTTGGCTTGGCGCAGCGTTGCGGCGCGGCTGCCATTCAGAGGGCATTTGGGCATTGAAGTGCGTTGCAAGCTGTTCGGTTGGCGTGCTGACTGCATATCGTCCACACATGCCGATTCCCTTTCGCACAAGTGTACTTATTTAACTCTATTATAACCTATATGCAGCCCATTCAGGAGCGTGGCTTTCCCTTGCAGGCGTGGGGATCACCTAGCCAACCTCTAACCCTTTCCCCGCAGGCGGCTGAGGGGCGACACTAAACTACGAGCGGCGGTGAGGTGGCGCGGAGAAACGCCTGCCGTCCTTCTCGAAAGAGACTCCATT